>NZ_MWTH01000008.1:0-19710 GCF_059752395.1 Halorubrum sp. B53 | reverse complement strand
ATGGGGCCGGAGGGATGAAAGTAGCTCGCGATTAGTGCAATGTCGGTACGCCGAGACGTCGGTTTTCGGTGTCGTATTCATGATTAGGATTCGTCGTCGTGGTCGCCGCTCTCCTCGTCGATATCCAGATTCGCCGTGAACTCCTCGCGCCGCTCCTCCATCTTCCGGAGCCGATCGGCCTTGTCGTAGTACCGTTTGATCGTGTCCGGGTCCGCGTCGACGCGCTCGCTGATCACTTCGATCGGGAGCCCCCGGTCGCAGTGCCAAGTGAGCGAACCCGTCCGAATGTGGTGCGGGGCTCTCGAGGAGGGACACTTCGACGCGTGGGACCGCTGGATGAACTTACAGTTCCCGCGGCTGCTCCCGTGCGGGCACTGCGTGTACAAACAGGGCTGCGTCCCCTGATACGCCCACGCTCGGATCGTCGACTCCGACACGCGTCCCTGGCGTCCCGAGAATAGGGGCTCGCGACCTCCGTCGTCGCGCTTCTCCGATCGCTCGCGAGCGATATACGTATCGAGCGCGTCCGTGACTGCGTCCGAGATACGAACGACGCGCTCCCCCTCCTCGTCATTTTTCAGGGGAGTCCCGGACTCCGGCCGGTGGTTGAAGTCGACGTATCCGGCGTCGCTATCGTAGTCTCCGAGGTCGAGCCCGCGGAGCGCTCCGAGGCGGCACCCCGTGTTCCAGAACAGTTCCAGGACCGCGTGCGGGGCCGTCCCGAAGTGACCCGGGTCGTTCCGATAGAACTCGAGAAGCTCCTTCGCGTCCTCCGTGTCGAGCATCGTATCGCTGGTCTCCTGCGACCGCGTGAGCTTCGGGACGTGGACCTTCTCGGAGAGATCGTCGTCGACCGCTTCGATCGTCTCGAGATACTGAACCAACTGCGAGACGGCCGTCATCTTGCCCTTCACCGTCGCCGGTGCGTTGTCCTCGCGGAGGAAACGCTCGTACTCATCGAACAGCCACCCCGAGAGGTCGCCGACGCGCTCGACGCCTCGCTCCTCACACCAGATGACCCACTGAGTGAGGCGGGCTCGGTAGCTCCGGATGGTCTTCTCCGAGTTCTCCATGCCGCGCTTGTCGAGGAACCGATCGCGTGCTTGCCGCGGCGAGAGGTCCGACGGATCTGCGGGCGGGGAACCGACCTGGCTCACCGTGAGTCCCCCATCTCCTCGACTCGTTCAGTCACCGGATCAAACGGCCAGGAGCCGATCGAACCGCCGTAGAGGTCGCCGTAGGAGTCGACGACGTCGGTCACGATCGCGTGGTCCGATCGACCCGAGTGGTCCGGATCCGGATGCTCCTGAACGCGTTCGCGCTCGCGGTCCTGAATGAGCTGTAAGAGAAGCGCGTTCTGGAGCTCGAGGGCGTCGGCGATCCGCTCGAGGTCGTCCTTCTGGTCGACGCCGCCGTCGGTCACGAGTTCTCGCTCCCCGGCATGGTATCGCACGTCCTCGACGAGCGCGATCGCGCGGTCGGCCTCGAGGTCGCGACGGAACCGGTCCGCGAGGTCGAGCCCCTTAACGCGACGCTCCTCTTCGCGAACGTGGAGCCGTGCGACCACGTCGCCGTCCGTCCCGTGTCGCCGGTCGACCAGGTCATACAGCGACTGCAACACGGCGCGGTGGTCCGCAAGAAGCCGGGAAGCGCGGTCGCGGTCAGAGTACGCGAGCACCGAGCCGTGTCGGTTCCGCCGTATCTCCACCTCCACGGGGCTCACGCCTTCCCACCCCGGAGACTCTTGTAGGAGTCGGACCCGCGTACGAGCTCGACCTCGTCGCGCGGGACCGTCTCCTCGGTCCGGACGTTCCGAAGCTCTTGGAACTCCGGCTCGGCCTTCGGGTTGTTCCCTCGGGCACACTGCGCGCACCAGAAGTGATAGTTCGTCGGCTCCCACGAACGATGCCCCGCCGGGCACCGCCACTGCCACCGATCCGTCTCTTCGTCAAGGTCGATCTCGACCATATCGGAGCGAGCCGTCCCCGTTAAAAAGGGAGCGGCCAAAGGGGCACGGTGAAACTGGAAGTGGTCGTTTCGTCGGGCGATTCTGCCGGTTCCGTCAGTTCCGCCGCTATGAGTCTTAATCATGATTCTCGGGATACAGGTCGATCTCACCGGCAAACTCGCCGAGTGAGGTTTGCGCCACGTCGTGCGTCGCGCGGTCCGCGCGGACGATAATGGCGAGGGCGTCGGGAGTGGTAGTGAAACGCGATTCGCGTCCTCGGTCGGGGGTTTGAAGCCCTCCTGTAGTGTTTCCGTACATGGGTTTCGTGCGTATCCACGGAACCCCACACGGGCCGGCTGTGTCAGCAGCGCGGCCCGCGTCCTTTTCAGGCTCGCCACGTCCGCAACGGGCGAGTGAGTCCGTGAGCGTAGCGTGCGGGTTCGGGGATATTAAAGATTAGCCTATCTGGGCTAATATATGGCTCAAATAAGCCACTTCACAAACAGACCGTGCATAACTAACACGGATCCCCTGCGAGTTACCTCAAATGCGGCCGACTCCGGGGTGGATGACAATGACTGATCTGGTCATCTTAGAATTCCTCGACGACCACAATCTTGAGCTATCTCCAAAACCGCTCTATAGGAATCTCAACCGTCACGGTCACGATATCGGATATTCGACCGTCCGAGGGCGCCTACCGGAGCTTGCCGATAAGGAACTCTTAGAAAGAGATAGTGATGGGTACTACGAGATTACTGACAGCGGTCGCGACTACCTCTCAGGTGATCTCGACGCAGACGACCTCGAGGATATCGGTGACGAATAGGAACACACATCGCGATTTCACTGAGCTTTGTGAGCTTGGTCGCGATTCTGAACGGCGTTCGGGGCGTCCTTCACGTCCAACATGGTATCTCACGACTGACTGTCAGATACGTTTACCCACAACGTGCCGCAGTCACTGCTCTCATTCAGGCCCTAGTTCATGCTGACGACCTAGTCGTGGTAGAGCTCGATCATGTTCTCATCGACGCTTCACAAAAGGCTCGATAATTTAATCGAGAAAGTGTATCCGGCCGATTTGCCATTAGTGGGGATCCTACCTCCGATTCCGGAGCTCGCGTAAATCTGGGGTTTTATGTCGCCATTTTCACTCTCCGACGGACAGGGTCGAGACTCTCAGTATCAATCGCATCTCAAATCAAGAGATAGCACATATTCAATACAAAACCACTCAAATGAAGTTACCTAAAATTCTATTCTAGGTATGGCATTTTTCAACTTGGAAGGGACGCGACTAGCACGAGGCGGAAGGGAATATGCATGGTGGTTTTGTCTTGACACTGTGTTCTTCATATTCCTATTTGCTGGTGTGTTTGATCAGGCAACAGTCTTCAATTACCTACCAGTCGATCTAACCATCTTCTCGGGTGTCATCCTCATCATATTACTTGGTACCTCTATCCTACTTTTTCCAAAGTCATTTACCACCACGCGCAGGGCGGCCTATACGGCGGGTTTTCTATTTGCTTTAATCTTATACACCGGAATCTCAATTTTCTGGGCACCAGGAGGTGAATACGGCTCTGCCTTCTTATTTAGGCTCGCCTCTGGCGGTATACTCGCCCTGTCCTATCCGATTATCGCTGTTAGATCATCACGACGACGGCAGCGACAATTCCTATGGGTTCTGGGTGGTGTGTGTTTAATTCTCACCCTCACAATTTTTGTCTATTCAGGTACGCCTCCATGGGCCCCCCACTATATCGCAATCGGGCGGCCAGCTGGGATCGGAGCAGTTCTTGGCATTACGACAGCGATCACTGCGAATGAACGCTCCAATTCAATTCTTGCATTATCCATTTCGGGACTCTGTGCACTCGGTTTACTAGTAGTCGGAAGTCGAGGACCCCTACTATCATTTGGAATCACTGCACTTGTTATTATTGTGATATCGGTTTTAAATCCACAATATAATTTTCAAATAGGGGATGGAGTAGGGGAGAAGAACAATATTATGGCACTCTCTGGCATCCTTGGGTTGGCAGTTGTCGGTGTGATGTATTTGATCATAAATGGAATTCTAGAACTGCGTACAGTTGATCGAATTGTTAATGCAATCATCAACCCTGGCCGTTCAATAACCGAGCGAATCGATTTGTATAATAATGCTCTGGAGTTGTGGGGGAGCTCTGCGTTCTCAATTATTGCAGGTAATGGCGCAGGTTCGTTTTCGGTTTTAAATAGTGTTTCATCTAAAATCGCATACCCACACAACTTGTTGTTAGAATTACTCGTATCTACGGGAGTTATAGGACTGATATTGTTTCTTGGGTCACTCTTTTCCTCCGTTCGTGGTGCACTGCACCCAACTGTTAGTTCTACGCCTGTCGGACTTGCTGCGTTTGGCCTTGTTTTATACATGTTTTTGAATGCCCAAGTGACTGGAGATCTGTACATAAATCGGTATCTATTCACATTTATGTCGTTACTCTCAGTTATTTCAGTCGTCAGAAGTCAACAGAATCTTACCGAAGTCTGATTGTCCCTCTATCGATCTCAGTTTCACGGATCTCCGGGGCTTCTGACTTGATTTCAAATGAATCTCCTGCTTTTTTCACCGGTTCCTCTTCATCAGCACGATCCAAAATTGAATTATCGAATGACGTGGCAGCCCGGTCTGCCCAGACATCAATAATCGCAGTGTGAGTGTTGGCGACTTGTATAACAAGTCGATAAACGGACCCACAAAACCGGGCCGATCGGGCCGGGGACCGGCTCGGTTCTGCCGCATTAAGTGCTATCTTCTTTTGGAAGGTCGTATGCGCTTAGAGGCTACGGCGAAACCGGACCAGCACAAAGTGTGGCTCACGGACGACGACCTCGAGGAGCTCCGCCGCGCCGCGGGGAGTCACCGCGACGACCTCGTGATACAGCTCGGCGGGTTCGTCGGGCTCCGCGCCTTCGAGATCCCGCAGGTCGCGCCGAAACACGTGAAGCGGACTCCCGACGGCGACCACTTCCGGCTCCGCGTCCCGGAGGGGAAGGACACGACCGGCAGCGGCGGGAAGCCTCGCGACGCCTACCTCTCGCGGGAGGTCGAGGGCGATATCCACCGGTACGTCCGGTCGGAGGACGTCGGGCGCCACGAGCCGATCGTCAACCTCTCCGAGAGCGGGATCCGGGCAGTGGTCAAACGCACGGCCGAACGCGCGGCCGACGCGACCGGCGACGAGGACTTTCGCCACGTCTCGAGCCACGATCTCCGGCGCCGGTTCGCGCAACGGCTCCTCGTCGATAAGCAGGTGAACCCCCGCGTCGTCATGCAGGTCGGCGGATGGGACTCCTTCCAGGCGATCGAACCGTACCTCAACGCACCGACGCCCGACGTCGTAAACGACGCCTTCGAGGAGGCGGGATTCGCGTGAGACCTGTTCGGTTCTGCCGTTTTATACCTCGCTGACAGGCTCGTCTTTTATATCGGCTCACGCGGCGAGCCGGTGAAAGGCATGAACGACGACGACACGGGCTCGGAGAAAGAGCCCGACGGCGAGGCGAAGCGATGGACCGACTGGTCTAACCACGGAGGCGACACGTGAAGCTCACGCTTCGGCGGAAGGTGCGTCGGGTCCTTCTCGACGTTCCATACGGAACCTCGGCAGTAGTCGCCGCAGCGCTTCTTGGTGTGGCGGGACTCGGACTGTACACCGAGACCGACTCGGTGTTACTATTCGGCATCTTGGCCTTCTTCGGATTCCTATTCGTCCGAGACGAGGCTGACGCCGATATCTGTCCGACATGCCGAGCGAAGGTCAACGCCTTCGACGATCGGTACTGCGTGACCTGCGGGGACCGTCTCGACGAGCTCCCGGCCGCGCCGCCGATCGACGATCGCGTCGACGAGCGGTATCGCCCGGTCGGACTTTCCGAGCTCGAGAATCCCGAACTACCGGCGCCGTCCCCGGCGACCGACGGTGGCGAAGAGCGGTCGGAGGGGGAGGAGTCGTGACCTGGGAGCCGGACGGGATCGTGGTCGGCGAGACGTTCGTCGAGTACGTCGAGGAGCTTCGAGAGACCAGCAACTACGCCGCGGGCGGCGGAAAGGCCCACTTTTCCGACGACATGACAGACTCAACCAGCGACGAGGACGCACAGACGGTAACTAAGGCGGCTAACACTCCGATGACGCGGCGAGCGTTCGCGGCGGGCGTCGGGGCGGCAGCGGCGACGGCAGCGGGCGCCGGGACTGCTGCGGCTCAGGAGAGCGACGATCCGAACTGGTCGGGCGACTACGTCCAGAGCCCGATCGTTGAGGAGACGGTGACGATCGACGAGCACTCCTCGGACATGGACTCGGTCCTCGAGTACATCAACGACTCGGGCGAGGTCGTCACGCACTCCGCGGACGTCGCGACTCGAGAGGACGCGGACACGGTCCACAACCCGGTGACGCTCCGGGCGGACCGGTTCGCGACCTACGAGTACCGCGAGTTCCCCCGCGGCGTGACGTTCACGAACGCGGACGATGAGGAGGAAGACCTCAACGCGGTGGACGCACAGCACTGGACCGTCGACGGCTCCGGGACGGCCGGGACGACGACGCTCGAGACGGTGACGGCGGCGAACGGGGAGCCCGCGCTCCACGTTGCCGCGAGCGGTCAGGGATCGGGCGACGTCGCGAAGTTCACGTTTAGCGACGTGGACATCACGAGCGGCGTCGACCGGAAGTACATCCAGCTCGTCGCGAACGTCGTCGGGCTTTCATCGGGCGCTGCGGTGTACGTCCGCGCGGTCGACTCGGCGTCGAACGCGGTGGCGACGTGGATCGACTCGAGCGCTGACGACACGGCGCTCGGGACGATCGCGACGGCGACCGGGACGGGGATCACCTATCAGGCGCAGACGGGCGAGTTCTCGACGAGCCTCGATGATATCTCGAGCATCGAGATCACCATCGAGGACGGCGACGCCGACGTCGAGCTCCCGGCGATCAACTTCGACCGGGAGAGCCGGTGGGAGTTCGGGACTCGCGAGTACCTGGACTCGGACGACGAGGTTCAGACGGAGACGGTGTACGAACCGTCGGGCGAGTACAGCATCACGTCGTTCGACTCGCTGGCGGACGTCTTCGCCGACAACGGCATCATGGGGAAGACCGTGGACGTCGAGCTCGACGTCGGCGACCTCGAGGCGTCGGTGACCGACTACCGGTGGAAGGACGCGGGCCGGTACGACTACGAGAACCGTCTCGAGACGCTCATCGGCTACGAGCTCGAGACGGCGTACGACCTCTCGTACTCGGGCGGCCGCGCGGTTGACGAGGTGCTGTTCCCCGGGTCTCGGTTCCTCAAGGCGCGGTTCTCCCGACAGTCGGACATGCCCTCGTGGTCGGACCTCGAGGACCTCTCCTGGACGGACAAGTCGTCGTCCTACGAGAACGCGAACGTCGACGACGAGGTGACCCCGACGTCGACGATCAACCCGGGCGAGCTACTCGTGTTCAACTTTGACGTGCTCATGTCGAGCGACGAGCGCTCGGAGGCGACCGCAGCGTCGGGCGGTGCCGGCGGTGGTCCCGTCTCGAGCGGCGGCGGGTTCTTCTCGTCGATCTGGGGGATCCTCGCGACCGCGGGCGCCGGCGTCGTCGGGTACGTGATGTGGGCAAAGCGTCGGGCAACGGGGGCCTAAACCATGGCTTCCATGGACCCGATGGATCGGCTCCGCGAGTCGCTCCGTCTCCTCCGCCAAGAGGGCGGACTCCCGCAGCTGATGATCGGACTCGTGGCGGGGACGTTCGTCACGGTCGCGTTCAACGTGTGGGCGTTCATCGAAGCGCTCGGCGGGACGATCCTCGCTCCGTTTCAGGCGTTCGCGTCGGCGCTCGCGACGCTGGTGACGGGGTCGATCGGCGGACCGGTCCGGCTCCTTGAGGCGGCGGTGCAAACAGGCGTGGTATCGGTGACGGAGGGTCTGTTCGCCACGTTCGGGCTGTTCGCGTATCCGATCACGATGGTCTCGGTCATGCTCGGGCTGTATATCTTCGCGGAGGGGTGGGACCGGATCGACCTCTCTCCGTGGAACTTCCTCCGAGGGCTGAGGCGGTAAGATGGTCGACGCGGACCGTTTCGTCTATGGGACCTACGTCGACGTGCGGTTGTTAGTGGGAACTCTCCTCGGCGGCGTCGCGATCTCCTGGTGGGCCGGCTTCGTGTCGTTCCTCGACGGGATCGGGACGCAAGTCGTGACGGCCGTCGTGTCGACGGGCGAGCGGGCCGCGAACATAGTGACGCTGGCGGTCGGAACGCCGACGACGGCCCTCGACGCGGCGTGGGCGGAGACGACGGCGTTCGTCGTCTCACTCGGCGGAGTCCTCGGTCCGTTCGTGTACCCGGCGGCGATACTGGTGACGGTCGGGACGATGTGGCTCGTCGACTTAGCACTCCGGCAGATGGGGGTGCTGTAATGGCGATCCTCGACGGGTTCCTCGGCGGCGGGGACGACGGAGGCTCGACGGACTCGGGTGGCTCGACGGACTCGGGCGGCTCGTCGGACGGCGGCTCGTCGTTCTCGCTCCCGGGGTGGGTATCGGACCTGAGGGTCCTGGTCCCGTTCACGGCGACACTCGCGGCGTTCGCAAGAGACCCACAGGGATTCATCCTAAACCGGGTACTGACCGCGTTCGTCGGATACGTGCTCGAGGCGGGGTCGTTCGTCGTGGCGACGGTCGACGAGGTGTGGAGTCTCGTCTCAGGGATCCCGGCGCTGGTCTTCTCGCCGATCTTCTCGGCGGGCGATCTGGTGGCGGGCGGCTTCGAGCTCGGACTCCTGACGATCAACGAGGCGATCGTCGGCGTCGCGAGCCTTCTCGGACCGGCCGCTCCGTTAGTCGTCGTGCTCGCGTGGGCGTTCCTCGGTATCGTAGTGACGTGGCTAATCAACGCGCTCCTGACGGTGATAAAATGGATATAGACGACGTTCCGGTACTCGGCTCGGTAGTGACGGTGCTCGCGGCTGGTGGAGACCTTCTCCTCAACGGCGGGGAGATAATCTTCTCGCTGGTCGCGTTCGCGCTGGCGTCGCCCGACATGTGGGTGACGGCGCTGTTCTACCTCGAGCGACTCGCCGGGCTGGTCGCGTGGATTCCGGGAGCGGTGATCGACCAGCTTCTCGTCGTGGGGCTGGTCCTCCTGGTGAGTGTCACGGTGACCCGGTTCGTCGTCTCGTGGCTCGAGAGTACGGAGGGCGGGTCATGACGGGGTCCGAGAGCACCCCCCCGCATGCGGGTAAGTCGCAAGCGGTGTTCGCGGCGGTCCTCGTCGTGGCGGCGCTGGCGGCGGTCTCAGGCGCCGGGATCACCGCGGCGGACGGAGCCGCAGCGACCAATTCGTCCGTCTCCGAGGTCAACTCGGAGTGGACGGCTGACGAGCTGCGGCGCGGTGGGTCGCTGATATCAGGCGCGGCGCCAAGTCAGCGGTGGCTCGGAGACGCCGGATCGGTGTACGTGGACTATCCGGATCCGAACCCGCTCGCGTTCTCGTCGGGAGCGGAGTGGGAGTCGGGAGTGATTCTCTCGCCGGGGTCGCTCGTCGAGTCTCGCGAGCTGACGATCAACGCACAACGCCCGCGAGACGCACCGACGGAGAACTACAATCTCCGCGTCGTCTATTGGGACTCCGAGAGGGTCGACGTCCAAAACGGCGAGGGGACGGTGACGACGGAGGAGCGGCTCGTCAACGTCACGACGGACACGCACGAGCTCGAGTTTTCGGGTTCGTTCGACCAGGAGTCGGTGACGCTCCGGAAGTCCGGTGAGACGCGGAAGGTGACCATGTGGCTCGAGGACGATACCGGGAACGCGGTCAGCGGCGCCCGCTGGACCTTCGAGCACCGGACGGCGGCGACTGCGGCGTCGTCGGAGATCGAATCGATGGGAGATCTCCTCGGATGGGTCGCGAAGTGGATCGCGGGTCCGCTGGTGCTCCTGACGGTGGTCGGCGGGTTCGCGTCTCGAGCGGCTATCCAAAAGGCGGGGACGGGCCCGGACAAGGGCCTCGTGTACTGGTCCATCATGCTGACGACCGTGGCGCTGTTCGCGGTCGGGCTCGGATGGTACTACCTCGCTGATTGGATCGTGGCGCTCCCGCTGGTGATCCCGTTCGCGCTGGCGGCGTTCACGGTCCTGGTGATCCTCGAGACGTACGAGTCGGGCGTCGAGAAAGTCGAGTTCGTAAAACCGGAGATCTCCCTCGGAAAGTCGCCGTCGGGGGACGTGTCGATCGACACGCTCTCGGTAGAGTCGACGACGGAGAAGGTCGTCCGGCAGGGGCCGGAAGGCATGGCGGTGGTCCGGTCGGGCATCCGGCCGTTCCTCGCGCGTGTGTTCGGCGGGACGGCGCCGCTGAAAGGCGCTGGGCAACTGTCGACGCGGATCGACGTCGACGGGACGCGGACGGATGCGAAGGTGTGGGTCCACCCGAAGGCGTCGAAGGTGCTCCGGTACGAGCCGGAGCGCTGGGAACTCGACATGCCGGCGCCGAGTAACCGCGAGGAGTGGTTCCGCGTCGGAGCGGCGACGCTGTTAGCGCTGGTGTTCGGAGCGGCCGTGTGGTTGACGTGGGGCGCTCTCGCGGGCGCTGCGGTCACGACGGCGGTGGTAGGAGTGATCGCCCTCCGACCGGTGAACGGGTTCGCAGAAGTGGACGTCGCGCCGGCACACGTCCGGGAGGCGTTCATAACGAACCTGTACCACGCTCGCGAGCTCGACGACGCGGACACGATCTCCGCGGCTCGAAAGAAGCTCGTCGAGAAGGAGGCCCACAACGAGAAGGACGTCGAGAAGGCGCTGACGGAGCGCGACGAGACGCTTCTGGCGGAGATGCACTCGGTCGACGCCTCGGAGGTCGTCTCGGGGTACGACGGCGAGGAGACGCTCGAGGACCTGATGGAACAGGAGGGCGACGCGCGGACGGGGGTGGCGGATGACGACTGATACCCTCACGCGGCGCCCGGCGTTGGTGAAACTCTCGGACGACGTCGAAGGGCTCCGCGACGAGCTGGTCGCGGGGTTCGACTCGCGGCGAGCGATTCTCGAGTGGCTACAGCGACTCGTCGTCCGGACGCTCGGAGAGCTCCCGGCGGAGTGGGTCGACAAGTTCGCTGACGAGTTCAAGGGCGTCCCGGGTGAGGAGAAGGAGCGGACGCTCCTGGCGGCGCTGCTGACGGGTCCCAATCGCGTGCGTGCGGTTGAGGACGACGTCGCGGAGGACCTCCGAGAGCGGATGTACGCGCTCTACATCCGCCCGGCGTTCCACCGTGCGTTCCGTGAGCTCCGGGGCGACGCGACGGAGTACCTGGACGACGACGGGACGGACTCTCAACACGCGGCGCCGCGGCAGCGGTGGATCGCGATGCGCCCGGCGCTCGACGAGCTCGAGCGATACCAGGAGCGCGCGCTCGGAGATCTCCTCGACGGGTTCGACGACAAGTCGGCGATCCTCGACTGGGGCGCCGACCTTGAGCTCGCGACGCACGGAGAGATCCCGGGCGGGTTCGTCTCGCGGTGCTATCGCGAGGAGTCGACCATGCGGATGCTGACGGGGACGTCGGCGGCGGAGGCGCGTGGTCGGGAGCTGTTCGCGGCAAAGTTCCTTGTACCGGCATATAACCGCGGCGTTCGGGAGCTCTCCGGGCGGACCGGCGAGCAGGCGGACTCCGTCGCGAAAGAGGAGGCGGTACAATACGCATGAGTTCAACTAACTTCCAACCGAGTAGTACAGCGACCGACGCGGACAAGGAGCGGGTTCTCGAGGAGTTCACGGACCCGGTCCACAACACGGCTCAGGCGACGGGCGACTCGAGGCGACACTCGGACGCTCGGAGCATGCGCGAGGAGTTCGGGATCCCGTCGTGGGACCGGTCGCGGTTCGACTACCCGACGGTGCTCCCGAACTGTATTGAGCACACGTGGGACGCGCCGCTCGAGGAGAACGACGGCGGGACCGACTTTCTCGCCCGGGGGAAGCCCGGCGCCGGAAAGTCGACACTCGCGAACTACCTCGCGGTGCGGCTCCTCGAGGTAAACGACGAGAAGATCGTGTGGCGCGGCTCGACGTCGCGCTCGGAGTGGCTCCCGCTCGCTCCGTGGACGGTGCTGTGTCTCCCGGAGAGGGTCGAGGTGACGGCCCGCCTCGAGAGCAAAGATCCGAACGACCCGGCGATTGAGCTCGACGTCGACGACCTCGAGGAGATCGTCCGGAGCGTGGAGCGGTACCGCGACCCGGTCGACCTCAACCGTCGGCTTCTCGAGCGCGGTCAGCTCCACGTCGTGTACCCCGACCCGCGGATGCGCGGCTGTCAGGAGGTATACGAGGAGAGCGACGAGCGGACACAAGAGCCGCCGAGCGGCCGGGAACTGTTCGACGCGGAGGACCCGGCGAACCACTGGTGGTTCGCGTGGGCGCTCGCTCGAGTGGAACACGGCCCGCACGACTTTACCACGTGGATGTGCGACGAGATAGGTGATATCTGTCCGCAGAGCGCTCAGAAAGACAGTTTCGGAACTTATCAGAAGGTCGAACTTCTCAAGGACACGTGGGTCGACGCTCGGAAGTTCGGGCTGACGATCGGCGCGTTCGCGCACTCGGAAAAGGACGTCCACCAGTTGATCCGGCACAAGCTGCGGTGGAGGATCCAAATGCCGCGGACGGCGAACCCGACGGCGGCGTCGAAGATCGTCGGCTTCGAGAGCATGCCGATGCACTCGGACATGACCTCGAGGCTCCCCGTCGGAAAGGCGCTCATGTACACGGAGACGAATTTTGAAAAATTCGGCTGGAAGGACATGCCGGCGCCGACGAGCTACAAGCTGAAGGTGAAACTGGGGGGATCGTCGTGAACTCTCAGAAAAGAAAGACGAGAAGCGAAAAAGCGCGCGATCCCGGGTGCCGGCGGGAGCGCGCGGATCGACCGTGCTCACGCGCGCGTATATCGGATAGGCGCACAGGGGGCCCCGGGCGAGAGCGGCCGGTCGCGGTCGCCCGCACGAACACGATTACGGAGGCAACTAATGTTTAAAAGAAGTATCACGGTACTGGTGGTATTGGTGATGATAACGTCGATGGTTGCTCCGTTCGCGGGCATCGTCGGCGCTCAGGAGAGCGGCCCGCCGTCGGGAATGGTCGGCGTCCCGAGTGAGAACGTCGGTCCGCCCGACCACGCTCAGGGAGGCGGAAACGGAGGCGGTCCGCCCGGCGGCGTCGAGCTGCCGGAGTCGGTGCCGACGGACGCGGCCGCGTGGTCCGTCCACGCGAGCAAACACGCGGGCGACCTCGGCGTGACGATCGGCGAGGTCTCCGGCTCGCCGGCGCTGGTGTTCTCGGACGACGTCAACCACGACGGCCGCGAGGTCGCGGTCGACGCGATGACGCTCGAGGAGACGCTCGGTGATCGGCCGACGACGGCGTACGGACTCCACGAGGACGGTTCGGAGTGGACGTCGCCGATCTCCTACGAGAACGGCATGGCTGTTTTCGAGGTCCCGAGGTTCTCGAGTAACACGGTCACTTTCGACGGGGAGATCACGTTAACCGGTTCTCCGGCGGAAAACGGTACGGCATACTCGTATGAATTGGCGGATAGTGAACAAACCGATAATTTGACTGTCACGCTGACAGGCAACGAGAATCGTATAAATCACACACAGAGCTATACAGAGCAAACGAACGGTAACACGTTCTCTCACGACGTTGACGGCACCACCGCGCCCGAGGCTGCCACTGTCTCACTCAAGGGAACGCTGACTCCCGGGACAGGGAAAGAACAGTGGGAAAATCTGTACGGGGAACGAGTATGGCACACCGAGGTATCAGGAACCGGAGAGACTGTATTCGCCGGCTTAGGCGACGGAACTGTAAAAGCATTAGATAGTGATGGCAACGAGGTTTGGTCGGCATCTACCGGTGGGCAAGTCACGGGTATGGACTACGGAGAAAACAATCTGTACGTAGTTGATGCTGTCACTGATAGCGTAGTCGCGATAAATCCAGACGACGGAAGTGAGGAGTGGAACATCTCGATATCTTCTCCCCAGTCGGTCGAATACGATGGTAAAGATGGGGTCGTCTACACAGGGACTCAGGGCGGTGTTATACACGAATTAGACGCCGTTGATGGGACCGAAAATTGGCAAACGACAGCCCACTCGTCGCGGATTCGAGGCATTGACACCGATTCAACCACCGTCTACAGTGGCGGGTCAGACGAAACAGTCACCGCAACGAAAAAGAGTGACCAATCTGAGGTCTGGAAAATATCACACAACACCACGGTCTCGGGTGTGAATGTAGAAAATGGGACTGTCTACTCGTCGTTATGGAACGGAAGTGTGGCTGCACATTCGGCATCAGATGGGAGTTTCGACTCTTGGATGGTTAATTCTGAGGAGCGGCTTACCGGAGTCATTTCTCCGCAGTCATCTGATTTAATCTATGCAACCAGTACCGATAACCGGTTATATGCACTGTATCCGGGAGATAATGGACGAATTGTATGGGATTTCCGGATTGCTGAGAACACGCTCTACGACGCAGATAGTGACGACAGCGGCTCTTTATATGTCGGTGCGCGGGATGGCTCTGTAACTAAAATCAAGGACGGCGACGAATCGATTGATCCCAGCGTCGCACTCGACGGAACGACTATCGCATCACACTCCGGACGTCTCGCTGAGGGTGAAACCGTGACAGAACCGATCTCGGTTGCTTTGGGCGTGAACGACTTTTCGGTCGGTTCGACCGACGGAAGCGCTGTAGACGTCACGTTGGAGGTCGAGGAAATAACCGAGACGGTTGATCCGTCAGTGGTGATCAACGGGGACACGTACGACTATTTCGGCGTGTTAGCAGATAACGAAACAACAGAACTTGATGTGTCAACGGCATCACTCACGAACGGGTCTAACACGGTTGATGTGGTCGTCTCTGAGTCCTACGATGGTCCGGTCGGTCAGATGGGGCTTGATTACAGCCACTCGGCAGCGAGTGAACAAGAGGTAGACTACGCCTCCGAAGCGTACTCCGAGCGTTACAACGTCTCGAAAACGTTCGCGGCCGATCAGGAGGACGCGACGCTGACGATCCCATTCGCGTCGACGGTGGTCGACGTGAGACAACTCGAGACGCGAACGAACGGCGGGACTTGGTCGACGGTCTCCTCGTCGAACTACGAACTCGACAATTCGTCGCTGGTCGTCGACCTCGGGAATGTCGCTGCGGAGGACACGGTGGAGGTCCGGACGACCGCGACAAAGGTTCGGGTGACGGACGGGTCGATCACCGTGACGGACCCGACGGTTCTCGGTGACGGCCTCGCGACGGAGATCCGCCTCGAGGAGATAGGTTCCAACTTTGGTATCGGCGTGTCGTCGACGGCGTACGACGACGAGTTCCACTACACCTACTCGGAGTCGTGGAGCAACTCTCAATCGTACGCGCACGTGGAGAACGACGGCACACAGGAGCTCAAGTTCCCGAACGCCGGCGCCGGAGCGACGACGCGACTCGGAACGATCGACCTCGGAGTCAATCCTGAATCGGGTGCGGCTGACGTGCGTATCACTAAGTCCGGGTCCGAGCCGGAGTTTGTCGTCCGGGAGTCGTCGACGGCGGAGTCGATAGACTTTGAGTGGAGAGAGACGACGAGCGGACACGTGTATCAGCTCTACTCGCAGACTGCCGACGGCGAGGTCGACCGCGGCGAGGCTTCGTCGCCGGTGACGCTGACATACTCCGGGTCGGGCGGCGAGACGCTCGCGATCTTCGACCTCGGTACCGGTGGGACGAACGCCGGCGGCGGTGGGGGCGGAGGAGTGACGAGCTCGTCGACGAGCCCGATCCTCCTCATCCTCGCGATCGTCGGCGGACTCGCCGGACTCTACCTCGTCTCGAGGCGAACCGGCGACGACTCGATCTCCGGCATGGCGCTGTTCGCGGTCGGCGCGGTCGTCATGGGGATCCTCGGGATGCAGGCACTCGCGCCGCGGATCCTCGCTGATTGGATCGGCCGCGGTATCTCGGAGGCGCTCCCGCTGGTGCTCCTGGCGGGCGCCGCGATCGCGATCGTGTGGCTCCGGCAGCGGGGGAACGACACGAACCTGACGTTCAGGCTCGGTGGTAACCGATGATGAACGTTATCGCCGGCCTCCTGGCGGACTACGGATTGCTGGCGGGCGGCGGCGTAACAATCGCGTGGGCGGGCCTGTGGCTGCGACGCGCGGTGAAAGTCGCGGACTACATCAAGCTCGCCGGGATGATCATGCTGCTGACGGGGGCCGGAGCGCTCGCCGGCGTCGTGGATATCGGCCGACTCGTGGAGCTGGCGAGCATCGGGTTCGACGTCGTCTCGAGTCTTAGGTGACGACGTCCGGCGCCCGTCGTAAGGCTATCTGACAAGGTACTTTCTCGGGGTACCGTCCTCCCGTACACGGCGCTCTCACCTCGGAGAAGGCGTCCTACGTCCATCCTGTAGGTTCCACGTGCGGAGCGTTGCGTGGCGGTAGGCCGGCGCCGTTCTGGCGCCGGCCGTTATTGTTCTCCCCCTTAGGGGCTACACCCGTAGGGTCCCCTGCTAACCTACCCACGCACCGCAGACGCTCAGACGGCCGATCTCGCGACGCTACACCCTGCGAAAAGCGCGATCCGCGACAACCCATTAGGAACCATTATGTTTTAAAATACAGTCGGTAGGTGGGCAAAACTCACTCTGCGGCCGGATCGACGCGCGATCGGCGGCGCCGACGCACCCAGTTAACCAACATCGGAGGGTGAGAGGCGCGAAGTGTTGGTTAAGACCACGAAAAAAGAGAGAGGCGAAGCTACCGACCGACGCGAGCCCGTGGCGTCGAGCGCCGTTACTCGACCCAGTCTCGGCGATCGGTCCTCACGCGGACCTCGTCACCGTCCAGGTACTCGCGGTCGAGCGCGTTCGCGAGCTGGTGCGGCTCGAGCGAGAGGTCCTCGAAGTACGCCCACTCGGAGCGCCGACCACGATCTCCGTCGCCGGCGTCTTCCTCCTGGTCGTCGCTCTCCTCCTGGTCGTCGACGGAGCTCGAATCGTCGCGCTCCTCGCGACGTTCGCGCCGCTCCTCCGCGCGTTCCATCATGTCGTCGACCTGGTCGTCCGGATAGATCCGTCGGAGGATCTCCTCCGCCTCGTCGAGAACCGCGAGCGAGGGGAACACGACGAGGACCGGATTCGAGACCTTCTCACAGACGCCGATCTCTGCGAGTCGGGAGACGTGGTACCGGATCGTCGAGCGGGCGAGTCCGGTCCGCTCCTCGAGCGTGTCGTACGACGCGCCGCTCTCAGTCGCGACGACGCGGAGGATATCGTACACGGCTTGGGTGTTCGCTTTGAGGGCCTCGCGGTGGATCTCCGTCCCGACGGCCTCGTACCGTTCCCGGAGTTGCTCACGCCGCCCGGCAGGGTGCGTATATCGGTACTCCGCGGAGCCGGGTCCGGGCTGATAGTCGTCGGCGATCAACTCCTCGCGACCGACGCCCGCCCACTCGAGGTGGCTCGACACGACCTCTCGGAGCGTTTGGAGGACCTCGTCCCACTCGTCGACGTGCGGGAGCGCGGAGTCACCGGTGGCGCCGGCGAACGACGCCTCGAGCTTCGGGTGGTGAGCCGGGTCCTCGCGCGGGATCTCCGTCCACCCGGCGGCCTGATAGCACTTCAGTTCGATATCGTACGACGTCCGGGGGAACCCGAGAAGGTGCCACCGGTCGGCGTCGAGGAGCGCCTCCAGGTATCCCTCGCGCTGGCGGAGCTGGTGCGCTTCGATCTCCGACTGACCGCCGTAGGCGATCAGCTCGCGAGTCTGGTCGATCGTCTCGACGACCTGGCGCTTCCATCCGATATCGAACCGGTGGTGAGCCTCCACTTTCGTGAGGCGCCGGCTCTCGTCGTCGCGATCGGCGAGGAGCCGACCGCGGTCGACGTCGAGGACCAACTCGAGGACGTCGAACATCCGCGCCTCGACCTCGTCGGAGGAGTCCGCCCACGTCGTTTGGCACTTCACGAGACTCCCCTCTCCGTACTGTAGCGTGAGACTCTCGCCGTCCTTGTAGTTGAGATCCGCGAACTGCGGGAGCGCGCGAACCGAACACGCTTGTCCGGTCTTGTGGAGGTCGCCGTCCTCGTCTCGCTCCCGGAACGTGAGGAGGTACTCGTAGTACGCGGAGTAGTCGTCTCCGGTGCCGGTTCCGGCCTTCCACCGCGACGAGGTGAGCTTCACGACCCACTCGCGGCCGGGTGTCGGCGCTTCGAGCCACGGGAGATCGTCGGAGTCGACGACCGCGGCGATCCCGGGTTCCTCCTCGCGATCGCCGACGACGTCGTACCACAGCTGGTGGAGCGCGGAGTACACCGAGAGATCCCGGCTCGCGTCGTTGAGAACGGCCTGAACGCCGGCGCCGTGGGCGGCGGGCTCGGGAGCGACGCGGTCCTCGAGGCGCGGGTCGGGGAGCGTCCCGATCGTGGCGTCCGGCGTCGAGGGCATGTCGATACTCACGCGGAGTCACCTCCGTACGTGGAGAGATCGCGCTGGTCCGATCGTTCGTGTTTCGCGTCGACGCGGAAGACGCTCCCTTTTCGGTCGAGGACGTCGAGGAGATCCTCCTTGGCGTCACCGAACACTGCGAGCAACACACCGAAATTCGGGTTCCGGTCACCGCCGTCAAACGACAACCGACCTTCCACGAAGCAGATCGCGGTCGCGTCACTCACGTGGTTGTGAAAGAGCTTCGTCGACGTGTCGACCGGTAGCAACACGACGGCAGTGTCGACGTTCCCGTCGGCGATCTCCGCGCGAGTCTTCCGGACCCACCGTGTTTTCTCGCTGAAAGGCGGATTTAGCCAAACAGTGCCGAACCACTCCTGAGTGAGACCGTCGTCCTCTTCGGTGTAGCGCGTCGACGCGAGTGGTTGCGACTCGGCACCGCTCGCAGGATCGAGATCGAATCCGTCTACCGCGTCCGCGATCGGCCGGTGGAACTCCGCCGGCGTACCGAACTCGTCGGAGCTGTTCTCGTGAAACTCGTGAGAAAAGAGACTCATTCGGTATCGGCCTCCTCGAGGACGCGGAGGACGTTCCACCAGGTGACGCTCTGACAGGAGTGACAGACGTGTTGGAACGAGCCGCTCGAGACGTCACCGACGACCTCAGTGGTCCGCTTCTCCGAGGTCTTTCCGCACCCCGTACACCGCGCCGAGAGGAGCGGTCCGGCGTGACCGACGCCGGGAGCGGAGCGCGGCTTACTCGACATTTTCCTCCTCCTGGTCGTTCTCCTCCTCGTCGAGTTTGTCCGCGAGTTCGTCGGGGAGGTTACCGTTCTCCTCCGCGAGCCGGAGCTGTTCCGCGAGCGAGTTCGCGTGACCGGGTTCGTCGCTCACGCGGACGCACCCCCGTCAACGTCGTCGGGCTTGTACCGGCGAGGACCGTCCGAGGTCCCTTTCGAGAAGGAGTCGGGACGTTCGGGACAGCCGACGAGGTGACCGTACTCGAGGTCGCCGTTGATGCTCCGGGTACACCGGGCGCCGCAGGTGTCACACCAGAACTCCCGTGACTTCGAGGCGGTGAAGGAGCCGGAGTAGCCGAGGCTCACGCCGGAACCCCTCCGGTTACAGACCTGTTTTTAGTCGAATAGCTATTACTAAGAAGTGATACGTTAGAGTGAAGACCGTTATGGGGCCGGAGGGAT
>NZ_MWTH01000007.1:0-46384 GCF_059752395.1 Halorubrum sp. B53 | reverse complement strand
CGAAACACAATTCCGAGCATACGGGCCTCGACCTCAGCTGGACTGGGAATCAAGCGCTTTCCGAAGCGGCCGCGATCGCGAAACAGGTCGTTACGGCACTCCGGCTTTGGGCCCCGAAAGAGTACGCTGGGCTTGGCCCAGGGTATCTTCTCCGTGATTCCTGGAAGACGTATCGCGGTATCAGCGCCGACGTCGACCGGGTGATCATTCCGGAGTTCGGGCAGCGCGGGAAGTCCTTCCACCGTGACTCAATTGAACTCCCGGAAGCCGAGCAAGACGTCCTTCGTGAGCACTGGCAACGGATCGGGCCGTACTGTACGTTGGAAGATGAGACGTCGAATACGCTCTATCGGTGCCTCACTCGGTTCAACCGAATGTACGAGCGGTCGACGTCCGAAGACCAGATCGTAGATGCCTTTCTCGGCTTCGAAACCACGCTTATTCGTGGTGATCCTGGCTCAACGCTCCCAAACCGGGCTGCAGCTCTCCTCCGCAACCAGGATGGCTGTGACCTTGATGAGGTGCGGACGTTCTTAGAGGGAGTACGACGCATCCGGAACCGAATTGTCCACAACGATGCGAGTCTCTCTGAGGAGCTGTCTGGCGACTATCCTGGCCCGAATGAGACTCAGGCGTATCTCAAAGAGGTTCGCTGGTACTTGGCGCAGGTTGTCATCGCTTATTCGGTGTTACTGGACACACCTAGTGATTCCATCCAGGCTGTCAATCAAACGATCGTGGATTCGAGGATCGACGAGATGGTTGAGGATAATCAGAAATCGATCCTGCATACGCTCCTACGTACGTTGATTGGTCGCTAAGGGCTGCATTAGTCGGAGGTCAATATCGCAGTCCGGGCTGACGGAACACGGTTGTCTTACCAAATAATTCGGAATTTTTCTCGCATTATGTTTGGTAAGACACGAGAACCAGACATCACAGAATTATGTAGGGGTGGTGAGGAAGCCTGTATGAGACTGACTTTATGAGCAATCGGAATTGGCGAGAGAGAATCTCGACGTGGGCCCATTCACTCACAGTTCGATATCTCCTCCTCACGCTTACCGCGGCGGGGGTGGTCGCGACGCTGACTGCTCTCCTCAACCCGGGTGTTCAGACCGAGAATATCAGGGCGCTATTGACGACCTTAGCGACGGCGGAAGCCTCCGTTCTGGCAATCGTGTTCTCCGTGACTGTCGTCGCCCTACAACTCGTTGTGACGCGATATTCGGCCCGCCTCACCTCGCTGTTCGTCAAGGAGCCGTTGTTCCGTACGACGTTCGCGCTCTTCGTCGGCGCCATCGCGTTCAACCTGCTGGTCGTCTATCTGCTCCCGATACAGAACAGCCGCCTGCTGAACGCAGTCGTCGGAATCGCATTTGCGCTTGCTGCTGTCTCTACGTTTGCGCTCTACCAATTCATCCAGCTAATGATCCAGCGCAGCTCGCCCGACGATCTCATCTCGGTGTTGGTCGAACGGGAACTCGCTCCCGACGAATACCTTCCAGCGACCGCAACGGAATTCACCGAAATCGAGGTCCATCCGATTCGGCCACTGTACCGAACGATTGCTCGAGCCATCGAGCTGGGCGAATACCAAACCGCAGAGCAGGGAATCGACGGACTTCGAACGGTTTTCACCCGGACGTTCGAGTACCTCGAGAGCGAGCACACCGAGGAAGACGCCGCCCAGTACGCATCGGCTGTTTCGACTGAGGCCCTCACGGAGTATGTCCCGCCGATCTTGGAGCAGGCATACACCCACGAGCAATACGACCTGGTTTCGGACGTAGTCGACGATGTCGAGGCGGTCGCTCTCGACGGGCTCGACCACGGCTTTACTGACGTCGTCGAGGACGCTGCTGAGGGACTCGGAGACGCGTTCGATGCGGCGCCCTTGACGTGGGAGGGGAATCGGCTTCGGAGCCCAGTCAAAGAGGTGCTGCTCGAACTAACGAAAGCCACAGCGAACGACGTCGACTATTCGACGTTTCGAGCAGTCTACCACCCACTGAATTTTCAAATGGGACTTCTCTTACGACGCAGACCGGACGCGAACGTCACGCACAGTCTCGTTGGGGACTATTACGGCCGAGAGGTGGCCGAGATATTCGAGGTGCTCATCGACCGGCACGGTCCTGCCGTAGAAAATCAAGACATCGATTGGATTTCGCCGACCAAGGATCGAAAGTGGACGCTTCCAGATGAAGCGAAACCACTGAGGCACTTCTGGCGAGAATACGTTAGCTTCACCCAGACAGTCCTCCGATATCGTGTCTCGGAAGAGGAGTACCCGTTTGTCGAAGGGTCAATCGATGACGGCTGGAAGCGGATTACAGAGTGTGCCGCTGATGCTGGGATAGATGGCCTGGCAACGCTGTGCTGTATTACGACGATCCAACTTGCCTACCGTGTTGATCAGCTTGAGGACGGCCGTCTTGGGAGGTGGACGAACAACCTTGGAGTCCTCAGGCGAGATTACGATTCAGCCATCGTCGATCGGGCATTTGCGCTCCTCAAGGCGGGTGAGCAACCGGAGGGACGCAACATCTCAGTTCGAACCTTTGATCCGACCTCGGATGACACAGACGGAGGACTGATCGAACGGTTCTTCGGAACTGAAGAGGAAGACACACCATTCGAGGAGTGGCTCGTTGAGTTCGAGGAAGACGTCCACGAACGAACGGAGTACCTTCGGGAGCGAGAATGACTAACCACCAGTTCGAGGAGGGCGACCGTGTGCGAATCGATATTCCTGATGAGACGGATCCGGACTACAACCGGCTCCACGGGCGACACGGCGAGATCATCGCTATCTTAGAGGACGACGCCGGCGCCGTCACGGGTGATGATCGTGATGCCGTGTTGTACCGTGTTCAGCTGAACGACGGGACAAAAACGGATGTTCGGTGGCGCGATCTCCGGCCACCCTGAGGTATCGTCTCACGTAATTGTCCAAGCGGTGGCTGTATTTGGACAACACACTCTTACCAAACCCGATGTCTACTATACACTCCTACTGTTTGGTAAGATACTGTCGGACCTCACCAAATCACCTGCTACACCGACGATTCACAGTTGAGAGACGCAATCGAATATCTACACTTATGTAAACGATGGCTGAACTGGGGTGTATGGCAGACCTGATTGTCAAATCAGCCGTGAAGGACGCACTCGACGACACCAACGTCTCCGCAGACTTCTACGAGGCGCTGGACGACGAAGTCGCCGAACTGCTCGACGACGCCGCACGACGAGCTGAGGCGAACGACCGGAAGACGGTCCAGCCGCGCGATCTGTAACTGACGCGTTGCGATCAGTCCTTTCTGAGCGGCGTGGGAATCCCGCCTGCAGTAAAGCGAGCGACCGCTCCGCAGCTGGGACACTCATCGACGAACGCACAGACTCGAAGCGAGGTTTCTAACTCACGAACGTTCCGACACACGGAACACTCGTACGCGGTTCGATACCGGACTGACGGACGGTGGTGTTGCCGTCGTGTACGGGGGTTCGCTGACGGTGTCGTCTTGCCGTGAGACGTTGCGCTCGGGGATCGCTCCCGGTTCGTCGTGGACTGATCGTGATCGAGCTGCCAGGCCGAATCGGGAAGCGTGTCGTAGATGCGATCTGACTTGCTGATACCCATATCGAGAGCATCAGGCCCAGCTGGTTCGCGTGCGTCATCTGATCGGGATTCATCGACTGGGCTCCCGTCAACACGTGATGTGTCTCGGTGGCCCAGAGGACCCGCCCGTGCCCACGCACCGAGTTCGACGGCCTCTGCCTGCTCGTAGAGCACGCCGTCGATGGCAGCTGCCAGTTCGGCGAGTGGCTCGGAGATCTCGGACTCGCCGTGTTTCTCGACAGCGTGCTCGAACAACCATTCTCGAAGCGTCGCTGCGGTCTCTCTATCGACCGTGTACGATGGAACAGCGTTCATTCGTCACTCACTCCGCCCCTCTTGGATGCGACAAACCACACACTGTCTCCATCCCCTTGATGAGGCTCTACACAGGTGTTAGCGAGGTTGTGGCTGCGCGCGCAGCGACCGCAGGGAGCGAGCACGGAGCGGTGGGTGGGGCGGTGGGGCGTCTACGGGCGGTGGTCGCCAATAAAAACGGGGGAGTGCCCCGCTCAGCGCAGGGTGTCCCGTTCCTCTTCAAGGCCGACACCCGGGTCGTCGGTGCCGTGTTCGGCTTCGTAGGCGTCGACGAGCTCCCGACTGTACCGCGCGATCCGGTTTCGGGACGTCGGCACAATCGTGCTCGCCGCCACGGCGACCTGCTCTTGGGTGAGGTGCTTGCGCGAGAGCAGTCGATCCGCCGCGTACAGCGCTGACGCCGCGACGGTGCACCGTGGCGTTCCCGGCCCAACCGGCACCTGGTCGCCGAGTTTCATCAGGTGTTGGGCCAGTCGCCACGTCCGCACGGCTCGCGCCCCGGGGATGGCGTCGTCATCGAGGGCGTCGACGACCTCCATCACGGCGTTGGGCCTGATGAGCGGCGCGTCAAACCCGCACTCGCACCGGATCTTCCGCGCCGCAGCGCACACCCGCTCGTGGGGCGCTTTGGTGTGCGTCGCGACCGCGACGTCGATCTCGTCCCGGTTGACCGATGAGGCCCGCGCGGCCAGGAGGACGGCGCCGCCGGCGAGTGCCTCCCAGGCCATCCGGCCGCCCGGCAGCCGCGCTTCCGAGGCGCTCCGGAGGAACTGTGCCGCCATCTTGACGACGTGGTCTGGCAAGCTCAGGTTGCCGCCGATCATCTCGACGTCCCGCAGCCCCTCGTTGAGCCGCTTCGTCCGCTTGCGCTTCTCGCCGAACTGCATCCGCTTGTGCCACTTCCGGAGGCGCTGGACCTTCTCCCACTGCTCGTTGCTCAGGGGATTACCGCGACCGTCAGTGTTCCGCCCGATCTTCGTGTGCAGGCCCTTGTCCGTCCGCAGCGGGTCCACTGTCTCGATGCTCTGGTCGGCGTCTCCAACCAGGCCCAGGTCGTTCAGCGTCGGGCTCAGGTTCACCCACTCGTCGGCGACGATCAGCCCGCAGTCCGTGCAGAATGACTGCTCGTCTTCGGTGATCACCTGGCCCTCACACTCGGGACAGGCCGACCGGCCCGACGGTTCGTGTTCGACCGTCGGTTCGTGACCGCGTTCTTCGGTGGTCGTATGCTGTCCGTCCGAAACCGTCTTTTCGCTCGCGTTGTTACTCGACATTGCAGTCTCCTGAAGGCGCTCACCACAGCGCCCGACACCGCGGCCCCAAACCGCGGTTTCCTCGACGTCACGACCGACAGAGCCGTCTGCGCGCTCTCGCTCGCGCCTTCGCGAGCGCCCTACCGGGCGCGAGCGAGAGCGCGCCCGCACGGAGGAACACAACCAGCGCCGCGCGCCGACCCGCTCGGAGCGAGCGACCAGCGGAGAAAGCGTGGGGGGTGAGCAGCGACGCCGCGCAACCCCCCGCGCTTTCCCGCTGGCGTCGAGGGCACATTCACTTTAGCCCGGCAGTCCGCCCGCTACTGCAGGCAGACCGCCCGGAATGGTCGGTCGCGAGCGACGCGGAGGGCGGCAGCGGCGAGCGGCGCGAGCCGTTCGAGACACACCGGACAGCCGATATCGTTGATGAGGAAGCAGGCCACTACCTGGCGGACTCAGAAAGGGCGAGGCCGTCTCGATTGTCCCCCGACCCCGCAAGCACCGCAGGCACGGGGCGCGCAGCGTGGGTCGCGGGGCGTCGAGCGGCCGAGGGCTTTCGACGATGATGCTTTACAATTGCGGGCTGGCTATCGGCACCCGAATGTCTGGCCTCTATGATGCGATTATGTCGTGGGCTGCGGACAGTGAGTACATCGACCCCGAACACGTCTGGCCGCTCGGGATTGGCTCCATCGTCGTCCTCGTTGTGCTCGTCGATGTCCGGGCTCTGGATCAACTCCTGGCATCACTTGACGGATTCACGCAGCTCCGACAGTTGCTGGTGATGGCACTGAAGGGGATTGCCGCCGGGATGATTACACACTTCGCCTACAGTACGAGCGACATCTCGTTCCGGAGTCGGCAGACACTCCAGAGCAAGGAACGGGCACTCCTGATTATTCTCGGCGTCGGTGTCGGCGCTGGCCTCCTGATTGACGTCGTCATTCCCCAGTTGGTGGAGCCCTTCCCGTTCGTCGTTGTCCAGACTACCGGCCTCCTGCTCGTGGTCGGTATGTGGTACCTGCATCTGCTGATCGAGAATTGGAAGCTGTCGAACGAGTGGCCCCACGTACTGAGTGGGCTGCTCATTGCCTTCGGTCCCTATGTCCCATACCTATTGTAGGACGAAGACAGGGGATATCGCGGTGAATGGCCGTATTCGGGGCTATAGGAATCACTACAGGATTTGCTAACAACCAACGCTACCGTCGGCACTGTCAGAAGCATCCCACGGACGCTGCGGCAGGAATCAATTTCAATCGTCCTGTCGCGCGTTCAGCTCTGCAAGGAATTGGCCGGCCGCCGTCCCGATTCGGACGCCGTCGACGTTGTCGACGTCGAGGTCCGCCGTCGCAGTTCGAAACGGATACTCCTCAACGAGAATCCGATGGAGAATAGTCCGGACAGCCTCCGAGCCATATCTGTCGACAACAGTCGCCATCACTTCGTCTAGGTGGGCGTCTTGGTGGTCCGCTCGTGGGTGCTCTGCTCGCTCGAGGACGAGGTCGACGACGTCATCAACCGATGGATGCTCGGGGTTCCCGGTGCGCTCACGAACGTCATAGAGGGGCTCAGCGTCGGTCATCATACTTACTCCGTCGCATTCTCGTTCGTGTCTTCCACCGCTGGCTCCAGCCGTCGCTGTCGACGAACCTCCGCGAGCGTGTCCTCCAGCGTTCCGAGAGCCTCGATGGCTTCGAGTTCCTCGGTGATCGCCTCTAGAAGACGGGCACGCTCGATTGCGTCTGCATCGCCGGCGGTCGTATCGATTGCCTCAACGCGGAGCTGGCGCTCCTCTTGCCACCCACAGTCCCAGCACGTCCTGACGACGTCGAGACGCTCGTCTTCAGCAGCATCGAGAACCGCGTCGGACAGTGACGTCGACGGTGGTCGATCCGGCCCGACCTCGAGCGTGACCGGGCCACCGCACGCAGGACAGTCCATATCCCACGGGATGCGCGCCACCGTCATCAACATCGGGGCCCCACGAGACAGACTCACAAATGGTGTTGTCGAGGACCCGATCCCGATACCCGAGCAAGTCGTTGGGACGACAATTACCTCGGTGACTCAGTACACAAGACTGTTCTCTCAAACTGATACATCTTGGAAGTCAGGACTCCACAGATGGCCCCTCGGCCGGAGAGAGCCGGCGGCCTTCGCACATTGCATATCGCCCCTTTCTTTGGACGAAACCCGCGATATGCAAGGCGATATAACGCGCTCAAATCGCAGAAGAACCCCGTCGGGCCGATTTGAGGCGATAGGAAATACCTCGACGAGCTACCGCCTCACCACTATTTCGTTAAAATTGCTCGACCACGGGGTAAACGGGGGAAATTCGGGGAGTACTGATGAGTGCCACAAATGAATCTGTGTCAAGAATGCCTCGCTGGATGGCCGTGCGCTCCCGGATCACATCGAAACAAACCCCGATTCCCGCGAATTCGGGACGTTGAACCCACTCAAAATTGCCCGACGGGGGTTCAGTACAAGCGAGACAGCACTACAACCCATCCTCTCGATATCCTGAGAGGACACTCGTTCACAGTCCGAACTCGGTAGTAGGCCCGTACAGGGCGTTAACCAACAATCCGAATCGAAAACAGAGTCTGTTGGTTAATAATCTACCCCCTCCACTGTTTCCGAAGCTTTGTCGCCGGCGATCCATCTGAGAAGCGGAACCGGCGAGGACTCAATGTCAGTCACGATCGGTGTACAGGCCTGGCTCACCTCACGAGTAGGACGGAATTTGAAGACCACAGCGCACAAAGGAGTAGTAGAGGCGATGGCCGATGGATCACGCACCACCAGAAGCCCGAACACAAGCTGACGACGTCCTCGAGGACTGGTCCCCGCCGACGCTCGATATTCTCTGGACGATCGCGCAGTGGTACAACGGCGCCGTGCTGGAGCGAGACAACCAGCGCTATCACATCGGGTGGCACCGTCCGCCGGACCTTCAGACGCTCCTCGGCTGTTCCGACGCGGAGTGGGAGCAACGATACGAAGCCGTATTCACCGACCTGCAGGCCCCTGCCACGTCGCCGACGCTCGTCGACGACCGACACCACGGCCAGAGCGAGGAGTCACAGCCGTGGCTCACGGAGCAGTATATCCTCCGGCGCAAGGTTCGGTGGACACCGGCCCGGACCGCCCGAACCGCGATGGACACGCTCTTCGCCGGCCTGTTCGACGCCGACGACCTCCCACGGCACCAGCTCGAGGCCGACACTGGTCTCGTCGGCGATTGGGACGAATCGCTCCTCCACCGTACCGGCGTCGCCGCCGTGGCCACGGTCTGGCGCCAGCAGGGACGCTCCGTCGTGCTGTATCCCGGCAAACAGGGGCAGGCCCAGCCGGATGTTCGGAGTACCGCAGTCGACGGTACCACCTGGGAAGCCGAAGTGCTGACTGACCACCACGACCGGGCGATGCCCCGATCGAAGTTCGCGACCTTCGCCGAACAGTCGGAGCGACAGCATCTCTGGATCTTCGAGAACAGAGAAACTGCTTTCGAGACGCTGAACCGCCTCCACGAGGCCGACGACGTCGACTGCCGGATCGCGAACGCGCCGTTCGATACGCCAGAAAACTACAGCATCCAGGTCGGCAACCGCTACCTCGACCAGAGCCACACCGACGCCGACTACCACTGTCCCGGCATCGACCGGATCGACACGATCACCGGCTGGTACGGCCGCCACTACGACGACGCCGCTCGTACCCACCTCGCGACATCGACATCCACCACCCACTCCTGATACCTCTCACCTCTCGAACATACCTCACCTAGACACCTCTCTCGCAGAATAACCAACCCTCACTACCCCCCTAATAATCGCGGAGATTTACAGAGGTGAGAGCCACCGGTTCGAGAGTGTTTCAGTACCCAGAACCTGCAGAATAGTCCTGAAACACCTGTGTAAATGCCCACTCTCAGATCGGGACTAATTTACGGAGGTTCAAATCCGGAGTGGTAAAAATACTAGAATATACCCTGACGGATCGCACAAATTGCTGCGTTGGATCTATGGCTCAAACGTATATTCAACCGTATCATAGATATTCAAGTCAAGCCCATACTCACTGAAATCGACTGACGGGTAAGACTCTTCCAGAGAGACGAAACACGTTGAACAAATAGCATTCCCCAATTTGTACGCAATACCCTCCTGAACAAGTTCTACAGACGTTCTAGCATCTTCGTAATCACCGAGATGGTCAGTTAGTCTGGTCATTTCCCAAGGGAGATAATACGAGTCACGTCGGTTAGCGTCTTCACAGAAAGAGCAGGGCGCAGTTCCTGGATGGTGATGATGACCCTCATAATCACCGTCAGTAACAGTGTCCCAGATGTCTTCCTTGAACTCTTCTGGGCTGCGATCATACTTCGCTTGGACAGTCTCCTCAGAGGCTTCTATGTTACATCCATGGAGGAATCGCTCTTTGTCGGTTAGATCGATTTTTGCTTGGATCGGACAGTTAGTACCTGTAATCTTGCAATGCCAACTATCGATAGGAACTTCAACTCGTCCGAATTGGCAGGTCACCCAGTCACCACCGCTGGCGAACTCATCCACGTAATGTATCCCCGTGTCTGCTATGTACTGTTCAATCGTGTTCTCGATTTCTTCATCCAATAGTTCGGCGTCGTCGATATCAAGAACTAATTGAGGCCCAGCTCGCTCGAGCCAATGTGTTTTGACCTCGCTATGTGTGTGCTCAACGAGGATCTCACCGCTGAATTTCATACTCAGTCACTCAAGGCCGCGACGTACAATCTTACCGGCTTTTTGAATCGGGATCCGGAGAGCTCTCAAAGCCTACCAGGTTCTGACTGGGGATCGTGGTAATCGTCGACAAGCTCGAGTGCCTGTTCGATAGTTCGCTCGTCGTACAGCGTATCCTCTGAAACAAGACGCACCCACCTGGCCCGATGTCGATCCGATTGTCGAACCAGCTGTTCCATCTGTTCGCCATCACCACCAGTCCAATACGCAAGCTGGCTGCAGAACGCGACGTCAGCCTCTGTTTGACTCGCATACCCTACACTACTGCCAGTCCATAACCGCCGGAAGACGTCACCAGCGGGCCCGTACTGTGCCCGTTCGATGACGGTGGTATCACTCAAATCAACGTCGACACCAGACTCTGATGGTAGTCCACCGAATTCCTGAATATCGACGGCAGACAGCGTGGCTGCAGCTTCGGCTGGGTCGGTAGCTCCTTTCCATGCCTTGTAGACGGCCCGGAGTGCCGCCGTCCGCTCGGTAATCGTCGCCGATGTCGACGACAACTGCTCGCCCGTGATTGGGATATGGAACTCCGCATCACAGATATTGATCGGCCCGGAGGTCCAACTCGGTGGCTGCCCCGCAACGATAATCCGAATGCTTTGGCCGCCAGATACAATTTCGGTGTAGGAATCAAGCGTCTCAATCACCGTCTGGGCCCAGTCATCGAGATCGCCCGTCTTTGGGTCGCGACAGCTGCCGAGTACGACGCCAGTGAATGGGTCCTCACGAGTCGGGTAGAAAGCGAGTCCGTTGACATCCATCTCGGAAGTCGTTGCCGCGGTGTATGCATCCTCAAAACTTCCCCAGGTCATTTCATCATCAAAGGTTGCGCGCTCGCCAGTGGCCGGGTCGATCGGTGTAAGCCAAATTCCGTCTGCTGAGTCATCAGTGTCAACTGCACGCCAGCAGACCCACTGCTCGCGTTTGCGAAGCGCCTCGGGAACTGTCTCCCAATCGGGAATGTGTTCATTGAGCATCGGTATGACCTCCCTCTTGATGGCCGGGACGCCTCGTCTTGTCCGAACTGGCCCACAGTCCTGTAGAGCGTCGATACCTGGAGGACGACATTAGTGAGTGATAGGACCGCATGGAACTTGTACTCTCTGGGGCGGAGAAGTCTCACACTCGATCATAATCGGGATAACCCCGTCTACTAGCGGAGAGAATTCCGATTGTGAAATCCTGTTTTAGCGCCTTATTCGCAGGATATCCCCGAAACCAGGGGGTGAATCGGAGCTAGGAAAACTGACGAAGAGCTGAATGAATTGATTATATGAGAGCGACTGTTACAATATCTTGATACAATACGTTTGTTCTAAGAGATCTGTATCCAGATATCTCGGGTAAAGATCGCTTACTCGAGCTTATTTAGGGTATTCAGGATATACCTGCTGTGTATAAGACAATAGTAATACAGAGAATAAGGTGGAAAACCATTAAGTTCAGACAGAACCTCCGTTAGGGTAGGCCGTTGAGAATGCGACGCCGTCCGGTGAGAGCCCGCTCAGAGTGCCGTGGACGCCTACTTCTCGAACAGAACCCGGACTCACGCCGAGGAACTGCCACCCGTAGTGATCGAGAACCCACCACACTACACAATGAGTACCAGCGATTCCGACGACACTGACCGACTCGAACAGTATATCCGCGACGAGAAGGGCCATCTCGACAGTTGCGAGAGCATGATCGCGCTCGCGAATTGGCTCTACGCGAACGAGTATTTCGAGACCAATGACCGTGTGGTCCCCACGAGCGATCTCAAAGAGATCCTCGGCGACCGGCTCGAATACGGCGTGGACAGACTCCTTGACCATCTCGAAGGAATCAACGTCGTCGACGAAGTCTCACAAGGGGGCGGTCGGTTCATTCTACATGAGCGGACTGGACAGGCGTTCTTCGACCCGAACAACAGAGAGATGCTGCCACTCCTCGACGAAGAGATCTCGCGGTTCCTCGAGGACCTACATGAGCAAGAAAGCCAAGCGCTGGACTCCGAAGACGCCGGCGACGACGAGACTCAGTCGGTCGCTGACGGCGGAGAACCCGAAGACGTCGATCCAGATGAGACCGACGAGACGGAGGCTGGCGGCGAGGAGGACCCCGAGGATATGCCGACAACGCTTCGTGCAGTCGCCGCAGCTGCAGTAGACGTCGAGGGACCCCTCGAGGATGCGCTCACGGATCCCACGGATCATATCGAGCGGATCGTCCGATTCGATGACGTGGTTACGGCAGTGATCGAGAGCGACGACGTGAGCCGCGGACGTGCGTACGAGCCGATGGGCTGGCGCAACGCTGCCAACAAATGGGTGCTGACGACAACGGCGAAAGCACGCAAAGAGAACGAATCGTTGTCGTGATCGGTCAGCATCAGTAATCGGCGTTGACCAGTTAGTTCAATTCATTCCGCACAGCCGAGTAGAGGAAGTCCTCTACATCCCGGTACGTTGGGTCGCTTGCGACTTTCTCATCGATCCGTTCCCACAACTCGCGGGGCACTTCGAGCTGTCTGCCACCGGCTTGTTCCTCACGTAATTCCTCAAGATCGATGTCGAAGGCGTCGTCATCATAATGGGCGTTAAACGAGGCGTCCGCTGCCTCAAGATCTGCCGCAGCCGCGGGGACGTCTGGCGCCGACTCGGACTCGTTGACCACCGCCCGAAGATCGTACTTCTCGTACGCCTCCCGCACATCATCGACAAAGTCCCAGTACTCCTCAACGGACGCCGTCTGCCTGTTGGGAGCGTCGTAACCGAGGCCCTCCATCCCAGCTACCGCACGCTTGTTGAGGATCGCGTAGGTGTCCGGCGCGAGGACGTGGAGGAGCTCGGTCGCAGTAGCCCAGCCGAAGCCATCGAGTTCCAGCACATCCTCGAGCAAGTCCGTATTCTCGAGTGCTTGCTCGACTGTGGTGGCAACCTCCTTGGGCGTCTGGTCGTCGAACACGATATCGTCGACGTAGTAGTCGATGCTTCGGCGAGGCTCGGTCGCCCAGAAGCCGTCGTGGGCGACTAGCTCTGCGAATGCGTCACGAGTCGGGTTCTCGAGGAACGCCTCGGCCAATTCACGTTTCTTTTCGATGTCGTCGTTTCGGTTGGGGTAGTATGTCATTCGTGTTCCCTCCATTCTGATTTGTGTATCAGTTCTTCTCTACCGAGACATACCGTCACTTTCTGCTAAGAGAATATTTACATATAAGTCTTTCTCTGAATAGAGAAATAGAATTCCCGATCTAGAAAAATCTTAGAAAAAGAGCGCGTCTCTGCGGAAAACTCTTCGATCAGTACGAACCAGAAATGGCGGCAGGCTCTGTGGCTGTCCTGGCGTCTTAGTCTACCAGTAAAATGTACAGAATACGGCGGGTCGGTCGGCCTACTCGGAGGTTGCCGTGTTGAGCGGGACCCACTCCCCACTCTCGTCTTGGTACTCCCACCATGTCGGCCCACGATACCCACTATCGCGCGCATCAGTTCCCCGGATGTCCCGATCTGCTTCGCGGGCCGCTCCCGACGGACTCCACAGCTCCCCGTCGTACTCGAGGTGTCCCCCTCGAACGGTCGCCTCGGCGTCCTCGTACTCCCCCCGGTTGTATCGATGGCGTACCTCGGTTCCATCGTCCAGCGCTCGAACCGCAGGGTTGCCACCCTGCTCTGGCCGCTCGCGACTGAAGGTGGTGGTACGGTTCTCCCGATCCTCCCGGGCAGCGTCCTCGTCGAGGTGTTCCAGCACCCTCGCCACGATATCATTCCACGACTCATCCCGGTTTCCGTACTGACCGAGTTCTCGGTAGAGGTCTTCATCCAGGTTGATCGTCCCAGGCATCACCTCACAATTCAATAGCCGATGATAAATAGTTTTCCCTGAAAATTCGATAGAGTAGATTGTAATGTTTGTCCTGAGTTTGAAGTTCGAGGATAGTGGATATATGCGGTGGTGGAGTGAGTTTCCGACTTTGTTAATGAAGTCGGAAACTCAAAGGGCCATGCGGCCCAACCAGCACCACGAGCCATTTAAAGAGATGAGCGAGTCAACGAATTCGGAAACTCAAAACGAGCAGGCCCGTGTCTGGCTCACCCCCGAGCAGGTCGACGCGATGCGGGACGCCGCCACCGACACCGGCGCCAAGTACCTGCGGGCCCGGAACGAGGCCATTATCACGCTCCTCGCGGACACCGGCCTCCGCAACGAGGAACTGACCCAGCTCACCACGGAGATGTACCTCCGCGACGCCGGCGAGCTGTACCTCCCGAAGCATGTCCAGAAGCAGTCCGGGAACGGTCGCAACGACTGGCCCCGCTCCCACCATCTTGAACTGGACGTCGACGGCACGCTCGGCACCCAGCGGTCGCTCAACACTTACCTCGACAGCCGTTGGAAGGACAGTTCCTACCTCTTCCCCTCGCGCCAGTCCAACCGAATGACGACCCGCTCCGTCCGGAACGTCGTCAAGCGGCTCGCTCACGAGGCCGACGTGCAGCCGTTCAGGTACGACGAGAACGGCGAGTTCGGCCGCGGCGACCCAGAGGACATCCACCCCCACGTCTTCCGCCACAGCCTCGCCTACCGGCTCCTCCACGAGCACGACAGCGACGACGGCCGCTTCGACATCTACTTCGTCCGGAACCGGCTCCGCCACGCCAGCCTGCAGACGACTCTCCGGAAATACGACCACTTCCGAACAATCTGAAAAGGACTACCTTACAGAAGAACTCACACAGATTTATAGCTCTAAAAGCAAGTCCTCCACAGAATCTGAGAATGAGGAGATATCCTCGCTTTGGCTAATTAAATGAACGTATGTAGCAAGAGTCCATTTGTGTTCGTCGTCAATACAACTAACCTCGTCAAGCGAAGATCGGATACTCGGTGAGGTGGCAGGTCTACCAGCAACTATCTGAATTGCAGTCACAATCGGTGAATTTGGTTCGAATGTGGACTCAGCCTTGTTTATCGCCCTATCATATTCTTTATTGCTTACTCGAGATTTGACTTCAACAATAGCTCTACGCTTGTCCAAATCGAGCTTCGGATTATCTACTTCTGAATAATATTCTAAGGCTCTCTCATATTCGCCCGCCTGTTCAGATTCCAGTGCATTGGCCAACACCTTCATATCCTCTAACAAATCACCCCCTACATACTGGGGAACAGAATCAATAGTATTCCACGCCTGATCAAGATATTCACGAACCTGAGCCGGATTACTACGTTCAAAGGCGATGACAGCACTCGCTCTGTAAGAACGGAAGCGGTGGGATGCAACTGCCCCTATAATGGTTTCCTGTAAGCTCTCGTCTGCAGAGACGCTATCGGCGAATTCCCTTATAAATTCAACAGCATTTTCGTGTAGTTGTTGGCTCGGAAACCATCCCCGGTCAGGGCCGTCCCCATTGCGATGGGTTGCAGTTGCCTGATTTCGGAATGCTCTACTCAGATATTTTATATATCGGTGCAAGTCAACTGGACGGATACTATTTGCGGCACACAGATAATGACCTGCTGCCGAGTAAAAATTAGCCTCGGGAAGATCGTTGGGATCACGTTCTGACTGCCATCTGGCTCCAGAACGCAACTCGCCAAGAACAATCTGTCGATACGACTCCATCCGAGCTTGACGCTCCTCGTCTAATTGTTCTCCGAACAGATTAGTAATGCAATTGTATTGTCGTAGGGCTAACTGAAGTTCGCCACGCCACGGATCATCCCGATATTTGTGTCGATCCCTCTCAACAACATCCCGAGCACCAAGATAAAGAAATTCTTGTAGGGCATCAAGTTCACTTTGCCGAGCGAGACTAGAACGAACTAACTCTACCTTTTCGGGATCGGAGTAGCTTCGTTCCTCTGCAGCATCTAACAGTTCTGAAGCCGTTCTATCATCATCAGGTCGTGGATCGGGTAGATCGGACGATAAAGATTGGAGATAGTGTTCCAAGGCCTCAACCTCGGTATCAAGAGTTTCAGTCGCGACAACAAACCGGGCACGAGCGAAGATTTCAATTATTTCAGACGGCGAAGAAGAACATTCGCTCAAGAGACTATTCATAATATCGTAGCAATAAGACTGAGATTCTTCTTTATCAAAGATATGCTCAAGAACAGTAAACGCAACAGAGCGAGGAGTGACAGACTCAACGCCCAAGTTTTGATAAGATTTAATCCGACGCTGTAGTTCAGATAAACTACATATAGGGAAACGCTTCCCTGCCTGACTGGTGCGTAGTACCATATTCTTTAGTGATCTAGTAGAGTTACGTTCGAGATCATAGAAAACGAAATCAGTGGGGCCTGCTTCAATCGCCTGCGGATAAAATTCTAGATATTCATCGAATGAAGCCAGTTCAGTTTTAGCAGTATCACGCAATCTCTTATAACACGTTACTTCATCTTCAAACTCTTCTGCAATCTCATCAAATGTAGATGCATCCGACAAAACAGTCTGAAGAAACTCAGATGAGTCCGTTTCAGCGCACATAGGAAGTCGTCAAACGGGAGGCAAATATGTCTTTCCGAGGTGGGTGCTTCAATTATAGCCTTATCTAACAACAACAATTACTCCTCCTCGGTCTCGTTGGCAGTCTCATTCCACGCTTGCTCGACCGCTTCCAAGAACCGCTCAAAATCATCATAATCGTCAAACGAGACGGTCATCGTCGGTTCCTCATCTCCCTCCTCAATGCCGAACCCGACCTCCGATTCATCGGTCATCTCGCCCTCGTTATGCATATGACGAAGGTGTCGTTTGGCGAACTCCGCATCGCGTTCAATCTCTTCCTTCCTCAGTAGATAATAGAACTCTTCAGGAGACTCTTCCCCTAACTCATATTTTCTCTTCAATTCATCAAGGTCTGGCTGGTAGTAGTCGAGATCAATATCTACCTCGAGATCAACCAAATAGTCGTCATCAATACGAAGAATAGACCGCGTGATCGCACTTTCAATAAATGTTTCAAATTGACTGGTAGCTTCACTAATCGAGTCAGCTATATCGACGAGACCTCGGAAAAGTAACGCAATACCACCGTGAAACACGATGCTTCTCTCATCATCCTCAAGTTCTTCAAACACGAGCTGTCGATCATCGTCATCCAAATGCTCGTAGATCGTCCCTAAATCGATGAGTCCATCACGAGTTCGCTTTCGGATGCGGTATCTCGCATCTCGTTTTGATTGTTCCGCTAGATCTTCTTTTTCGCCGTGAAGAAACGCGCGGTCAGCAGGGGTCAAAATTCCCCTTTCTCTCTCTTCGTGTTCTTGGTTATTGCTATCATCAACCATAGTCTGATTTCACCTATGAATCTGATTTCTGTTGATTGATACGGGGTAGTGACCGGGACAGTAGTCCGATTCAACCGTAGCCCTTAATAAGCTTGCTGATATAGGAAAGTCCAACGAGGTGTGTGAGAGCGAGCATCACAGAGATGCGACTCAAGGACAGTTGGAACGCCTCCGCGTGCATCCGTCGAGTGTGGGAGCCGGGGGATGCACGCGGACGACCAATCGCCCCCGAAGATGCCGGGAGCAATTCCCGGCACCCGAGGCTAGGCCAACTTTCCCGGATGAGATACTTCGAGCCCATCGGCTTAGTTATTGGGTTACTGTTCGGGGGTCACGCCAACGCGAAAAACGCAAGACACGCGCAAGACGATGGCAAAGACCCACGTTAAGCGATACATCTACAGCCGCAAGCGAAGCACAGACAGCGTCGCAGAGCAGGTCGAGATCGCCCACGCGATGTGGGACGCTGGTATTGAGCCCAACCACGACGGGCTCAAGCTGAAGGAGATAGAGGATACCCTCGACTTGGAGCTGGAGTACAACGTCGATACCTCGGTCAAGACACACCTGACTGAGATCGACCTCGTCGAGGAGTTCCTTCCGCCCGGCAACGATACGCTGGTGATTGCAGAATGGCGTGACGAGGGAGAAGGCGTCGTCAACGGCAACGTCGACGAAGCAGTCGACGAAGGGATCGAAAACCTCATCGACCATATCGAAGAAGATGATCCCGCAAGCGACGAGGATACACCAGCTGTCGCAGATGGTGGTCGGGTAACACTCCGACAGGTCGTCGCAGACCGGTTCGACATTCGCATCCCGGAAACGGTAGAGGAGTTCCTCCGGGATGGCGACCGCCTCGAGAAACTGAATGCGGCGGTCGAAGCTATCGAAGAGAACGATGAGATGTCGAAGCGCGATGACTACGGGGAGATCTCGATCATCAATATGCCATACCGATACCGGCTGACCGAGTGGGCTGTCGAGCAGTACGAGAGATGAGGTTCAAGCCCACTCTCAGGTGGTTAAGTCGACGAGTCTCGCTATCAGCGAGCAGTATCACTTCCACCGCGGTTTGCATAGGGTTATGGACATCCCACCAGTATGAGTGGTTGCTTCCAACCGAAAACAACCCGGAAGCGTGACAAAGATGGCTATTCCGAAGCGACAACTCGATAGATGGACGAAACAGGGCGCAGTAACGAACTCCAAGAAGACCTATGGAAAGATCGAGCGGGCACTCAAGTCTGACCGATCTGCGTTGAGCCAACACGACCACGACTGGGAGATATATCTCCAAGGCTCGTACGCCAACCACACCAATATCTACGGCGACAGCGATGTCGACATCGTAGTCAGACTCAAGTCAACGTGGCGGTCCGACCTTAGCGATCTACCCAAAGAGCAGAGACAGGCCTATAACGAAGCCTACGTCGACGCCGATTACACCGGCCGTGATTTCTACGAGGACGTTAGAACATCGCTTTACCGGCGGTTCAGTCGAGGTGACATCGAGGCCGGTTCGAAGGCTATCAAAGTGAAGAGCGACGACGCCCCGATCCCGGTAGACGCCGACGTCGTCCCGTGCGTCGTGCATCGCAACTACAACTACTTCCACGGGAAAGACGATCAGGACTACGACGAAGGGATGAACTTCCGAACGCGAGATGGCGGCCCGACGATCATCAATTACTCAAAGCTTCACAAGACCGCCGGTGAGAACAAAAACAGCTCAGAGCGGACGAATGGAAACTATAAAGCGACCATTCGGATGTTCAAGAATGTTCGAAATAAGATGCGTGAGGAACGGATTATTAGCGATGACGCTGCGCCGTCCTATTATATCGAGTGTCTCCTCTCGAATGTCCCTGACCGCCACTTCAAGGGCAACACGAGAACGAGATACCAGAATATCGTAGGACACCTGAAAGGAGCCAGCCTCGACTCGTTCACAGAACAGTGCGGGCTTCGCGAGCTTTTCGACCAATCGCATCCGGATCGATGGAATAAACGAGACGCCCAACGCTATATTACCGGACTGGAGACCCTCTGGGACAGTTGGTAATGCACCCGTACGCCACTCATACCCGCCGCTGGAAGACTGTGGGAGTGCTAATGTTTAGTGCAGTCATTCTTACCGGTGGGTTGAATGCTCTCTTACAGACGTTCGGACGACAGTTCGGATTTCAGGCTGGCGGGATATCTGCGTTCGCCGTCTTCACCGCTCTCTATTTGGGATTCGACCACTACTTCTGGCGATGGCCGATCATGCGATGGTTCACTTCACCGCCAGATTTGAACGGAGAATGGGTCGGGGAGATCAATTCCTCCTACAACCACGGCAGTACCGATGACGAGCGACGGCCGGATGGGGGGCATTCTGACGAAGAAAAGCCGCAGATGTCGATTGCACAGAACTGGTCAAGCATCGAAGTTACAGTACTGAACCCCGGTTCATCCCGATCAGAAAGCACGAGCGCGACGTTTCGAACACACAAGAGCGATCCCGAATTGCTGTTCACGTACGTCAACAGACCAATCGGGGAAACTGCCGACGAACTCAGTATGCATGAGGGTACCAACACCTTGCGATATACTCAAAGTGCAGAAGGGGACGACATACTCGAGGGCGAATATTACACCGACGAACAACGGAACAATCACGGAACGATGCGATTCACTCGGGTTTCTGAATAAGCAACCTCGGCCTTGTTTAAACACTCAGTAGGTGATATGTTTCAGCAGTCCTGCTGAATACACAGCGCTCCCTGAACAGCTATCTCGACAACCGATGGAAAGAGAGTCCCTACCTCTTACCAAGCCGCCAGAAAGAGCAGATCACGACGCGATCAGTCCGGAATCTGGTCAAGCGCGCTGCGGTCGAAGCCGACATCCGTCCCTACAAATACGAGAATGGGGACTTCGGGCGCGGTGACCCCCAGGACGTCCATCCTCATGTCCTCCGCCACAGTCTCGCCTACTTCGATATCATTCGGCCTGTCGAAGTGCTACAGGCAGGCCGGATACGCAGCCCTCCTATTCGTGATAGACTACGCGCTCATCTGAGACTTCGCCTTCGGGCTCCGGTTCATCGCGCCCGATCTCTTTGGCTTTCTCAGCCACTCAACCATCGTATCCGGAGTAACCGCAATCGGAGCACTGTCCATCGCCTGGCGCTGGCATCGATCTCAACGATAGGCATTCGATACGCCACGTGAGGGGGAGCTGCTGGAACGGACAGCAGCTATACTGATTCCTATAGGAATAACATTAGAGATAGCTATAGGTCCACGCCAAACCGCTCACGGTGATTACAATCGGTCCGATATATCATATGTCGCTATACGGAATAGCGAGAGGACGCTACAGGTTTCTCTATAGGGAAAGCTATAGCTTAGAGGCCCTTGGTCGCCTGTTCGCGGGCCGCCTCCCGAACTGCCTCGAACTCTTTGGGAGCTGCCTCCTGGAACCCGAGACGGAGTGCAAGGCGAAGGATCTCACTCCGATCGACGGCCCCCTCCTCGAGATCGAGCTGACGCTGAAGCGCGTGGCCGACTTCCTCCAAGCGGTCAGGATTCTCTTCAAGTGCGCGAATAAATGCCGCAAGAGGCCCATCCCACACGCTGATAGTCTTCTGTTTGTCGCCGGCGTCGATAGCCCCCAACTCATCGAGGATGTCCTCGACGAGATCGCGCTTCGCGTCTTCGGCAGCCGCCTCTTCGATTCGGTCACCATGGGACGTTTGTTCGCGAAGGGCCGCGAGATCGTCGTCGTCTTCAGCCATGGTGTTCACCTCCGAGCCGTTCGACAAGCGTTTCAGCGGCAGCGAGATACGCCTCACGGGCCCGGCGTGCTGTCGTCGACGGCTCTTCGAGCGCAAACGCAGTCTGGCCGCGGTCCGCAGCGTTCCGAATGTCTTGCGAATACGGGACGTAGTCGGGCGCGATAGCGTCCGGATACTCCGACTCAAACGCGTCCAAATATTCCTCGGCGAGATTCGTTCGGGTATCGACCTTGTTCGGGAGCACGAGCGCGAGCTCGATGTCGACGGCGAAATTGTCGGCAATCTTCCCGAGGTCGCGGCGTAGCGCATCAGCCTGCTCAGCCTCGAACGGCCCCATCTCGACGGGCGTGATGACGTGACGGGCGGCCCACAGTCCGTTGTAGGCGACGTTATTCGTCATTCCCGGGAGGTCAACCAAGACGACGTCATAGCCGAGCGGGTCGACGTACTCGTCGAGGAACTGTTCGAGACGACTGTAGCGCTCGCGGGCATCGTCGATATTCCCGAGTTCGGCGTCGAGGGTGTCGAGGCCGGGATGGGCCGGGATGAGGTCCGGTCCCTCAGCAGTCGGAACGACGAGATCAGCAAGAGTGTCATCGCCCAGCTTCTCGGCGATCGTGCCCCAGGCGTCGTCGAAGACCGTGCTGATATTCGGCCATGCCTCGTCGGCCTCGATCCGCGCCTGGTAGTCCCCCCAGACGCCGAAGTGCTTCGCGAGATCGCCCTGCTTCCCGGCGAGATCAACGAGCAGGACCTCGTGGCCCAGCTCCTCGAGGGCGACGCCGAGGTGGGCGACGGTCGTCGTCTTCCCGGTACCGCCTTTGTCGAGAAACGCGGCGGCGCGCAGTGTATCGCTCATCGTGGTGTCCTATAGTATCTCCTATAGTGAAGCCTGTAGGCTTAAAACTACGTCAGACACTGGTGCTCTATCCACTATAGCTAATCCTATAGAATATTGGAGTCCTCCTTTTAGTACCGTTCAAGACGTGAGGTGGGAGCAAGGCGTTTCGATCGCCGAGAAAAATTTATACAATCGTATAGACTACGTGGAGGTATGAGCAGTGACCGACAGTCTGTTCCGGTCTCCCTCCCACCGGAACTCGTCGAACGTCTCGACAGACTCGTTGAGGACGGCGTCTTCGGGTCACGATCGGAGGCGCTCCGATACGGCGCTCGGCTCGTCGTTCGTGAAGAGCACCTGGAACGCCTCCACGAACAGGCGGACAGCGAAGCGCGGAAAGACGTCGAAGAGCGGCTGGATCGAAAGCGTGTATCTTGACCTCGACGTCATTCTCGCGGAGCTGAAGGCCGATGACTGGCTGGCGAGTGACGTCGATATCGACTCGATCGAGGAACCGAAGACGTCGGTCGCGACGGGAATCGAACTACAGTACGTGATGGAAGGCGAGTGGGAGCGTGACCGCGTCGTCCGAGCACACCAAGAGATCGCTAGTCAAAATATCGAGCTGGTTCCGCTGACGAGTGACGCCCTGGACGCCGCTGCCGACCTCCGAGCACAGTACGACGCACTGAATGTCTTCGATGGAGTGCATCTTGGCAGTGCGGCTATCCTCGACGAGCCAATCGTCTCGACGGATACGCTGTTCCCCGAGATCCCAGAAATCGAGCATATCGACCCGCGCGATCTCGAATAGGGGACCAGACCGGGACGAAACCAGTCACACTCGTAGGCAGCGCGAAACGAGTGCGAACGCTAGTTTGTGGTGTTATAATTTCCTATAGGAATTGCTATAGCCGGTCAGAGAAACGAGATAGTCGCAGACGAGATTCGGAGCCCAGTTATTTTGTGCCGGTCAGGAGGATTGGAGATATGGATTACCTCGATGCAGTCGTTGAAGCGACAGGTGAACACGATAGCGCACTACGGGAGGTTCTCCAAGAGCACCACGACGAAGAAGAAGTTCGAGAATTTCTCTCTGATGCGATCCGCTCGAAAATCCGTCGCGATTTCGTCGCCTCCCGACTCAAGCAAACCGTGGAGGACACTGCTACAGTCCCGGATTTAGACGATCCACCGGAGCTGCCCGAGAGATCCGATGAGGAGCCTATTCTGGTTCGTAAATACCTCGATCTCTCGAAGTTCGTTTCGTTGCTACAGGACGGGATTTGGTTCAGCCGACTCGACAATTTCGACGATGATTATGAAGGAAGGGTCTCCGATAAGACAGTCCGACATCGATTTGATAAGTGGGAGTACCTCGAATTCGAAGACGACCCACCGCCGTACGATCTGCGACAGATGTACGCGGCAGAAGACGAAATCCTCCGAAAGCAATCCTTTGTGTCCTGTTGGCGGTACGGCGGGGAGGAATCAGCTGTCTTCTGGAACGCCTACATTAATGATGGAAATGGGGTCGCCGTCGAGACAACTCTGAATACCCTTTCCTCAGCAATGGAACGGGCCGACCGGGAGGTACTGATCGGGAAAGTCAACTACAGAGAATACAAGGGGAGCGACGAGCGGTTCGCAGCAAATGGCGTCGACCGAGTATTCCACAAGCGTATCGCCTTCGGGGATGAGAAAGAGTTGCGCCTCTTAGCGAGACAGGAGCTCAACGATCTGGACCTGGAGGTGAGTGAAACCGGGGATATCGATATGGAACTCGAGGCGGATCCGGGTTTCAATCTAAAAGTCGATCCAGAAGATCTGATCGAGCGCATCATCCTCCCGCCCGATATCAACGATCGTCAGCTGACGCAGGTCGTCCAACTGATGGAGTATCACGACATCACGGCAGAAATCTGGCGGTCGATGTTAGATGTGAGTCCCGGTACGACGGCTCCAATACAGGTGACGGGCGATGATACTGGGAAGATTGCTCGGGATGATATGAGACACGCTCGACTCGTGGACAAATCCGAGTACCGGTGAATCGAGGCAACCACATATCTGACTGGCAGATAGTGGCCCAGTCTCGACGTCGAACGCTACTATTGGATTCGCTATAGGAAACCCTATAGGTGAAGATTACTATCCGTCCACACTCAGACCGTCTTCAGCTAAAGACACTCCAAACTCGGAGAGCCGATAGCGGTGGGCAGGGCTTCGGAAGATGACTCGTCCATAGTCATCGCCTTTGTCGATGTCTTCACTCTCTTCAATCGCGTCAACAGCCTGGTTCAGTTTTGCCAGCCGATCACCCTCACGAAGATGGGACTCGACATCGTCCGATGGGATCTCGAATTCTTCTGCCAAGATTGATCGGATCGTTCGACCGGCGCCATCCGCGATAACGACTCTGTCCCCGGGCTGTCCATCATCCATCGGCACAATCCGATCGTCCATATGGGCCACCATATGGTCGATGAGACGCTCGATTTCCTCGTCAACCGTCTCCTCAACCTCGCCGTTGATGATCTGATCTCGTCGTTCGCTGATGACGTACGTCGACGGACCAGGCGGCTGGAACTCCTCGAGGATATCGAGGTCCACAAGGTGGTTCAGCACCGTTCGCGACGAATACTCGAATGCCAGCTGTTCCGCGATTTCGTTTCGAGTCAGTCCCTCGTGATCAGGCCCGATTCCGTCCGCATACAGAGCAGTAGCTACGGAAACCTGGTCACCAACGCTGTGAGTGTTCGCCTTCTGGTCTCGAATATAGGCAGCAAGCGCATCGCTGCCGGTCAGTTCCTCGTCCTCACTCTCATTCCCTGGGCGTGGAGCCTGCGCGTATTTGTCGATTTCCTCCGTCGTTTCGAGCCTCTCGTACATATCCTGCAACGTGCCCTCAGCCCCAAGCAGCCCCATATCTTCCAAGAGGTCGCGACCGACGTCGGTGAGCCCGTAGAAGCGCCATGGCAGATCGCGCTTGCGCTGATCCTTCGGAAGCGTTCGCTCCGCCACGATCCCGTGCTCGATCAGCACCTCGAGATGTTCGCGGATGGTACTCTTGCTTTTGCTCGGGTTCACGTAGTCGAGCTCTTTGAGCGTGGGGAGCTGCTGGGGATGGGAGAGAATATTCTGAATCAGGACAAACCGCGTCTCTTGCGTAACGACGTTCAGGCGCTGTCGCTGGTTCTCAACCGTACTGTCGCTTGCATCGGTCGTATCGGGCTGATCCCGATGCGTCGTGTTGTGAGCCATGGTTTTGGGGACAGCTACAGTCGATTGGGAACCTGCTGTAGCTATCGCTGTGAGGTCGTGCTCCCTTCCCAGACAGAGGATGGGAGCGACGAAATACCGGTCTGAGGCAGGGTATCCGACCGGTATCGATCGGTGCTGGTTGTGTTGCTTGTGTTCACGCTAGCGTATAGTCGCCGGCGCCATAAATGCTTCGGCGTAAACCACATTGGTCTAAACCGTTGTGGTCGAAAGGGTTTTAATCTGGGCGCGCGAACCAGATAGTAATGCCGGACGGCTCCTCAGAGAGCGACCTCGAGGCCCGAGCTCAACGGCATCACTACCGGTCGTTAACGCCGGAGGAGTACGAGGGTCTCAATCACTTTCGAGCCGACTGGGCGGATCTCGCCGCAGAGGCCGATAACCGATTTTTCATTTTGGGGAGTTTCGCCGAGGACGACGTCGACCGCGTGAACCAGCTCAAAGACCACATTAACCAAGAGACGGGCGACGACGCCGTCGCCTACCGAATGGACGACTTCCTCCCCGATACCGATCTCGTTCTCCACCCGATTCTCAAATTCAAGCTCATCGCCGACGACTCACACCACATCCTCGGCGTCTGTGAACACGACCAGGGCGGCGCGCTCATCGAACACGGACTCCTGATCGAATCGCGGTCGTATATTGACAAAACCCATATCCTGAAACGTACCTACCCACCCGAACGGGAGAAAGAGCAGTACAGCTGGATGCAGACCTTCGGCGTCTTCGAGATCTTCGAGTACTACGACCAGCTCTACGAGTGGGAAACAGTACCAGAATACGAACAGCAGATCGAGGACCTCGTCGAGGACCTTCTGTGAGAAAGTCTCGCGGTGTAGCTACTCAGAGACCGGCCCTTTGTACTCCCAGTCGAGACTGTCTCCCTGTCGACGGACGATGTACTTGTAGGGGCCATGCAGTGCCCCGGATTGGCATTTGCAGTTGTCCTTTCCACAGCTGACCTTCTTGATCACCACGGTCCCCCCGCTCGATTCCTCAACGGCTTCGATTGACTCACCCTCGCCGGCGTCGATATCTTCGGCAGCGACGTCCTGACGGTATTCGAGGAGTTCGTCGATCCAGTCCTGGAGGGCGCGTAAGTCTGCGTCGTCTTGCTTCGGGACGCCCTCAGCGAGATACTGCGGGAGTGAATCGGGAGCCGGTGGTCGAGAGGCCATTATCTTACCAAACAATACGGACTAATAGAGAATAAATGTTTGGTAAGATTGGGGAACGACCCTCCAGTATTTCCGGAGAAACCACTGTCGAGAGTCGCTGAATCGGCTGATAATCGAGAATTCAGTAGCTTCGGAAAGTTCGGTATCAACCCTCCACCATTTCCGAAGCTATTGATCGAGATGGTGATACGCTCACCACCTTTGAAGAGTTCCCATGGAGTGGGCAATCCCACACCACGAGTGTTATCAGACAGAATTCACGAAACGGTGGGGGGTGGGGCCCAGAAGAGCACAGGAGTTCGCCAAGTATGCCCGAAATTGCTGAAACGGTGGGGGGTGTTGGGCGGGTGAAGAAGGAGCCGAAAGTCACCCAGCAACAAAACTACGCATTCGGTCGATCAGCACTAATTCGTTCGAAATCGATATCTGCGAACCGAGCCGTATCCTTGAGAACTTCGACAGCGATCTCGGTATCGACCTGGAGCTGGTACTCCCAAGCAGGACCACCGATCGAGCCCGCGGTCACCTTTTCACCATCGGCGATTCCCTGCATATCGAGTTCACGGAGATGGTCTTTGAACCGTCGCTGACCGAGTTTGTCGGCATCGATTCGTGAGGCGACACTCTTGTACACGCCGTAGATCGGTTTGGCTCGAACAGGTGCATCCCCAGAGAGTTCTAGCGCAGTGAGCGCGGCAAGGGCAAGATGGGCTTGTGTCGTCATTTCACGCATAGCCTCGACGACGGCTTCTCGCTCAACGAGCGCCTGGGCTTCACGGGCGTGCTCCGCACCAACTTGGTTGTCACCGTGTTTATCCGCCAATTCGCCGGCTTTGCGGAGGTATTTGATCGCTTGACGAGCGTCACCCGTATCTTGTGCCGAAAGTGCAGCGACGAGTGGGATCACGTCATCGGTCAGTACGCCACTCCGAAACAGATACTCCTGCCCGGATTGGTCGATTTCGACGACAGTTCCCTCCGGATCTCCATCGGCGTCGACTTCGTCGATCGGAGTCAGTTCGGTATCGCGAAACGCCTTCGCTGCGCGCCGGCGGAGGATCTGCTGGAGCTGCGTCGCATCATATGGTGAGAAAAGGACGGAATCGTCGTAGAGCGAACTCTTCACTTTCGGACTGAGATTATCTCGCCACTGGAGGTCGTTACTGATGCCGATGATGCTGGGGAAGACGTGGTCCTCAACGTAATCCTGCGCTCGAGCTCGGGGAAGACTGTAGAGAATCCGGTCGTCGTCCCCGAGCGTATCGATTTCGTCGAGGACGATGATGATCGTGCCACCGATCTCGTTCATCGCCTCGAACATCATGTCCATCACGACGTCGGTCGCGTAACCAGTCGGCCGGCTGTTGCCGGTGAGTTCCTGGTAGATGCGGGAAGCGGCCTTATATGACGTTGAGAGATCATGCGACTCACAGGAGACGTATGCCGTCGTGAGGTCCAGATGATCGGATTCTTCCTTGGCGTGGGCCTGCAGTTCCGAGAGTTTGGCTTTCGCAGCAGCAGTTTTCCCTTGACCGGCCTTCCCGTGGAGAAACACGTTGTTTGCACCGACTCCGCGGGCCGCGGGAGCCAGCGACATATGGAGGTCCTCCATCTCGTCAGTTCGTTCGGGGAGATCGTCGGGATGATATTCCTCACGAAGAACCTCTTCTCGTTGGAAAATAGGCGAGGTATTCGAGAACTGGGTCATATGCGGAACCCTCTGGGCAAGACGTAATAAAACCCCGGTTGCAGGAATGTCCTGAATGTCTTCAACGAGAGGTTCGAAACGAAATAGACGGACCACACCCACACCACCGTTTCAGCAATTCCCGTGGGAAAGGGTGGGGACGGTTAGTTTTGAGGTAAAGACACGATACCGTACGAAAACACGTTGTTCAGCCACTGAAACCTTCATTTCGTCCCGAATGAGTTCTCAACGACTACTATTATATATTATAACGTTTTCGTCTAGTAGTAGTAAGTGTAGTAGTAGAAGAGCTACTAGAACAGATTAGACGATAATACCTACCTCATTTTGAGGCATTTATTACTATAACGCCTTCGCGAGACCTTCTTTGATATTTGGCCCTCTCCCTAATCTAGGTGAATTGCTGAAACGGTGGTGAGGGTCCCGAGATCATTCGTTACTATATTCGAGCTGTCCGGCTATCTAGCTCTCTGAGACCTCTTCGAGGATTATGGCTACCTCCCTGAGACGACCTCTTGATGACGTGCTGGTCTCTAGTCTTCCGAAATAACCATCCTCACCCCTCCAAATCGAGTGTTGACCACTCTCTTGTCTTAAGTTACACACTCGCTCTAATCCTTGGGGAAGATGTTCTTCGGGTTAGAATAATTCCTGAAACACTGGTGGGTGTCCTGTGGATTTGTTGGAGCTCGCTTCCCTCTGGCTCGGAACAGAATTCGTGAACTGATGGTGTCCCCGTGCTTTAGGTTCGTTATTCTGGTCGACACTCAGGCCAAATTGGTGAAACAGTGGTGGGTGTGTCTCCCATCTCAATTGCTTAGCTTCTTACCAAACATAATGGACAGAATAGACGTGAATTGTTAGGTAAGATAACGAGGCTGAGATTGAATTGGACATCTCATAATCAAACTGTATTGTTCGATCAGCGGAGCCGCGTCTGACCAAACAGATCTATTCCGCCTCGTTAGGCAAGATAAGTCTCAAACAATACTGAGTGCTGAATATTTTAATTGTTACCGGAATTATGGTAACTATTAGATGTACGAGGTGCTCGACGACACCGCGGCGCAGGTCATCCTCGCTATCGAAAGTGGTGACTCCATCCGTCGTGTCGCCCAATACCTCCACACGCCCTACGAGACGGTGAGACAGGCCGTCAACCGACTCGAAGACTCAGGCTACGTCCGCTATGACGACGGCCTCTCAGTCGTCGACGAGCGCGTGAGGGACGCAGCACGAGAGCTCGTCGCTGCCAGCGCCAGCGTCAGTCCACCATCCATCGAGGAAACGTACGTCATCCCACAGTTCAGTGACTGTCCGTTCGCGTTCACGCGGATCGACGCCGTCTACGTGTGGACTCAGGGCGGCTACCAGGTCGGTCGCGAGCCCGACGACTATCCACTGTTCCTGGCTGTTCGTGAGCAGGACGTCGACGCCTGGGAGACATTTTTCGGGTGGTTCGACCTCCCGACCGCATTCGAACGACAGCCCCGAGACGAGTTGGACGGACCGCTGCAGATCGTCCTCGAGCCACACGCGTCACTCGATATCGAGCACGTCGAAGGGTACCCGGTGATCCCGAGAGCCGAGACAATCGAGTATATGCGCGAGAACTACGCTCAGTTCCAGTCGGCGCTCGCGATGCTTGACCGGATGTACGAGGACCTCGATCTTGACGTTGCCTACCGTGAAACCGAGCGTACCTAGGCAGATACGCAAATCGTGCGAGACTTTATACCTCGGCAGAGCCAAGATTTGTTTGACCGATGAGTCTGGACGACGCGGTTGAAGAAGCTCTCGCAACATACGGGATGTCGCGGAGCGAAGAAGCCGAGGAGACGGGCCGAACAGTCGCGACGCTCCAGGACTAACGTACGCCGCTTACTCGAGATTCCGGATTTTCTCTGCGAACTCCGCCTTGGATAGCCCAGGGGTTCTCATCAACTCGGGGTTGTCGGTGCGCTCAACCGCTTCTTCGACGAATTCGATCCAGAGCTCCTCGTGCGCTGTTGCGTAGACCGTTTTCGCTTCTGCGGGATACATATCCAGCTCGTATGCCGTCAGGTCGATCTGGACCTCGTGTTTCCGCTCAAGCTTTGTCGCTCCGAAGTCAGAGAGATGTTTGAGTAGAACATTCTTCCGACGAACCGTCAAGAGACGCTTTGACTCGTTAATATACTCGTTTACCCACTCCCGCCAGTCGTATGTCTCTGAGGCGATTTCCACGGAGGTCTCTGGCATCGAGAAATCGGGAGCAATCCGACGGAGGTAGAACTGAATCAGGGCAACAGCAGTCCGATGGTTCGCATTCGGAAGCGCGTGTTTGAGAATGAGATTTGAGGCGAGACGGCCTGCAACATCAGTCGCGTTGCCCTCCCACGACACCCGGTTGAGCGCGTCTGGGAGTGCATCGATGTCGATGTTCTTGTACGCTTCAACAGGAACTCCTTCTTCTTCCTCGTTCTGGGCTATGAGCGCTTGATAGATCTCGAGGAGCCGAGCAACGATGGTACCGTTATCAGCACCCATCTCTGAGAGTGCCTCGCCAAGATCGAATTCGAGATCCCCGACGTCCCCACCACCGACGCGGGAGGTATAGATACCGAAGAACTCGCTGTCAAGATCGTACTTGCGAACCTTCACCGCTACGTCATCGTCGTACTCGACAATCCTGGCAACGATCTCTGATGGAGCCTCGTGGACAAAATCAAGAGAGAACTGATTGTCGCCCGGATGGTGATAATAGACGTGACCCATCTACTTGATTCGCTGTACTTGGAGGAGCATCTTAATTCACGTCCCCCTCGGATCGACCCGGCATCAGGATTCCATCGACCCGAGTCTCCCGGTCGACGTTGATTCGGAGACGATACTCACTGTCGTAGCTTCCCTGTTCGCTTCGCGTTGGGTCGAGCAGCGAGTACCCGCTTGTGAATGATTCGCGGAGCGTCTCACGCGTCGGGAGGTTGATACCCAGCTCGTCTGCCAGGTAGACGATTCGCTTGGTCGCAGCGCCGTTGTCGAGTCGCTGGAGATACTCACCGACCGTCGCCCACGAACAGTCCCGATCGTCCGCGGCGACCATCGCCTGTGCGAGTTCCCGGATTCCACCACCGAACTCGGGATGGTCGGCACAGTCAACGAGCGTCTTTTCCACGTCTGCGACGTTCACGGTGGTGCCCTCGATGGACGTCGGCTCGTTACCGAAGAATTTGCGCTCGGTGACCGTCACGACGCGATAGGGGACGCCGTGGATCTCCCGACTCTGCGCCCGAGAGGGGGTGACGACGTACACCGTCCGAGGGACTTGTTCGGTCAACCCGTGATGGCTGAGAGCACTGTAGTAGCCGACGTACATCGGATCGGCGACGTGCGAGGCGATGAGATACTCGTGCGTCGTATACAGACCCTCTTCACCGGCCGCGAGCGGGATGATGAGGTATCGACCGGGGAACAGTCGGTCCAGCCATCCTTTCTCAGTAAGCCGGGAGGCGATCTCTCGGGCGGTGTTCGGGGTGACCTCTAGGGTCGTCTCGATGTCGTCGACGGAGATGATCTGGTTGCCCGCGCCGGCGAGTCGTGAGAGAAGTCGGCTCTCACGGGTGGACAGTCCCTGTCGTATATTTTGCGTGTCTTGTGAGTCGTTCATACCTGCATTTTAGGCATAGAATATGAATACGAGCGGGTTTTGAACGTTGCTCATCCGAAATTTGCTGGATAGAACGCTTTGGCATCTCTTTCGCCTGCTGGAGGGATCGAGATATAACCGCTGGTGAAATTAGTTCTGGACGGATTTAGAACAGCTGTTCGCGAATCTCTGTGCCGTACTCAAGTGTCTGGTTGTCAATCTGTTCGTTGACATCCTCGATGGACGCATCCTGAGATACAACTAGATCAAGGTACTCCAGGATGAGATCTGCATAGAGTTCGCGGGCGTGGATAAGAAACGTACTGGCAACGAATTCCTTGTCATCGACTGAAATCAGGTTTCCACCAGTCGGTTCGTCCGGCAGTGTTGTATCCTCGTGTACGACCTTGTTCCGGTAGTCATACAGTGTTCTGAAGAACTCTCCTATCCGTTTTGACGACCAATCGCGAGCATTCTGCTCACCCAGAAGCACTGCCGTCCGAACACCGAGCCGGTATTTGTTCCCGCCAGGAGAGCCGCCTTTCAGCACGGTTGTTTCGCAGCCGACGACGCAGTCGACTAATTGATCCTCGAGGGACTCCCGGCTGAACATTCGCTCGAACCGGGCCAGCGGGTTCTGAAACTTGTCATGGCCGGGTGCGATTCGACGTCGGTGATCTCTCCACAGCCGTGGGATATCCAAGGCACGATCTTCAGTGATATGTGTTCCTGTCGTGGAACCCGGACACTCGAATTCGAGTTCGAAAGTGACCGGTGCCGCAATCCCACGGTACGTTTCCCAGCCTGGCACCACGTTGTATCCCTTCTCGTAGCCAACAGTCCCCATCGGGCAGAGAAGCCGCAGACACCGACGAACGCTCGCTGCGAGATACTCGATTACATCGGTCAGTTGCTGCCAGGGATAGACGTCGACCGGTGTGACATCGAATTCGGGACGTTCCCAAGGCGTGATTTCGGTGTCATCGAACTCGCGAGCGATATCTCGATAGGGGCGGCGGCGACGGAGGACGATTTCTAATGCTGCGTTCGGGCTGCCTGCATCGAGCGTCTCGACTGGCTCGAGGACGCTCGTCTCTGGGGCTTCGTGCGTCGCGATTCCGGTTTCCTCTAAGCGGTCTAAGGGGCGAATCCGGAGCGTGTCAACGGCGTATGGTCCCAGATAGTCCGGGCTACCTTGGATCTCCGTTTCGAGGTCGATCGTGATGTCTGGCTCGATGGAGGTGTTCTTCAGAACGAGCAGAAATCGGGAGTATTCTCGATCGGTGAATCGGGGCTCGAACTGCTCCTCGAAGGCGGTTGCGAAGGCATCCTCGTCGAACTGAAACTCGCCGGCGTAGTTCAACACGACCCCGACGAACTCGAACAGTCCCCGTTCGATAGACTCGACACGGTTGGCTTCGGATAACTGATCGTCGTCGGGAGGATCCGGGAGCTGATCGTAGATAACCTGGGCCGCCTCTGCAAATTCACCAGCATAGAGAGTATCGAAGAGATCCCTGTCGTCGAAGAGGTCACCGGGAGCTGGAACCGAGACTTCCTCGGTGTTCTGCATAAACCCGCCAGCACTCAGCTGATTGAACGTCCGAGTTGGCGGATCGACATCCACGTCGGAGTGCCGTTCGATGACGGCTTGGACTCCATCTTTGATTAGCGGGCGCACATCAGCGCCCCACTCAGGTGGCATTCTATCAGGGACCACTCTACCCTTCCACTTAGTTCACCGTTAGACCGGCTGATTCTCGTCCGCCGCGTCCGTCGTGTCATCATCCACTGACCGCTTGGGTGACTTGTCCGATACCTCCGAAATTTCTCGATAGAGGTGTAGGAATACGTAGCTGAGACCACACACCCACGCTGCGAACACAGCAATCAAGCGCACTCTCGCTGATCCGAACTCGGTTGCTAGTCCCAGTACACGAAGGAGATACGCGAGTGAAGGCACAACGACCGCCAAGAGAATCGCGATCACACTCGCTTTGAGAGTTCCAGTTACATTCGCTGGGTCAAGAGCTTCGTAACGGCTCACGAGCCGCTGTCGTTCGTCGGTGAGTGCTTCCCGTCGACTCCGCAGCTGGAGCCAGCGGCGATGGTTTCGATTGTGTTGGTTGGCGCTCTGGATGTCGGCTTGAACGTTTGCCGCCTGTGACTCCTCTGATTCGCGATAGAACTCTCGTTCCGGCGAGAACCGGGGTTTTTCGACATACCGAGGCTCGTCAATATTGTGGGTCTTGTTCTCGATATCGGTCTGTTCGCTGTCGAGGCCGCGAACCTTGGCGTCGATCTCCTCGAGCCGCCGGTTGATCCAGTGGCGTTCGGCCTTGAGATTTGAGAGGTTACTGACTAAGAGGGCGGTCAGAATCCCGATAAAGACGCTTGCCGAAGTAGCGAGTGCGGCGTAGAAACCTGCTGGCATACGTTCGTAGGTGAGGTGTTGGTCCCCCGTCGGTACAGGAATTTATTACGGCGGCATTTAAACACCTGCTAACATGCCGAAGGCGGATCAAAAAACAGTCTCACAGGTCTTCTCGGACGCAAAATTACAAGTCCCACTCTATCAGCGAAGCTACGCTTGGGAATCGCAGCAGGTCGAGGACCTCCTGAACGATATCGACTACGTCTATCGCCGGCGCTACGGCTCTCCGAATGCTCGTAGCGTGACTACTGCCCCATCTGATGCGGACAGCAACGACACGAATGGAAATTCAGACGTCTACCACTACTTCGGGACGTTGGTTCTCAACGCGAGAGGCAAGCAGGATATGATGGGGTCGGAGTGGACCGTTTACGACATAATTGACGGGCAACAGCGGCTCACGACGACCAACGTCTTCATCGCGTGTATCGTGGAGGAGCTTGAGGCGATCGCGGATGCATTCGATGCTGTGGGGCTCGGCAAGGAGGATCTCCCGGAAGGTGTCGTTCGCGCTCCTGGCTATCTTGCCACGAATTACACGGAGAACTATCTCAAGCTGGGCGACCGGAAGGAGGGCCGCCATCTTGAGCCCGGGGAACTCACTGAAGCAGCGTATGCTGAACTCATCATCGACCAGGGTAATCCACAGACGATCCTTACCGATGACGAGCGGCTTGTCCCGGAGAAGAAGCTGGCCAGAGCGAAAGAGATCATCCAGAAGTGGATCCGTGAGAAGCGGGAACTCTTCCTCGGTGATGAAGACCTGGGGCAGGCTACGGAAGCGGATCTCCTCGAATACTATACGGCCATCAAGCGGTATACGGGTGTTCTCACCTCCCAATTCAAACTCACTTCCCAAGAGGTCGAGAGCACGGACGAGGCAGGTCGGCTCTTCGAGGCTGTTAACGACCGAGGGCGGGATATCACCCTTGCCGACAAGGTCAAATCGTACCTGATCTACGTCTCCGGCGAATTCGACACGTTGGACTCAGAAGCAGTCGCCCGCCGATTCAACGATGCCGTCGAAACGGTCGCCCAGTACGCCACCGACGATGACGATATCGACCAGCTAGTTCAGTTCCACTGGGAGCTCTTTACGGGAGAGTACAAGAAGGTCCGCAAGAACCGATCTGGCCCGACGCCAATCCACCGGCGTATCAAGGAATCACCCCGCCATATTCCCCTCGAACGGGATCCAGAAGAGGTCGCGACGTGGGTCAACAACTACGTCGACACGCTCTCGACCGTCTCCAAATCCTACGTCCAAGCGAATTACCTCGACGTTTTCAACCGGCAAACCGACGTCTCGCCCCAGGTGCAGGCTCGGGTCAAGTCCCTTCACAACATCAACTTCTCCAATATCGCGCCGCTCATCATCGCAGCCATTGAGCGATACGATGCTGACAGCCCGGAATTCGCGCGGATCGCCACGCTCTGTGAGGTCTATTCGTTCCGCGTCTACCAGGTCGCCAAACGATCGCAGCGGACCGCACGCCGCGAGTTCAAGGAGGCAGCACACCGGCTCTACGCCTCCGAGTTCGAGGACGGCTTCGTCGAGGACCTGTTCGGTGAAGCGGTCGTTGACCCGCCCTACGAGAACCCAGTTGTCGCAGTCGACGAGGTGACGGCGTATCTCGACAATTACATCGGCCGACACTGCCCCGACAACGACTTCGTCGAGTACCTGACGCGGTCGGACATCATCCAGGGGAGCGACACGCGCGGGTGGCCGGGCTTCTGCAACAAGGGTGCGATCCGGTTCCTGTTGTTCGAGTATGAGAAGCACCTTCGCCAGGAGAAGAACACGGATACGTCGCTGAAAATGCTCCCCAGCGTGATGGACCTCGACGAGTTTACGATCGAGCACATCGCGCCGCGAACGCCGGAGACCAGCGCTGCGGAGCTTGAAAATCACGAGGAGAATGTGAATCGGTTGGGGAATCTCGCGCTCCTCGGGCCGAAGGATAATCCGTCAGCGTCGAACGACGATTATGCGACGAAGTACGAGGAGATCTACCAAGACGCGCAGATGGAGATCCTTGGTGATGACCTCCCAGCTCCGGCAGCGGGCTGGGACGTCGACGCGCTGGATGCACGAGCGCGGGATATCGTGGCTTTCGCGCTCGACCACTGGAGTGGCGAATCGGCGGCCGTCGTTACGATGGCACAGGGGAGTTCCGACGCAGCTGAGGAGGCAGCCACTGATCCGAGGACGGACACCGCGTTCACCATCCGTGATGATGCACAACGGACGTATGCGGAGGACGTCGACGCGGATCCTTCGCGAGTGAAACTCGTTCGGCAGGGTGACGCGGATATGCCGAGTTCCGGCGCCGATGGGGTAACCGAACTCCCACAGTGCTCCTGTGGGGCGCTCTACACTCGCATCTCCGATGGAGAGGATGACACAGAGATGTACGAGTGCGTCTGTGGGTCCTCGTTAGAAGCTCCGAATCTCGCCGGGATCACTCGGTCGGTTCTCGCTGACTGAGGTGTCTTGCCTCTTTTTCGAGACGTCGTCGGCTGGAGATCACTCGTCGTATCTTACCAAACAATTCGGATGTATCCCTTGGCTATATTTTGGTAAGATTAGTCGGTGAGAAGCCCCTCCACCTTTGTCTGAAGGTGGTCGAATGCCTCCTCAGCAGTCTCCACATCTGCTGCGCCGGTGATAACGGCATTACCATTCGCGAAGACTAACAGCACGGCTGGGAAGTCCGGTGGGCGATAGATGAGACCAGGGAACTGCTCGGGTTCGTACTCGACTGCTTCTAGTCCCAGCCCGATCGACAGCGCATTGAGGTTCACCGATCGCTGCAACTCTCCCGTACAGACGACGTTTTGGACGGTGAATCCGGTTTCGATGGATGAATTGATGATGTCCAGCTCGGCTAGGGTTTGCAGGAACGCACGGTTTGTCTCGTGTAATTCCTCGAAGCTGGAACAGCCGCTGATGATGTACTTGCCACTCCGGTAGAGGGTGATGAGTGGTCCGTCCTCGACGAGCCGTACGTAGAGACCGTGGTAGTTCTCGGGATCGTATTCAGTGTACGGAACCGGCAGATCTCCCTCGACTTCCGCAATGTCCAGTTCGACACCGACATCGCCCGAGCCAACGGCGTTCGCGATCTCGACCATTCAGTCCCCTCCGGACGGCGGTGACACAACGAACGCTGCCGTCACGAGGTCTGGTTCCTGTGGCGTGACGTGTTTCTCTTCCTCAAGCCGGGACAGCTCCTCTTCACGTTCTCGTCGGAGACTCTCGAGTTTCTGCTTCGCGTTCCCAATCGGCGCAGACATATCCGCACCCTGCTCAGCCCGCTGTTGGTACTGCTCTAACCGCTCCTCCCACTCTTCGATTTGCTCTTCGAAGTATCGCTCAGCGTGCTCACGTTTGATTTCGATCTCCCGTTCTCGTTCGGTTCGGGCCTCTTCAGCAAACGACTCAACGTGCGTCCACGCCTCCATCTCTGCGGCCTCGTAGAGGTCCTCAGCCATACTCGAGAGCCGATCAACCTCGTGCGACAACGAGACGTCACTGGGAGCGACCGTCTTCGAGAGTTCAGGAACATCCGTCGTTACACCGCCATCTGGGCGAGCATAGAGGCGTACGAACTTCTCGGTCACCACATCCCCAGCACCGGAGACGTAGCCAAGGCGGTAATTGAACAAGATTCCGGGGGTTTGAGACGCCGTCGCAGCGACCTTCGTCGCAATTTCACCCTGGATGCGGTCGCCGTCCAGGCAGAATTCGATGAGCGACTCGACGAGAGGATGGTCAAGCGAGATGAACTCGACATCATCCTCCTCCATCGCGATATCCTTGGTGAACGTGGCGCGTGGGTACTGTCGTGCTACCTGATTTCCACTCAGGACCTCAGGGACATCCAACTGGAACACGTCCCCTTCCATCCGGGCCGGTCCGGGTCGAACACCCTTGATAGAGCCACCGAATTCGTCGAAGAACACACGCACGAGCGTCTCGATATCGTCCTCCGACACCTCGCCGTGCTGACTGCGTTCGATCACGTCGAGAATCTCATCGTCCTCGCCGGAGAGGTCGAAGCGATCGCGAATCAGGAACTCGTTTTCGACGGTCTGAATCGCTTCGCGTTTCTCCTCGATGGTCGCCTCGATATCGGCGACGACACGTTCAGTCGGCTCCCCTTCAGCGATAGCCGCCATGATCGTCTCGTCCAAGTCGACGTCCTCGAGGACGCGACCGAGGACATCAGAGCGCATCCCGAGGTCCGACTCGATCTGGTTCGTCTTCTCGATGAGCAGGTTGAGGATCTCGCTCTCGCGGGTATCGGCGAAGAAGAGATTGCGAATCTCGACTGTGTGCTCCTGGCCGTAGCGGTGGAGCCGCCCCATCCGCTGGTCGATGCGGATGGGATTCCACGGGAGGTCGTAGTTCACCATGATGTGGGCGAACTGGAGGTTGAGCCCCTCCTGGGCGGCGTCGGTTGCGAGCATCAGGTTGGCCTCCTCCTCGAATTTGCTCATCTCTTCCCGTCGACGGGACTGCTCGAGGTCGCCGTACACCTGGGCGACGTCGTGGTCAGCGAAGACCTCGTCACGTAGATACTCCAGCGTGTCCGTGTATTCGGTGAATATCAGGATTTTCTCGTCGGGGTCCTCTGAGAGAATGCGGTCGACGAACTGCCGGAGCAATCGGGCCTTCGAGTCCGTCTCGATGTTCTTGGCCTGCTGCCAGAGCTGTTTCACGCGGTCCAGTTCCTGCTGGACTTGCGACTGATTGAGCGTAATCGTGACCGTCTCAAGCGCCTCCTCGACCCGAGCGCGTTCTGCGTCGGTCAGCGTCTCGGGTTCGGTACTATACCGCGGAATGAGGTCCTGAACCTCGTCGGGGAGGTCCTCAGCAACGGCGTCGTTCTGAATCGCCCGCATCCGGTTTTCGAGGGACTTCCGAATCGCGTAGATACTCGAGACCAGCCGCTTCTGGTAGATGACCATCGTGAACCCCGCCGCTTGGTTCTCCTCCTGCTGGGCGAGGTTGTAGTACTCGCGGATGTACTCGGTGACGTCGTCGTACAGCTTCCGCTCCTCGCGAGTCATCTCGACCGGGAGTGCCTCGATGTTCTTCTCGGGGAACATTCGGGTCCCGTCGGTCTCGTACATGTCGTCCTTCAGCCGGCGTATCATCAGGTCCTCAAGCGCGTCGGGACTGATCTGCGACTCGTGGCTGAAGCGATACGGGTCGAGCAGGCTGACGAGGAAGTAGAACTGATCTGATTTCCCCTTGTGCGGGGTCCCGGTGAGCAGCAGCAGCGCATCGGAGTTGTCGGCGACGGCCTCACCGACCTGATATCGCTGTGTCCGTTCAATGGAGTCGTCGCTCGACCGTCTGGCCGTAAGGTGGTGGGCCTCGTCGAAGACCGCAACGTCCCACTCCTCGTCGAGATTCTGAAGGGCATCGAGGACGGAGACGCGGTCCGACTCGGGGTCGTCGGTGGTCTGCTTCGCGAAGTCGATGGAGGTGATGATGAGGTCCTCTTGCTTCCAGACGTTCTGGCTGGGGTGGGACTTCCGGTGTGTACGAACCGTCTCGCGGTCGTAGATGACGAAGTTGCGGTCGAACTTCTCGCGCATCTCCTCCTGCCACTGGACGGTCAGCGGCGCCGGCGCGACGATGAGCACCCGGTCGGCGCGGTCGCGAGCGATGAGCTCTTCGATGACGATGCCGGCTTCGATGGTCTTCCCGAGGCCGACCTCGTCGCCGATGAGGTAGCGGTGGTCGTAGGAGTTGAGGATCTCGTAGGCGGCCTGTACCTGGTACGGTTCGATCTCGATGCGGTTGCTGGTCAGCGAGAGGAATCGATCGTACTTGTAGGCAAGATCCAGCCGGATCGCCCGTTCTCGAAGGTCGTAGTGGAGCGGTGGGTCGGATTGGCCGGCCGCGAGGCGGTCGACGAGTGAATCGAGCTTCTCAATGTGGGGGAGACCGCTGGGGAGTTTGCGGAGCTGGCCCTCTGAGGTGTAGACGTGGAGAAGGTGGCCGCCGTTGGGCCGTTCCTCGATTTTCGTGATTTCTCCACGCCCGCCGGCGAACTTGACGTAGTCGCCAATCTCGAAGTTATTCATAGTAAACTACCGATTCGACGGTTCCCCCATCAGCCAAGCCGTAGAGGGTGTGCTCCTTAACCAGAAATTCATCGAGATAATCGAGATACTCATTGATGGTACGGGTGAATATATTCTTGTGACGATTGTCGATAAACGGAGATACATTCTACAGTATGATGAAAGAAGAGTCATTTCACATTCCAACCCCCTCGAGCAGGGTTATCACCGACTCAATTGTGTCTGCTGCGAGTGATTCGTTTGTTACACCTGTTATGACCACTTTTCCAGTCGCAAAAACCAGGGCAACTGAATCAATGGATGGAGGACGAAAAATAAGACCAGGGAACTGCTCGGGCTCGTACTCAACATTTTCTAGTCCGGCGTGGATAGCTAATGCCGACAAATTAATACTGTTTTCAAGGTCGCATGTGAATACCATATTCTTGATGGAAAAATGTAGATCTTCTTGACTGCTTGTAACGCCCATCTCTTCAAGTAAATCAAGAACATTTGAGCGTGTGTTTTGTAGCCCATCTTTCGATGTTGCACCACTGATAATATACTTTCCAGTTCGTGCTACAACAACGGTTGGGCCTTCGTCTTTAAATTTGAAATATAGTCCTGGGCCTTTGATATAGACAATTTCAAGCGGCAAATCATCAGCTAATCTACGGAGGTCTATTTCAACGTCAAGTCCCCCAGAACCTACTATATTAACAACTTCTAATTTATTATTCATATTTGACCAACTGTCTTGTCGGGGAAGGCCACGGGGGATTTGCGAAGCTGTCCCTCTGTAGTGGAGACATAAGGAGGTGACCGCCGTTCAGTTGTTCTTCGATCTTCGTGACTTCTCTATGTCTACCAGCGAATTTGACGCAATCATTGACAACGAAGCCAGTCATCCTTCTTCTGACTCAACGACTTCTATTTCCTCATCGGTCAACCCGTAGAGATCATAGACGATTTCGTCGATGAGTCGGTCAGTCTTTACGATCTTCTCGTCCAACTCTTCGGCACGCTCTTTTGTTTTAATATACCTCCGGAGATCGTCAACGACCTCGTCGGGGTCAGGGAGTGTGATGACCTTCAGCCGGTCAATTAGCGAGTTGGTCTTCGTGGCATTGTCTCGGAAGCCTGCAAAGCCGTCGGCCTCCTCAACTGCGACAGGGACGAACGCTCCAACCAGCGCGGCCTCCTCCTCGCTGAGGTCGGTTAGTGCGAACGCTTCTTTGTAGTCGGTTTCCGTGTATCCCCACTGATCTGTGTCGTGTTCATTCTCGTTCTCGGGCTTGTATCGGGCCGTTGCGTAGATGGTAACGCGGCGACCGTCACGTTCGGTTTTCACATCGCCGACACGAAGGTTCTCGTAGTCTTCGGTGGTGGCGTTAAGGATGCTGGAGTTAGTAGGCTGAAAGAGCCCGATATCGGGAAGAGTAGGGCCATCAGTGTAGTTGCCCAGGTAGTCGAGGAGATCGAGGTTGAGATCTCGAAGTGAGTCATAATCTGATTCGATGCTCTGAGCTAAGAAGGACAAAACATCGTGCTTAGTTCGGTCTGTTTGTTGGCGGAGGTGATCGACGAATTGTTTCAGTGAGGTATCCGAATTGATATACTCCATATACTCTGAGTTAATATTGTAGTCATCAGACTCCGAAGAAGTCAAATCAAGATCTTTTATTGGGAGTTTTCGTAGATGAGACGGTTTGACTTCATATTCGTCAAATACCCAATTGAAGTACGAATCAAGCAACTCCGAGTTCAGGAGTGCTAAAATATAACCTAAGTCATAGTTCACTTCGTCATTCAATACAACGTTAGATACACGATTTAGGTTATAATACTGTTCGCGGTCAAGAGTTGCAACCAATTTCCGAGCAAGCCCCCGTCGGGTTCTCTGAAGTAGAATTTTGTCATCTGTAAAAATATACTCAGGAGGAAGTGTACGGGCTTTATCGCCATACTCTTCAATTAACTCGGGATCATAACATATCCACTCGCCACTCCATTCTAGGTGATATCGATCAATATCCCTGCCCGAAACCATCCGATGATACCGATCATCTTCTTTTTCGTCACTCACCATCACATCGCGTATATACCCCGTATTTATTCCTACAGTCACATATGCCAATTTTTCCAGCAGAATTTCGCTTTCCATTTTGTCGACAATATTTCGGCGTTCAGGCGAAATTGAAATATTGAAAATTTTATTTTCTGAGGACTCAAATTCGGATTGATGAATGTCGTATTCTTGGTTCGGAGATTGTAGGTCCTGTCCATCTTCGTTGAACCGAATCCGAGTATCCGTGGGTTCACCACCCACTTCTAGTGTCTGGATTACGCTTTCAAGAGTTACACCATCAAACACCCCCTGACCAAGATAGTATATTTCCTTTATTGATGAGCTGTTTAGAATATATTCGCGGAACCTCTCCATCTTATCGGCAGATAGATAGGTATTTGGAATTATATACGAGGTCCTTTTGCCATCTTTTGCCAACTTAATCGCCTTCTCAGTGAAATAGATGTAGTTCTCATAATTATACTGATGTGAATCATACACTGAAGAGAGGTAGTCTTTCTCAGCATCACTCGGAATCTCTCGGTATCCATATGGGGGATTACCAATAACCGCATCAAACCCTGCGTCAGCTGATCGTTCACCCGCTTCTCCATAGTAAGCGACCGGGAACTCAAGCTCCCAGTGGAAGAACTTCTCCTCTTCGGCTATCGCCTGAGCGCTCTCAAACCAGTCTTGCTTTTTGATTTCTTCCCACGTATCGTCCCGGAGTGCCTCGGCCATCCGTTTGTAGGCGTCCTCTGGGATATCCACCCCGAACGCTTCAGCAGTGTGGACATTCGCCATTGCCAACAGGCGCTGATATAACGGATCGTCCTTGACGTCCTCGAAGGCCGCCTCCATCTCCTTAACGTCCGCTAGGGATTCGTTGTCGATAGAGAGCAAGTCTTGAAAACGATCCATCACGTGCTCCAGAGCCTGCTGACGCGTGCGTGCGAACGACTGCTGCAGGGTAAGCTGTCCGTCCTCAGTCCCAGACTCGCCGTTGTCGAGCACATCCTCAATGTCGCTCCCGATGAGCGAGTTGCCCGTCTTCAGATGGTGGTCGAGGAATGCAAGTGGCTGTTCAGCGGCGAGGGTACGGAGCCACAGCGACACCTTTGCTAATTCCACCGCGAGCGGGTTTAGATCGACACCGTAGATACAACGCTGGGCGACCTGCCGGCGCGCCCAGTTGATGTCACGTGACTGGTCGATAGACTCAATTCCTTGCTGTTCAGCCTGTCGCTCTTGTGCGTTGATAATCTCACGGGCGAGGTAATCAATCGCGTTCGTCAGGAAATGTCCGCTCCCCATCGCTGGGTCAAGGATTTTCAACTCGAACACCCGTTCTGCGAAATCCTCGGCAAACTGGCCTCCACCCTCCTTCCCCCAAGGATCACTAGCTAACAGGTCCTGGTAGATATCGTCGACGAGTGGTCCAAGCGTCTCCTCGACGATGTACTCAACGACGTACTCCGGCGTGTAGTACGACCCCGTCGCTTTCCGTTCGCCAGAGCCAGTCGAAAGGTGGACTTCACCCTCCTCGACGATCACCTCGTCACCCTCGTCGGCAGGGACGTACTCACCGTCCTCCAGTGCGAGCGGTTCGTCAGCGACGTCGAGCTGATACTCGAGAAGTCCCTCGTAGATGCTCCCCAGGTGGCGGACGTCCAGCGACGAGTAGTCGACGAAAATCTTCCCGCCGCCGTTGCCGTTCTGACTCCGGGTGAGCAGTTCGATTACCTCAGCGAGATAGGCATCCCCGACCTGGTGGTTCGCGAGGAACCGGGCTTCGACGCTATCGTCCTCGTCCGGATCAGTTCTGAACAGTCCGCCGTTGTACGCCGGGATGTAGAGGTCCTCCTCCGGGATACCGCGGGACTTGCTCCCCTGGTCGATGAGTTTGAACAGCTCGTCCAGTCGGTCCCAGAGGTTGTCTTGCCAGTCGCGATACTTCGGATTCGGGCTGTCGAGTTCTTCAGCGACGTCCTGCTTGAGCGTATTCAGACTGTAGGATTCCTCGTAGATCTCGTTGTTCGTATCGAGCAGGTCACGACCCTCACTCTCGGCATAGAGCACGAAGATGAGCCGGTAGAGGTAGATGAGCGAACTGTCGTGAATGAGGCCGAGATCGTCCTCGGAGAGGTCGTTGTCGGGGTACTGCATGAATCCCTCCGAGAGCACCTTGATCGCCTCGTAGATATTGTCCTGGAGGTCCTCTCCCAACTCTTGGGCGAAGACGTTGGACTCGTCGTAGACTTCGTCGAGGAAGCACTCGCCGCTGGAGTCCTCGAGGAATGCGCCGTGCCTGAAGAAGAGGTAGAAGTATTTGAAATCCTCAAGATCCCCTTTTTCGAGGACGGTCGGCAGGTCGATCTCGTAGTAGGAGTCGAGGCGGTGGCTCGTCGGGCCGTAGTAGAGCCGCCACTTCTTCCCGTCGGTGAGGACGGCCCACCGCGCCGGCGTCTCCTGCAGGTAGACGTGAATCTGGTAGCTCGGGTTCTCGAAGTCCCGCTCGTGTTCCCCACTCCCACGGGTGTCGAGTGGCCGACCCCAGCGCTTGGCGTCCGCGACGGCGACGGCGTCCTTGTAGAAATCGCCTCCTTCCTCGCGGCGCTCGAACGCGCCGCGTGCAGCGTCCTCGGACTCGAAGAAGCCATAGTCGGGGCGGCGCTGGGTCCGGCTGGTGCTTTCCTCAACCTCGAAGGGAATGCCCAGCTTCCGGAACATCGGCCGGATAAACTTCTCCTCGAGCTGGGACTCGTTACGCTTGGGAGCAGTTCCCTTCTCGCGCTCCCACAGGTCCATGATGTCCGCTTTCGCCTCGCGGAGTTCATCGTCGCTAAGCTCGTCCCACGCCTCGGTTTCGGGGAGGTGCTCGTCCAGGTAGTAGTTCGAGAACAGGTCGCGATTCGTCCGGTAGGTGAGTGCCGTTTGCATACGTTATAGTGGAGTGACGATGAGGAACTGGTCCGTGTCCTTGCTGTCGATGATAGCGTGAGCGACGTCCTTCGTATCGGCAACGTCGACGTCGACATCGTCGCCGATCCCGGCTTCAAGCATTTCGAGCTCAGAACCCGAGATGTTCACCCGCCCGGAGTTGCCTGAATTCCGGGCGATTGTTTTTCGAGTCATTCGTGATGCTTTGCCCAACTGACCGCCATTATATAGTCTTTACTTAGACTATTCCACTTCCCCTCGGTGAAGACCGTGGAATCACTTGGTCTTACCAAACTTCTCTCCTGACTCTCCATCTGAGATTTGGTAAGACAACCGCAGATATACATCACAGACTCAACTACACACCGTTAGAGCAGATGTCTTCACCGGCGGCACAGGCGTATCCTCAGATTCGAGAGGCGGTTGAATCCTTCGTCGCGGACGTACAGGACTACACGGAGGATGCCTACGAGCAGCTCCCCACAACGACCATCACCGAATCCAATACATTTCGCGACCGGAAACACGAATACACCGTCGAACAGCCGTCGAAAATCGTCCGTGATACGAACCGCTTCAAACACTTCTATTTCAGTGACCTAGCCGAATCTCTCATCGACGACGGCCTCTCATTCTGTCCGCACCGACGCGACGACGTCGAACAAAGCCTCCACGGCAAACGCATCTTCAGACTCGCGAAGCTGACTCTCGATTACGCCGGCGCCGTGACGTTCGACGAAGACGCATTTGACACCGCCTATGAGGACCACCTCGCACCCCTCTACGCGAGCACTCACGTCCACCGAGTCGTGTTCCCCCTCCCGCGAGTGATCCTGCGGCCAGACGATTTCAGAGAGGGATTTCAGCTAACGCTTGATCCCCTCGAAGACTCGGTCGATAACGGCGAGTATGTGGCGTCTCTCACGGACGATCTACTGCTCTCAAAGATTCCTGACTTCGAGATGACGGCGATGCAGACGTACGGCACGCCCGGTATGATCACTGAGCCGGATCAAACCCAGAAACGACTCGGGTGGGCGACGACTCTCGAAGTCGAGTTCGAAGTCACCCATCGTCCCACGAAACACAATTCCGAGCATACGGGCCTCGACCTCAGCTGGACTGGGAATCAAGCGCTTTCCGAAGCGGCCGCGATCGCGAAAC
>NZ_MWTH01000006.1:356477-391599 GCF_059752395.1 Halorubrum sp. B53 | reverse complement strand
CCGGTTACAGACCTGTTTTTAGTCGAATAGCTATTACTAAGAAGTGATACGTTAGAGTGAAGACCGTTATGGGGCCGGAGGGATTTGAACCCCCGATCGACTGATATCTCCGGTGCGCCTCGGAACTCCAGAGGGTCGTCAACGCGGGCGATGATCAGTCGCCCGCTCGGTATATCAGTCTGGAGTGTCGTCCCGGGCGCGAACCTCTGGAGTCAGTCGCCATGCCTGGCTTGGCCACAGCCCCACGCGGTTTCGCACTCGGTGATTGCCGAAACGCGGATAAAGGGGTTTCGATCGCGAGCGATCGAGGGACGCAGGGGCGACGCGAGCGACGCCGATGCCGGCGGCTGCTCGGCCGGACCGCCGACGCCTCGCCTCAGCGGTCGTCGTCGCTCCAGTCGCACTCCTGACATTTGTACCCGGTGATGAACTCGGTGACGCTCGGCATGTAGCCGACGGTGATGACGTCGCCGCCGCACTCCGGGCAGTCGCGGTCGGCGTCCGCGATCGATTCGGCTTCGAGCACCGGTTCGCCCTCGACGAGCTCCGCGAGCTTCTCGGGCGTCACCATCCGCCCCTGCACGACGCGATTGGACATACCCCGCGTAGACCGCGGAGCACCTAAACCCCGGCGACACGCCGGGGGCTCGCCCGAGTTCGCGCGGCGCTGATACGGGGAGCCGAGTAGGGTGAGACAGGAACCGCTCGGGGACCGACGCGACGCCTACAGCCAGGGCGCCCGGGAGTCGTCGTCGGTGAACGGGTCCGCGTCGTCGTCGCTCGCGTCGCGGTCGCCGCCGTTGGCCAGCGCCGCCACGTCGTCGTCGACGATTGGGCCCGGCGCGTTCGGCGGGGAGTCGAGCGGCGGGTCGGTCGGGGCGAGCCCCTCGTCCCCGGTCGCGTCGTCGCCCGCGGCGTCACTGTCGTCGCCCTCGCCCGCGTCATCGACGTCGCCGGGGCCGTCGTCCGGTGAGTCGTCGTCCGGCGAGTCGTCGCCGGCGGGGCCGGCGTTCGGGTCGTACGCGAACAGCGTGGTGACGGCGAGGACGGCCAGCGCGATGGGCGCCTCGGTCTGCATCAGGTCGAACGGGCCGAGCAGGATCGGGAGCGCGAGCACGCCGAGCGCGACCGCAGAACCGAACCGGAAGCGGTCGATGTCGACCCGACCGCGGAGGTGCGGCGACAGCAGCGCGATCGAGAGCGCGAACGCGACGCCCACGCCAGCCGCGGCGGCGCCGTTGAGCACGTACTCCGGCGACGTCTCGATCGCGAAGCCGCTCGGGTCGAAGCTCGCGACGAGCCCGAGCGAGATGATGACGCCGGGACTCGGCAGGAACTCGCCTATCTCAGAGCTGGCGGTCTTGGCGGCGATCGTGAGGATCACCAGGCCGGCGAACCGCTCGAAGACGGGGAGGTTGAGGAATCCCCTGAACGTGGGGGCGAACGCCGCCTCGAGCGCCGCCAGCGGGATGATCACCGCGCCGATGAGGAGCACGGAGGTCACCATCTCCCGGCGGTCGCCGTCCATCTCCGCGAGGATCACGGCCGCGGTCGCCGATCCGCCGAAGATGAGGATCCCGGTCTCGACGACGCCGGTCGCGGTGCTCAAGACGCCCGCGACGACCAGGGCAGGAAAGATACCGTCGATCAGCGGCAGCACCATCACGGTGGCGAGCAGCTTCGTCGCGCTGCCCACCTGCCGCTCTAAGCGGAGCGCTACCGGGTGGCGTGAGACGCTCATTCAGGGGCGATGTCCCTGACCGACGGGGAGACGGTGGGAAGCGGACAACCCGCGATAGCCGAGGGCCCGGCGTGCGGAGTCGAAGCCGCGAGCGGCCCGACGAGCCCATGTGAAGAATTTGCGCGTATTGCCGGCTGTAAAGGAGGCGCCGAGGGTGCGGATCGGCTGGCCGGCGGTACGCGCGTTCACGGGACTGTCGGAGTCCATACCTCATATACGCGTTTCGGTCGCGTTAAAGGTTGTGTGAGACCCGTCCGCACGACACGAACGATCGCTGTCGATCCCTTATATATGCGGGTACAAACCGCCGACGGATATCTCGTTCCGCCGACGATCGGTCGACGCGTTCGGCGTTCGATCCCCGATCCGTGGAAATCGATCCGCGGGAAGCGATCGGCGGGAACCGATCCCCGGGGAGCGATCTGCGGCCGCGCGTTCGTCCAGAAGGTGAGACGGATGCCGGTGTCGGGCGGATCCGACACCGACCGCGACACGGCGGTTCGATCCACAAAACTGCATATATGACGAACTCGGATGAGAATGACGTACACGTCCGTGCTGACTCGCAACGTTTTTTATCCGCCACTCATGACGGTTTATATGGAGACCAACTCCGGTCGATTCTCTGCGAAGCTCGACGTGCCGGAAGCGTTGACGTTCGACGACGTGCTCCTCCGCCCCAAGGAGAGCCGGGTGGAGCCCGACGACGCGGACCTCTCCGCGCGCGTGTCGAAGAACGTCGAACTCACCGTGCCGGTCCTGTCGGCGGCGATGGACACCGTCACCGAGAGCGACCTCGCCATCGCGATGGCCCGCGAGGGCGGCCTCGGCGTCCTCCACCGCAACATGACCGTCGAGGAGACGGCCGCCGAGGTCGAGCGCGTCAAGCGCGCCCACGAGCTCGTCATCCGCCGCGAGAACGTCGTGACGGTCTCGCCCGAGGACACCGTGCGCGAGGCCGACGCCGTGATGGAGCGGCAGGGCGTCTCGGGCGCCCCCGTCGTCGACGAGGACGACGCCGTCCTCGGGATCATCTCCGGGACGGACATCCGCCCCTACCTGGAAGTCGGCGAGGACGACGCCGTCAGCGAGGCCATGACCGACGAGGTCATCACCGCACCCGAGGACGTCGACGCCCGCGAGGCGCTCGAGCTGATGTACGACCACAAGATCGAGCGCGTCCCGATCGTCGACGGCGACGACCGACTCGTCGGGCTCGTCACGATGCAGGGCATCCTCCAGCGCCGCGAGCACGAGGAGGCCGCCCGCGACGAGCGGGGGCGCCTGCTGGCCGGCGTCGCCGTCGGCCCCTTCGAGGAGGAGCGCGCGATCGCGGCCGACGAGGCCGACGTCGACGTGATCTTCATCGACTGCGCGCACGCCCACAACCTCAACGTGCTCGACTCCGCCCGGGCGATCAAAGAGACCGTCGACGCCGACGTCGTCGTCGGCAACGTCGGCACGCGCGAGGCCGCCGAGGCCGCCGTCGACTTCGCCGACGGGCTGAAGGTGGGAATCGGGCCGGGCTCGATCTGCACCACGCGGGTCGTGAGCGGCGCCGGAATGCCCCAGATGACCGCGGTCTCGGAGGTCGCGGACGTGGCGACCGAACACGGCGTCCCCGTGATCGCCGACGGCGGCATCCGCTACTCCGGCGACGCGATCAAGGCGCTCGCCGCGGGCGCGAACGCGGTGATGCTCGGCTCCTACTTCGCCGGCACCGACGAGGCGCCCGGGCGCGTCATCACGATGCAGGGGAAAAAGTACAAGCAGTACCGCGGGATGGGGTCGGTCGGCGCGATGAAGTCCGGCGGCGGCGACCGCTACCTCAAGGAGGAGGACGAAGACGAGGAGTTCGTCCCCGAGGGCGTCGAGGCCGCGACCCCCTACAAGGGGAGCCTCGCCTCGGAGCTCCACCAGCTCACCGGCGGGATCTGCTCCGGAATGGGGTACGTCGGCGCCGAGACCGTCCCCGAACTGCACGAACGCGCCGAGTTCGTCCGCGTCTCCAGCGCCGGACAGACCGAGGGGCACCCGCACGACGTAATGATCACCGACGAGGCGCCGAACTACAGCCCGGACGAGTAATCGACCGGGAGCGCAGCCGCCGCGGTGCGGTACCGGCGGCGTAGACCCGAAGAGGTATTTTAATATAGTCAGCGCAGAGACGAAACGTGTGAGCGAACACGTCGTCGCTCCGAGAATCCATGAGTGAGCAACCGCCGCTGGTCCTCGTGGTCGAGGACGAACCGGATCTGGCCGACCTGTACGCAGCGTGGCTCGGCGACGAGTATCGCGTCCGGACCGCGTACGGCGGGCAGGAAGCGCTGGAGGAACTCGACGCGGTCGACGACGAAGTCGACGCGATCCTCCTCGACAGGCGGATGCCGGGCCTCTCGGGCGACGAGGTGCTGTCGGCGGTGCGCGAGCGCGGGATCGACTGCCGGGTGGCGATGGTGACCGCCGTCGAGCCCGACTTCGACATTCTGGAGATGGGGTTCGACGACTACCTCGTAAAGCCCGTCACCAGCGACACCCTCAAAGAGACGGTCGCGGGGCTGTTGCGACGCGGGGAGTACGACACGGAGATGCAGGAGCTGTTCTCGCTGACCTCGAAGAAGGCGATGCTGGAGACCGAGAAGAGCGCCACCGAACTCGCCGACAACGACGAGTACCAGCGGCTCACGGACCGGATCGAAGAACTCCGATCGCGGGCCGACGAGTCGCTGGAGGCGGTGACGGAAGACGAGGACGACTTCGAGAAGCTGTTCCAGGAGTTCGACGACGACGCCTGACCAGAAGGCGACCGTCGGTCCGGCGGTTCTCTCCGTGTCCGATTCCGCTCCCGGAGCCCGCCGACTATTTAAATACGGTCCGGGCGAACCGACGACCGAATGCGCGTCCGCGACCTCCCGCTCGCCGAGCCGTACGTCGACCACTTCGCCGAGCGGGGGATCCGGGAGCTGTACCCGCCGCAGGCGGCCGCCGTCGACGCCGGCGTCTGCGAGGGCGAGAACGTCGTCGCCGCGATCCCCACCGCCTCCGGGAAGACGTTCGTCGCCGAGCTGGGGCTGTTGACCGCCGACGGCCCGGGGCTGTACGTCTGCCCGCTCCGCGCGCTCGCCCGCGAGAAGTACGAGACTTTCGCCGCGCTCCCCGGCGTCGACGTGGGGATCTCCACGGGCGACTTCGACGCCACGGGCGAGGCGCTCGCGGGCAACGACGTCGTCGTCGCCACCAGCGAGAAGGTGGACTCGGCGATCCGAAACGGCGCCGGCTGGGTGGACGAGCTCGCCTGCGTCGTCGTCGACGAGGTCCACCTCCTCGGGGCCGAGCGGCGCGGCCCGACGCTCGAAGTGACGCTGGCGACGCTCCGCCGCCGGAACCCCGACGTGCAGGTCGTCGCGCTCTCGGCCACCGTCGACAACCCGGAGGCGATCGCCGGGTGGCTCGACGCGACGCTCGTCGAGTCCGACTGGCGCCCCGTCGACCTCCGGACCGGCGTCGCCGTCGGGGGACACGTCGACTTCGACGACGGGACGGCGATCGACGTCGCGGTCGGGGGCGAAGGAGACGACGAGACGGGAGAGCGCGACAGCGACACCCCCGACGACAGCGACAACGACGGCCCCGACGACAGCGACGTCGCGGCCGCGCTCGTCGCCGACACGGTCGCCGAGGGCGGCCAGTGCCTCGCGTTCGTCAGGTCGCGGACCGAGGCGGTCGCGCTGGCGGAGCGGCTCGCTGAGGACGGCCTCGCCGAGGAGATGGGGATCGAGTCGGCCGCCGCGACCGCCGCCGACGAGGTCGCCGACGTGGACGGCACGGTGACGGGACGGCAGCTCGCCGACTGCCTCCGATCCGGCGTGGCATTCCACCACGCCGGGCTCCGCTCCGGGCACCGCTCGGTCGTCGAGGCCGCGTTCCGCGAGCGCGACGTCGCCTGCATCTGCGCGACGCCGACGCTCGCCGCCGGCGTCAACGTCCCCGCGCGCCGCGTCGTGGTCCGCGACCAGAAGCGCTACGCCGGGTCCGCGATGGAGTGGCTCCCGACGCTGGAGGTCCACCAGATGTGCGGCCGCGCGGGCCGGCCCGGGCTCGACCCGCACGGCGAGGCGGTGCTCGTCGGCGATGACGATACCGAGGCCGAGCTCGTCGAGCGCTACGTGCAGGGGGAGCCGGAGGCCGTCGAGTCGACGCTGGCGGACCCCGCCTCGCTCCGGACCCACGTCCTCTCGGCGGTCGCGACCGGCTTCGCTGAGACGGAAGAGGAGATCCTCGGCGTCTTCGAGGGCACCTTCTACGCCCGGGAGGCCGGCGCCGGGGGCCTCGCCGACGCCGTCGCGGTCGCGGTCGACGACCTCGTCGCGGCCGGGATGGTCCGCCGGGAGACCGGCGGCGTCGAGGAGTACCGGTTGGTCGCCACGCCGGTCGGCGAGACCACCTCGAAACAGTACGTCAGGCCGGAGACCGGCGAGCGGATCGTCGCCGGGCTCCGGACCGCCAGCGAGATGTCCGAGGCGACGACGCTCACCGTCTTCGAGGTGATCTGCGACACGCCCGACATGCAGGACACCTACCTCGGCAACGAGGAGCGCGCCGAGATCTACCGGTTCGCCCGGGCGAACGCGGGCGAGCTGACCACGGCGATGCACGAGACCGACGACTTCGAGGAGTGGCTGGAGTCGGTGAAGACCGCCCGGATCCTCGACGAGTGGATCGGCGGCGCGACCGTCGAGGAGCTCGTGGAGGCGTACCGGATCGGTCCGGGCGACCTCGACTCGCGGATCGAGCGCGCCGAGTGGCTGCTGAGCGCCGCCGAGGCACTCGCTGAGACGATCGGCGTCAGCGTGCCCGCGGTCTCGCGGGCGCGGGCGCAGCTGTAAACGGAAATAGAAAGAAGGGAAAAGCGTCGGCGACCGGTCCCGTCAGTCGGCCGGTTCGACGGCCCGGTGGAACGGTGTCCGAGCGATCGTCCGCCGGAGGTCGGCCAGCGAGTCGCGGCCGACCTCGCCGGCGACGGACATCACCGCGAACACCTCCTGTCTGGAGACTTTCACGCCGGTCTCGGTGAGCGCGTCCTCCGGCCGCGAGTTGAGCTCGCGGAGGGTGCCGACCGCGAGCAGGTAGGGGACGGTCCACGCCTCCATCGTGTTCCCGTTCGAGAGCGGCATCGTCTCCAGGTACGCCTGCGCGTCGTCGAGGAACGACCGGGCGTACTCGGCGGTGCGATCGACGACGCGGGCGGACGACTCCCGGTTGTCGGGGTGGACGACGCGCTCCTGGTCGACCCCCTCGTCGGCCAGCCACTCGGCGGGGAGGTAGACGTTGTTCTCCTCGGTGTAGTCGTCGTACACGTCCTTCGAGACGTTGACGAGCTGGAGGAGCAGCCCGAACTCCTCGGCGGTCTCCCGGAGGCGCCGGGCCCGCTCCTCGCCCACGTCGCCGCGGGTGAGGAGGTTCGTGATGAGGTTGCCGACGGTGCCGGCGGCGTAGTAGCAGTACTGCTCTAACTCGTCGCGGTCGTCGATGCGGAGCCCGCCCTCGGTGGCGTGGCGGTCGACGAACATCGCCATCCCGTCGACCATCTCCAGCACGGGCGGAACGATGGCCTCGCGGGCCTCGGGATCGAGGTCCTCGAACGTCGCCACGATCGTCGGGGCCTCGGCGACGACCTCCCAGTCCTCGTCGCGCTCGGCGGGGGCCGGGAGCCACTCGTCGACGGCCTCGCGGAACGCGCCGATGTCGACGTCCGCGTCGGGGTCGATCGCGTCGCGGTACGTGCGCAACACGTCGCTCTGGGCTTCGGGCGGGATGTGGCCGGCGTCCTCGACGGTGTCGGCGACTCGACAGAGGAGGTACCCCACGCAGATCTGCGAGGCCATCGGCTCCTCCAACACGTCGACCGTCAGCGCGAAGGTCCGAGAAACGCCCTGAACCGCCTCGTGACACCACGGGAGGTCGGGCTCGACGGGACCGTGTTCTCGTCCGCTCATTCGGTTACCGACACTTACGGCACAACGCATAAAAAGCCTCGTGGAACGCCGCAGGCCTCCACGCGCCCGATCGACGTCGATTGCGGCGGCCGCCGAAGGACGAAATCGACCGAGTGCGCGCCGACCGACCGCGAGAAACGGCCTCCCCGTGTAGGATCGTGTGGAAACCGATAAGTCGCCGTGCCCGGGAGAGAGTGGCATGGACTTCACGCTCACCGAGGAACAGCGTCAGATCCGCGACACGGTCGCGGAGTTCGTGGACGAGGAGGTCGTTCCGCGGGCCGCCGAGATCGACGAGACCGACGCGTTCCCGGCCGACCTGATCGACGAGATGGCCGAGTTGGGGCTCCTGGGAATGCCGTTCCCCGTCGAGTACGAGGGCGCCGGCCTCGACTACCACAGCTACGCGATCGGCCTCGCCGAGATCTCGCGGGGCTCCGGGGGGCTCGGCACCGTCGTCGCCGCGCACACCTCGCTTGCGGGCAACATGCTGTACGAGTTCGGCGACGAGCGCCAGAAGGACGAGTACCTCACCGCCTTGAACACCGGCGAGGACGTCGGGGCGTTCGCGCTCTCGGAGGCCGAGGCCGGCTCGGACGTGCCCGCGATGTCGACCACAGCCGAACCCGACGGCGACGGCTACGTCGTTAACGGCGGGAAGCTCTGGATCTCGAACGGCTCCGTCGCGGACACGGTCACCCTGTTCGCGAAGACCGACCCCGACGCCGGCCGGAAGGGCATCTCCGCGTTCGTCGTCCGCCCCGAGGAGGACGACGGGTTCATCGTGGAGGGGACGGAGGAGAAGCTCGGGGACAAGGGGTGTCCGACCGCCGAGCTCCGCTTCGACGACATGTGGATCCCCGAGGACCGGCGGCTCGGCGAGGAGGGCGAGGGGTTCGTACAGGCCTTGAAAACGCTCAACGGCGGGCGGATCACGATCGCGGCGCGCTCCGTCGGCATCGCGCGGGCCGCGCTCGACGAGGCGGCGTCGTACGCGCAGGAGCGCGAGCAGTTCGACCGCGCCATCGCCGACTTCCAAGCGATCCAGCACAAGCTCGCGGACATGGACACGAAGGCCCGCGCCGCGGAGCTGCTGATGCACGAGGCGGCGGACCTGAAGATGCGCGGCGAGGACTACATCAAGGAGGCCGCGCAGGCGAAGCTGTACGCCTCGGAGATCTCCCGGGAGGTCGCCAACGAGGGGATCCAGATCCACGGCGGCTACGGCTACACGAAAGACTTCCCCGCCGAGCGCTTCTACCGCGACGCGAAGCTGTCGGAGATCTACGAGGGGACGAGCGAAGTGCTGCGGAACACGATCGCGCAGCAGCTGCTGGACGAGTAGGGGGCCGCGGACGCCGCGTTACTTCTCGCCGTCTGCGGTTTCGCCGTCGGCCGGTGTCGTGTCGTCGCTCTCGGCGGAACCGCCGTCGGTTTCGTCATCAGCCGTGCTTCCGTCGTCCACCGTCGGTTCGTCGTCGCTCTCCTCCCGCGGTTCGTCCCCGCGATGCGCCACGTCCGCGTCAGAGGGGAACCGGTCCACGGCGTACTCGCCGGTGTCTATCCGCTCCGCGGGCTCGGAGTAGTCCCGATCGCTCGTGGAGAAGTCCGGCCTGATCACGCCGTCGTCGGGTACGTCCGGGCTCTCCTCGACGTCTTCCGCGTCCGTGGCGTCGGGGATCCCGGTCGCTTCGGTGTCGGTCCCGTCGGCGTCGGAGGTCGCGGTGTCCGTGGCGTCGGAGACGCCTTCGGCGTCGGGGATCTCGGCGGTGTCCGCAGCGCCTTCGATCTCTGTGGTATCTGCGGCGTCGGTGGCCTCCGCGGCGTCGGCGTCGGGGTCCGACTCGACCAGCTCGTCGACGTCGCCCTCGAACCACTCGAATCGGTCCCGCCGATCCCGGTGGGACGTGAGAGCCGACTGAAGCCGCTCTTGGAGCGTCTCGCGGAGCTCGATCGCCTCGTCGAGCTCGAAGTCGACGGCGGCGGCCGACGTGCCGGCGAGCGAGCTGCTCCCGGCGGTGTCGGCGACGATCGTCGCCACGTCCCAGCGGCGCTGGAAGACCGTCCGGCTGTCGATGACGGTCTGGATCCGGTAGTACGGGACGACCGTCACCGTCCGGCTCCAGAAGCCGTTGCGCGTGAGGAGATGGTCGTCGCCGAGCCAGTAGCCGCGGTGCTTCCACTTCAGGTGCGCGGCCGGCGGCACCGCCAGCAGGAGGACCGCGGGCCCGTACCACGGGAGGTCGGGCGTGACGTACCAGTCGATCGCGAAGGCGATCCCGACGAGGACCGCGACCGCGATCGCGTACCGGAAGACGTAGCGCCACCGGATCCGCTTCGGCGGCCGCGAGAACGTCGGCGCCCCGAACGACTCCACCTCGTGGGCGAGCCGGTAGACGCGGTCGGTCGTCGCGATGGGGACGGCCGCCTGACTCCCCCCGTCGCCGGATTGGCCGGGCGCGTAGCCGGCGGTCTCGATAGAGAGGCTCGCGTAGCCGAGCGCCCGCTTCGCCGGGTTGTCGGAGATCGTCAGCGTCTGGACCTTCTCGGTCGGGATCGAGCCGCTGTACCGTCGGAACAGCCCGCGCTCGTACCGGAGCTCGTCGCCGGCCCGCGAGAGCCGGAAGCCGTAGTAGTTCGAGAACGCGACCCCCGCGCCGAGCACCCACGACACGAGGAACAGCCCGCCGACGGCGACGATGGCGGTCGCGGTGAGCGCGGCGGCGGACGCCTCGGGGATGAATCCCGAGAGCACCGGCACCGACCCGGAGCTTAAAAAGGCCAACAGGCCGATAAGCCGGCCGTCGAACGACAGCGCCCCGACGAGGGCGAGCTCGCCCGGCGAGATGGCGAACAGCTCCTCTTCCTCCGGACCGACCGCGCCGCGGTCGGCGGCCTCGTCGTCGCCGGCGGTTCCGTCGGCCTCGCCGCCCGACGAGCCGGACTTGCGGCGCTGGACCTCGCGCCGGAGCCGGGTCGCCTCGTCCGGCTTGACGAACCGGATCGACCCCTCGGTGGAGGAGCCGCCCGCGGTCTCGAGGTCGACCGCCGCGATCCCGAGCGCCCGCTGGAACACGCTCTGGCTCACGTCGACGTTCTGGATCCGCCGGTAGGGGATCTCCCGCTCGCGGCGTGAGATCACGCCGGAGGAGATGTCGAGGGTGTCCGCCGTGAGCTCGTACGCGAACCGCCGGTAGTAAGCGACCTCGTACGCGAGCGCGGCGAGGAGGATCGCCCCTCCGGCCGCGGCCGCCGCCGGGAGCCCCCAGTCGTTGCTGTTTGCGACGAAGAAGGCGATCACGACGAATCCCGACACCTTCTGGAGCGCGCGGTACGGGACCGACTGGGGCGCGAGCTTCACACCGCGTCCTCCCCGTCCGCGCGGATCGCCAGTCGCTTCAGCTCCTCGCGGAGGTCGCTCGCGCCGTCCGGCGTCAGTCCCGGGATCCGGACGTCGGCGCCGCGGGAGCCGGCCGTGTAGACGACGCAGGAGGCGAGCCCGGCGCCGCGCTCGACCGGCCCGCGCCGCGAGTCGACGTGCTGGATCCGCACCAGGGGGACGGTCGTCCGGACCTGCGTGACCACGCCGCGGTCGAGGTACAGCGCGTCCTCGCGGATCTCGTAGCTCCAGCGCCGGTACTTGAGTACCGCGTGGACCACCCCGACGGCGAGGAAGACGCCGCCGGCGACGGCCGGCGCCCACATCGGGAGCCGGCCGAGGTAGTACGCGCCGGCGAACGGGAGGGAGAGCACCGCGGCGACCAGTACCGCGCGGAGGACCCACACGACCCGAATACGGGGGTGTAACGTCTGTGTCGTCATCGACGCTCCCCCGCCGCGTGTCCGTGTCTCATACGCCGCCGTTGTCGGCGCCGACGTATAAGTCCGGGCGAAACGGGCGTCGCTCGGCGGTCCCGTCCTCCCCGCTCGGCGGTCCCGCCGTCGCCGGTCGCTCGACCGTCGTCAGGCCCGCCGGAGCCGGTCCGCGCTCACGTCGATCGGCTCCGCGTAGTGGACGAGCGGGTCGCCGTCTGGGCGCTCGAAGCCGTTCGCCGCGAACAGCGTGTTCTCCCGGACGTCGGCGGTCCCCTCGCGCAGGGTCCACGGCTCGTGGGCGATCTCGCCGCGGTAGAGGCGGTTCCCGTGCGCGTAGAAGCGGTAGTTCTCGAGGAGGAACGCCGCGAGCGACCCCGGCTCGGCCGCGAACGCCTCGCCGGCCGGACCGTAGGTCGCGTCGAACCGGGCGCTCGGGACGCCGCGGTGCGTCCGGCGGCTCCGGAACCGAACGGTCCCGTCGTCGCCGACGCGCGTCGCGCTCATCTCGGCGCGGTAGTACGGCAGGGCGAACAGCCGCCGGGCGACCGCCACGCCGAGCCGGTCGTCGGCGTCGAGGTTATAAAAATAGACGCCGGGGCCGTTCGGTCCCTCGACGTAGGTCCGGAGGTTGAGCTCCGGGAACGAGAGCCCGACGGGGACGCCCCGGGGGCGGATGTCGTCCATCACGAACGCGACGACGCCGAGGTAGGCGTCCCCGTCGTGCGTGGCGACGGAGAGCCCCGCGGGGAGCGTCTCGTCGACGACGGCGGGGTCGACCGGCCAGTGGCAGAACAGCCCGTCGCGCCAGGTCATCTCCAGCCAGCGGCGTCCGAACATACGGACGGTAGGGTCGCGAGGGCCAAAACCCGCACGGCGGCGACGCCGCGGTCCGAGCAGCTTCGAGCGCGCGTTTAAAAAAGGGGCACCGGGCCTCCGCTCAGGCGTCTCGCGTTCCCGGACCGTCGGTCGCCTCGGCGTCATCGGCCGTCTCTGTGCCGTCGAACGGTTCGAACCCGCCGGTCCCCTCCCGGGCGTCTTTCCACTCACCGAGACCGGAGGGGTCGAGGTGGACGTGGACGTCCCCGACGTCCTCCAAGTCCCGGAGCCCGGTGACGAGCGCCGTCTCGACGTCGTGGGCCTCCCGGAGCGTCATCCCGCCGTCGACCTCGACGTGGACCTCGACCTCTAGCTCCGTGCCGTCGTAGTACACCGTCAGGTCATGGACGCCCTCGACGGCCGGGTGTTCGCGGAGCGCCTCGGTGACGCGCTCGCGGTCCCCGACCGGGGGCGCCGCGCCGACGAGGTACGTGACGTTCTCGCGGCCGATCTCGACGCCCTGATAGACCACGAGGAGGCTGACCAGCGCGCCGGCGGCCGGGTCGAGGACGGGGAACCCGAGCAGGGCACCGAACACGCCGACCACCGCCGCGACGGTGGTGTAGATGTCGTTGAGACAGTCGGCCGCGAGCGCGGTGAGCGCCGTCGAGCCGAGGGTCGCGTTGACGCGCTCCGTGTACCAGTAGAGGAGGTACATGTCGACCAGCGCGAACAGCAGCGCCGCGACGAGTATCGGATCCGCCTCGACCCCCGGCGACCCGAGGAGCTCGGAGACCGACTCGCGCAGCAGCAGGACGCCGAGCAGGACGATGACCGCGCCGACGAAAAGCGCCGTCAGCGGCTCGATCCGCTGGTGACCGTGGGGGTGCGTCTCGTCGGCGGCGTCGTAGCGGGAGCCGCCCCAGACGAACACGACCGCGCTCGCGACGAGGTCGGCGACCGAGTGCGCGGCGTCGGCGAGCAGCGCGACGCTGCCGAAGGCTACCCCGGTGGCGCCCACCACCGCGATCTTCAGCGCGTTGCCGAGGATGTTCACCCCCGCGGCCCGCTGGAACCGGGCCTTCTCGCCGTCGTCCCAGGGGCCCCACATACGACAGTGTTCTCGCCCGCCCTGTTTAAGAACCTCGTCGTTTCGACCGACCCGCGGCCCCGAGACGGCCCGCGACGCGCGAGACCGAGCGCGCGGCCGAGAACGGCGGACCCGCCGACGGTCTCGACCGGCGGCAGTCGGCGACCGCGCCCCGAACGCCGCGGATCGCCGCCCGTCGTAACGACTAAGAACGAAACGCTCCTCGGTTACGGTAATGAATCACGAGTTTTTCGCCCGAGGTGGTCCCCGTGGGCGTCGAGATTAAGGAAACGGAGGTGAGCGACGAGGACTTCGAGGAGATGAAAGGGTTTGTGAGAGATTACCTCGCGGCCAGCGTCGAGAGCGAGGAGGACGGCGGGCGGATGCGCTGGTACCCGTGGCACTCCGCGGACTACCGGTTCAACCACATCCTCAACGTCGTCGACCTCGCGACTGAGATCGCCGAGGCGGAGGGCGCCGACGTCGACGTCGTCCGGGTGGCCGCGGTGTTCCACGACGTGGCGAAGCTGGAGGCGGAGCAGGACGTGCACGCCGAGGCCGGCGCGCGCGTCGCCCGCGAGTACCTCCAGAGCCGCGGGGACTACCCCGAATCGTTCGTCGAGGAGGTGTGCGGAGCGGTCGTCGACCACTCGTACACGGGCGACCTGTCGAACGTGTCGCTGGAGAGCCGGTCGCTGATCGAGGCCGACGTGCTGGACAAGGTCGGCGCCAACGGCGCCGTGCTGATGCTGTTGCGGATGGGGTACGAGTCCCGCACGCACATGGACGCCGCGAAGATGGTCGACCGCGTGCTCCAACGCGCGCACGACCACACCGACCGCGTCGTCTCCGACACCGCCGAGAGCATCGCCCACCAGCGCATCAAGCGCGTGAAGTGGCTCCGCGAGTGGCTAGAAGAGGAGGTCAGCCGGATGAACGCCGAGGGCGTCACCGAGCGCTGACGGCGACGCTTCCAGTTTAAATACGCCCGTTTCGTCCCGACCACGGCCCCGGGCTCACGCCTCGACGTCGACTCGGGGGAGCATCGTATTTAAATATCGCCGGCCGCCGCGTCGGGTGTCGTCGACCCAGCCCCGGTCGCCGGTCGTCGCCCAGCGGAGCATCCCGCCGGTCGCGAGCGTCTGGAGCGTGGCCGCCACTTCGGCGGGGGTGACCCGGTCGGCGGCCTCGCCGCCGGTGTCAACGTCGCCCGCGTCGGCGGAATCCGCGTCCAGGTCGGCCGCGGCCTCGCGGACGGAGCGCTCGAGGAACCGCCCGAACACGCGGTCGCTGCGGTCGAAGTGGTCGCGGTAGGCGTCGTCGCTGGCGGCCTGCGCGCGGAGCTCCACGATGGCGGTCAGGAACCGCGCGTCCGGCGCGTGCTCGTCGTCGACCGACCCGGGGCGGATCGTCGCCGAGAGGTAGGCGTCGAGCCGCTCCCGGGGCGGGAGATCGAACTCGCCCGCCGACAGCGACGACTCGAACCCGTCGAGGAGGAACCCGAGCAGGTCGACCAGCAGCTCGTCTTTCCCGTCGTAGTGGTGGTAGACGAGCGACGGGCTCTTGTCGAACTCCTCGCCGATCCGGCTGATCGTGAGGTCGGCGTACCCGTGCTCGCAGAGCGCGCGGAACGCGGCCCCGAGGATGGCCTGCCGGGTGTCGGTCGGCTCCGCGAACGGGTCGTGCATGGGCGTCCTACCGCGGTCACCTACAAAACGGTCCTGATTGAACGTTCATTCAACACGCTTAACACGAGAGCGACCCACACGGTACTATGACTCGACGCGACGCGTTCGGCGGTCGGTCGTCGGCTCGGTGCCCTCCCGCGGCCGACGAGGACGGTGACGGAGGCGGGAGATGAGCCGGCTCGCCCGGATCGGCACGCTTGTTCTCGCGGCGGTCTCCGTCGCGGCCCTCGTCGGCGCCGCCGCGTTCGCCGGGGCCGCCGCGCCGACCGGACCCGCGGTCGACGGCGGCCAGACGGCGGCGGTCGGTCCGACCGCGGACGGCGGTATCGCCGCGCAGACGACGGAGCGACAGATCCGCGGGTCGCCAGCGCTCGAGCTGTTCGCCTCCCAGCGGACGGTCCCGAGCGGCGCCGAGTCGACGGTGACGCTCGACGTCCTCAACACCGGCGAGATGGAGTTCGGGAACCAGCTCGACCCCCGTGTGACGACCGCGCGCGGGCTCACGCTCGAGGTCGATGACGGCGACGTGCCGATCGAGTTCGACGGCGGCCGGACGGTCGTCGGCGACGTGCGGACCGACGCGAGCCCCGTGCAGGTCCCGCTGGACGTCACGGTCCCCGGCGACGTGCCGGACGGGAGGTACGAGGTCGAGGTGACGGCCCGCTACCGGTACACGTTCGAGATCATCCCGGAGTTCAACAACCACAAGGACACCCGCGGTACCGACCGCTTCGACGTGACCGTCGTCGTCGACGACGGCGCGCGGTTCGCGATCGTCGAGACCGACACCGACGCGCAGGTCGGTGGGGGCGGCGACGTGACCGCGACGCTCCGGAACGTCGGCGACGAGGTGGCCCGCGACGCGATCGTCACCGGGCGGTCGACCGGCAGCGCGGCGGTGGTCGGCGACGGGAGCGCCGACTCGTACGTCGGCGACTGGGCGCCCGGCGAGAACCGGACCGTGACGTTCGACTCGACGGTCTCGCCCGACTTCGGGAGCGGGGCGTACGCGCTCGTGACGTCGGTCGACTACCGGGACGCCGACGGGATCGACGAGACCTCGCCCTCGTCGCGGGCCGGGGTGGTGCCGATCGCCGAGCAGTCGTTCGCGATCGACGACGTGGACGGGACCCTCGAGGTCGGCTACTCCGGGACCGTCAGCGGGACGCTCACCAACGAGGGGCCGCTCGACGTCGACGACGCGGTGCTCCTCGTCGACCCGCAGAGCCAGCGGGTGACGGTGGGCGAGCGGCGGTACGCGCTTCCGACCGTCCCGGCCGGCGAATCGGTCGAGTTCTCCTTCGACGCCGACGTGAGCGGAAGCGCCGACCCCGGCCCGCGACAGTTCCGGTTCACCACCGAGTACACGAGCGGCGACTCGACGATCGCGGTCGAGGAGACCCAGCGGATCGAGGTCGCGCCGCGACAGCCGGAGTTCGATCTCGTCGCCGACAACGCGACCGTTCCGGCCGGCGAGACGCGGGAGGTGACCTTCGAGATCACCAATCAGCGCCCGGAGACGCTCTCGTCGATCAACGCCGGGCTGTACGCCGACAGCCCGCTCTCGGCCCCCAACGACGAGGCGTTCGTCGACGAGCTGGCGCCCGGCGAGTCGACGAAGATCGCCTTCGAGGTGGCCGCCGCGCCCGACGCGAGCGTCGAGACCCACCCCATCGAGTTGGACTTCCGCTACGACGACGAGCGCGGCAACGACCGGATCTCCGACGTCACGCAGTACCCGGTCGAGGTGACCGAGTCGACCGACGAGGGCGGGCTCCCCGTCGTCCCGCTCGCCGTCGGCCTCCTCGTCGTCGTCGCCGGCGCGGGAGCGGTCGTCCTCTACCGGCGGCGGTGACCGGATGGGCGACCACAGCGCCCGCGCGGATCTGATCGAGCGATGGGCCCGGAGCCGACGGAGGCGGCCGTGACCGCGGCCGACCGGCTCGTCGAGCGGGTCGACGCGCTCGTCACGGAGCGACCGGCGGCGGTGATCGCCGTCTTCCTCCTGATCAGCGTCGTCGCCGTCGGGGGGGTGGGGGGGATCACCACCTCGGCCGGCGCCGATCAGTTCACGCAGGACATCCCCGCCCAGCGCGCGCTCGACGACATCGACGAGGAGTTCGAGACGTCGATCGGCGGGTCGGCGACCTCCGCGCAGGTGATCGTCACCGACGACAACGTGCTCTCGCGGTCGACGCTGATCCGCGTCTTAGAGACCCAAGAGCGGCTGGAGTCGCGGTCGACGCTCCGGGTGGGCTCGACGACGAGCCACGCCGACGCGATCGCCCGCCGGCTCGACCCGACCGCGGAGACGCCGGGCGAGCGCCGCGACGCGGTCGCGGACGCGACGCCGAGCGAGCTGCGGGCGGCAATCGCCGACGCCGACGCGGCGGGCGCCGTCGCGGCGCAGGTGTCGGTGGACTACAACCCGACCGCCCAGGAGGCCGGGGCCGCCATCGTCGGGGTCACCTACGATCTGCCAGAGTCGGCGACGACGGCTCGGGTGACCGAGCTGCAGACGCGGAGCGTCGCGGTCGTCGACTCGGTGCCGGGGAACGACGCCGGCGAGAACGCGGTCCTCTTCGGCGACGGCGTCCTCCAGTCGGAGATCGCGGCGCTGCTGACCGACACCGCGATCATCGTCTTTCCCGCGGCGCTCCTGCTCATCCTCGGCTTCCTCGTGTTCGCCTACCGCGACCCGATCGACATGGCGATCGGGCTCGTCGCCCTCCTCATGTCGCTGCTGTGGACGTTCGGATTCATGGGGTACGCACGGATTCCGTTCTCCGACTCGCTCATCACCGTCTTCCCGCTGCTGCTGGCGGTCGGGATCGACTTCGGGATCCACATCGTCAACCGCTACCGGGAGGAGCGCGGGGAGGGGTTAGGGATCGAGGCCGCGATGCGGACCACGACCGATCAGCTGCTGATCGCCTTCCTGCTCGTCACGATCACCACCGTCTTCGGGCTCGCCTCGAACGTGGCCAGCCCCTTCGAGCCGAACCGCGACTTCGGGCTCGTCGCCGCGGCGGGGATCGTCTTCACCCTCGCGGTGTTCGGGGTGTTCCTCCCCGCCGCGAAGGTGCTCGTCGACCGCTGGCGCGAGCGGCTCCCGATCCCCGAGTTCGGGACGACCGCGCTCGGGTCGGGCGGGTCGCGGCTCGGGAGAGTGCTGCACGTCGGCGTCGACCTCTCGCGGATCGCCCCCGTGGCCGTCGTCGCCCTGCTGCTCGTCGGCGGGGCGGTCGGCGGCGCCTACGGGACCGGCGTGAACACCGAGTTCTCGGAGGAGGCGTTCTTCCCGGACGAAGAGCGGCTGGAGACGTACTCGAACCTGCCGGAGCCGCTGGCGCCGACGGAGTACACCTTCCTCCGCGTGCTCACGCTGTTCGAGGAGGAGTTCGAGCAGAGCTTCGTCGGGAGCGTGACGCTGTACGTCGACCAGTCCGTGCGCGACGACGACGCCCTGGAGCTGATCGACCGGACCACGCGCAACCCGCCGGACACCTTCGAGACGACCGACGAGCGCCGCGCCGCCTCCACGAGCGTCGTGACCGTCATCGAGGACCACGCGGAGCGAGACCCCGAGTTCGCCGCCTTGGTGGACCGCAACGACCGGCTCGGCACGGGCGTCCCGGACCGCGACGTCGACGAGGTGTACGACGCGCTGCTGGATTCGCCCGCCCGAGGCCAGGCGCGCGGATACCTCGCGGAGGACCGCGGGAGCGCGCGGATCGACTACACGATCCGCCCCGGCGTCGACAACTCCGAGGCGGTCGCGGACGTCCGCGAACTCGCCGAGCGAACCCCGCTCGAGGCGGTGCCGACGGGCGACCTCGTCGTCAACGAGGCCGTGATCGACCGGCTCACCGAGTCCGCGATCCGGAGCCTGATCGCCGCGTTCGCGCTCACCGCGGCCTTCCTCGCGCTGTCGTACGCCTACTTGGAGGGGAAGGCGGTCTACGGCCTCCTCAACCTCGTCCCCGTGCTCGTCACGGTCGGCCTGCTCGTGGGGTCGATGCGGCTGTTCGACATCCCGCTGACGCCGATCAACGCGCCGATCCTCTCGGTGTCGATCGGGCTCGGGGTGGATTACACCGTCCACTTCGTCCACCGCTTCGTCGACGAGTTCAAGGCCGGCCTCCCGGTCGACGAGGCGCTCGACGTCACCATCGCGGGCACGGGCGGCGCGCTCACCGGGAGCATGCTCACGACCGTCTGCGGGTTGGGCGTGCTCTGGCTCGCGGTGATCCCGCTCCTGCGGGACTTCGGCGTGCTGCTCGCGCTCGGCGTGCTGTACGCGTACCTCTGTTCGATCCTGCTGGTCCCGTCGCTGGTGGTCGTCTGGGACCGGTACGGGGACCGCGTCGGCCTCGGGCTCGACGGAAACCTCCGCGACGGGCCCTCGGAGCGGGCGGACTAGTCGCTCGTCGACCGCTCGGCGGCGTCGACACCGTCTGCCACGCTCTCGCCCACGCCCCCCGCCGGCTCGGCGCCATCGGCGCGCTCGGGGACCTCGTCGCCCGCGCGTCGCGACTGGACCTTCCCGGCGAGCACCGCGGCGATGTAGACGCCGACGGCGACGAGGACGATGGTGCCCCCGGCGGTCGTGTTGTAGTTGAACGAGAGCGTGATCCCGGCGACCACCGCGATCTGCGCCAGCACGACGGACGCCAGCAGCGCCTCACGGAATCCCCGAGCCAGCTGGGCGGCGGCCGCCACGGGGACGACGAGCATCGCCGCGACGAGGATGACGCCCATGATCTGCATCGCACCGACGACGACGAGGGCGGTCAGCGTCGTCATCAGGCGGTTGTACCAGGGAACGTTGATGCCGGCGACCCTGGCGGCCGTCTCGTCGAAGGTGACGTACAGCAGCTGCTTGTACGTGACCGTGACGACGAGCGCGACGATCGCGAAGAGAACGACCAGCAGGACGGCGTTCTCCCGCGAGACGGTCGAGAGGTTCCCGAACAGGTACTGGTTGATGCCGACCGCGAGCCCGCCGGTATTTAAGCTGATGAGGACCGCGCCGAGCGCGAACCCGGTCGAGAGCACGATCGCCATCGAGACGTCGTTGTACGCGTCGGTGGTCTCAGCGATCAGCTCGATCGCTAAGGCGGCGATCACGGCGACGATGACGGCGGTGACGTACGGCGAGATCCCCGTGCCGAGCACCGAGTTGACGAAGAGTCCGACGGCGACGCCCGCGAAGGCGGTGTGCGCGAGCGCGTCGCCGATGAGGGCGAGCTGCCGGTGGACGAGGAAGGTGCCGATCAGCGGCGCCATCACCGCGATGAGCGCGCCGACGAGGAACGCGTGGTGCATGAAGACGTACTCCAGCATGGCGATCCCGAGCCGGTCGCCGACCCACCCGAGCCCGTCGCTCCAGAGCCCGACGAGCCGCGAGAGGAGGTCGAAGGGGGCGGAGAGGAGCGGAACGAGCGCGACGGACGAGGAGACGGGCGGGATCACGTGACGATCCCTCCCTCTTCGAGCTGCACGTTCGTCCCGTAAGCGCGGGCGAGCGCGTCGCTCTCGGCGAACGCCGCCGGGTCGCCGTCGAAGTACACCTCGCGGTTGAGACAGACAACGCGCGAGGCGTGCTCGATGACGGCGCCGATGTCGTGTTCGACGAGCAGGACGGTGAGCCCGTCCGCGACGAGCCCGTCGAGGAGGTCGAAGAAGGCGTCGACCGACTCGGCGTCCACGCCGACGGTCGGCTCGTCCAGAACCAGCAGCTCCGCCTCGCCGGCGAGCGCACGGGCGATGTACGCCCGCTGACGCTGCCCGCCCGAGAGCGCGGTGATCTTCCGATCGGCGAGGTGCTCGATCCCGACCGTTTCCAGCGCGTCGCGGGCGCGGTCGCGGTCGGCGGCGGTCACGCGGCCGAAGCCGGCGTGCGGGAACCGCCCCATCAGGACGACTTCGGCCACCGTGATCGGCATCCGCTTCTCGTCTTCCGTCACGTCCTGGGCGACGTAGCCGACGCGCTCGCGCTCGGAGAACGCCCGGGCGGGATGACCGAGCAGCTCGGCCGACCCCGCGTCGGCCTCGTGGAGGCCCAAGATCAGGCGGAGCAGGGTGCTCTTGCCGGAGCCGTTCGGCCCGACGATCCCGACGTACTCGCCGCGGTCGACCCGTAGGTTCACGTCTTCGACGACCGGCGTCGCGGCGTAGCCGAACGTCAGCCCGCGGACGTCAACGAGGGGTTTCCCGTCGGTCGCGGCGGAGCGCTCGGCGGCGGTCGCCTCGCTCATGGCTCGAAGTTCCGGCCGTAGTCGGCGAACGTCACGTCCTCGAGATCCTCGACGCCGAGGAGGATCCGGAACGTCGGCAGGTTCACTTCGCGGGCGATCTCGAAGTAGCCCCAGCCGCGCTCGACCCACGACTCCGCCGTCCCGGCGTACGGCGTCACCGGGAAGTACGCCTCGACGTCGGTCTGTTCCAACAGCTGTCTCGCCGGGCGGATCGGCTCGAAGACGGCCGCGCCGATGTGGCGGATGTCGTTGGCGGCGATCGTGTCCTGCGCACGCTGCATGTCGGCCGGCCGGACGTCGTTGCTGGCCGCGAGGTTCACCACCAGCGGCTCGATCGTCGCGCCGTAGCGCTCCGAGACGTACTGGAACGCGTTGTGCGCGGCGAGGAACGCCACGTCGCGCTCGGCGGCGTCGAAGACGGCCGTCCACTCCTCGTCGAGCGCGTCGAGCTCCGCGTCGATCGCGTCGGCGTTCTCGCGAATGGTGGCCTCGTCGTCGGGAGCGACGCTCGCGAGCCCGTCGGCGATGTTCGCGACCGCGACCTTCGCGCGCTGCGGGTCGAGCCAGAAGTGCGGGTCCTTCGCGTCCTCGACTGCCTCGTCCTCGGTCAGCGAGTCGGCGAGGTCCAGGAGCTCGACGCCGGCGCGGGCGTTGATAAGCGCCGTCTCCGTCGTCTCCGCTTCCAGCGTGTCGATCGCACGGTCGACCCACGGCTGGAAGTCGGGGCCGACGTGGACGAGGGCGTCGGCGTCGGTGATCCGACGCTGGATCGACGGGTCCGGCTCCCAGCCGTGGCCGTGGAGCCCGGTCGGAACCAGGTTCTCGACGTTCAGGGCCGTTCCCTCGGCGAGCGTGTCAGCGAAGTCGTAGAAGGTGAAGAACGAGGCCACGATCGTGTACTCGCCGTCGTCGGTGCCGGTGTCGCTGCCCGCCGAATTCGCTCCGTCGGACCCGCCGGGCTCGGCCGCGTTCCCCGTGCAACCGGCGAGACCTCCCGCGAGGACGCCGGCGCCGATGCCGGCGAACCGCCGTCGGGAGAGGACCGCCGCTTCGTTCGTGTCGTTGCTCATTACCGGTTGTTTGACGGGGGCAATATAATACACTTTGGGTCTAAGAAAAAAATTAGACTAGTCTAATTCCCCGCTGATAGGGGATAACTTGGCGGCCGACACCGGCGCGCGGGACGGGGAACGTCGGCCGCGAGCCCCCCGCAGCCGTCACGTTTGAGCGCCGCAAACACGGTCGTCGGCCTCGAACGCTCCCGCCGACCGCGACCACCCCCGCGACCGCGACCACCCCCGCGACCGCGACCACCCCCGCGACCGCGAACCTCAAGCTTCAACTGCCGCGACCGTGTGAACGACGTATGAGCGATCAACAGCTTCGCAAGGAAGCGCACGACCTCGACGTCACCGTCTGGGTCGGGAAGAAGGGGGTCGACGCCGTCGTCGACGAGACGGCCGACCAGCTCGACGACGCCAAGCTCGTGAAGGTGAAGTTCCTCCGGGCTGCCCGGGGCGGGACCACGACCGACGAGCTCGCCGCCGAGTTGGCCGACGCCGTCGGCGCCGACCTCGTGGAGACGCGCGGGAACACGGCGGTACTCCACTGATGAGCGCCGCCGCCGACGGAGCGGGAGTGGTCGCCGTCGCGGGGACGCTGGAGCCGTTCCTCGGCCCGCTGACCGGGATCGTCATCGACGCCGCGATCTTCCTCGCCGTCGTCGTCGCGACGTACGTTGTTTATAAGGCCGTCATCGCGCCGCTCGTCGGTCGGCTGTTCGACAGGCAGGGGCTCGACGAGCACGCGCGGCGCCCCCTCCAGAAGATCGTCGCGTTCCTCGTGCTGTTCGCGGGCGTCACCGTCGCGTTCGGCGCGGCGGGCTATCAGGGGTTCCTGCGTTCGCTGGCGACCATCGCCGCGGCGGCGACGCTCGCGATCGGCTTCGCGCTCCAAGACGTGATCAAGAACTTCGTCGCGGGCGTCTTCATTTACACCGACAAGCCGTTCCGCATCGGTGACTGGATCGAGTGGCAGGGGAACTCGGGGGTCGTGGAGGACATCTCCTTCCGAGTCACCCGCGTGCGCACGTTCGACAACGAGCTGCTCACGGTGCCGAACGCCGTGCTCACCGGCGACGTGGTGAAGAACCCGGTCGCGAAGAAGACGCTGCGCCTGAAGTTCGTCTTCGGGATCGACTACGAGGACGACGTCGAGAAGGCGACCGACATCATCGTCGAGGAGGCAGAGAAGAGCGACGCCATCCTCGACGACCCCGCGCCGTCGGTCCGGCTGACCGAACTGGCCGACTCATACGTTGGTCTGCAGTCGCGGATCTGGATCGACGACCCGTCGCGGGCCGACTTCGTGAAGGCACGCGCCGACTACGTGAAGGCGGTCAAGAAGCGCTTCGACGAGGAGGACATCTCGATCCCGTTCCCGCAGCGGACCGTCTCAGGGCGGAACGAGTGGACGGACCCCTCGTCGTTCGGCGGCGCGGCGTAGGCGCCCGGCCGAGCGCCGGTGGCGGCTCTCGGACGCTCCGCCCGGCGGGGCTCCCCCCGGCGCCCGATAGTAACGAACTTGAGGGTCCGGTAACTCGTTTGGCCCATGCATGTGGTCGTCATCGGGGCCGGCGAGGTCGGGACGAGCATCGCCGCGAGCCTCGCGTCGGACCACGAGGTCGTCGTCGTGGACGTCGACCCCGACCGCGCGGAACAGCTCAAGTACGAACTCGACGTGCTCACTATCGCCGGCGACGGCACGACCTCCGAGATCCAGACGGCGGCGGAAGTCGGCCGCGCGGACATGGTCATCGCCTGCACCGACAACGACCAGACGAACCTCGTCGCCTGCGGCGCCGCGAAGACGCTGGGCGACGGGTTCACCATCGCCCGCGTGAAGAGCACGGACTTCCTCCGGACGTGGGAGGGCAGCGAAGGCGCCTTCGGCGTCGATTTTATGGTGTGTACGGACCTGTTGACCGCGGAGAACATCGTCCGCGTCATCGGGCTCCCGGCCGCGATCGACGTCGACCCGTTCGCGAGCGGGCTGGTCCAGATGGCCGAGTTCGAGATCGCCGAGGAGAGCCCCGTGGCCGGGCAGACCGTCTCCGAGGCCGACCGCTTCGAGTCGCTCACGTTCGTCGGGCTGTTCCGCGACGGAGAGATGACGATCCCGCGGGGCGACACCGACATCAGGGTCGGCGACCGCGCGGTGGTCATCGGGAGCCCCGAGAGCGTCCAGGCGTTCGCGACCGACGTGGCGCCGGAGACCACGCCCGATCACGCCGACGAGATCGTCGTGGTCGGCGGCAGCGAGATCGGGTATCAGACCGCCAGACTGCTGGAGGAGCGCGACTTCAAGCCGCGGCTGATCGAGCGGGACCCCGACCGCGCGCGGTGGCTCGCGGAGAACCTCCCGAACACCGTCGTCATGGAACACGACGCGACCGACACCGAGTTTCTCAGCCGCGAGCACGTCGACGAGGCGGACATCGTCGTCACCGCGCTGCGCTCGGACGAGAAGAACCTGCTCATCTCCGTGCTCGCCAAGCGGCTCGGCGTCGAGCGCGTGATCGCGGTCGTCGACAGCCCCGACTACGTCACCGTCTTCGAGGAGATCGGGATCGACATCGCGATCAATCCGCGGACCGTGACCGCCGAAGAGATCACGCGGTTCACCTACGAGAGCGTCGCGGAGAACATCGCCGTGCTGGAGAACGACCAGGCGGAGGTCCTCGAACTGGAGCTCACCGAGGGGTGCGGGCTCACCGGCCGACCGATCTCGGAGCTCGTCGCCGACAGCGACGCGCGGTTCGTCATCGGCGCGATCACTCGGGACAACGAGCTCGTCACGCCGCGGGGCGACACCGTTCTCCGGCCGGGCGACCACGTCATCCTGTTCGTGGAGTCCGACTCGGTGAGCGCGATCACCTCGATGGCGTGAGTTTCCCGTGACCAGCAATATCCGGGTCGGCTGGCGGGCGAGCGTCGGGCTCACCGGCGACGTCCTCGCGGCCCTCCCGGTCCCGCTCGCGTTCCCGCTGCTGATCGCCCTCTACTACGGCGAGTCGCCGCTGCCGTTCGTCGCCGCGATCGCCGTCTCGCTCGCGCTCGGCGCGGCGTTCCGGTCGGTGCAGGACCCGGCGGAGGACCTCGGGCCCCGCGAGGCGTTCCTCGCCGTGGCGCTGATCTGGTTCCTCGTCGCCGCGGTCGGCGCGGTCCCGTTCGTCGTCGCGGGCGTCGGTACGATCGCGCACCCGGTGAACGCGATGTTCGAGGCGATGAGCGGGCTGACGACGACCGGCGCGACGGTCCTCCGAGACTTCTCGCTCCACTCGAAGTCCGTGCTGATGTGGCGGCAGGTGATCCAGTGGCTCGGGGGCCTCGGAATCCTCATCCTCGCGACCGCGGTGCTCTCCGAGATCGGCGTCGGTGGGGCCCAGCTCATGGAGTCGGAGTCGCAGACGCAGGACGTGAACAAGCTCACGCCGAAGATCTCGCAGACCGCACAGCTCATCTGGGGCATCTACTTCGGGCTCACGGGACTCGCGATCGCCGTCTACTTCCTGCTCGGGCTCGCCGTCGACCCGCAGATGGACCTGTACAACGCGATCGCCCACGCGTTCACGTCGGTGGCGACCGCGGGCTTCTCGCCGGAGCCGGACTCCGTCGGCGCGTTCCACCCGCTCATCCAGTGGGCGGTCGTCCCGTTCATGGTGATCGGCTCGACCAGCTTCGTGCTCATCTACTTCGCCATCAACGGCGAGCCGATGCGGCTGTTGAAAAACGAGGAGTTTCACTTCTATCTCGGCGCGATGGGAACGCTCGCGTCGATCGTCGCCGTCGGCCTGTTCCTCGATCCCGGCATCACGTTCGGCGCCGAGGGGACGATCCGCCACGCCGTGTTCAACGTCGCCTCCATCGTGACGACGACGGGGTACGCCAGCACCGACTACGTGCTGTGGGCGCCCGCCGCGAAGCACATGCTGTTCATGGGGATGTTCATCGGCGGGATGGTGGGGTCGACCACCTGCTCGATCAAGTCGCTCCGGTGGCTGGTCGCGCTGAAGTCGTTCCGCCGGAACCTCTACACCGCGATCCACCCCGAGGCGGTGCGACCGGTTCGGATCTCGGGGAAAACGGTGGACGAGGGGGCGATCCGCGACATCTACGCGTACCTCCTCCTCAGCATCGTGATCTTCTTTCTGCTCGCCATCGTCATCGTCGTCGACGCGGAGCGAGGGAACGCCCCCGTGACGGAGTTCGAGGCGCTCGGCGCCGCGGCGACGACCTTCCTCAACATCGGGCCGGCGTTCGGCGCGGCCGGTCCGTACGGGACGTTCGCGACGTTCCCGATGAGCACGCGGGCCGTGATGGTCGTCCTGATGTGGATCGGACGGATCGAGATCATCCCCGTGCTCGTCCTGTTCACGAAGGCGTTCTGGACGTCATGACGGACGCGAGATCGGGAGTGAATGACCGCTCGTCGCCGGCCGGTCCGGCTATCGACGGCTTCTTTGCGCGCGGGAAGGCTACGACTGGTATCGGTATTATTAGGGGGCACCCGTGACGCGAACGACGGTCAACACGCGAGCGACACTGAGCTACACCGGGAGCGTCGTCAAATACCTCTCGGCGTCGATGAGCGTCCCGCTCGTCGTGGCGCTGATCTACGGGGAGGACGCGGTCGCGTTCGCGGTCTCGCTGGCGCTCGGCGTCGCGATCGGCGCGGGCATGGAACGGCTCGACGACGAGCCGGATCTCGGACCGCGGGACGCGCTGGCGGTCGTCTCGCTCGCGTGGCTCATGGCCGCGGTCGTCGGCGCGATCCCGTACGTCATCGCCGGATACGGAACCGCCTCGGCGCTCGGGCACCCCGTGAACGCGCTGTTCGAGTCGATGAGCGGATTCACCACGACCGGCGCGACGGCGACCGCGGAGATCAGCTTCGAGCGGCACTCGCACGCCGTGTTGATGTGGCGGCAGCTCACGCAGTGGCTCGGCGGGATGGGGATCATCGTGCTGATGGTCGCGATCCTCCCGCAGCTGGCGGTCAACGGCGCGGAGCTGATGAAATCGGAGGCGCCTGGGCCGGGGCTCCAGAAGCTCACGCCGCGGATCGCCGAGACGGCGCGGGCGCTCTGGCTGATCTACGCCGGATTCACGGCCGCGCTGATCGCGATCCTGTTCGGACTCGGGCTCACGCCGCTCGCGCCGAACATGGACCTGTACAACGCGATCGCGCACGGCTTCTCGACGCTCCCGACCGGCGGCTTCTCGCCGCAGGCGGAGAGCATCGCGGCGTTCTCGCCCGTGGTCCAGTGGGTGTTCGTCCCCTTCATGGTGATCGCCGGAGTGAACTTCGCGCTGTTCTGGTTCGTGCTCCGCGACGACCCGACGCGGATGTTCGAGAACACCGAGTTCCGCATGTACCTCGGGCTGGTGACCGGGTTCGCGGCGGTGCTCGCGGTCGGTCTGTTTTACGGCGGGGCCCCCGCGACCGAGATCGGCGGGATCACCGAGGGCGTCACGGAGAACGCGCTCAGACAGGGGGTCTTTCAGATCGCCTCGCTGCTGAACTCGACCGGGTTCGCGACCGCGGACTTCGCGCAGTGGGACACCCACACGCAGTTCCTCCTGCTGTTCGCGATGTTTCTCGGCGGCTCGGCGGGTTCGACCGGCGGCGGGATCAAGATCATCCGGTGGCTCATCCTGTTGAAGACGCTTCGCCGGGAGCTGTACACGACGGCGAACCCCGACGTCGTCCGACCGGTACGGCTCGGCGGCGAGGTCGTCGACGAAGACGTGATCCGCGGTATCTTGGTGTTCACGCTGCTGTACTTTCTGCTGTTCGCGCTCGCGGCCGTGTTCATCGAGATCGACACGGCGCGGGTCGGAGAAGCGCTCACCGGGACGGAGGCGTTCGCGGCCTCGCTGGCGACGATCGGGAACATCGGGCCGGGGCTCGGGCCGCTCGGCCCCTTCGGGAGCTACGAGTTCCTGCCGAACACGACGAAGCTGTTGATGATCGGGCTGATGTGGATCGGTCGGCTGGAGATCGTCCCCGTGCTCGCGCTGTTCGTCGCCGGAATCGACGAGCGCTGACTGTCCGCGTTCGAGAACACCAGCGACGCGCTCTAACCGCGGGAGACGTGACTTGGACTCATCTAACGGCTCGGCGTCTGAGAGCGTATCTTCTTAACTGGCGAGGCTATGAGTGTTGGTATGACGAGCACTAACCAACCGGAGGAACGGGACCTGCTCGACCACGTTCTCCTGCCGGTCGCCCACGAGGAGGACGCGCTGGCGACGGCGCGCGCGCTCGAACCCTATCGACCGGAGCGCGTGACCGCCCTCCACGTCGTCGAGAAGGGCGGCGGCACTCCCGACAAGTCGCCGGTCGAACAGTCCGAGGAGCTCGCGGCCGAGTCGTACGCCGCGGTCCGAACGGTGTTCCCCGACGCCGACGACCACACCGCGTACGCCCGCGACGTCGTGGAAGCCATCTTCGACGCCGTCGACGAGGTCGGCGCGAGCGCCATCGCCTACCGCTCGCGGGACGGCAACCGCCTGCTGCAGTTCCTCTCCGGCGACCTCTCGCTCAAGCTCGTGACGAAGTCGCACGTACCCGTAATCGCGCTCCCGCGCGAGGGATCGACCGAATGAGCGACGAGGAGCTGGCAAAGGACCTCGGCCCCCTCGCCGCGCTCACGATCGGGATCGGGACGATGATCGGGGCCGGGATCTTCGTCCTCCCCGGTACCGCGGTCGCGCGGGCCGGGCCGCTCGCGGCGGCCACGTTCGTCCTCGGCGGCGTCATCGCCCTGTTCACGGCGCTGTCCGCCTCCGAGCTCGGGACGGCGATGCCGAAGTCCGGCGGCGCGTACTTCTACGTCAACCGGGCGCTCGGACCCATGTTCGGCTCCGTCGCCGGGTGGGCGAACTGGCTGGGGCTCGCGTTCGCCTCCGCGTTCTACATGTACGGCTTCGGCGAGTACGTCAACGCGCTCGTCGGACTCGGAGCGGTCGGGCTCGGTCCGGTGACGTTAGAGGCCGCACAGGTGATCGGGCTCGCCGGCGCGCTGCTTTTCATCGCGGTCAACTACTTCGGCGCGAAGGAGACGGGCGGGCTCCAGATCGTCATCGTCATGTCGCTACTGGGTATCCTCGCCGTCTTCACCGTCGTCGGCCTGCTGAACGCCGATATGGAGTCGCTGCGGCCGATCGCGCCGCCGGGGACGACGAGCCAGGTGCTCCCGGTGACGGGAATCATCTTCGTCTCGTACCTGGGATTCGTCCAGATCACTTCGGTCGCCGAGGAGATCAAGAACCCCGGGCGGAACCTCCCGCTCGCGGTGCTCGGCTCCGTCGTGATCGTCACGGTCGTCTACGCGCTGTTCCTGGTCGTGCTGCTCGCGGCCGTGCCGAACGAGCTCGTCGCGAACAACGAGACCGCGGTGGTCGACGCCGCCCGTCTCCTGTTCGGTCAGTACGAGGTGTTCGGCTTCTCGCTCGGCGCCGTCGGCGCCGGGATGCTGCTGATCGGCGGGCTGCTCGCGACCGCGTCGTCGGCGAACGCGTCGATCCTCTCGTCGTCGCGGATCAACTTCGCGATGGGCCGCGAGAAGATCGTCACCCCGAAGCTCAACGAGATCCACGATCGCTTCGGCACCCCGTACAAGTCGATCGCGCTCACCGGCGCGCTCATCCTCGTGTTCCTCGTCGCCGGGGGCGTGGAGTCGCTGTCGACGATGGGCTCCGTCCTCCACCTCATCGTCTACGGCCTGCTCAACATCGCGCTCATCGTGATGCGCGAGTCGGGGGTCGAGGGGTACGACCCCGACTTCGAGGTCCCCTTCTACCCGTTCGTCCCGATCATCGGAACGCTGTCGTCGTTCGCGCTGATCGTCTACATCGAGCCGACGATCATCCTGATCTCGTTCGGCCTCGTCGCCTTCGCCCTGCTCTGGTACCTGCTGTACGCCCGCCGGAAGGTGGAGGCGCGCGGCGTGTTGGGGGCGTGGATCCTCGACCGCTCCGACGAGCTGCCGAAGGCCGCCGTGTCGGCGGCCACGTCAGTCCAGCCGAGCGGCGACGACTACCGCGTGATGGTGCCGCTCGCGAACCCCGCGACGGAGGAGCACCTGATCACGCTCGCGTCGGCCATCGCCAAGCAGCGGGACGGGACGGTCGTCGCGGTCAACATCGCGAACGTCCCCGACCAGACGTCGCTTGAGGCCGCCCGCGACCGCGGCGCCCACGAGGCGGCGCACGACCTGCTGGACAAGGCCCGCGACGACGCCGAGACGTTCGGCGTCGACGTGGAGACGCACGTCGTGCTCTCGCACCGCGTGTTCGAGGAGGTGTTCGACGCCGCCCGGACCTACGGCGCCGACATCACGGTGATGGGGTGGGGCGAGGACTCTCACGGATCACCGGGGCGCGCGGAGACGGCGGTCGACGAGCTCGCCCACTCGCTCCCGTCCGACTTCCTCGTGTTCCGCGACCGCGGGTTCGACCCCTCGCGGATCCTCGTGCCGACCGCCGGCGGCCCGGCCTCGGACCTCTCCGGGGCGGTCGCCAAGATGCTCCAGACGGAGTTCGACGGCGAGGTCACCCTGCTGCACGTCGCCGACGACGAGGCGGCCGGCCGGCGGTTCCTCATGGGGTGGGCCGCCGAGCACGACCTCGCGGACGCGACGCTCCGCGTCGAGAGCGGCGACATCGAGGAATCCATCGAGCGCGAAGCACGGGACGCGACGATGCTGATCATCGGCGCGACCCAGAAAGGGCTGCTCTCGCGACTCGTGAGCGGCTCGCTCGTGTTACAGGTTCTCGAGGACGTCGAGTGCTCGGTACTGCTCGCCGAGAAGCGCGACGAGCGGGGGCTCCGAGCGCGGCTGTTCGGAAGCGGCGCCCGGGAGAACGCCCCGGGCGACGTCGACGCCCCCGAGGCGGACGACGCCACCGCCGAGGCGCGAGGCGACGGCGGGGTCGGGCGGGCGGAAGCGGACGAGCAGACGGCGGAATAGGGAACGAAGAGATGAACGAACCGAACGAGCGAGCGAACGGACGGCCACCGAGGAGATAGGGACCGTGTTCGAGACGACGAACGGGTCCGGAGACGAGGGCCCGACGGTCATGGTCGCGGTGTCGAACCCGCGCACGGAGAGCGCGCTCGTCACGCTCGCGGGCGCGATCGCCCGGCACGAGGGCGGTCGCGTGCTCGCGACGCACGTCGTCACGGTCCCGGACCAGACGTCGCTGGAGAAGGCCGCCGAGAACCGCACCGGTCTCGACGAGTCCTCCGAGGAGCTGCTGGCCGCCGCGGCCGCCGACGCCGAGGCGTTCGACGTGCCGATCGAGACGAAGACGATCCTCTCGCACCGCGGGATCGAGGAGGTGTTCGACGCCGCGCGGACGAACGACGCCGACACCGTCGTGATGGGCTACGGCGGGACCCGGTTCGCCGGCGGGCGCGTCGAGGGGTCGCTGGACGAGGTCGCTCGCGACCTCCCGTGCGACTTCCTCGTCTTGGACGGCCGCCGGCTGGATCCATCCGACGTGCTCGTGCCGACCGCCGGCGGCCCCTCCTCCGACCTCTCCGCGGAGGTCGCGGCGGCCCTCCGGAACGTTTCCGACGCTGACCTCACGTTGCTGCACGTCGTCGAGCCGGGGGACGAGGCGGCCGGCCGGGAGTTCCTCGCCGACTGGGCGGCCGGACACGACCTCGGCGACGCGGAACTGCGCGTCGAGACGGGCGACGTCGAGGAGACGCTCGGTCGCGTCGGCGAGGAGTACGACCTCGTGATCGTCGGCGCGACCGAGCGCGGGCTCCTCTCGCGTATCGTTCGGGGGTCGCTGGCATACGAGGCGATCGAAACCCTCGACACGCCGGTGTTGCTCGCGGAGCGCCCCTCGTCTCGGTCGCTTCGTGAACGGTTGTTCGGTCGGCGCTGAGACCGGACGACGGCCGTTTATTTCTCGGTCCGCACCGACCCCATGAACGACCAGTGCGCCTTCCGGCTCCCGTCGGGCTGGAGCTCCTCCGTGACGTGGTAGAGGTAGGGGCCGTGCGGACAGTCGTCGCAGCCCTCCGCACAGGAGTACTCCTTCACGACCTCGGTGTAGCCGTCGTGTTCGGTGACCCGCAGGATGTCGTCGCCGGCCGCCGCGTCGACCGGGAGCTCCGTCTCCTCGTGGTAGTGCAGCAGCTCCTGCGCGTGGACGATCGCCTTCCGGAGCTCCTCCGGCGTGCAGTCGGTCAGCTGCTCGACGAGCTTCGGCGGTAATCCTTCGGGCGGGGTCGGCCGTTGCGAGCCGTCGGTCATGGGCGGATATCGATTCCGAACCCACATAACAGTCGGTGCGGCTTCTGGGCGGGGGCGAATCCGCCGGCCGCCTTTTAAAATATAATGAATATTTATACGAGTCCGGCGGGTAGCGGTCGGCATGTACGACGACGAGGAGCTCTCCGAGATCCGCGAGGCCCACGCCGAGTGGGAGGCGGAGACGCTCGACCCGACCCTCGACCGACGCGGCGAGCGCCGCGACCGGTTCGCCACGGTGTCGAACCACGAGGTCGATCGCCTGTATACCCCCGCCGACGTGGCCGACCTCGATTACGGCGAGGACCTCGGCTTCCCCGGCGAGGAGCCGTACACGCGCGGCGTCTACCCGACGATGTACCGCGGACGGACGTGGACGATGCGGCAGTTCGCCGGCTTCGGCACCGCCGAGGAGACGAACGAGCGGTTCCACTACCTCATCGACGAGGGGCAGACCGGGCTCTCGACCGCCTTCGACATGCCGTCGCTGATGGGGCTCGACTCCGACGACCCCATGTCGCTCGGCGAGGTCGGCAAGGAGGGCGTCGCCGTCGACACGCTCCGCGACATGGAGGTGCTGTTCGACGGCATCGACGTGAGCGAGGTGTCCACCTCCTTCACGATCAACCCGAGCGCGCCCGTGATCTACGCGATGTACGTCGCCATCGCGGATCAGCAGGGCGTGCCGCGCGAGGAGCTCCGGGGCACCCTCCAGAACGACATGCTCAAGGAGTTCATCGCGCAGAAGGAGTGGGTGATCCCCCCGGAGCCCTCGCTCGACCTCGTCACCGACACGATCGAGTTCGCGGTCGACGAAACCCCCAAATTCAAGCCCATCTCGGTATCGGGGTACCACATCCGCGAGGCGGGCTCGACCGCGGTCCAGGAGCTCGCGTTCACGCTCGCCGACGGGTTCGCGTACGTCGAGGCGTGTCTCGACCGCGGGCTCGACGTCGACGAGTTCGCCCCGCAGCTCTCCTTCTTCTTCAACTCGCACAACTCGATCTTCGAGGAGGTGGCGAAGTTCCGCGCCGCCCGCCGGATCTACGCGCGGGTGATGGACGAGTGGTACGACGCCGAGGCCGACGCCTCGAAGCAACTGAAGTTCCACACCCAGACCGCGGGGCAGTCGCTGACGGCCCAGCAGCCCTTAAATAACGTCGTCCGCGTCACGCTCCAGGCGCTGGCGGGCGTGCTCGGCGGCACCCAGAGCCTCCACACCAACTCCTTCGACGAGGCGCTGGCGCTCCCCTCCGAGCAGGCCGTCCGGGTCGCGCTCCGCACCCAGCAGATCATCGCCGAGGAGTCGGGCGCGGCCGACATCGTCGACCCGCTCGGCGGCTCCTTCGCGGTCGAGGCGCTCACGGACGAGGTGGAGGCGGAGGCGACGGCGTACATCGAGGAGATCCGGGAGATGGGCGACGGATCGGTCCGGGACGGCGTGCTCCGCGGGATCGAGCAGGGGTACTTCCACCGCGAGATCCAGCAGGCGTCCTACGAGTACCAAGAGCGGGTCGATTCGGGAGAGGAGACCGTCGTCGGCGTCAACGCCTACCAGGTCGAGGCGGACACGGAGCCCGACCTGCTCCACATCGACGAGACGACCCGGGAGCGCCAGCTCGACCGGCTGGAGTCGGTGAAGGCGGAGCGCGACGACGACGCGGTCGAGGCGGCCCTCGACGACCTGCGCGACGCGGTCGACGCCGGCGAGAACGTGATGCCCGCGATCGTCGCGGCGGTGAAGGCGTACGCGACGATGGGCGAGATCATGGACGTGTTCGAGGCGGAGCACGGGACGTACCGCGAACGGATCGGCGTGGCCTGAGCGAGGCGTATAAAAACCCGGGGACGACGTAACGGACGGACCGCCCGCGCGTTACGCCGGATCGACCGGCCGGGCGGACTCCGCGCACCACGCGTTGCCCCGGCGGCCGGCCCGCCGGAGATCGAGCTCGACGACCGACCCGGCGTCGAGCGCCGACAGCTCGTCTTCCACGTCGGGATCGTCGTACTCGACGACGTACAGCGTCCCGTTGCGTGGGTATTCACGGAGCGTGATCGCCCCGTGGTCGTTGCACGCGTCGACGATCGTGTACTTGCCAGTGCGGTCCATCCCGTGTGACGCTACGAAGTGGCCCATGTTAACGTTTGTGCGTCCTGGTGTCGGGGTCGCACACGGCGCCGCGAACGGTCCACTTTAATCGGCGCGCCGCCTCGCTCGGGTATGACGGAGACGGAGGTCCCCGAGGACCACCCGCGGTACGCCTCGCTCGTGACGCGCCACCGGATCGAGGCGGGCGTCGAGAAGGGGATCACCTCGAGGCAGGGGCTCATCGCGCAGGGGCGCGCCGAGGCCTTCGACTACCTCCTCGGCGAGCGGACG
>NZ_MWTH01000006.1:0-356465 GCF_059752395.1 Halorubrum sp. B53 | reverse complement strand
TCCCGAGCGCGGACCGCGCCGCGCGCGCCGCGGCGGCGACGCTGCTCGCGGCCGATCACCCGGTGATCTCGGTGAACGGCAACGTCGCCGCGCTCGCCCCCGCGGAGACGGTCGAGCTCGCCGACACGGTCGACGCCGACCTGGAGGTGAACCTCTTCAACCACACCGACGAGCGCGTCCGGCGCATCGCCGACCACCTCCGCGAGCACGGCGCCGACGCGGTGAAGGGGCTGACCGGCGACGGCGAGATCCCCGGGCTGTCGCACGCCCGCGGCGTCGTCGACGCCGACGGGATCGAGGCGGCGGACGTCGTCGTCGTCCCGCTCGAGGACGGCGACCGCGCCGCGGCGCTCGACGCGATGGGGAAGACGGAGATCGTGATCGACCTCAACCCGGGGAGCCGGTCGCCGCAGACGGCGGACGTGCCGATCATCGACAACCTGATCCGCGCGGTCCCGAACGTCACGGCCCACGCGCGGGACCTCGCCGACGCCTCGGAGGAGGAACTGCGGGAGATAGCGGCGGAGTTCGACGCGGACGAGGCGCTCGCGGCCGCGGAGACCGCGATCCGTGAGGGGTCGTTCGCGACGCCGGACGAGTCGTAACCGGCCGAGCCGCGGCCGGCCGGTCGCGTCGGCTAAGTCGCAATCGGCCGGGTCGTCACCGCGACCGGGTTCCGGGAGTTGTTGGGAATACGACGGATAGCGTCCCGCTACGCCGGAACTGCAAAGTCACCGCGCGACCTAGCGCGACCATGGAACTCGACGAGACGGACCGCGCGATCCTCAGGATCCTCCAAGAGGACGCCCGGACGCCGTTCTCGGAGGTCGCGCGCCGAATCGACATGTCGAGCGCGACCGTCCACGACCGGGTGGGGCGGATGGAGGAGGCTGGCGTCATCCAGGGGTACCACGCCGAGGTCGACCCCAAGGCGGTCGGGTACGGCGTCAGCGCGTTCGTCGGGCTCCGCGTGGAGCAGGGGCGCGAGGAGGACGCGCTCGAACGGCTCCGCGACATCGAGGGCGTCAGCGAGATCCACCTGACGACCGGGGAGTGGGACGTAATCCTCCGCGTCGTCGCCGCGGACACCGACAGCCTCCGCGATCTGATGTTCGAGCGGATCGCGGAGATGGACGGCTTCTCCCGGTCCCAGACGATGATCATCCTCGGCACCGACTTCGAGGCCGACGGCCCGCCGATCTGAGGGGCGGCCGGGCCGCGGGGCGGGTCCGAGCCGCGGGGCGAGTCCGGACCGGAACGCTCAACTCGGGAACGGTCCGAACGGGAATTATGAGCACACCGGTCGCCGAACGGGTCGGGCAGTCACCGGAGCGGGCGTGGGCCGCTGTCGTCGGCGGGATCGCGCTCCTCCTCGCGATCGGGTCGGCCGTCTTCCCGCGAGCCGTGTACGACCGGTTCGTCTGGCAGTACTTCTGGGGACCCGTCGTCGCCGACGGTCGGGGCGCGCAGTGCGCCGTCCGAGACGCCGGCGGCACGGAGCTGCTCGGGAGTTCGTCGGCGTGTCAGGCGGCCGTCGGCGCGGGCGAGGTCGTCGCGTTCCCGGGGTACACCACCGTCTCGACGGTGAGCTACGTGGTCGTCCTGCTGGGGATGCTGATCGGCGTCGTCTTCCTGCTCCGCCGGCTGGATATCGGCGACGAGCTCCGGTTCTTCTACGCGCTGTTCCCGTTCATGCTGCTCGGCGGCGCGCTCCGCACCGTCGAGGACTCGGGGGTCGCCGCGCTCCGCGCCGGCACGGAGCCGCTGATCCCCTTCCCCGCGAGCGCGCTGCTTATCAGCCCGTTCATCTACTTCACCGCGTTCGGGTTCACGCTCGCGTGCGTCCTCGCCGCGTACGGGCTGGCGAACCGCGGGATCGTCGACGACTACGCCAGACCGCTGTTCGCGATGGGAGCGCTCGCGCTCGCGGCGTCGCTCGCCTACCTCTCGTACCTCGCCGCCGCGACCGACTACGTCGAGTTCTACCCGCAGGTGCTCGCGTTGACGCTGGTCATCGCGACCGTCGCGGCCGCGGTCACGTGGAAGGTCGCGACCGCGTACGAGCCGACGATCCGACAGGGGACCGGCGTCGCGGGGATCATCATCATCTGGGGGCACGCGATCGACGGCGTCGCCAACGTGATCGGGCTCAACTGGATGCCGGCGCTGACGGGGACGGCGAACCTCGTCCCGAAACACGTCGTCAACGCGCTGATCGTGAACTGGACCGGCCGGCTCCTCCCGGACTCGATCCTCGCCGTCACCGGCGACGCGTGGCCGTTCCTGCTCGTGAAGCTCGTGGCCGCGACGTTCGTCGTCTGGGTGTTCAACGGCGAGATGTTCGAGGAGTCGCCGCGCTACACGCTGATGCTCCTGATCACGGTGCTCGCGGTCGGGCTCGGTCCGGGCACGCGTGACATGCTGCGCGCGACGTTCGGTATTTAAATAGAACGCGCTGCGCACCGCCTCACGCCACCTTCGTCGACACCGCGATGCCGGAGCCGACCGGGAGGATCGCCGTCTCGACCGCGTCGTCGGAGCGGACGGCACCGACGTACTCGCCGATCCCCCGAGTCTCGCCGTCGCGCTCGGGGTCGGGCAGCGGCGCTCCCTCCTCGAAGTGCGCGACGAGGTCCGCGAAGTCGATCGGGCCGCGCGTGATGTTGTCGGCCACGATCACCCCGCCGGTCCGGACCTTGGGGAGGACGGTCCGGTAGGCCTCCGCGTAGCGGCTCTTCTGGTGGTCGATGAGGGCGATATCGAAGGGACCGTCGTAGCGCTCGATCGTCTCCATCGCGTCGCCGACCTCGAACGTCACGCGGTCGGCGTAGCCGCCGTCTGCGGCGAACCGGACGCCGCGCTCGGCCTCGTCCTCGTCGAACTCCGTGCAGATCACCGCCTCGGCGCCGCCGCGCAGGAACCACGTCGCGGAGTAGCCGAAGCCGGACCCGAACTCGAAGACGCGCCGGGCGTCGGTCAGCCGTGCGAGCAGCCGGAGCACCGACCCCGCATCCGGCCCGATGATGGGGAATCCCCAGTCGTCGGCCAGCTCGGCCATCGCCGCCTGCGTCGCGGTGTGTTCTGGCGCCGTCGCGGCGAGGAAGCGCTCGGCCGGGTCGGAGAGGACGTCCATGCGTACGAATTGACCGGACGCCACTTGAAACCGGTCGCCGGCGACCACGCGAGGCGGCCGAGACCACGCCATTCCCGAAAAGGGTTAAGTCACGGTCGAACGACTGATTCAGTAATGTACGATCCCGAGGAACTGGCCGAGATACGGGAGGCCAAGGAGTCGTGGGAGGCGGGGACCTACGGCGAGACGGTCGACCGGTTCGGGGAGCGCAAAGACACGTTCACCACCGACACGGGCGGTCAGGAGGTCGATCCGCTGTACACGCCGGCCGATATCCCGGACCACGACTACCGCGAGGATCTGGGGAACCCGGGCGAGGAGCCGTACACGCGCGGCGTCTACTCGACGATGCACCGCGGGCGGCTCTGGACGATGCGCCAGTACGCGGGGATGGGCACCGCCGCGGAGACGAACGAGCGGTTCAACTACCTCATCGACGAGGGCTCGTCGGGGCTCTCGATGGCGTTCGACCTGCCGACGCAGATGGGGTACGACTCCGACGCCGCGATGGCCGAGGGGGAGGTGGGGCGCTCGGGCGTCGCCATCGACACCCTCGACGACTTCGAGACCGTCTTCGACGGGATCCCCTTAGACGAGGTGTCGACGTCGATGACGATCAACGCGCCCGCCGCCGTCCTCCTCGCGATGTACGTCGCGATGGGCGACGAGCAGGGCGTCCCGCGCGAACAGCTCCGCGGGACCATCCAGAACGACATCATGAAGGAGTACATCGCGCGGAACCTCTACATCTATCCGCCGAAGCAGTCGATGCGGCTGATCACGGACATCTTCGACTTCTGCGCCGACGAGGTCCCCAACTTCAACACGATCTCCATCTCCGGCTACCACATCCGCGAGGCCGGCTCGACCGCCGCCCAAGAGGTCGCGTTCACTCTTGGGGACGGGATCCAGTACGTGCAGGCCGCGATCGACGCCGGTCTCGACGTCGACGAGTTCGCCCCGCAGCTCTCCTTCTTCTTCAACGCCCACAACAACGTCTTCGAGGAGGCCGCCAAGTTCCGCGCCGCGCGCCGGATGTGGGCGCAGATCATGGAGGAGCGGTTCGACGCGGAAGACCCCAAGTCGAAGCAGCTCAAGTTCCACACCCAGACCGGCGGCTCCACCCTCACCGCCCAGCAGATCGAGAACAACGTCGTCCGGGTCGCGTATCAGGCGCTCGCGGCGGTGCTCGGCGGCACCCAGAGCCTCCACACCAACGGGAAAGACGAGGCGCTCGCGCTCCCCACCGAGAAGTCGGTCCGCACCGCGCTGCGCACTCAGCAGATCCTCGCCCACGAGTCGGGCGCGGCCGACACGATCGATCCGCTCGCCGGGTCGTACTACGTGGAGAACCTCACCGACGGGATCGAGGAGGAGGCGTTCGAAATTCTGGAGGAGGTCGACCGCCGCGGGGGGATGTTGGAGGCGGTCGAGAGCCAGTGGGTCCAGCGGCAGATCCAGGACGTCGCCTTCGAGCGCCAGCGGGAGATCGAGGAGGGCGAACGCGTCATCGTCGGCGTCAACGAGTTCGAGGTCGACGAGGAGCCGGAGATGGACCTCGAAGAGGTCGACCCCGAGCAGGAGCAGAACCAGCGCGAGCGGTTACAGGCGGTGAAGGCCGACCGCGACGACGACGCGGTCGAGGACGCGCTCGGGGCGCTGCGCGAGGCCGCGCGGGGCTCCGAGAACGTGATGCCGCACATCGTCGACGCCGTGAAGGCGTACGCGACGGTTCAGGAGGTCTCGGACGTGCTCCGCGACGAGTTCGGGGAGTACAAGCCGGGGCGGTGAGGCGACCGGCCCGCGAGGGCGTCGGTGGACGACGGCGACGGTGGCGTCCGGCTTCGCGACGCGCTCAGTTCGCGCCGCGGACGACGTGGCCGTACTTCAGCAGCGCGACGAACACCGCGCCGCCGAAGGCGTTGCCGATCGTCGCCAGCACGAGGAACCCGGCGTAGTCGGACAGCGAGATGGCGTCCGAGACGATCAGCCCGAACAGCACCTCGACGTTGCCCGCGATCGAGTGCGGGAGGTGAAGGAGCCCGATCGTGCCGGCGACGATCAGCACGAGGAGGATTCGGGCGGTCGTGTCCTGTGCCGCCGCCACGAGCCACGCCAGCAGCCCCATCAGCCACCCGGCGAAGACCCCGCCGACGAACAGCCACGGGAGGTCGTGGTCGACGAGCTTCAGGGCGATGGTCTCGAACGACTTGGGGTCGACCACGCCGAGCTCCGGCATCAACAGGGTCACGAGCAGGGTGAACAGCAGGCCGCCGACGAGGTTCCCGACGTACACCAGCCCCCAGAGCCGGCCCAACTGTTTGAACGACGCCTGTCCGTCGAGCACCGGGATCACGGCCAGCGTCGTGTGCTCGGTGAACAGCTCTGAACGGCCCAGGATGACGAACATGAACCCGATGGAGTAGACGCTCGCCAGCAGCAGCTCGGTCCCGAGGTCGCCGAAGCTCCCCGGCGAGAGCGTTAAGATCACCGCCATCATCAGCGGGCCGAAGCCGATGTCGAGCCCCGCCGACAGCCCGGAGAGCAGCAGTCCGGAGCGCTCCCGCTGCATCTCATGGAGCGCGCTCTCGAGCAGCGAGCCGAGGATGTTCCGCGACGTCATCTGCTCCGTCGAGTCGGTCTGTGAGTCGCTCACTGGTGGAGTCGCCCGCCACTACTCGGGGCCAGTACCCAAGCCTTTGGATCCCGGCGGGCCCGGGGGGAATCGGAACCGGCTCGGTCGTTATAAGACAGCGGGGGCCGATCCGAGACGCATGCGATTCGATCACGTCGGTGTCGCGACGCGCGACGCCGCCGATCTCGCCGAGCTGTTCGACGGCCTGCTCGACGCACCGGTCGCCCACGACGAGACGTTCGACGGGATGGAGGTCGTCTTCCTCGAACTCGACGGCGGCGGCTACTTCGAGCTGTTAGAACCCGCCAACGGCGGCGCGATCGCCGACTACCTCGACCGGGAGGGATCGGGGATCCACCACGTCGCGCTCGCGACCGACGACCTCCCGGCGGCGCTGGACCGCGCCCGCGACCTCGGTGTCGATCTCATCGACGAGGAGCCGCGCCCCGGCGCGTGGGGCCACGAGGTCGCCTTCTGCCACCCGCGCTCGACTGGCGGGGTGCTCGTGGAGTTCGTCGAGCACTGAGGGCGGCGAGTCGCGCTCCGCGGTCGCGGGTCGCTCGTCCGACCCGACAGCCCGTGGCTCAGTCCTCTTCCGCGGCCGCGGGGTCGTGCGTCTCGTACCAGCCGAGGATCTTCTCTAGCCGGTGGATCGCCCGGTCCGGGTCGCCGATGTCGTGGTGCTCGTCCGGGTAGACGACGAGCTCGGCGTCGACGCCCTGCTTCCGGGCCGCGACGTACAGCTGCTCGGACTGCGAGGGCGGGCACCGCCAGTCCTCCCCGCCGGCCATCACGAGCAGCGGCGTCTCGATGTTCCCGGCGTCGAGGACGGCCGTCGAGGCGTCGTACGCCTCCGGGTTCTCCCACGGGAGCCCGTACTCCGCCTCGAACCACGTGTGCGTGTCGTCGGTGCCGAACGCCGACCGGAGGTCGTAGATACCGTGTTCCGGCGCCGCCGCGGTAAAGAGGTCGGGCTCCCGCGTGACGAGGAACCCCTGCGCGATCCCGCCGTACGAGAAGCCGTGCCCGAACACGCGGTCGGGGTCGACCCAGCCGCGGTCGGCGAGCGACGCGACGCCCGCGGCGATGTCGTCGACCTCGGCGGTCCCCCACGCGCCGGTCAGCTGGGCGGTGAACTCCCGGCCGCGGGAGGTGCCGCCCCGGTAGTTCGGGCGGAAGACGAGGTACCCGCGGCTCGTTAACGCGGCGTGCGCGAAGCTGAACACGGGCTCGTCGTACGACATCGGCCCGCCGTGGATCGCCACCACGAGCGGGTGGTCGCCGTCGGCCGGGTCGGCGTCCGGGTCGTGGTAGACGACGCCGTCGAGCGTCCAACCGTCCGACTCCCACTCGACGCGTGTCGGCTCCGGTACCGAGAACTCCTCGATCAGGGAGTCGTTGACGGCCGTGAGCCGGCGGAGCGACTCGGGCTCCGCCGGCGGGTCGGCGACCGTCGACCCGGAGTCGTCACCGGTCGGGCCAGCTTCGCCGTCGAGGTCGGCGACGTCGACCGCGTACAGGTCGGTCCCGTCGGTCGGGTCCGAGAGCACCGCCACCGCCGTCGAGCCGTTCGCGGCGACGTCGAAGCCGGCCAGCGCGCGGTCGCGCCCCTGCGCCGCGAACACGCGCTCGGCGGTCCCGTCGGTCTCCACCCGGACGAGCCGCGTGTGGCTCTCGTCGGCGATCGGGACGTAGATCGCTCCGTCGACCCAGACCGGCTCGCCACCGCGCGCAACCGTCCGGTCGAGGTCGGCCGTGAGGGAGGCGACGCCGTCGCCCGCCTCGCCCTCGTCTCTCTTACCGTCGTCCCTCCCGCCGCCGACGAGGTACACCTCGGCCGGCGCGGGCGGGTCGTCCGGGTCGCCCGCGACGGACGCCAGCTCGTCGCGTCCCGGGCGCCACGTCGGGACGCCGTGAGAGAGCTCGCCGCCGGTGAGCCGCTCGGCGTCGCCGCCCGCGGGCGACACCGCGTACACGTCGCGGACGGTGGTGTCGTCGGGCCGGTCGAGCCGGCAGGAGGTGAACGCGATCCGGTCGCCCTCGCCCCAGTGGGGGTCCATCCCGGCGATGTCCTGGAAGGCGCCGCCGCCGTACGCGTCGTCGAGGCGTCGCGGGTCGCTCTCGGGGTCGTCGAGGTCGACGACGAAGAGGTACGGCGTCACGTCGTCGGTCCAGCCGACGCCGTTCACCTTGTGCTGGAGCCGGGTCGTCTCGATCGGACCGCCCTCCTCGCGCACCTGATCGAGGTAGTCGGACTCCTCGTCGGTCGGGTCGCGCGACTCGATCACCAGCCGGTCGCCACCGGGCGACCAGTCGAAGTCGGCGACGCCCTCGTCGCGCTCCGTGACCTGTCGGGCGTCGCCGCCCAACGCGAGGTCGAACAGCCACACCTGGGGCTTGGGCTCGTCGTCGCCGGCGGGCGCGTCCCCGTCCTCGCCGTCGTCGTCTCCCCCGTTCTCGTCGTCCGCCGCTTCCGCCTCATCCCCGTCGCCCTCCTCGTCTCGGTCCCGCCAGCCGACCCGTCGCTCGACGTCGCGGTCGCGGGCGGCCACGAACGCGAGGCGGTCGCCGTCGGGCCCCCACGCCGGCGCGGAGGCGCCGGGCGCGCTCGTCAGCCGGTGCGGCTCGCGGGAGTCGTCGGTCGGGACGACGAAGAGGGAGTCGACCGCCTCGTCGGCGGCCTGATCGTACTCGGTCGCGGTGAAGGCGACGCGGTCGCCGGACGGGGAGAGGGAGACCTCGCCGATCTGCGTCAGGTCGTAGTAGGCGTCGAGCGGCAGCGCTGACATGGGCGCACCGAACGGCGGCCGGAGGAAATACGTTCGGGCCGCGGAGGTCGGCCGGGCCACGGAAGTCGGACCGACCGCGGCGGGCGGTGGAGTCCGCTCGCCCGTCGTTTTTAAGCGGCGGCGCGCTCCACCGGCGCACGTGTTCCGCGACCTCTCCCGCCCGATCGAGACGGGGATGCCGACCTACCCCGACGACCCCGAGGTGACGCTCGCGCCCGACGCGACCCACGAGGCCGACGGCTACGCGACGAGCGAGCTCCGGACCGGGACCCACGCCGGGACCCACGTCGACGCGCCCCGGCACACGCTCTCCGAGGGGGAGACGATCGACGAGATCGATCCGGGCCGGTTCGCGTTCGACGCCCGCCTCGTGGACCTCCGGCCGCTGGCGCCGCGGGAGGCGATCACGGCCGAGGCGCTGGCGGGGGCGGTCGGGGAGGGAGCGGGCGCGGCCGACGGCGACTCGGCGGAGGCCGACTCCACGGTCGACCTTCTCGTCTGCCGTACCGGCTGGGCCGCTCACTGGGGGACCGAGCGCTATCGCGACCACCCGTACCTGACCGAGACCGCTGCGACGTGGTGTCGAGAGCGAGGCGTCGGCGTCGGGCTCGACGCGTTCGGGCCGGACCCGACGCCGGCCGCGGACGGGTCGCTTCCGACGGACGACTCACCCCCGACGAACGACGAGCCTGACGGCACGCCCGCTCACGACGCCCTTTTAAATGGCGGCCTGCCGATCGTCGAGAACCTCCGCGGGCTCGCCGGGCTGCCGGCGCGGTTCCGGCTGTACGCGTTCCCGCTCCGCCTGCGCGGCGGGGACGGGTCGCCGGTGCGGGCCGTCGCGGAGTGGGAGGAGTGATCGGGCGAACCGCGGCGGGGTCGCGGACGCTCCGCGCGCCCGATCGCCGGCCGGGAGACAGACCAAACCCGTTTTAAGCGTCGGCGACGAACCGCGACTCAAGGTCGATATCCATGGAGATGCCACGTCGTTTCAACACGTACTGTCCACACTGTGACTCGCACCACGAGCACGAAGTGGAGAAGGTTCGATCGGGTCGGGCGACCGGAATGAAGCGAGACGCGCGCCAGCGGCGCCGCGCGCTCGCGACCATCGGCAACGCCGGCGGGTACTCGAAGGTGCCCGGGGGCGACAAGCCGACGAAGAAGACCCACCTGAAGTACCGCTGCGGCGACTGCGGCAAGGCCCACATGCGCGAGGGATGGCGCGCCGGCCGGCTCACCTTCCAGGAGTAAGCATGGCGGGAAGCTTCCACCGCGTCGCCTGCGGCGACTGCGAGAACGAACAGGTCGTCTTCGGCAAGGCCTCCTCCGTGGTGTCGTGCGCGGTCTGCGGCACGACGCTCGCGACCCCGACCGGCGGGGAGGCCGAGCTCCACGGCGAGATCGTCGAAACCGTTGAGGCGCGGTAACCGCCTCACCAACCCCGTATGAAGTACAGCGGCTGGCCCGAACCCGGCGAGCTGGTGGTCGGCGACGTCGACGAGATCGCCGACTTCGGCGTCTTCGTCGACCTCGACGAGTACGAGGACAAGCGCGGCCTCTGCCACATCAGCGAGGTCGCCTCCGGCTGGATCAAGAACGTCCGCGACCACGTCCGCGAGGGGCAGACGGTCGTCGCGAAGGTGCTCGAGGTCGACGAGTCCGCGAACCAGATCGACCTGTCGATCAAAGACGTCAACGAGCACCAGCGGAAGGACAAGATACAGGCCTGGAAGAACTCGCAGAAGGCCGACAACTGGATGCTCATCGCGCTGGGCGAGGACGTCGACGACGACCGGTACACCGAGGTCGCCAACGCGCTCCTCGCCGAGTACGACTCGCTGTACGACGCCTTCGAGGCGGCGGCGATAAGCGGCGACGAGGCCCTGGACGGGGTCGACGTCGACGACGACGCACGCGAGGCGATCGTCGAGGCCGCCCGCGACAACGTCTCGGTGCCGTACGTCGACGTGACCGGCTACGTCGACCTCGAGTCCGCGGCCCCCGACGGCGTCGACGACGTGAAGGCGGCGCTGGAGGCCGCCGAGGGCGACGGCGAGATCCCGGACGGCGTCGACCTCGAGGTCGGCTACGTCGGCTCGCCCGAGTACCGGATCAAGGTCCGCGCGCCCGACTACAAGACGGCCGAGGACCAGCTGGAGACCGCCGCGGCCCGCGCCCGAAAGGCGATCGAGGACGCCGGCGGCGTCGGCGAGTTCCACCGCGAGCGCCGCGAGGACGACGAGTAGTCGCTCCGACCGACGACTCTTTGTATACCCGTGAAATCCGACATCCGCGTCTGCACGAACTGGGAGACGGCTCACGACCGCCCGGTGTACACGCTCGGCGACAGCTGTCCCGAGTGCGACGGCCCGACCGCGAACAGCGCGCCCGCGCCGTTCAGCCCCGAGGATCCCTACGGCGAGTACCGGCGGCGCGCGCGGCGCCGCGGGGCGTCCGAGTAACACCGGTTCCGCGCCGACGTCGAGTCCCGCCCACAACGCCGGAATAGCCACCCTCTTGTGACCGCCGCCCGGACGGATGCGACATGGACGACATCGAGATCGACGAGGTGGCGACGCCGGAGCTCGACGACCCGGTGCTCATCGAGGGGCTCCCGGGCGTCGGCCACGTGGGGAAGCTGGCGGCGGAACACCTCCTCGAGGAGTTCGACGGCGAGTTAGTCCGCCGCGTGTACACGACGGAGTTCCCGCCGCAGGTGAGCGTCGACGGCGACGGGGTCGCGGAGCTGACCTGCGCCGAGTTCCACGCCGTCGAGACCGACGGCGCCGACCTGCTCGTGTTGACCGGCGACCACCAGGCCGGCTCGAACGCGGGGCACTACACGCTCACGACCACGTTCCTCGATATCGCCGAGGAGTTCGGCGCGACGCGGGCGTACGCGCTCGGCGGGGTTCCCACCGGGGAGCTCGTCGAGGAGTACACCGTGCTCGGCGCGGTCTCCGACGCGGACCTCATCGACGGACTGACGGAGGCCGGCGTCGAGTTCCGCCCCGACGAGCCCGCCGGCGGCATCGTCGGCGTCTCCGGGCTGGTGCTCGGGCTCGGCGGGCGCCGCGGCTTCGACGCCGCCTGTCTGATGGGCGAGACGAGCGGCTACCTCGTCGACCCCAAGAGCGCCCGCGCGGTGCTGGAGGTGCTCGAAGCGGTCCTCGACTTCTCCGTCGACTACGAGAGCCTGGAGGACCGTGCCGAGGAGATGGAAGAGGTCGTCGGCAAGATCCGCGAGATGCAGGACGGCCCCGCGGTGCCGGACGACGACCTGCGGTACATCGGGTAGGAGCCGGTTCGGCCGATTTTTAAACGGGAACGACCGCGCGTTCCGGCAAGGCTAAATCGGACCCGAATAATCGTTCGTTTATGACCGACGCACGCGTCGCCGGAGTCGGGCTCACGCGCTTCGGGAGCCACGAGGACCGCGCGGGACGCGACCTCTTCGCGACGGCAGCGGAGCGCGCGTTCGAGGACGCCGGCGTCCCGCGAGGGGACGTCGAGGAACTGAACTACGGGAACTTCATGGGCGCGCTCGCCGAGCACCAGGGCCACCAGGCGCCGCTGATGGCCGAGGCCGCCGGCGTGCGCTGCCCCGCGACCCGGTACGAGTCGGCGTGCGCCTCCGCGGGCGTCGCGGTCCGCGAGGCCGTCCGGACCGTCGCCGCGGGCGACGCCGACGTCGTCCTCGCGGGCGGGATGGAGCGCATGACGAACCTACCGACCGCCGAGGTGACGGAGGGGCTCGCGATGGCCGCCGACGACCTGTTCGAGGTGCGGTCGGGCGTCACGTTCCCCGGCGCGTACGCGCTGATGGCGACCGCCTACTTCGACGCGTACGGCGGGGAGCGCCGGGACCTGGCCCATATTGCGTCGAAGAACCACGCGAACGCGCTCCCGAACGAGTACGCCCAGTTCCGCCGGGAGGTGTCCGTCGACGAGGCGATGGACGCGCCGCCGGTCGCCGAGCCGCTCCACCTCTACGACGCCTGCCCGATCACCGACGGCGCGAGCGCGCTCGTGATCGTCTCCGCGGAGTACGCCGCGGAACACGATGTGGACGCCCCCGTCGCGGTGACGGGGACCGGACAGGGGACCGACCGGATGGCGCTCGGCGACCGCGAGTACCTCGCGCGCACGCCGGCCGCCGACGACGCCGCCGAGGCGGCCTACGCGGCCGCCGGCGTGGGACCGGACGACGTCGACGTCGCGGAGGTCCACGACTGCTTCACCATCGCCGAGGTGCTCGCCACGGAGTCGCTCGGGCTCTTCGAGGTCGGCGAGGGGATCGCCGCCGCGCGCGAGGGGGTCACGACCGCCGACGGCGACCTCCCGGTGAACCTCTCGGGCGGCCTGAAGGCGAAGGGGCACCCGGTCGGCGCGACCGGGGGCTCGCAGATCGCCGAGCTGACGCGGCTGCTCCGCGGCGACCATCCGAACAGCGAGCACGTCCCCGACGCCGACGTGGGCGTCGCGCACAACGCCGGCGGGACCGTCGCCAGCGCGGTCGTCCACGTGCTGGAGGTGGCGGAATGAGCGACGACGGCGCGGCGGAGAACGGTGGCGGCGCGGAGAGCGACGGCGGGGACGCGGACGCTACCGGGGCCGCGCCGACGCCGGTCACCGACGCCGACTACGACGAGTGGCTCGACGCGGTCGCGGCTGGCGAGGGCTACGCGCTCGTCTGTCCGGAGGGGCACGGGTCGCTCCCGCCGCGGCGGCGCTGCCCGGAGTGCGGGTCGACCCCGCTCTCGCGGGAACCCTTCGCCGAGACCGGCCGCGTGGAGACGTTCAGCGTCGTCCACGTCCCCTCGCCGCGGTTCGCGGACGACGCCCCGTACGTCACCGCCGTCGCCGACCTCGGCCCGGTCCGGACGAGCGGGGTCCTGCGCGGCGTCGACCCCGAGGGCGACGCGGTCGAGGTCGGGCTGTCGGTCGAGGTCGGCGTCGAGGAGCGGGCGACCGACGGGGAGCCGCTGGTGGTGTTCCGCCCGGTCGACGGCGAGTGAGGGCGCTCGGTCGCCCGTCCGGGGGACCGACGTTTCCGCTGCCCGACCAAATGGTTAAACGGCGGTCACCTGTAGTCGTGTCCAATGAGCGACCGGATCCGCGTCCTCCACGCCGACGACGACCCAGATCTCGCCGAAGTGACGAGATCGTTTCTCGAACGCGAGGACGAGCGGATCGACGTCGAAACCGTCCCGAACGCGACCGAGGGACTGGAGCGGATCGAGGCGGGCGGGTTCGACTGCGTCGTCTCCGATCACGACATGCCCGGACCGAACGGGATCGAGTTCTTACAGCGCGTCCGGGAGCGCGACCCTGACCTCCCCTTTATCCTGTACACCGGAAAGGGGTCGGAGACGGTCGCCAGCGAGGCGATCTCCGCCGGGGTGACGGATTACCTCCAGAAGGGCGGCGGCACCGAGCAGTACGAGATCCTCGCGAACCGGATCGCCGACGCCGTGATGAAGCGCCGCGCCGAGCGCGAGGCCGAGCGGACCCGGACCCACCTCCGCGCGATCACCGACAACTCGATGGACGCGATCGTCACCATCGACGAGGAGAGCACGGTCCAGTTCGCGAACCCCGCCGTGGAGCGGCTGTTCGGCTACGCGCCCGACGAGCTGGAGGGCGAGTCGCTGACGAAACTGATGCCCGACCGGAAGTCGGCGGAGCACACCGCGGCGCTCGAACGATACGTCTCCGGCGGCGACCCGAAGACGGACTGGTCGGCCGTCGAGTTCCCGGGCCGGCACCGCGACGGCCACGAGGTGCCCCTGTCGATCTCCTTCGGCGAGTTCGAGGAGGACGGCGAGCGCCGGTTCGTCGGGATCATCCGTGACGTGACGGAGCGCGAGCGGCATCGCGCGTTTCTCGAGCGCTCCAACGACATCGTCATGGCGCTCGACGCGGACGGGACGTTTCAGTACGTCAGCCCGTCCGCCGAGTCGCTGCTCGGCTTCGAGTCGGCGGAGCTCCTCGGCGAGAACGCGTTCGCGTACGTCCACCCGGACGACCGTGACCGGGTCCGCGAGGGGTTCCGGAAGTCGGTCACCGGCGACACGGAGAATCCGACGATCGAGCACCGGCTGGAGCGCGCCGACGGCGACTACTTGTGGGTGGAGTCGGTCGGCAGCAACAGGCTCGACGACCGCGGGATCGACGGGTACGTGATCAACACGCGGGACGTCTCCGACCGGAAGCGGCGCGAGGAGAAGCTGGCCCGCCTCCGCGAGTGGACGCAGGATCTCAACTACGCCCGGACGGTCGACGAGACGACGCAGCTGGCGGTCGACGCCGCGGCGGCGATCGTCGGAGGGGGGCTGAGCGGGGTCCACTTGGAGAACGAGGCGGGGGACGCGCTCGAACCGGCCGCGCTCGCCGAGTCCGTCCCGATGTTCTTCGACGAGCAGCCCTCGTACGACCGGGACGCGCCGCCGGGGTCGCGCGCGGCTCTCGTGTGGGAGGCGTACCGCGGCGACGAACCCATCGCCGTCGACGAGATCTCGACTTGGGACCAGCTCGACGAGGAGACGCCCGCGGAGAGCCTGGTGCTCCACCCGATCGAGGGCCACGGGGTGTTCGTCATCTCCGCCTCGACGGCCGAGGCGTTCACCGACACGGACGTCCTCATCGCCCAGATACTGGCGAACCACCTGGAGGCGGCCCTCGACCGCGTCGCCCGCGAGACCAGCCTCGAACGGCTCCACGACGCGACGCGGAGCCTGATCCGCGCGGACTCGCGGGAGGAGATCGCCGAGCAGATCGTCGACGCCGCGGCGGAGGTGCTCGGCTTCTCGATCACCACCGTCCGGCTCTACGACGAGGACGCCGGCGGGCTGGTCCCGGTCGCCGTCTCGGAGGCGGTCGAGGGGACGCTCCCCGAGCGACCGGTGTTCACGCCGGACAGCGGGAGCCTCAACTGGGCCGCCTACGAGGCGGGCGAGGTCCGGGTGTACGACGACATCGAGACCGTCGACGCCGTCGACAAGGGGACCGGACTCAGGAGCCTGCTGATCCTCCCGGCCGGCGAGTACGGAACGATATCGATCGGCGAGACCGAGCCGGGCGTGTTCGACGGGACCGACGAGTTCCTCGCGCGCATCCTCGCGACCGCCGCGGAGACGGCGTTCCAGTCCGAGGCGAAGACCGAGCGGCTCCACCGGCGGAGCGACGAGCTAGAGCGGCAGAACGACCGGTTAGAGGAGTTCGCCAGCGTCGTCTCGCACGACCTCCGCAACCCGCTCAACGTGGCGGAGGGGCGGGTCGAGCTGGCCCGAGACGACTGCGACACGCCGCATCTCGACATCGCTGCCCGGGCCCACGAGCGGATGGAGACCCTGATCGACGACCTGCTCACGCTCGCCCGAGAGGGAGAGCGGGTGAACGAGACGCGTCCGGTCGAACTCGCGTCGGTCGTCGAGTCCTGCTGGCTGAACGTCGACACCGCGAACGCGACGCTCGCCGTCGAGAGCGACCTGACGCTGCAGGCCGACGAGAGCCGGCTGCAACAGCTGATGGAGAACCTGATACGCAACGCGATCGATCACGGCGGCAACGGCGTCAGCGTCGCGGTCGGCGATCTCGACGACGGCGAGGGGTTCTTCGTCGCGGACGACGGCCCCGGGATCGACCCCGACGAGCAGGCAGCCGTGTTCGACGCGGGCTACTCGACCTCGGAGGGGGGTACGGGGTTCGGACTGCGGATCGTCGAGCAGGTGGCGACCGCTCACGGCTGGGAGGTGCGGGTGACGAACGATCCCGACCTGGGGGGCGCCCGGTTCGAGGTGAGCGGCGTCGAGGTCGCGGAGCGAGCGGTCGAAGAGTGAGCGGCGGTCGCGACGCCGCGGTCTACTCCCGGACGAGCAGTTCGACCTCGTGGCCGTCCTGGTCCTTCGTGAACGCGTAGTTGTGGTCGCACGACTCGGGGTCGCGGTAGTCCGGCGCCTCGCGGGTCATCAGCTTCTCCCACGCCTCGTCGAGGTCGTCGACGCGGACGCAGAGGTGGCCCCAGCCGTCGCCCATCGTGTACTCGCGGCCGTCGTAGTTGTAGGTGAGCTCCAGCTTCATCGCCTCCTTCGGGGCGTCCTCGGGGGCCATGAAGTAGTTCGAGAACGTGTCCGCCTCCCAGCGGCCACTCGGCTGCTCCGTGTACTCGAACTTGCGGGTCCAGTAGCCGAGCGCCTCGTCGGCGTCCTCGACGCGGATCATCGTGTGGTCGATGCTCCACTTCTCGCCGTAGTCGCGCTTGACGATCTCGATCTCGTGGCCGTCGGGATCTTTCACGAACGCGTAGCGGTTCCCGCAGGACTCGGGGTCGCGGTAGTCCTCGACGCCCTCCGCCATCAGCTGGTCGTACGACTCCTGGAGGGCGTCCTCGGGGACGCGCACGGCGATGTGGCCCCACGCGTCGCCGATCTCGTACGTGTGGTCGCCGTGGTTGTAAGTGAGCTCCAAGAGCGCGCCGTCCTCGTGGACGTCCTCGGGGCCGAGGTAGACGTTGGTGAACGTGTCCGCCTCCCAGCGGCCCTTCTCCTCGTAGTCGAGGTGCGTCTGGTACCAGTCGAGGCTCTCCTCTAAGTCCTCGACGCGGATCATCGTGTGGTCGAAGGTTCCGTCCATACGCGAAACATCGGCCGCTCGCCTCAAAAGCGTACTGAAGGGGGCACGGGCGACCGAGAGCGCGTCTCGGCTTAAAAATAAAGAATGAGGTATTTATTTTATTTAATTCTTTGTAGGTGATTAGATATATCCGGCGGTTCGAGTGCCAACTGGCGAGCGTCACCGGTCGGCGGGGGCGCTCGGCCTCGAACCATGTCCGAACAGATAGATCCGCCGTCGGACGCTACCGACGGCACCGATTCGCCGCATCGCTCCGAACCGTTCGCATCGACGACGCCACCGCGTCGCTCCGGGATGCGATCGGACGGATCCGTAACCGAACCGAGCGAACAGAAGAGTCCGCCGGACGCGTCCCCGACGCCGACCGGGACGACCGGCGACGGGCGGCGCCTGCTCGCCGCCTTCGCGTGGGGGTCGCCGTTCACCGCGCTCGTCGCGGCCGTCGAGGCGTTCGTCGCGACCGTCCTGCTGGGCGTCCCCGTGACGGCCGCCCCGGCGGTCGTCGCACTCGTCGCCTTCGCCGTGTACAGCATCGATCACGTCGCCGACGCCGACGCCGACGCCGCGTCGACCCCGGACCGGGCGCTGCTCGCCCGGCGCTACGGGGACCAACTGATGGTCGCCGCCACGCTCGCCTACGGGCTGGCGGTCGCGATCGCGGTGACTGGCGGGCCGCGCGCGCTCGCGCTCACGCTGCTGCCCGGCGCCTTCTGGGTCGTCTACGCCTCCGACTGGGTGCCGGACCTCGGGCGGGCCATCGGTACGGTCCTCGCGAGCGCGACCCCGGACCGCCGAGGGCTCGTCGGTCGCGCCGGCGCGACGGTCACCGACGGCGGGCGACGCAGCACCCTCCCGCGCCTAAAGGACGTGCTGGTACTCAACTCCGCCGTCGTCGCGGCGGCGTGGGCGATCGCCCTCACGTTCCTCCCGATCGCGTTCGGCGGGACCGCGCCGGGGCCGGTCGTCGCCGTCGTCTTCGCGTACTTCTTCCTGCGGTCGTTCGTCGACGCCGAACTCCCGAACGTCCGGGACGTCGACGCGGACGCGGCCGTCGGCGTCGAGACGCTGCCGGTCGTGCTCGGCGTCGAGCGGACGCGTCACCTGCTGTACGGCGTCGACATAGTCGCGGCGGGGACCGTGGCGGCCGCGGGCGCCACCGGCCTGCTTGCGTGGCCGCTCGCCGGCGCGCTCGGCGTCGGCATCGTCGCGTCGGTCTGTGTCACCGCGCTCGCCGGTCGAATCGAGGACGCGTCGGTCCTCGGCGTCGCGCCGGACTGCAGCTACATCCTCGTCGGGATCGCGGTCGCAGCGGTGCAGCTGGTCGGCTAATCGGCCCTCGCCTTCGATCCGCCGTCCCGCGGTGGCGTCGGCCCGACAGAGCAAAATGATTTATACCACCTTTGCGTGGAATAAACTGTGATCGGGTTGAGTCCGCTCTCCGTCGCGCTCCTCGCCGCGGTCGTGACCGGTACGTCGGGGGCGATCCTCGCGTGGCGGGAGCGGCCGGAGGCTGGCGCGACGTGGCTCGCGCTGCTGCTCTTCGGGCAGGTCTGGTGGACGACGTTCCTCGTCTTCGAGCTGGAGGCGTCGACGCTCGCCGCGAAGGCGCTCTGGTACGACGTGCAGTGGCTCGGAGTGGTGATCGTCCCGGTCGGATGGCTGCTGTTCGCGCTGGAGTACACGGGCCGAGACCGATACGTTCGCCCGGGCGTCGTGGCGGCGGCCTGCGTCGCGCCCGCGGTGACCGTCCTCGTGGTCGCGATGGGGGACCCCACCGGACTCATCACGGCCGACCGCCGGGTCGCCGACACCGCGGTCGGGTCGTTTCTCCGCGTCGACCCGGGGCCGTGGTACTACGTCATCGCCGGCTACACCTACCTGCTCGGGCTGATCGGGTCGGTCCCCATCCTCCGACTCGTCCGCGACGACGCCCGCCCGTTTCGGGGGCAGAGCGCGGCGCTGCTCGTTGGCACAGCGGTCCCGTGGGTCAGCAGCCTCCTCCACCTCACCGGAGCGATTCCGGTGCCCGGGCTCGACCCCACGCCGCTCGCGTTCGCCGTCTCCGGGGTCGCGTACCTCCTCGCGCTCTCGCGGTTCCGGCTGCTCACGCTCACGCCCGCGCCGCGCCGTCGGGCGCGCCAGCTGGTGTTCGAGCAGCTCCACGACCCCGTGTTCGTCGTCGGCACCGAGGGCCACATCCTCGACTTGAATCGGTGCGCCGCAGACGTGTTCGAGGTCGACCGCCGCTCGGCGATCGGCGAGCCGGCCGACGCGGTCGTGCCCCGGTACGACGCGCTCGCAGGTGAACGCGGCACCGTCGGCCCGCTCTCCGTCGTGGGACGGAACGGCCGGCGGCCGTACGAGGTCATGGTGCGAGGCGTGACCGATGACCACGGCCGGTCGATCGGCCGCGTCGTCGTCTTCCACGACATCGGCGAGTACCTCGGGCAACAGCAGCGGCTGAACGTGCTTAACAGGGTGTTCCGCCACGACGTCCGGACCGAGACGAACCTGATTCACGGGTACGCCGACCAGCTGCGCGCGGACCCGAGCGACGAGCGGGCGCTGTCGGTCGTCAAGCAGAGCGCCTCGCGGATCCTCGATCTCAGCGAGCGGACCCGGACAGCGAGCGAGCTGTTCGACCCGGTTTCGGAGCCGGACCCGCCGGTCCCCCTGGGCGAGGTCGTCGCGGAGGCCGCCGCCGACCTCCGCGAGGAGTATCCGCACGCCGAGGTGACGGTCGACGGCGACGTGCCGGACGTGCGGGTGCCGGCCACGCTCCGCGTCGTCGCGGCGAACCTCTGTTCGAACGCGGTCGAGCACAACGACGCGGCGTCGCCGTCGGTGTGGATCGAGGCGACGATCGAAAGCGGGTGGGTCGAGCTCTCCGTCGCCGACGACGGACCGGGGATCGACCCCGCGGAGTACGAGGCCCTGACGCACGGCGTGGAGACCCCGCTGGAGCACGGCAGCGGTATCGGCCTGTGGATCGTGAAGTGGGGGATAGACCAGGTCGGCGGACGGGTCTCCTTCGCGGAGCGGGAGCCTCGCGGCACGGTCGTCACGGTCTCCGTCCCCGTCGGGGACGTGCCGTCGGGAGACTCGCCGCCGGGCGACGCGGAGGGGTCCGGGACGATCGCATCCGGAGACCCCGCGAGCCTCGGTCGGTAGACGCGAGTCGGGAGACGCGGGTCGACGGGCGCGGGTCGGTAGGCACTTACTTCGCCCCGACCGACCGAGGGATATGGACGCTACCTATCTCCCCTACGCGCTCCTCGCGATGGGCGCGTACGCGCTCGTCTCGCCGCTGATGCGCGTCGCGACCACGGGCCCGGACGCGGTCCCGAGCGACGTCGCCGTCGTGGTCTCGAACACGCTGCTCATCTGTATGGCCATCGGCGTGCTCGCGTACACCGGTCAGGGGTTCGTCACCCACCTCGGGTCGCCGAAGATCCTCCACGTGCTCGCGGCCGGTGTGTTCCTCGGGATCGGCATCCTCGCGCTGTACCGGTCGCTCGCGCTGGGACCGGTGAGCGTCGTGACGCCGATCTTCGCGATGTTCCTCGTCTTCTCGTCGGTGATCGGCTTCCTCTTCCTCGGCGAGTCGTTCACCGCCCGGAAGGCGCTCGGGATCGTCCTCGCCGCCGCGTCGGTGTACCTCGTGTCCGGCGCGTAAACTACCCTACCCTCCTCCCTCGGCGCTACGCGCCTCGGTCCTTGAGGGTAGGGCTTTGATGTGGACTCCCGGCAATCAGTCCCCAGCAAGAGGCTGGTGACTCTCACCGTTCAACATCCCACCATTCACACGCACGTCTACTTGTGCGTCTCCGCTCCCCGACTTGGGCGAGGAACGGAGTTTGTGTTGTCGCTTCCGAGCGTACCGCACGCCAATATTCTTTGCGGCGTTGTAATCCGCGTTCACCTCGTACCCGCATTTCTGGCACGCGAACTGTTCGCCGTGGCGGTTGCCGTCGTGCGTAAACCCACAGTCCATCCGAGAACAGCGTTGGGATGTATGGGTCGGCTCGACCTGCTCTACGGAGACTCCCTGTTCAGGGGCTTTGTAGGAGACGTATTCAAACAGGCGTCGGAACGCCCAGACGTGGTGCCACTTCGCGTGTGGAAGCCGCTCTCGAATGTCGCTCAAGTCCTCGAACGCGATTACGTCGCAGTCGTGTTCGACGGCTTCCGAGACGAGTTCGTTGGCGATCGTGTGGATGTACTGTTTGCGCCAGGCTTCCTCTCGCTTCCCGAGGCGAAGCAGGGCCTTGTGTGCGGCCTGCGTGCCGCGCCGTTGCATCTCGCCACGTCGCTTCTCGAACTCACGACACCAGTGGTCGTAGTCGTCCCCCTGCCAAAACGTGCCAGTTGAGGACACAGCGAGGCTGTTGACGCCGAGGTCGATACCGAGGACCGTTTGGTCGGAGTGCCCGGTATCTTCCGAAACCTCATCGTCACCGTCTGTCCGCCGCGTCGAAATGTTGAGGTAGAACTCGTCAGTGGCCGCGTCGTACCGAAGCGTACTCTCGCAGAACTCGTAGTTCTCGGAGAGTACGTACCGCTCGTAGGGCGTCGGACTGTCTGCTGGGAGAACGAACGACGGTTCGACTCGGCCCTCAACAGTCGCCAGCGACACCTTGTTCCGGTAGAAGGTGGCGCTCCGCGTGTCGTAGTCCATCGTTTCAGCAGTGAACGTCGGTTGAGAGACGCGCTGTCCCTTTTTCCACCGTTCGACACACGCTTTGACGGCTTCGACAGCGCGTTTGATAGCGGCTTGGACAAGTTGGGCCTGTAGGTCTGTCTCCTCTCGAAGGTCGGCGTAGAGCGCGTCACGAACCTCTCGCTTGTTGGTCTTACACTCAGTGTAGGAGGTGTCGGACCAACAGTAGTCGGCGGTTCGGTTCGCGCAGTACAGGTATTGCTCGGCGGTTCGGTGGAGTGCGTCGCGTTGCTCGTCGGAAACGGCGAGTTTCACGACGGCGGTTCGACGCACGCCCATAGTTTCAGGGGGTACCCGACGGTACTTATACGCTTGGGGGTCGGTCGGTCGCGGTGTGGCGGTTGTGTCGTCCCATGTCGGTTTCCTCCCCGACCTACTCGCTCACTCCGTTCGCGCCTTGAGGTCGGGGGCTCCACCTCGAAAATGCTGAGGTCCGTCATGTTCGCCCCCGCCGTCGCCGTCTTCGTCGCCGTCGGCCGATCCGGAAACGCCCGCCGCGTGACGAAATCCCTTTAGCGCGGACCGGGAAACGGTCGTACCCGCAGTGGTCCGCCTCCCCAACCCCTTCCGCGCGCTAATCCTCTACATCGGCTTCGCCCTTGCGAGGGCCGGGCTGATCGACCGCCACCGCGTGGTCCGGACGACCGACCTGGCGTGGCCGCGGATCGTCACGGGGATCGCCCGGATGTCGAAGAACGCCGTCGACGTGGCGCTCGTCGGGGTCGCCGTCGGCACCAGCGCGGTCGCCGGCGTCGGGTTCGCCGGGCCCTACTGGGGGCTCGCGTTCGCGATCGGCGGCGGCGTCGCCGGCGGCACCATCGCCCTCGTCTCGCAGCGGTACGGCGCGGACGCGTACGGCGAGCTCGGCGACGCCGTCCGGGCGAGCGTCCTCCTCGTCGTGGTCGTCACGATTCCGGTGTCCGCCGCGTTCTGGACGCACTCGGCCGCCCTCATCGGCGTCCTGAGCAGCAACGAGGCCGCGATCGCCCTCGGGGCAGAGTACCTCCGGATCGTCGGGCTCGGCGTCCCGTTCGCCGCGCTCAACCTCGTCGGGAGCCGCGTGCTGGTCGGCTGCGACGACGCGTACACCGCGATGCAGGTGCGGGCGGGCGGCGCGGTCGCGAACATCGCGCTCAGCGCGGCGTTCATTTTCGGACTGGGGCTGGGCGTCGAGGGCGCCGCGCTCGGGACCGTCCTCTCGAACGTGCTCGCCGTCGCGGCGTTCGCCGGCGGGCTCGTGTGGGGGCGATTCCCCGGTGTCGGCGAGTTTCCGATCGCGATCGACCCGTTCGGCTCGTACGTGAACCCGGACATGCTCCGCGATCTCGTGGAGATCGGCCTCCCGGTCGGCGCGCGCAACCTCGTGTGGACCGTCGCCGAGTTCCCGATGCTCGCCATCCTCGACGTGTTCGGCGAGAACACCGTCGCCGCGTTCGTCATCGCCCGCCGCATCTGGGGGATCATGAACGCCCCCGGCTGGGGGTTCGGACTCGCCTCCTCGAGCCTCGTCGGGCAGGAGCTCGGCGGCGAGGACCCCGCGGAGGCGGAGGCGTACGCCCGCGACATCATCCGCTTCTCCGTGGCGACGTACGTGGTCTTCGCGGCGGTGACCGCCGTCTTCGCGAGCGATATCGTGGTGCTGTTCGCGGAGGGCCCCGAGAGCCCGGAGGTGCCGATCGCGGTCGCCCTCGTCTACGCGGCCTGCGTCGCCGTCGTCTTCCAGGGCGTCTCCGGCGGGGCGGCGGGGCCGCTCGACGCGGCCGGCGACACGAAGATCCCGTTCGCGAGCCAGTTCTTCGGGATGTTCTGCGTCTCGATCCCGCTCGCGTACGTCGGCGCCAACGACGCGACCCCCGCGATCGGCGTCCCCCTGACGGGGGTGACGATCCCCGAGATCGCGCTCCCCGCGATCGGGCTGTGGGGGCTCTATCTGGCGTTCCTCGCCGAGACGTCGATCCCCGCCGCGATCAACTACTGGCGGTTCCGCTCCGGCAAGTGGAAGGGGATAAGCGAGGCGTACCGCCCCGAGGCGCCCGCGGACGACTGAGCGATCCGCGAACGCGCCGCGCCCTCCCACGCCGCCCTTCCGCCCGCTCCCGCGCTCTCCCGCCCGCGCTCGCGGCCGAACGACCGAAAGCGTCAGCGTTTATGGCTGGCTCCGCGTTCTTCCGGTAATGAGCGTTCCCTGCGTCGCGGTCGAGCGCGAGCGCGGCGAGGCGGTCCGCGAGCGCCTCGCCGAGGCCGGCGCCCTCGACGGCGACCACGAGATCGCGGTCGACGGCGACGCGATCTACATCCCGATCGTCGACCCGGAGGCGATCCCCGCCGACCTCGACGCGAGGGTCGTCGCGCGCGACGCCGCCGAGCGCGACCGCCCGCTGACCCCGGCCGAGATACTCGGCTACGAGCCCTCGCTGGAGCGGCTCGGAGACATCGTCATCGTCGACGAGGACGACGACGAGCGAGCGCGCGAGATCGCCGACGCCGTGATGGCCTCCGACGTGCCCTGCGACACCGTGCTCAACCGCGCGTCGCCGATCGAGGGAGAGCTCCGCGTCCGCCGGTGGGACGTGCTGGCGGGGAACGGCACCGAGACGGTCCACCGCGAGTACGGCCACGAGTTCCTCCTCGACGTCGCCGAGGTGTACTTCTCGCCGCGGCTCGCCACCGAGCGCCACCGCGTGGTTGAGCAGGCCGAGCCGGGCGAGGCCGCGATCGACATGTTCGCCGGCGTCGGCCCGTACGCGGTGCCGCTGGCGTCCCGCGGCGCCGACGTTGTCGCCTGCGACCTCAACGAGCGCGCCGTCGAGTACCTCCGCGAGAACGCGGCTCGGAACGGCGTCGCCGACCGCGTGACCGCTGTCGCGGGCGACGTGCGTGAGATCGCGGACGACTACGCCGACGCGGCGGACAGCCTCGTGATGAACCTCCCGCACTCCGCCGACGCGTTCCTCGACACCGCGGTCGCGCTGGCCGGCGACGACTGCCTGGTCCACTACTACGACATCCAGCACGAGGACGACCCGTTCGGCCCCGGAACGCGGGCGATCCGCGAGGCGGCAGGCGACGAGTACGAAGTCGCCGTCGAGACCGAGCGCGTCGTCAGGTCGTACGCGCCCCACGAGTACAACGTCTGTCTGGACGCGAGACTGACGCGGGAGTGAGACCGGGGCGCCCCGTCCGCGCGGCGCTCCGCGCGCCGCTCGATCCCCGATTTTCCTCGCCCGTCGTTTCAGTCAGGTAACGCGTTTATACCGATACGGCACGTGGTAACGCACATGAGTGACGCACCAGACCCGGAGGAGCGCATCGACGAGACGACGACGTGGCCCGACCTCGCTATCGGGCTGTACGATAGGCTGACCGGCCGCAACGCGGAGATCGTGTACGAGTTCGAGGAGATGAGCGTCGACGTCCCGAGCGGCACCGGCGACGACGTCGAGCACGCCAGCTGGCGGCTCGACGGAACCGTTCGGGTCACGACCCGTGAACAGGACTGACGCGAGGGCACCGCTCTCGGTCGCCACGGAGGACCTGACGCTCACGGTCGAGGGCGTCGACCTCGACGTCCGCTCGACGGGCGACCGCCTGTTCGTCGAGGCGGCGACCGTCCGCGACGCGGTCCGCGTCGCGCGGAACCTACCCGGGGACAACGACGCGCACGGGGCGGCCGCGCTGTTGACCGCCACCGACCTCACCGCCGAGGTACGCGTCCGCGGCCGGACGATCGCCGTCGTCGGCGCCGACGCTCGTCCGGGGTTCCTCTCTCGCGAGCTCGGCGTCGAGCCGGCGGAAGTGCGGCTCGCGGGCGTCCTCGGGGCCGGGGTGAGCGGGATCTCCGCGGCCGCGGAGGCACCGAGACGACTCTTCTCGTGAGAATCGGGCCCGCCGAGACATCGGCGGACGTCGCCACTTTACGGCGAGTCTCCCGTCGGCGACCGCCGACGGGATCGGGTACGTGGATCGACAGCGTGACCGCCGTCCCGCCCGGGACGAGCGGGTCGGGACGGCACGGCCCGTCACATGACAAGAGTTCACGGCCGGTGGACCGTCGGGACCAGAGGCGATTTCGCGCTTGGCACGTCGGAGACGTGGATCACACGACGGCCGTGGTGGAACGCTGTTAGTGGTGACCGCCACGTCGGGTCGCCGTGGGGGGTGCGACCGACGGGACTACCGACGCCCGGCACGGGCTTCGACCGGGCACGCACCGTCGAGGGAGTCGATCCCCGCCATCGCGGCGCACGATCGGTGCGACCACATCTCGATTAGAGCCTGAACAAGTATTTATGTTTTTTCCTTATACACCTGTGATTGTACCTGAGAAAACAGACGGATCGGAATGTATTGGGCATAATTCCGAAACGAACGCCAACGGCGCATCTACCGAGTGCGATCCGACGATCCGCGGATCGGTCGCGCCAGTTCGGCCCCCGCGCCGTCGCCGTTTCGGAACCCTTATTTTGCCGTTCGGGAATGGTAAGACGCGCGCCGGAGTAGCTCAGCTGGCAGAGCGATTCCTTCGTAAGGAATAGGTCGAGGGTTCAAATCCCTCCTCCGGCTCTTCTATCGAAACAAAGCGGAGTCGAACAGCCGAAGGAGAATTTGAATCACAGAGCGAAGCGGAACCACCGCGGTTCGCATCTCCCTTGTCTGGCTTTCTCCATCTTATTCAAGATTGCATTATTGAATCCAGTATAACGGTTCCGATGGTCCTATCAGGAAGTTGGAATCGGTGTTTCAGAGTGGTCAGCATGAACCGCTGTGACAAAATCCCTGAATACCCGTTTATGAGGCGCCAACAGGATCGTACTGGCGGCTGTGAAAGTTCGATGGGCCGTACCCTTCTATCAGTAATTCTGTACTTAGAATCAGCGACCCGTCGATGATGGGGTATCAATACGTTAGTTATGAATGTGTCTAATTAAATATTAGAAACTATGCTACTAATTATTAGTGCTTACTTTTATTATTCCCACGAACTATGATATTCAGATGTCCCAAGGTGTTGACAGGCGCGGATACGTTTTTGTAGTGGATAAGTTCTCATACCCCGTTCACAGGTCCCGTGGATTTTGTGGAGTTAAAGAGCCAAAATTAGAGTGGAATTTTAGTGGACAATCCGGTTTGTATGCTGACCTTCTCGGAACGCGACCGGGTGATTTGGTATTCTTGTACCAACGCAGAATCGATGAATCACCGGAGGATCGCGGATTTAGGGGAGTCTATGAAATAACGAGCCGGCCCTTTGTTGATACACAAACTATCTCTTGGAACGGCCATACTGTCAGAGGTGAATGTCCTGAATGTGGTTCAACGTATCCCGAAGACTGGGGTAGGGACCCGAACAAAGACCCATGGACTTGCGATAATTGTGACAGTGACGTTCCGCAGGGTGAGCATATTGTTCCTAACCGGGTTCTGATCCAACCTGATAATTATTATCCAAATAGTGTGACTGATAATACGGCGTATGTTGATCAAACCGATCCTGGTTTTATTTGGACAAAGATATTCCGAAAGATGTATGGCGTGGGTACGGAACGAAGCGCGGCACCGTTACTTCCGGAAGAAACAGAGAAACTCCTTAGATTGCTGGAACGGGAAAACGAAGGGACTTCAGAAGTCCCTGATTTTGAGCCATATCCCGCGCAGGAGAATAGAGATTACTTGAGTCCTAAATTGGGGGATGGTCCCGAAGTTCCATACGAACACTGGCTACACGCTTGGATTTTGAATAATATTGACGAAGAGATACCAGTATTATCCGACATCGTCGGACCTCTCTCAGAACTGGAATGGTTCGGAAATGAGATCGTGTACGGGATAGGTCGCTCAAAAGTTGATCTACTTCTACTACATGAGAGAGATGGCCACAGGTACAAAGCAACGGTAGGTGAATTAAAACAAGAAGAAATCACGGTGGATAATATCAATCAAATTGACAGATATTCGTATTGGATTTCACAGTTAGCAACAGCAAATGCCGAACCTCCCGTGGAGGATCTACAACTTCATCCAGTCATCATAGGATCTGGAATAGAACCAGATGCGCGTACAAAGCTTGGATCGATGGAAGAACGTCAGTTGGAAATCCCATACTCACGTGCTGATTCAAGAACCACTTCGCGAACAGACTGCACAGTTCAGATTCAAACGCCGACAGCTGTGGAGTATACTGTGTCGGACGGTAGTATCAGATTCGAGTACATTTCCGGACAATCGAGCCTGTAAAAACCACTCAGAGAACCATCTCAGTTGATCAAAAAAGATTGACGTTGTAATAGGTGTATATTATGCCAAGTATTCAATTTAGCGGGGATAGATAGATACTCATTTAATAGACAAGGTTATTCCTCTCAATTAATCAAATTAAGACGAGAATTCAAATAAGGAAGCGAAGTGGCACGGCCACAGTTCCTTTGCTTCTGTCGTTCTCTCGTCGACCCACAGCAGAGAACTAGGCGACGGGTCAACAGAGCGGCGGCGCCTAGCGGACGACGCGAGGCCGAGCGTTAGGTCCGCCGTTCGGTGATCCGCGCCACCACGACGCCGGCGGCGACGAGGAGGACGCCGATGAGGGCGTTCAACGCGACGCCGATCGACTCGCCGGCGGCCGCGTTCACGACACCGAGGTACAGGAAGAACACGGCGACCGCGGCGTGGAGGACGAAGACGCCGGTCGGCGCGTTCGCTCCGAAGCTGAAGCCGATCTCCATACTACCTGTACGTCGATTCCGGTGAAAAAGAGCCGGGTTCCGGTGATTCGGCCCCTGCATCGGTTCGTCGAGAGGCCCGAGAGCGTCCCCCGAGCAGGTCACCGTCGCCTCCGCACGCGTCGCGACGGATCCGATCGTCCGTCCACCCGATTACCGATCGGATACTTATTCTTTAAAGAATAATAGGGCTGAGGCTATGTTACCTGGCACCATATGGCGTGATATGCGACCAGAAACCGGAGTCGACGAACGAGAACTGTACGAGTGTTTCGAATGCGGGGCCCGAACGGAGTCGGGCGGGACGTGCGAGTGCGGCGGCGAACTCATGCATCTGGGTCGGTCGCGGGACCTGTGACGAGAGCCGAGTTCGGATAGTCGATCGGTCGCTCCCGCCTCACGCCCGAGCGTCGATCCGGGCGCGACCGCCGCGAGCGTCACTCGCCGTCGTCCCCGGTCTCCTCGCCGTCGGTGTCGTCGGCGTCGGCCGCGTCGGCCGCGGCGTCGTACTCGGGCAGCGAGAGCACGTTCTCGCGCCCGAGCCGGAACCCCTCCAGGTCGCCCTCGTCGCGGAGCCCCGTCACGACCTGGCTCGTCTTGGCGGCGGTCCAGTCGAGCTCCTCGGCGACCTGCTTCTGTTTCATCCGACCGCCGTTGGCCTCGACCAGCCGGAGCACCTGCTCTTCGTTGCTCAACAGGTCCTCGTCGACCGGTGGCGCCGCCCCGTCACCGTCTCCGTCCGCGCCGGGCTCCGCTCCGCCCTCGTCGGCGTCCGGCTCGCCGACGGCCGCGGCGCTCGCGCCGGCTCCAGCGGCGGTCGCCTCCGTGCCAGTCGCGCCGTCCCCGTCGACCGCGTCCCCGCTCTCGGCGGCCGCCTCGGCTCCCGTCGTGTCGGGCGCGTCCGCGGTCGCCGTCGGCGCCCCGTCCGAAGCCGACGCGCGCCACGGCCGACGGCGGTAGCCGACGACGGCGAGGACGGCGATGAGCAGTCCGAGCGCGACGAGGGGGAGCGGTCCGGCGGCGAGCCCCTCGGGCTCGACGGTCACGCGCGGCTGTCCCTCCGTGAAGTCCACCGGGCCCTCCCAGACGACGGCGTTCTCGCGGGTCTCCGTCGGCGACGGCGAGACCTCGCCGAGCCGATACCCGTCGTCCCACGAGACGATGAGGGACGACGTCTCGTCGAGGAACAGCGCGTCGACGGCGTCGCCGACGACGAGGCGGTCGCCGTCGACGGCCGCGAAGTTGCTCCATTCGAACCGGTACGTCAGGACGCCGTACGACTGCGGGAGCTCGCGCCGCTCGGCGGTCACCGTGACGTTCGAGACGTTCATCTCGCGGCCCGTCGCGTTCTCGGCGGTGTCGGCCGTCGCGCGCATCCGTTCGCCGAACCGGCCCGTGTACGCGTCCGGGTTCGACTCCACGTCCGCGCGGAGCTCCTCGAAGGCCTGCTCCTCGTCGTCGCTCGCGAGGCGAACTCGGTACTGCGTCTCCCAGACTGCATCGCCGTCGGGCTCGACGTTGACCTCGATCAGGACGTCGTCCGGAGTGACGTCCATCTGGTCGAAACCGCCCGGCGGGAGGCCCGCACCGCCCTGGGCGGCCCCGATCGACGCGAAGCCGGCGCTGGCGACGACCGCGACGGCGACGAGAAGAAGTACCGTTCGCTGCACAGCCCAACAGTTACGAGGCTCGGGTAAATCGCTTCCCATCTTCCAAGCAAGCGTGCGGGGCACGCGGGGCGCTCCTCTGGCGGCCGCGGTCACCGCGACGTCCGGTCGGGGTCGGCTCGGTGGTGTGCCGAGCCGGAGGCGACCTATCCATCGATGCCGACGACCCGACGAACGTACTCGGCACCGTCAGTCAACGGTCCGGAGAGTCCTGCCACGACGTCTTCGACGGCGTTCGCGGCGCCGGCACCGGATCCGGAACCGCCCCCGCCGCCGCGGTTATCGCCCGCGGCGGGCGGAGACCGCTCGTCGCCCGTCGGCGAGCTCCCCGCGTCGGAGCCGTCGCCTCGGTCGCCGCCTCCTTGCCCGGCGTTACCGCTCGCGGACCCACCAGTCGAATTTCCGGCGGTCGTCTGAGCGCTGGTCGCGTTCGTCGGGCGGTCGGTCGCGTTCGTCGGACGGTCGATCGCGTTCGTCGAGCGATCGGTCGCGTTCGTCGCGTTGCCGTCGCCCCCGGATTCGGTACCGCGGCCGGGTCGTCCGTCAGCGCCGGGCGAGCCGCCGCCGGCGCCCGGACCGGCGCCCGGGCCGGCTCCCGGGCCCATGTCCGCGGGCGGGCCGCGTCGCTCGGACGCCAGCGGGCCGCCCACATCGTTGCCGGCGACGCCGCGAGCGATCGCCGCGACCTCCGGGCCGCTCGCCTCGCTCGCCCGCTCGCGGAGCGCGCCGAGTCGTGCCTCGTTCAGGCCGCGGTCGGCCCTGACCGACTCGGGGAGCCCGCGAACCACGTCGGCGCTCCGGTTGGCCTCGCGCTTGACCGTCTCGGCTCGGGCGCCGATCTCCGCCATCCGGGCGGCGAACTCGCCCCGGCTCAGCTCACCGGCGTCGCGGCGCTCGCGGAGCTCCCGCTGGCGCCGCTCGATCTCCGTCAACCGGTCCTCGGTCCGGTTCAACCGCTCCGCGACGAGGGCGGCCCGCTCCTCGTCGGTCTCCGTCCGGTTGAGCGCCACCTCGAACGCCCGGGAGTCGACCTCGCCGGCTATTTCGGCCCGCTGGACCCCGATCACGCCGGAGAGGCGTTCGCCGGGGCTGATCTCCGTCCCGTTCGCCGTCTCGTTCCCCTCGCTCGTCTCGTTCGTCGCCACCGGGTCGTCCTGCGCGGCGACCGTCCCGATGGGGCCGGCCGCGGCGATCCCGGCGACGCCGACCAGCACGACCGCGACGATGAGGAGCGCGATACCTCGTTTCATCACCTGACCGTAGGCGACGTATCCGTATATAAACCGATCTCCGTTAAGTCGGATCAACGCGGATTAAACGCGGTACAGCGGCGGGGCGGCCGTTACCGATGCGCCCCGCCGTAATCGACCCCGACTCAGTACGACTTCGCGAAGTAAGCGGTCCGTTTCGCGTCCTCGCCGCAGATGGCGCAGGTCTCGTCGCCGTCGACGAGGGGGTCCTCGTCCTCGAACGGCACCATCACGATCTCGGCGGCCATCGGCTCTTTGATCGGCTCCTCGCACTCCTCGTCGCCGCACCACGGCGTCTTCACGTAGCCGCCGTGCTGGCCGAGCGTCCCGAGGATCTCGGCGCGGTCCTCGGCCTCGCGGACCTCGCCGTCGAGCGTCTCCTCCGCGGCCGCGTACAGCTTCGCGTAGATCTCGTCGAAGTGGTCGCGGACGGTGTCGGCGACGCCGTCCCGCTCCTCGACGACGCTCTCCCCGTCGGGGCGGTGGACGAGAGTGAGCTCGCCGTCCTCGACCTCGTGGGGGCCGATCTCGATCCGGAGCGGGACCCCGTTGAGCTCGTGTTCGTTGAACTTGAATCCGGGATTGCGCTCGTCGCGGTCGTCGAGCTCGACGCGGACGCCGGCGTCGTCGAGGTCGTCGGCGACGCCCTCGGCGTACTCCAGCACCTCGTCTTTGGTGTCCTCCTGCCAGATCGGGACGACGACGACCTGTTCGGGAGCGACGCCGGGCGGGAGCACGAGCCCCTGCTCGTCGGAATGGGTCATGATCAGCGCGCCGAGCGCGCGCCACGAGAGCCCCCACGAGGTGGTGTGCGCGAGCCGCTCCTCCTCGTCCTCGTCGGAGAAGGTGATGTCGAACGCCTCCGCGAACGACTGCCCGAGGTGGTGGGAGGTGCCGGCCTGCACCGACTTCCCGTCGGGCATCAGCGCCTCGACGGTCGTCGTCGTGTCGGCGCCGGGGAACTTGTCGTGGTCGGGCTTCTGTCCCTTCAGGACGGGCAGCGCCAGCAGGTCCTCGTAGACGGACTCGTACTGGTCGAGCCGCGTCATCGTCTCGTCCCACGCGTCCTCTGCGGTCTCGTGCGCGGTGTGGCCCTCCTGCCAGAGGAACTCCTTCGTTCGGAAGAACGGCTTCGTCTCCGTCGCCTCCCAGCGCACGACCGAACACCACTGGTTCACGCGCAGCGGGAGGTCGCGGTGGCTCCGGACCCACTGGCTGATGTACGGCGTGATGATCGACTCGGAGGTGGGCCGGACCGCGAGCCGCTCCTCGAGCTCCTTCGTGCCCGCCTCGGTCACCCACGCCACCTCGGGGTCGAACCCCTCGACGATGTCCTTCTCGCGTTCGAGGTACGACTCGGGGATGAAGAGGGGGAAGTAGGCGTTCTGGACGCCGGTGTCCTTGAACTTCGCGTCGAGGAACCCCTGCAGGCGCTCCCAGACGGCGTACGCCCGCGGTCGAGTGACGATGAATCCGCTCATCCCCTCGGGGCCGTAGTCGGCCAGCCCCGCCTTCTGTACGACCTCGGCGTACCACTCGCCGGTGTTGTGTGACTTGGACTCGGTGATCCCGAGCTCCTGGTCGTCGTCGCTCATTATCGTGTGAAGGGCGGGTCGCGGGCTTAAAACGTCCGAAGCCGTGCGAGTCGTTCAGCCTCGCTGCGCGAGCCGTTCGGGCGCGGTCGCGCGATCCCTCGACCGCCCGACGGCCGACGGGTCAGCGGTCGACGCCGCGCTCGTTTCAGATCGCCGGAACGCGGAGAAACGTTAACCCCTTCCGGGCGCCTACGCCCGATATGGACCTGTCGGGGCTGCGTCGGTACACGCCCGAAGAGGTGACTCGGGCGCGCCGCGAGGCCGCCGTGCTCGCGCCCGTCGTCGAGCGCGGCGGCGAGGCCCACCTGCTGTTCACCAAACGCGCGTCCCACCTCGGGAAACACCCCGGACAGATGAGCTTCCCCGGCGGCGGGCGCGAGCCCGAGGACCGAACCCTGACCGACACCGCGCTCCGCGAGGCGAACGAGGAGGTCGGGATGCGCCCGGACGAGGTCGACGTCTTGGGGCGCCTCGACGACACCCGGACTTCCTCCGCTTACCGGGTCCGGCCGTTCGTCGGCGTCGCGCCCGACCGCGAGTACGTCCCCGACGAGTCGGAGGTCGCGGAGGTGGCCGTCCTCCCCGTCAACGGGCTGACCGACCGCGCGAACTACGAGTCGGAGCGTCGTATCGGTCACCCGGAGTACGGCGACCACCGGGTCCACTTCTTCCACGTCGACGGCTACACCGTCTGGGGCGTGACGGGCCGGATGGTCGTCCAGCTGCTGGAGCGCACGACCGACTGGCGCGCGCCGGAGGAGGTTGACCGAGTGGTCGGCGCCGACGCCGAGCTCCCGATCTAACCGGTCCGGATTCGAACGAGCGATTTTAGTACGTACCAGCAAAATCCGCCGGCGTGTCCGAGCTCGTTGAGACGCTCCGCGGCGTCGACGGCGCCGAGGCGCGCGTGATAGCCAGCCTCGACTCCCTCGACTTCGATGTCGAGTACGTCCGGGAGGACCTCGAGTCGCGGTACTCCGACCAGGACCTCGAGTCCGCGTACCGGCTCGTCATGGCGAACCAGGTCACCGGCGACGAGTTCAAGGGCCTGATCGGCGAGGAGTTCGAGGCGCAGACGCTGTTCTTCGAGAACATCGTCGTGCTCGTGTTGCCCTCCGCGCGCTACGAGGCCGTCTTCGCGTCGTTCGACCGCGACGAGCCGTTCCCCGTCACGGACCTCGTCGACGCCGCCGTTCAGCGCTGATCGACCTGGAGACGGCCGTTCTGCGGCGCGTTCGTTACTCGGCGCGTTCGACCGCCAGCCGCAGCGCGATCGGGGCGCCGTCAGCGAGCGCGGCGACGAGATCGCGGTCGAGGTCGGCGGCCGCACCGTCGCCGTCGACGAGGATCGTGCGCTCGTCGTCGGTGTAGTCGCTCGTCCGCCCAACCATCGACCGGTCGTCGAGGAGCGTGAGATCGGGATCGCCGCGGCCGACGATCTCGTCGACGTACGCGGGGTCGTCGAGCTCGACCCCCTCGTCTCCGGGCTCCCCGACTCCGATCGTCGCCGTGATCGTCGCCTCCGCGTTTCGGCACGCCTCGCGGAATTCGGGGGAGAAGTCGCGGGGCGCGCGGTCGGCCTCGATACCGATGATACAGTCGCCCGCCGGCGTAAGCCAGTCGTCGGTTGTGAGCTCGACGGTGCTCGCGTGCTCGGCGGTGACGTGCTCGTGGCCGACGGCCCGAACGACCTCGACGAGGGGGTCGTCGCCGCCGTCACCGCCGTCGCTCTCGGCGTCGGTCTCAGCGTCGCTCATGTCCGTCGGCTCCGCAGCGGCGGGACAAGTGACCGTCGCTTCAGGCGTCGGCGCCCTCGGCGAGCGCGGGGATCAGCCGGGCGGGGTTCTTCGCCAGCACGCGGCGCATCAGGTCCTCCGAGACGTCGAGCGTGAGCACCTCCATCACGCCGACGTTCGGGTGGATGTCGGGCGCACCGGAGCCGAAGAGGACGCGGTCGGGGTGTTCTAAGACGCCGCGCTCGAGCACCTCGCGGTAGCGCACCGCGCTCGTGTCGACGTAGAGCCGGTCGTGCTCGTCGAGCAGGTCGAGCGTCTCGTTCATCAGATCGGCGTCGAGGGGGTAGCCGCCGAAGCTCGAGAGCACGAGCGGAAGGTCGTAGTCGAGGAGCTCGCGCTCGACCGCCTCGGGCGGGAACTCCCTGCCGGCGTGGACGAAGAGCGGGAGGTCGGCCGACTCCAGCCGACCGAGCACGTCCTCGTTCGGGAGGCCGTCGACGTGCGGGGCGAGCGTGAACCCGTGAAAGCGGTCGTCGTAGGAGTACTGCTCGACGTCGTCCGGCCGGGCGTGGTGGTCGTCGCGCTCGGCGCGGAGGTTCCGCACCGCGGCGACCGGGCCGTTCCCCGGGTCGCGCGGGCCGTTGAGTCGGGCGAACGCGACGAACGGGCGGTCGATGGAGAGCCGCGCGACCGCGTTGTTCGCGCGGAGGTAGCTCCGGCCGGGCGGGCGCCGGCCGGGGCTCGCGACCGCGCGCACGACGCCCGCTTGGAGCATCTCCCGTTCCAGCCGCTCGGGGGAGATGTCTCGGCCGTGCGTGGCGACCGAGGACTCGTCGGGGTCCAGCGTCGCGCGGGTGTCGACGATCCGGAAGTCGTGTTCGAGCCCGAGCATCTACCGGCCCGTCTCGGGGTATCCGGATGTGCCTGTCGGTCTCACGCTCGGGTCCCGTCGCTACCGGGTCCGACATCCTTGCCCCCGGACGCCCTCAGGGCCCCGCGGTCGAGACGATCTTCACCACGTCGCCCTCGCTCAGCTCGTGTCCCTCGCCGATCCGCCGCGAGGAGCGGGCGTCGACCGCGTGGAGGTACCCCTCGCCGATGTCGGTGTGGACCGCGTACGCGAGGTCCGGCGGCGTCGCCCCCGACGGGAGGAGGAACGCGTCCGGGAGGACGTTGCCCGTCCCATCGGTCCACTTCGAGGCGTCCTGTACCGGGTAGACGGTGATACGGTCGAGCAGGTCGTAGACGGCGGCGTTCAGCGCGGTCTGGACGCCCGTTCCGCCGTGTTCGGTCATCGCGTCGCGGATCGCGTCGAGCCCCCTGCGCTGCTCCTCGGAGACGTCGCCGAGGATCTCGAAGTCGCCGTCGCCCGGGTCGTAGTCGACGACGCCGGCCTCCGCGGCCCGGCGCAGACCGAGCTCGCCGTCGGCGGTCGCCGGGATCACCGGCTTGTCCGTCCCCTCGCGGATCCGGTCGAGCGCGCCCTCGGGCGCGGCGTCGACCTTGTTCGCGACGACGACGATCGGCTTGGTGCGGCGGCGTATCGCCCGCGCGAGCGCCTCGCGGTCGTCGCCGGTCCACGCCTTCGGATCGTCGGGGTACTCCAGCCCGCGGAGGACCGCCGTCACGTCGCGCTCGGTCGCGCCGAACCCGGTCAGCAGGTCCGTGATAGACGCCTCCAGGTCGAAGTCGGGCGACCGCGACTTCCGCTCGACGCTCTCCCAGTTGTCGTCGACGATGCCCGCGAGCCACAGGTCCATCTCCTCCTCGACGAAGTCCACGTCGTCGAGCGGGTCGTGCGAGCCGACCTCGACCGGTTCGCCCTCCGCGTTCGTCGCGCCCGAGGCGTCCACGACGTTCAAGACGACGTCCGCGTTCGTCAGCTCGTCGAGGAACTGGTTGCCGAGCCCCTTCCCCTCGTGGGCACCCGGCACGAGCCCAGCCACGTCGAGGAGCTCAACCGGGACGTACCGCTTCCCGCCGCGACAGTTCTCCGAACCGCACCGCTCCTCGCGGTCGAGACAGGGGCACTCCGTGCGGACGTGGGTGACCCCGCGGTTCGCGTCGATCGTCGTGAACGGGTAGTTCGCGACGTCGACGTCGGCCATCGTCGCGGCCGTGTAGAAGGTGGACTTCCCGGCGTTCGGCTTTCCCGCCAACGCGACCGTGATCATAGTCGAGGGTCGCGGCGGGACGAAAAGCGCCTTTCGGTCGCCCGCGCCCCGGTCATTATTTGCCGACCTCCCGGTCGACGCCCGCTGACCCCCTACGGAAACTCCACGAGGTCGTCGTCGACGCCGCGGAGACTCTCGGCGAGCTTGGAGTCAGGGGGTACCGCATTCAGGAACGCCTCGGAGCCGAACTGCGCGTCGCCGTTCACCGACACCATTCCGAGGTCCGCGGGGTCGCCGTCGAGCCCGGTGAGGAACGCGACGGTGCGGACGGCCGGAACGTCGTCGACGCGGGCCGCGACGTCGACGGAGCCGTACAGCGACCGGTGGGTCGCCACGTGGTGCACGCAGGTCGGCGTGGGCGCGAACAGCAGCAGGAATCGCGCGCCCGGCTCGGTGCGACCCAGCTTCGGCCGGAGCGCGTGACGTTCGTCGCCGTGAAAGTACCGCTCCATGCGCCGGTACTGGCGCAGGATCTCGTTCGCCCCGGTGGCTCGGCGCACGGCGGCGTCGGCCTTGAGCTCGATCACGTGATCGACGCGCTCGGGCGTCCGCAGCCGGACGTACGCGTCGACGACCCCGCGACGCCCGTCGGCGTCGTACGGCTCTTCCAGCCGGATCTCCGGGTCGTCGTGGGCGGCGGCGTAGTGGTCGACGACGCGCGTCGCCAGCTCGTCCTCCCGCATCGATTCGGACCACGGCGCCGACGGCGAATAAAGCCGCCGACGGCGGGGCGCCGATCGGCGCCCCCGACCCCCGCTCGGACCCTTCGACGGTTCCGGCGATCCGGATTTCGTCAAGGGGTTTGTAAGGCTCGAACCCCTACGTTCGACGATGTCTGATAGACTGAGTAGACGGCGGTACGTCGCTGGAACCGGGGCCGCGCTGGCCCTCGGAACGCTCGCCGGCTGTTCCGGCGGCGGAGGGGACGGCGGCGACGGCAACGACGTCCCCATGGAAGACGACGTCCCGAGCGCGATCGACGACCACCTCGCGGAAGCCCGGCTGTACGAGGGGACCATCGCCGACTACACCGGGCAGGACGAGGTCACCGTCTCGGTCGGCGCCGGAGAGGTCGGCTTCGCGTTCGACCCCCCGGCGATCCGGATCGACTCCAGCACGACCGTCGTCTGGGAGTGGACCGGCAAGGGCGGCGCCCACAACGTCGAATCCGTGGAGGGGTCCGAGTCCGACTTCAGCAGCGGTAACGCCGTCAGCGAAGAGGGCTCGACCTTCGAGCAGTCGTTCGACAACACCGGGATCCAGCTCTACCGGTGTACGCCGCACGAGGCCAACGGGATGCTCGGCGCCATCGAGGTCGTCGAGAGCTAAGTCCGGGTCGCTCCCGTCGCGGGGTTCGACTTTTACGGACGCGTCGGGACCTGTGCCACTAGCTTAGCCCTCGAGAGTCGAGACGCAACTCAGGGGAGGTACGACCAGCGCACGTCCACGATGCGGTCGTGCTCGCTCGTCACGGTCGGTCGCGCGAGGTGGTCGTTCGCGTTGACGCCCGCCTCGGCCAGCCCGATGAGGGCGTCTTCGAGCGATCGATCCGAGCGCTCGACCGACGGGTCGCGCTCGTAGGGGGCGTCGATCGGCTCCCCGGGGTCGTTCGCGACCGCGACCTCGTCGGCGAGGTCCCCGCCGATGGCGCGCGGCGGCTGGTGGAACCGCCAGTCGCCGACCGTGAGGAACAGCCAGACGTCGCCGTTGATGGCGTGGTACTCCCCTGTGACGGCCGAGTCCTCGTGGGCGACGATCCGCGACAGGACCGCCGTTTTCGTCCGGTAGAGGGCGTCTTTTCGCGCGGAACGGACGTTGCTCTCGGTGACGTCGCCGCGGTCGTAGGCGGCGGTCGCCTCGTCGGCGAACTGCTTCGCGACCTTGTTGACGACGTACAGCGATTCGAGCAGGTCGTCCGTCGGTTCGAGCGGATCCACGGTGGTGCCTCGTTGGTGTCGGAGTCACGTCCGCGCGTCGAAGACATAGGCGTTTCGGGGTCCCGCGGACCGCGAGCGGACGTCGCACGGGCCGCGAGCACGCGCCGGAACGGGGGCCGGATGGTTAATTCTTTAAGCACACGGACGAAGGTGAGGCCAAGAAATGTCGGACGACTCGCTCAAACTGTACACAGCGATATACGTCGCGCTCCTGGTCGCGGCGACGCTGAACTTCGTTCTCTTCGAGGCCGCGTTCCTCGACTTCACGTACGCCCAGGCGCTCGGCGGAACGCTGCTGATAGCGACGGTCAAGACGCTGCTCATCGTCGCCTACTTCCAGCACCTCCGGTGGGAGAACCGCTCGCTGACCTACGTGATGGCGCTCGCGCTCGCGCTGACCATGCTGCTGATGGCCGCGGCGACGTACTCCATCTCGTAGCGCCGTCGCCCGCTCCTCCCGGTCTCCGAGTTTCGCCCGAATCGAGTGCGGCAGTTCTGACACGTTCGGGCGTGTTTTTTGTAGTCGTGTGTGAAGGGTATCGTATGGAACTCCGCGACGCCACCGCAGCCGACGTCGACGCGATCCGCGAAGTCGCCCGCGAGTCGCTGCTCGCCTCGTACGACCACGCCGTCGAGGAGGCGCTGCTCGCCGAGGCGGTCGACAAGTGGTACGACTCCGACGACCTCGTCGCGGACATCGACGACGAGAGCACCGTCTGCCCCGTCGCCGTCGTGGACGACGACGTGGTCGGGTTCGCCGAGAGCTACGTGGTCGGGCGCCGGGAGCGGGTCGGCGAGATCGACTGGGTGCACGTCCACCCGGACCACCGCGAGTCCGGGATCGGCTCCGCGCTCCTCGAGCGCGTCGAGGCGGAGCTCAGCGACGCGGACGTCGACCGCATCGAGGCGCGGGTCCTCGTCGCCAACGAGGCCGGCACCGCCTTTTACGAGGCCGAGGGGTACGAGCTCGTCGGCGAGCGTGCCGTGGAGATCGGCGGGGAGACGTTCGACGAGCGGGAGTACCGCAAGCAGGTCAGCCGGCTGACCGGGATCTCCGAGGGCGTCGTCGAGACGGACGCCGGCGACACCGTCTACGTCGCCTTCGACGAGAACGAGCGGGGCTCTAAGGGCCCCTTCTACGTCGCCTACGCCGACCCCGACCGGGAGCAGCGGTACGGCTACTTCTGCGGGAACTGCGAGGGGACCGACATCGCCATCGACACGATGGACCGCATGGAGTGCACCGACTGCGGTAACCGGCGGAAGCCGTCGCGGTGGGACGCCGCCTACTGAGCCAGACGCTCAGTCGCCGAGCCGATTTATAGGGTGTCTTTCACGCCGAGCACCCGCTCCTCCGCCTCGCGGCCGGGGTCCCACTCGCTCCCGTCGCGCTCGGCCTCTCGGTGCTCGGCGACGGTCCGGGCCATCGCCTCCTCGATCGGGGTCGACTCCCAGCCGAGATCGGCGAGCGCGCACGTGTCGAGCAGGTGCGGGTACTCGCGGTAGAGCGCGAACTCGTCGGGTTCGAGCCCGCCGGCCGCGAGGGCGTCGGCGCTCGCGGGCACGACCTCGCAGTCGGTACCGGCGACCTCGGCGATCGTCGTCACCGTCTCCTCGAGGGTGAGCGCCCGGCGGTCGCCGACGTTGTAGGCGGCCCCGGACTCGCCGCGCTCGGCGACGATCCGGAGCGCGCTCGCGACGTCTTCGACGTACGCGCGGTGCCAGAGGTTCTGGCCGTCCCCGGGGACGACGACGCGGTCGTGCGAGAGCACGCGGTCGATCCAGTAGTCGAGCCGTTCCGTGTAGTCGTACGGGCCGTAGACGATACACGGGCGGACCGCAGTCGCGTTGACCCCGTTCTCGGCGGCGTCGAACACGACCCGGTCGCCCTCGGCCTTCCGGTTGCCGTACGTCTCCATGCTCTCGTCGGTCGCCTGTTCGGGCGTACACGGCTGGAGCGGCGTCTCCCACTCGCGCTTCGGGATCTCCTCTTCGGCGTAGCTCGACCCCGACGAGACGTACACGTAGCCGTCGACGTCGGCGAACACGTCGACCGCGGCCTCGACGTCGGCCGGATGGTAGGCGACGCAGTCGATCACGACATCTGGCTCCGCCGAGAGCTTCGCCGTTCGGAGGTCGCGCTCGTTCGTCCGGTCGCCCTCGACGTGCGTCACGCGGTCGTCGTCCGCGAAGGGGTTCTCGTGAGTCCCGCGGTTCAGCATCGTCACGTCGTAGCCGTTCGCGAGCAGATCGGAGACGGTGTGTCTCCCGATGAACCGCGTGCCGCCGATAACGAGCGCCGTGTCGGTCATACCGATCCTCGGGCCAGCGCCCTCAAAAGCGTGACCGAAGCGGACCGGGACAGGCGAGTCGGCGGGAGGATCGGATCTCCGCCCCTCAGTCGTCGGCGCGCGGTCCGTCGCCGCGCCACCGCTTGTAGAGGAGGTACGCGATCCCGAGGCCGAGGACCCACGTTCCGACCCCCACCACCGCGAATCCGATCCCGACGAGAAAGTCGCCGGCCGGGATACCGAGCATACCACGACTCAGCGTCTCGGCCTCATAAACGCTCCGAGCGAGGGGCAGTTACACGGTCCCGGGGTCCGTAGCTCGCGCCATGACAGACCGCAGTCGCCGTCGACCGTGGCTCGCCGTGCTGTTGGCGCTCGTCGTCTCCGGGCTCGGACACGCGTACCTCCGCCGCTGGGCGCGTGCGTTCGGCTGGTACGTCGCGGTCACCGCGACGCTCGTCCTCGTCGTTCCCGACGCGGCGGTGGATCGGCTCGTCGCCGGCGACCCGCCGCCGATCGCCGATATCGCCCCGGCCGTGCTCGTCGTCGCCGCCAGCGTGATCGACGCGTACGTCCTCGCGCGCCGCAACAACCGCGAGTACGAACGCGACAAGCGGACGAAGGCGGGAGCGACCTCGGAGCGAGTGACCTCCGGAACCGCGCCGGAGCGGGCGGACACGGGAGCGTCGACGGGACAGACGGACCCGGGAGCGTCGACAGGCCGGACGGACACCGAGACGCTGACCGATCGCTCCGACCGGTCGACGGTCGACGACGGGGGCGACGTCGAGGCGGTGTCGTGTCCGCACTGCGGCCGCGAGACCGACCCGGCGTTCGATTTCTGTCAGTGGTGCGCCGAGCCGGTCGACGAGTGAGGACACGGGAGAGCGGCGCGGGGGCTAACGGGACGCGGCCAAAATACAAAAGAACCCGACAAAAACCGAATGCGGCGGCGAACGCCGCCTCAGAAGAGGTAGAACAGCGGGAAGATGAACACCCAGACGATGTCGACGAAGTGCCAGTAGAGGCCGAAGTACTCCACCGGCCGCTCGTCCTCCAGGTAGTGCCCCTGGTACGCCCGGACGAACAGGTAGCAGGCGATCAGGAGCCCGATGACGACGTGGAGCCCGTGGAGCCCCGTGGTGACGTAGTAGATCGACGCCTGAACCGGATCTCCGTGGGCGTTCGAGCCGATCATCACGCCGCGGTCGAACACCTCGTGGTGCCACTCCCACATCTTGATGCTGAGGAACGTGAGCGAGAGCAGAATCGTCGCCCCAAGCGAGGCCAGCAGCCCCTGCCGGCTCTTCCGGTGGGCGGCGACGAGCGCCAAGATCACGGTGAACGAGGAGGTGATCAGCACGAACGTGTTGATGAGGCCGGGGAGCGACTCCGTCAGCGGCTCCCACGTCATCCACCCGGCGTTGTACCGGACGAAGATGGCCGCCGAGAGGAACGCGCCGAAGACAATCACGTCGGACGCCAGGAAGAACCACATCCCCAGCTTCACCTTCTCGACGCCGTTGAACGGCCACCGCTCGGCGAACTCACTGGGCGGTGCGTAGAAGTCCTCTAACCCCCACTTCACGCCGCTCGCGATCAGCCCGACGAGTCCGACGACGATGAACACCGGGTACATCACGTTCGAGATCTCGACGCTCGTCGACGCGAGCGACTCGCCCACGATGAACGTGACCGAGTCGGCGAACCCGGAGAGCCCGAACAGGAAGAACCCGGTCATCAACGAGAGGGCGAACGGCCAGATGCTCGCGTGGCTCGGGTGTTTGTCCCAGTACGGGTACTCCTTGATGTGGTCGGAGTGCGTGTCGCCGCCGTCGGTCGCGGCGTTCCCGTCGCCGTCGGTCTTCACCGCCGGACCGCCGTCGGGAACGTAGTCTTTCACGAACTCGAGCTTGCCGGACGCGTACGATGGGCGGTTCGGCCAGTTCTCGAGCGGCGGCGGCGAGGAGACGGCCCACTCGGCGGTCCGCGAGTAGTCCCACGGATTATCGCCCGCCTCCGGTCCGGAGACGTACGACTTCGCGAAGTTGTAGAACATGATGAAGAAGGAGAACCCGAGGATGAACGCCCCGATCGTCCCGATCTGGTGGAAGGTCTGGAACTCGGGGTTGTACTCGAAGACGCGACGCGGGGTCTCCCAGCCGAGGAACATGGAGAAGTACACCATGTTGAAGCTGACGAAGAAGATCACGAAGTGGAGCTTCCCCAGCAGCTCGTTGTACATCTTCCCGGTCACCTTCGGGAACCAGTAGTAGGCGCCGCCGAACAGCGCCGTCGCGCCCCCGAACATCACGTAGTGGAAGTGCGCGACCACCCAGTAGGTGCCGCGGAACTCGTAGTCGAGGACGATGGCGCCGAGGAACACCCCGGTGATGCCGCCGAGGATGAAGAGTAGCAGCGCGCCGAACGCGAAGAGGAACGGCGTCGTGAACTGGATCCGTCCCTTGATCAGCGTGTAGATCAGCGAGAAGACGACCAGGTCGAAGGGGAGCGAGATACCGATGGTCGTCGCCATCATCAGCGTCTTGATCTCCAGGTTGATCGTCGTGAGGAACATGTGGTGCATCCACACGAGGAACGACTGGACGGAGATGAGACAGATGGCGATGATGACCCACTTCCGGCCGACGAGCCGGCGCCCGGAGAACGTCTGGAACAGCTCCAGCATGACCCCCAACGCCGGGAAGAAGACGATGTACACCTCCGGGTGACCGAAGAACCAGAACAGGTGCCCCCACAGGAGGGAGCCGCCCTCGGTCGCGGAGAAGTACACCGAGCCGAGCACGCGGTCGGAGGCGAGGATGAGCCCGACGGCGAGCAGCGCCGCGAACGCGAACAGCATCATCCACACGGTTGCGAGGATTCCCCAGGTGAACATCGGCATGTCCATGATCCCCATCCCCTCGGCCCGGGAGTGGTGGATCGACGTGAGGAAGTTCACCGTCGACGCCGTGATACCGATCGTGAACATCGCCAAGGCGAGCACCGCCCCGGTCGACCCGATGCTCGGCGTGTACATCGGGACGTTGAGCGGGGCGTACATCGTCCACCCCGCGCTCAGCGTACCGCCCTGGAAGAAGCTGATCCCCAGCAGCACGCCGGAGAACAGGTACATCCAGTACGAGAGCGCGTTCAGCCGCGGGAACGCGAGGTCGTCGGCGCCGATCTGGAGCGGAACGAAGTAGTTCGCGAACCCGAAGCCGAACGGCGAGAGGAACCAGAACACCATTATCAGCCCGTGGGCCGTGACCGCCTCGTTGTACGCGAGCCCGGAGAGCACCTGGTTCGCGGGGTCCCAGAGCTGGACGCGGATCAGCAGCGCGAGCACGCCGCCGAACAGCAGGAAGAACAGCGCCGTGATCGTGTATAAGATTCCGATGTCCTTGTGGTTGGTCGTGACGAGCCAGCGCTTGACGGACGTCGTCGGCGGGAGCTCGCTCATGCGGGGACACCTCCGACGGCGGCGGCGTCGATGCTCGCGCTGGAGGAGTTGCCGGACTCACCCTCCGTGTTCTCGTACCACTCCTCCCACTCGTCCTGCGGGATGACCGTGATCTGGCCTTTCATCGCCGAGTGTCCGGAGCCGCACAGCTCGAAGCACTCGACCCTGAACGTCGCCTCGCCGCCCTGCGCCTCGACCTCTTCGGAACTCACGGAGAACCAGTTACTGTTGGACTCTCCGGGGATGGCGTCGGATTTTATCCGTAACTCCGACGAGCCGAAGTTGTGCCACACGTCGCGTGAGGTCACCTCGATGTCGATCCGCTGGTCGGCCGGCACGATCATCTCTCCCGTCGTGGTGTGGCCGTTCGGGTACTCGTACTCCCAGCCGAACTGGTACCCCTCGACGAGGATCTCGATGTCGCCCTCGTCGCCCGTGTCGGGACCCTCCTCGACGTAGAGGAGAATTCCGTACGCGTACACGACGAGACTAATGACGACGATCGCGCTCAGACCGAACGACAGGAAGAGCTTCTTTGCTTTCGGACCGCCCTGTCCCGTCGGGAGCTCGCCGACGGTCGGCGCGTCGAAGTCCTTTCTCGGTTCGCCCCCGTCGTCGCGGTACTTGTACACGTTCCACAGCGTGTACGCGACGACTATCGTACCAACGAGCGTACCGAGCGCGAGGAAGACGAAGAAGATCTCGTCGAAGACCTCCGCCTGCGCGCGCCAGTCGCTCCCCTGTTGCAGGATAATTGGATCTATCATGTTCGTCTCTCTGCTCTTGTTCCTCCCTTGGCGATGGTACACTTAGCTCTTGTGTAGCGAGACCAGAAGCGCCGGTCCGAGCCACCGCGTGAGACGCGTCTGCGACGCCGCGGGCGCGGGGTCGACCGTCCACCGAACCGCACCGGATCGGACGTGTCTTTGAACCGGATCGGACGCGAATCGGGAGCCGAACCGGACGAGTATACGAAGGCTATTTGTACACGCGAACGGACCGGCTAATAACGAAACTCACCATGGTCACACTCTCGCTCTTGAGCACGGCACTAATGGGGCTGCTCGCCGCGGCCACCTTCCTCGCCGTCGCGCAGGTCGGCGCGCAGCGAACGGCGCCCGGAACGGACGAATCGCCCGACAGATACGCCGCGGTCGTCGGTGCGCTCGCCGACATCGTTCGGAAACCGGTCGTCTGGGCCGTCGCGTTCATCGTCATCGCGGTCGGCATCGGCGGCGTCGCGTTGCTCGCGGTCGGCGACTTCGGACTGCCGGAGGGGCTCTCCGGTAGCCTCCTCGGCGTCGCCTACGCCGCTGTCGGACTGCTGGTGACCGGGTTCGTCTTCCTCGGTGCGTACTTCGGCGCCCGCGGGCGCGGGCTGGGCAACGCGCACGGCGTCGCGGCCGGCTCGTTCGCCGCGGGACTCGTCTTCCTCGTTCTCATCGCGGTCCAGCTCCTCGTCGGCGTCGTCGGCTGAGACCGGTTCCGCGTCTCTTTTCTGCAGACCGGCTCGCGCCGACCGCAGGCTCTCCGGCCGTCTCGCGCCGATCGCGGGGGAAGCTCAGCGATTAAAAAAAAATTCGCTACGCGACCGCGACGCCGTTCCGGGCGAGGAAGTCGCTTGCGGCCTTGATCTCGACGGGGCTGCCGATGATTCGGTAGTAGCCGTCGGCCTCGACGACGGTCACGGTGAACCGGTCCCGGAGCCGCTCTCCGATGCCCTCGAGGGCGTGACACGGGAGGACGATCTGGGTGCTGTCACGGAGGCTCGACGGATCGGGCATTCGACGTGCAGACGGATCGTGCGTCGCGGATATAACCGTGTCGAATCGTCAACACGATGGTGGAGATTCGCACGGTCCGCCGGGGCGTCGGAACCGCGGACGGACCGCCCGGCGGCCCGAAGGAACACCTTTAACGAGCCGAACGGCCGACTGTACGCTAATGGGACTGGAAGAGGAGATTGAGGACCTCCGCGAGGAGATCGCCAACACGCCCTACAACAAGGCCACGGAGGCCCACATCGGGCGCCTGAAGGCGAAGCTCGCGGAGAAAAAAGAGAAGCTGGAGAACCAGTCCTCCGCCGGCGGCGGTCACGGCTACGCGGTCGAGAAGCACGGCGACGCCACGGTCGCGCTGGTCGGGTTCCCGAGCGTGGGGAAGTCCACCCTCATCAACGCCCTCACCAACGCCGACAGCGAGGTCGGCTCCTACGAGTTCACGACGCTCGACGTCAACCCCGGCATGCTGAAGTATCGCGGCGCGAACATCCAGATCCTCGACGTGCCGGGCCTGATCGAGGGCGCCGCGGGCGGTCGCGGGGGCGGGAAGGAGGTCCTCTCGGTCGTCCGGACCGCGGACCTGGTCGTGTTCATGCTCTCCGTGTTCGAGATCGAGCAGTACGACCGCCTCCGCGAGGAGTTATACGAGACCAACATCCGGCTCGACACGGAGCCGCCGAACATCAACATCCGGAAGACCCACAAGGACGGGATCGGGGTGACGATGAGCGACGACGTGAGCCTCGACGAGGGGACGGTCAAGCAGGTGCTCCGCGAGTACGGCTACGTCAACGCCAAGGTGACGATCCCCCACGACCTCACGATCGACGAGCTCGTCGACGCGGTCATGGACAACCGGGAGTACCTCCCGTCGATGGTGACGGTGAACAAGGCCGACCTCATCGACAAGAGCTACCTCCCGACGGTCAAAGAGGAACTCCGCGAACGCGACCTCGACCCCGACGACGTCCTCTTCATCTCCGCGGAGAAGGAGCTCGGACTCGACGGGCTCAAAGACCGGCTCTGGGAGGAACTCGGCCTCATCCGCATTTATATGGACAAGCCCGGCCGCGGCGTCGACTACGAGGAGCCGCTGGTCTTATTCGAGGGCGACACGGTCGGCGACGCCTGCGAGAAGATCGGCGGCGAGTTCGACGAGCGGTTCAAGTTCGCGCGCGTGTCCGGTCAGAGCGCGAAACACGACGACCAGCAGGTCGGCAAGGGCCACGAGCTGGCGGACGAGGACGTGCTCCGGATCGTCGCGCGGAAGTGAGTCTGCGAGTTATCGCGTGAGTCCGTGAGTCAGAGCCCCAGCTCCCGGCCGAGCACGACGTGCTGTATCTCGCTGGTCCCCTCGCCGATCTCCATCAGCTTCGCGTCGCGGTAGAACCGCTGGGGAGCGAAGTCGGTCGTGTAGCCGTAGCCGCCGAGCGTCTGGACCGCCTCCTCGGCGACCTCGCGGGCGGCCTCGCTGGCGTCGAGCTTCGCCAGCGCCGACTCACGCGTCACCGACTCGCCGGCGTCGTACGTCGTCGCGGCCTTGTGCGTGAGCAGCCGCGCACGCTCGGTCTGCCGGTGCATGTGGACCACCTTGTCGCGGATCGCGTCGAACTTCGCGATCGGCTTGCCGAACTGCTCGCGCTCGCCGGCGTACTCCTTGGCGGCCTCGTAGGCGCCCTGCGCGAGCCCGACCGACAGCGCCGCGATGGAGATCCGCCCGCCGTCGAGCGTCTTCATCGTCTGCGTCCACCCGTCGCCCTCCTCGCCGAGCAGCCGGTCCTCGGGGATCCGGACGTCGTCCAACTGGATCTCGCAGGTCGGCGAGGAGTTGAGTCCCATCTTGTCCCAGACGGTCGTGACCTCGAACCCGTCGTCGTTCTCCGGGTCGACGATGAACGTCGAGATGCCGTCGTACCCCGCGCCGGGGTCGGTGACGGCCTTCACCAGCACGCTGTTGGCGACGTTGGCGTTCGTGATGAACTGCTTCGTCCCGTTCAGCACGTACTCGCCCGCGTCGGCGTCGAACTCGGCGGTCGTGTCCATGTCGGAGGCGTCGGAGCCGCTGCCGGGCTCGGTGAGCGCCCACGCGCCGATCCCGCCGCCCTCGGCGAGCGGGCGGAGCCACTCCTCCTTCTGTTCGGGCGTCCCGAACAGCTCGATAGGCTTCGCGCCCAGTGAGGTGTGGGCGGCGTACGAGAGCCCGATCCCGCCGGAGACGCGGCCCAGTTCCTCGGTGACGAGGGCGTACATGAGCTGATCGCCGCCGAGCCCGCCGTACTCCTCGCTCACCGGGACGCCCATCATATCGAGGGCGTTCAGCTCGGCGAACACCTCGTCGGGGAACCGGTGTTCGTCCTCGATCTCCTGGGCGATCGGCCGGATCTCCTCCTCGCAGAACTCCCGGACGGTGTCGCGTATCATCCGGTGTTCCGCGGGTAGCTCGAAGTCCATGGGCAAGAATTGCGACCGCTCGACATAAACGATGCGAACGTTCGTGAATGTTTGGCGGCCGTCTCGGCACGCGCACCGGCCGAACGGCGCTCTGGCCGTTCACCGAGGACGCCATTTAAGCGTCGGCGCCGCGTTCGGTTCCCACATGGAGCTCCGCCGGCTCGTGCGCGGTCGCGTGGACTGGCCCGACATCGAGCGGGTCGTCCGAGAGCTGGCGGACCGGTACGACCGCGACGAGATGCGGGTGCGCTTCCTCGACGCGGACAACTGGCTGTCGACGCCGATGGTCCTCGACGACGACCTGTTCGTGAAGGTGATCACGAGGCAGAACACGCTCGTCCACACGCTGTTCACCACCGGGCGCAACCTCGGCGCCGTCTCCGCCGGCACGGAGGGCTTCTTCGAGCGCTACGAGACCCCCTACGAGATGGCCCGTCACGAGCTGGAGGCGACGCGGAAGGTCCGCGAGCTCGGCGTCAACGCCCCGGAGCCGGTCGAGGCGCTGGAGGTCGGCGACCTCGGCGTCGTCGTGTTGGAGTACCTCCCCGAGTTTCGGACGCTCGACGAGCTCGACCGGGGGGCCGTCGGGGAGCTGGCGCCCGCGCTGTTCGAGACCCTCCGGACGATCCACGACGCCGGGCTCGCACACGGCGACCTCCGGGCGGAGAACGTCCTCGTGCGCGACGGCGACCTGTACGTCATCGACGCGACGAGCGTGAGCGAAGAGGGCCGCGAGTCGGCGCGGTCGTACGACCTCGCGAGCGCGCTCGCCGCGCTGGAACCCCTCATCGGCGCGCCGGACGCGATCGACGCCGCGCTGGAGAGCTACTCCGCCGCCGAGCTGCTCGCGGCCCGGCGGTTCCTCGACTTCGTCGCGATCCGCCCGGACCACGACTTCGAGGCCGCGGAGCTGAAAGGGGAACTGGAGAAGCGGACGACGTAGCGGGACCGCGGACCCGCCGGCCTCTCAGGCTTCTCCCGCGGCCGGCTCCGGCGAATCGTCGGGGGATGCGGCGCGCTCTCGGCTCACGATCCAGATGCCGACGGCCATCAGGGCGCCGCCCGCGAGGAAGCCCGACCCGAGCGCCTCCCCCAGCAGCGCGGCACCGAACGCTGCCCCGACGGCGGGCTGCGCGAAGAAGAAGACGGCGACGGTCCCCGCGGAGACGTACTCCAGGCCTTTGTACCAGAGGAACCACGCCGCCGCCGTCGACGCGAGCCCGAGGTACAACACGGCGCCGGCCGACTCGAGGGTCACCGGGAGGTCGGCCGGCGAGAGCCCGACGTACCACAGCTCGACGGCGGCGGCGACACCCAGCATCGGGACGCTCGCCAGCGACGAGTACGTCGCCGCGCGGAGCGCCCCGTGGCGCCTGACCGCGCGGAGCCCCCAGACGGTGTAGCCGGCCCACCCCGCGCTCCCGACGAGCAGGAGCGCTACGCCGACGAGGTTGCCGGCGGCGATAGACGCGATCTCGTACTGCCCCGCGATGACGACCGCGGTGCCGATCCCCGCGACGGCCATCCCGGCGGCCTTCGTCGCCGTGACCCGCTCGCCGAGCACGAGCGCGCCCAACGCGACGGTGAACACGGGCGTCAACACCGTCAGCAGCGATCCCTGACTGGCGTTCGTCAGCTCGGTGCCGACGAACTGGGTGGCGACCGTCAGCGTCACCCAGCCGCCGAGCGCCGCGAACGTCCGCCACTCCTCGCGCGCCGGTCCGGGACCGCCGCGGCCGGCGACGACGAGCCAGAGCGCTCCGGCTCCGAGCGCGACCCGGAGGAAGCCGAGCGTCACCGGCGGGACCAGCGTGAACCCCCACTTGCTGACGACGTACATCCCGCCCCACAGCGCCGCGGCTGCGAGGGGAGCGAGGGCGAACGCGTACCGTCCGAGCGTGGCTGGCATGGAGTGGAAGACGGGCCGAATCGCGGTCCGTTCGCGGGAGGGCGGCGGCACGTGTTGAATACGGCGATACGGGTCGAAGTCGGTGACGCGAGTCGAAACCGGGACGGGGAGACTCAGCCGCCCAGGTACAGCTGCGAGACCTCCTCGTCGTTCAGCAGCTCCTCGGGCGTTCCCTCGAACCGGACGGTCCCTTGGTCGAGGACGTAGCCGCGGTCGGAGATGCCGAGCCCCTTCGTCACGTTCTGCTCGACCATGAGGATCGCCGTGTCCATGTCGTTGACCTCCCGGACGTCCTCGAACACGTCGTCGGCGGTGTTGGGCGCGAGCCCCGCCGACGGCTCGTCGATGAGGAGCACGTCGGGCTCCATCACCAGGGCCCGTGCGAACGCGAGCACCTGCCGCTGACCGCCGGAGAGCGTCCGCGCCTTCGCGGTGCGCTTCTCCTCGATGATCGGGAACCGGTCGTACAGCGTCCCGATCACCTCGTCGAGGCCGCCGTCGCGGGCGACGCCGCCCATCCGGAGGTTCTCGTCGATCGTCAGCGAGCCGAACACGTTGTCGGTCTGGGGGACGTAGCCGATCCCCTCGCGGACGATCGCCTCTGGCGCCATCCCGCCGATGTCGCGGCCGTGGTACTCGACGGTCCCCGTCCACGGGGTCAACATCCCGAACGCCGTCTTGAGGACCGTCGACTTCCCGGCTCCGTTGGGGCCGACGAGACAGACGATCTCGCCCGGGTCGAGTCGGACCGAGCAGTCGTCGAGCACCTGTACCTCGCCGTACCCGCTGTCGACGCCCGATAGCGAGAGCACGGAGTCGGTTCCGCCGCGAGCCCCGTCCGCGGGCCCGGTTCCGTCGTGAGCCCCGTCCGCGGGCCCGGTTGTGTCGTCGCTCATGTCCCGCCTCCGAGGTACGCGTCGATGACGCGGTCGTCGTTACGGACCCCCTCCGGTGTCCCCTCGGTCAGGACGTGTCCCTGATCGAGGACGACGATCGGGTCCGCCAGGTCCATCACGAACTCCATGTCGTGCTCGATGAGCAGGAACGTCGTCCCCTGCTCGTTGAGCCGCCGGATCTGGTCCTTGAGCTTCTTCGCCAGCGTCGGGTTCACCCCCGCCACCGGCTCGTCGAGCAGCAGCACCTCCGGCTCGGCGAGCATCGCCCGCGCGAGCTCGACGAGCTTCATCTGCCCGCCGGAGATGTCGGTCGCGGGCTGGGCGGCGAGGTGGTCGATCTCGAAGTCCGCCAGTATCCGCTCCGCCTCGGCGAGGTTCTTCGACTCGCTCTCGTCGACCGACCCCGGCGAGGTGAACAGCGTGAGGAACGACTCGCCGGGCTGTTTCCGGGGGCCGACGAGCATCGCCTCGCGGACCGTCATCCCCTCGAGCTTGCGCGGGGTCTGGAACGTCCGAATGAGCCCGTGGTCGGCGACCTCGTACGGTTCCATCCCGGTCACGTCGGTCCCGTTCACCTCGACGGTCCCGCCGTCCGGTTCGTAGAAGCCGGAGATGAGGTTAAAGAGGGTCGACTTTCCGGCGCCGTTCGGGCCGATGAGTCCGGTGATCGTGCCGCGCTCGACCGCGAACGTCGCGTGGTCGGTCGCCGCGAGCCCGCCGAACGACTTCTGGAGGTCGTCGACGCGCAGGACGGCGTCCTTCTTGGGGAGGGCGCCCTCACTCATCGCCGCCACCTCCCTTCTGTTCTCGGACGCCGCTGTCGGGCGTCTCAGGCGTTCCGCCGCCCTCGACCGCGCTCGGCCAGATCAGCTCCCGCTGCGGCGGAAGGACGCCCTGCGGCCGGTAGCGCATCACGGCGACGATCACGACTCCGATCAGCAGCAGCCGCAGCGGTGCGGGGTCGATCGGCAGCGCCACATCGTTTAAGAATCGGGTCCCCTCGCGGATCGTGACGATCACGATGCCGCCGAACAGCGCTCCGCGGTTGGAGCCGCTACCGCCTAAGATTACGGCGACCCACGCGTAGAACGTCGTGATCGGGTCCAGATCGCCCGGCCCGACGTAGAGGTTCAGGTGTGCGTAGAACACGCCCGCCAGCGCCATGATCAGGCTGCCGAGGATGAACGACTGCATCTTGAACGAGTAGGTGTTCTTCCCGAGCGCCCGAGCGAGGTCCTCGTCGGAGCGGATCGTGCGCAGCACGCGCCCCCACGGCGACTGATGTGCGCGCCGAAGGACGAAGTACGCGGCCCCCGCGAACGCCAGCACCAACAGGACGTTCAGCGACGCCTGCCAGAACGCCGTCTCTAAGATTACCGGCGACCCGGGGATCACCTCCAGCCGGAGCCCCGGCATCGCCTCCGGGAACGTCGAGAGCACCGGCCACCCGACGAAGAAGCTCGGGATGCCGCGCAGCCCCGCGCTGCCGTTCGTCAGCCAGCGCTCGTTTAAGACGATCAGCCGCACGACCTCGGCGAGCCCGAGCGACGCGATGGCGAGGTAATCGGCGCGGAGCCGGAGCGTCGGGATACCGATGATCAGCGCCAGCGCGAGCGCGACGACGAGCGCGACGGCGAGCCCGACGAGGGGACTGAAGCCGCCGGCGATCGGCGAGCCGCTCGCGGTCATCAGCGCGGTGCCGTACGCGCCGATGCCGAAGAACGCGGCGACGCTGAAGTTGATCAGTCCCGTGAACCCCCACTGGGCGTTCAGCCCGAACGACAACAGCGAGTACATCCCCGCCAGTCCGACGAGGAACAGGAAGTACGTCGGACCGAGCGCGCCGGTGAGCATCGCGACGAAGAGGAACAGCACGAACGCGACGCTGACGCCGAGCACCCACTCCTCCGGGCGGCTCAGGTCGGCGACCGCCGCCCTCGGGTCGTCGAGGAGGCTCACGTCGCAGCCTCCCCGGCGATCCCGTTGGGCCGGACCAACAGCACGACGACCATGATCACGAACGCGATCGCGTTCGCGTACTCGATGGTGATCATGTTCTCGATCACGGTCGCGAGCCAGTTCGGACGGATCGGTAGCGCCTCGACCACGTTGGAGAAGAACGGCGTTAGCTGGTTTATCATGCCGATGAGGAATCCGCCCGCCATCGCGCCGTACACGGAGCCTATCCCGCCGAGGATCACCGCCGCGAAGATCACCAGCAGGAGGTTAAACCCCATCCGGGGCGCAAGCTGGTTGAAGAGTCCGAGGAACACGCCGCCCGCGCCGGCGAGCCCGGCGCCGATGACCCACGTCCACAGCTTGACCCGCTTCGTTCGGATACCGCTGACCCGCGCGAGGTCGGGGTTGTCCGCCATCGCGCGCATCTTCCGACCGAGGTCGGTGTACTGGAGCAAGACGTGGAGCCCGACCACGAGCACCACCGCCGATCCGAATATCGCGACGTCGTGGAGCGTTATCCGGACGCCGTACGGGACCAACGCCTCGATCGGCCGCAGCGGTTGGAGGTCGAACCGGGTGAAGTCGGAACCGAACCGGATCTGGATCACCGCGCGGTAGATGAACGCGATCCCGATCGACGTGATCAGCAGGCCGATCGAGTCGACGTCGAGCGGCTCGTAGATGAGCTTCTCGGTGGCGACCGCCACCACCGCCGCGGCGGCGATGCCGACGACCAAGGCCACGAAGAAGCCGTACGGGAGTCCCAGCACCGCGCCGCCGAGCCCGCCGACCGCGCCGAAGGTCACGAGCGCCGAGTACGCGCCGATCGTCATCGTGTCGCCGTGTGCGAAGTTCGCGAAGTCCGCGATGCTGTACACCAGCGACAGCCCGATGCTCCCGAGGACGATGATGCTGCTGAACACCAACCCGTTAGCCAGGTATCCGAGGACGGTCATCGGTCGGGATTACCCTTCGATGAAGTCGATGCCTTCGTACGCGTGGTCTTGGACCTCCAAGACCTGAAGGAAGCCGACCGGGTCCCCGTTCTCGTCGAAGTCGATGGGGCCGCTGACCCCCTGGTAATCGACGTCGTCGGGGCCGCCGCCGTCCGCGAGGATCTCGCTGGCGGCCTCGAACGAGGTCACCGTCTCGCCCTCGGGGCCCGAGACGCGCCGAACGGTGTCCTGGAGCGCCTCGCCGGTGAACTCGTCGGCGGCCTGAATCGCGAGCGCGGCGTTGATCACGCAGTCGTACGCGTACGCCGCCCACGAGGTCGGCTGCTGGCCGTACTCGGACTCGAAGGCGTCCGCGAACGACTGGTAGTTCTCCTCCTCGACGGGCGCGGACGGAACGACGATCTTCATCTCCTCGATGCTCCCCTCGGGGGTGTTCTCGAGGACGTTGTCGCCGGAGACGGAGTCGGCGCCGTAGAACTGCGCCTCGTACCCCGAGGAGTACACCTCGTTGACCATCGTCGCGAACTCGGCCTGATAGGTGATGAACAGCCACGCGTCGGCGCCGGAGCTGTTCATCTCCGAGATGACGCTGGAGTACGACTGCTGGTCCTGGTCGTGGGGCGTGTTGTAGACGATCTCGCCGTCGTACGCGTTGACGAACGCGTCGGTGAGGCTCTGGCCGTAGTCGTTGTTGACGTAGGTGATCGCCACCTCGTCGTAGCCGTCGTCGCTGATCAGGTTCGAGAGCGCGAGCGACTGGCTCCGTCCCGACGGCGACATCCGGAGCAGTCCCGGGAACTCGGTGAGGTTGAGGCCGGTGGAGTTCTGGCTCAGCTGGACGACGTCGGACCCCTCGACGACGCTCTCGTAGATGGCCAGCGAGACGCCGGAGCCGACCGCGCCGATCAGGAACGGGACGCCGTCCTGGTTGACGAGCTTCTGGGCGGCAGCGATCCCGCCCTGGTTTTCGCTTTCGGAGTCCTCGACGACGATATCGAGGTCTCGCCCGTTAATGCCGACCTCGTTGACGCGCGAGAGAGCGAGGTTGACGCCGCGCTGGTTCCGCTCGCCGAACGCCGACAGCGACCCGGTCTGCGAGTCGACCATCCCGACCTCGTAGGCCTCCGTGGAGTCGTCGCTGTCGCTTCCGTCGTCGGATCCGTCGCTCCCGTCGTCGCCGTCGCTTCCGTCGTCGCCGTCCGACCCGTCGCTCCCGTCTCCGCCGTCGTCGGTCGTGCTCAGACAGCCCGACAGGGCGACGAGCCCCGCACCGCCGGTCAGTTTCAGCAGCGTTCGCCGGTCCGCCAGATCCGTGGTATCTCGTGACATATGTGACCTGGTATCTCCGTGGACATCGGGGTATCTTAACCCCGGCCCGTCCATGGTCGGGCCGCCCGTACATGTTCCTCTCCGCCGCCGCGATAGGCGGTCGTGGCACGGGCGGGGGATTGGAGTGGAATATTTATTTGGGCTTTTAATACTCGTAATAATTGGTCGGGTGCCCATATATACCGATACGGATCCGCGGTGTGGATATGATACCGCCAATCGCGAGTAACTTCGTCGCAGGGGAGACTCCGGAGGCGGCGCTCGACCACGTCGAGGGGCTCAACGACCGCGGCGTGGCCGGCATCCTGAACCTGCTCGGCGAGCACTACGAGGAGCGACCGCCGGCCGACGCCGACGCCGACGCGTACGTCGACCTCGTCGGGGCGATCGCGGAGCGCGGCGTCGACGCCTGCGTCTCCGTGAAGTCGAGCCAGATCGGCCTCGACGTCGGCGACGACGTCTTCGAGGAGAACCTCGCGCGCATCGTCGAGGCGGCCAACGCCCCGGCGGCGACCGGTCCGGACGGGACGGGCACGTTCGTCTGGATCGACATGGAGGACCACGAGACCACCGACGTGACGCTCGACGCGTTCGAGCGGCACGCCCTCGACACCGACGGCAACGTCGGCGTCTGCGTGCAGGCGAACCTGAAGCGAACGCGGGACGACCTCGAGCGGCTCGCCGACTTCCCGGGGAAGGTCCGGCTCGTCAAGGGCGCGTACGACGAGCCAGCCGAACTCTCGTACAAGGAGAAGGCCCGCGTCGACGAGTCGTACCGCGACTGCCTCGCGTACATGTTCGAGGCGTTCGACGACGGGATCGCCGTCGGGAGCCACGACCCCGCGATGATCGAGCACGCGAAGGAACTGCACGCCGAGCACGGCACCCCCTACGAGGTGCAGATGCTGACCGGCGTCCGGGAGTCGGCGCAGTTCGAGCTCGCGGCCGAAGACGACGTGGCGGTCTACCAGTACATCCCGTACGGGACCAAGTGGTTCTCCTACTTCTACCGGCGGATCCGAGAGCGCAAGTCGAACGCGCTGTTCGCGCTGCGAGCGGTCGTGGGGAACTGATCCGAGGCGGCGGTCACGGATCGAGCAGCTTCGCCTCCGCCTTCCGGAGGTGTTCGAGCAGGGTCGTCTTCGAGACGTCCATGTCGTCGGCGAGCTCGCGGGTCGACGTCTCGCGCGGCCACTCGTAGTACCCCGCCTCGCGGGCGTGTTCGTACACGTCCCGCTGGGTTGGCGTCAGCGTGTCGAGCCGCTGCTCGCGGAGAGTCCGCCCCGCGTGCCCCGACGACGACATCGACTCCACGGTCACCTCGGCGCCGGAGTCCGCCTGGACCGCGTCGAGCGACTCCCGGATCTCGGTCCGCTCGCCGACGAAACACACCTGCCACTCCTCGCGGCCGTCCTCGATCCGGACCGGCGCGCTGTGGACGAACCCGTGTTCGAGCAGCGTCGGACACACCATGTCGGCCGGGTCGTACTCCAGGAAGAACTCGCGGACGACGTTGCCCGGGGCGTCCCTCGCGCGCCCGAATCGCTCCTGGAGCTCGAGCAGGTTCCCCGCCCGGTCGGACTCGCGGATCGCGTCGAGCAGCGCCTCGACCTCCTCGTTCGTGTCGGCGAACGCCGTGAACAGGCCGTTCACCGAGTTCGGCGCGTCGCGGTCGGTCCGCGGCGAGTTGTATATCGCGTGGGCGAGGACGCCGCCCGCGGTTCTGTTCGTCGCCTCGATCGCCCAGCAGTTCGGATGCCACAGGTCGAGCGTGAGCCGAGTCCCCGACCACTCGTCCGCCCCGGTCGCGTCTGTCGTCGCCATTACTACCTCTTCCGTGGTACCGCATCACAAAGACTCTGCCGCCCATGGTCGGGTGGGATATTTGGGCGCGGCGACGGTAAGCACCGTCCATGTCGGAGCCGTACCAACACTACATCGACGGCGAGTGGGTCTCGGGCGCGGGCTCGGAGACCTTCGAGAGCGAGAACCCGGCGACCGGGGAGTCACTCGGCGAGTTCCGGCAGGGGACCCCCGAGGACGTCGACCGCGCGGTCGACGCGGCCGACGAGGCGTTCGCGGAGTGGCGCGAGCTCTCCCGAATCGAGCGCGCCGAGTACCTCTGGGACGTGTACCACGAGCTGCGCGAGCGCACCGACGAGCTCGGACGGGTCGTCACCAAGGAGTGCGGGAAGGAGATCAGCGAGGGGAAGGCGGACGTCGTCGAGGCCGCCCACATGGTCGAGTGGGCCGCGGGCGACGCGCGTCACCCGAAGGGCGACATCGTCCCCTCCGAGATCCCGGCGAAGGACGCGTACATGCGCCGGAAGCCCCGCGGCGTCACGGGCTGTATCACCCCGTGGAACTTCCCCGTCGCGATCCCCTACTGGCACATGGCAATTGCCCTGGTGGAGGGGAACACCGTCGTCTTCAAGCCGGCCGAGCAGACCCCGTGGTGCGCGCAGATCATCGCGGAGATGTTCGACGACGCCGGGATCCCGGACGGCGTGTTCAACATGGTCCAGGGGTTCGGCGACGCCGGCAACGCGATCGTCGAGCACGACGACGTGGAGACGGTCATCTTCACCGGCTCGGCGGAGGTCGGCCACCTGATCCAGGACAAGCTCGGCGGGGTCCCCGGCAAGCGCGTCGCCTGCGAGATGGGCGGCAAGAACGCGATCGTCGTCACCGAGGCGGCCGACCTCGACGTCGCGGTCCACTCCGCGGTGATGTCCTCGTTTAAGACGACCGGGCAGCGCTGCGTCTCCTCCGAGCGCCTGATCGTCCACACCGACGTGTACGACGAGTTCAAGGAGCGGTTCGTCGAGATCGCCGAGGACGTCGCCGTCGGCGACCCGCTCGACGAAGACACGTTCATGGGGCCGCTCATCGAGGCCGAGCACTACGAGAAGGTCGCGGAGTACAACGAGCTCGCCCGCAGCGAGGGCGTGAACGTCCTCGTCGACCGCACCGACCTCGACGCCGACGAGGTCCCCGACGGCCACGAGGACGGCCACTGGATCGGCCCGTTCGTCTACGAGGCCGACCCCAGCGAGGACCTCCGGTGTACCCACGAGGAGGTGTTCGGGCCGCACGTCGCGCTGCTCGAGTACGACGGCGACATCGAGCGCGCGGTCGCGATCCAGAACGACACCGAGTACGGGCTCGCCGGCGCGATCGTCTCCGAGGACTACCGACAGATCAACTACTACCGCGACCGCGCCGAGCTCGGGCTCGCGTACGGGAACCTCCCCTGTATCGGCGCCGAGGTCCAGCTCCCGTTCGGCGGCGTCAAGAAGTCCGGCAACGGCTACCCCTCCGCCCGGGAGGCCATCGAGGCGGTCACCGACCGCACCGCGTGGACCCTGAACAACTCGACGGAGATCGAGATGGCGCAGGGGCTCTCGGCCGACATCAAGACGAAAGACGACTGAGGGCGGCCGCCCTCGCGGAGCCGTTTTTAAGTATCCCGCATCAGACCGCGTCCAGCGCCGCCGCGACCGCCTCTATCGGCCCGTCGGCGTCGGCGAGCCCGCCGCGGGCGACGAGCCGCTCTCGAGGGCGACCGACCCGCTGCGGGACCGACTCCGTCCCGAGCAGTCCCGCGTCGCGGAGCTCCCGCTTGATCCGCGTGAACGTCGCCGAGCTCCCGAGCCCGGCGTCCTCGCAGGCGCGACGCAGGTCGCGGTCGAGCGCGCCGCGCTGGACACCGACCACGTACGCGCGGCGGCGCGCGCCGGCCAGATCGAGGGCGTCGCCGTCGACGACTCCGGCGTCGAGCGCGCGGATCGCGTCGCCCGCGACGTCGAGGCCGCAGCGCTCCCGCAGCGCCTCGTACGCGCGACGGCGACTCGGCGTCCGCACGCCGCGCACCTCGGCCGCTTCGACGAGCGGGGCGTAGCGCTCCCGGAGCGTCGGGTCGTCGCCGACTCGACACCACGTCTCGGGACCGTCACCGGCGTCGGTGTTCTCGTGCTTCGAGCCCTCGGCCGGGACGAGCGCGAATCCCGTCGTTCGACCGACGAGAGCCGCGTTCGGCTGTGGCTCCGGCAGCGTCAGGAGGTCCCAGACCTCCGCCTCCACGAGCGCCGCGAGCCGGCTCGCGGGATGGAAGCGGTCGACGACGGCGTCGGCCGCGCGGTCGCTCGCGAGGACGGTGAGCGTCGGAAGCTCCGAGGGGAGCGTCTCCGATAACGCTGGCGAGTCCCCCTCCGCTTCGGCCCGAAGCGTCGACGGGTCTGGGTCGACGAGCCCCGGCGCCGCCTCGCGGTACGCCTCGACCGCCGCCGTCAACAGCGACGGCGACGGGTCCACGAGCACCGGATCGGCGTGGGTCCCGATCGCTCCCGGCCCGTCCGCGAACGGCAGGGTCGGATCGGGGGACACGGCCTCTTCTACGGGACGGACGGAATATAAATGGCAACGGGCGCAGCCGCTTGGCTGTCGGGGGAAGTACGGCGGTCGGTTGGGGGAAGGCCGCTCGTCCGTCCCGCGTTGGCCTTTTAAGAAACGTCCACGCGGGTGACGTGACCGCCGCAGCCGCACCGCTCGACGTACTCCGGGTCGAGGCCATCGCGTTCCTCGCGGAGCGCGTCGTAGAGGAACGCCTCTGGATGGCCGAGGTCGCCGTGGGTGACCAAGTTGACGTGGTTCCCCGGGGTCGTGTGGTCGACGGCCGCGAGCGCGTCGCGGACCGCCAGTTCCGGGTCGTTGGCGTACTTCGGCTCCTCCAAGTTCGCCGACCAGGAGTTGTCGTGGACTCGGTCGGTGATCGGTTCGGCGGTCTCGTCGTGGTCGTGGTCGTCGGTGGGTTCGGTCATGGGGGTCTCGTCGTGATCGAGTCGCGCTATCCGTCGGTCGCCGTTACGAGTCGACGGCCGCGATCTCCGGCTCGTCCTCGAGGGGGCGACTGGGCAGGTCGTCCACGAACTCCCGGATCACCGTTCGCTGGACGCGCTGGAGCGTCTCGCTGCAGGTCGATTTCGCGATCCCGACGTGGTCGGCGACCTCCGTCAGGGTGGCGCGACGCGGCACGTCGTAGTAGCCGAGGTCGACGGCCGCGAGCAGAAGTTCCCGCTGTCGGTCCGTCAGCAGGCGGGCGGGGTTGACGCGCTGACGCACGCGCTCGACCTCGAATTCGAGGCCGACCTCGCGCAGCCGTCGGCCCATCTCGGCGACGCGCTCGTGTTCGCCCGTGACTTCGACCTCCGCCACGCCGTCCTCGATGTCTAAGGGCATCTCGATCGGGAGTCCCGAGCGCTTCGCCGCCAGCAACAGCAGCGGCGCGTCCGTCTCCACCCGGGCCGTGACGACGCCGTCCTCCCGCGCCATCACCGACACGGCGGTCAGCGCGTCGTGGCCTTCCATCGCCGACAGTACCGCGTCGGCGTCGCGTGCGGTGACCCTGACCAGGGCGAAGCCGGCGCTCTCGCCGGGGACCGCGGCGAGCACGCGGAACCCCGCGTCGGGGAACTCGCGCGAGACGTCGGCTATCCACGGTCCGTCGGGCAGGTCGACGAGGAGGCGTGCTTGGGGCATCTGTGTGGGTCGGTGGTGATGTCAGTCGTCAGTCCGCTGCGGTCGGTGGTCGGGGCGGGTCGGGATCCAAATCGATCGTCGCGGCGTCACTCGACGTAGACGGCGCCCTTCATCCCGACCGCTTCGTGGGGGGTGCACACGTAGGTGTGGATCCCGGACTCCTCGAAGGTGTGCTCGAAGGTGTGCCCCTCCTCGCCGATGGTCTCGCTCTCGAAGTCGCCGTCGGACCCGGACACGTTGTGCTGGCCGCCCTCGCCGGTCCACTCCCACGTGACCGTCGTCCCGGACGACACCGCGACCGCCGCCGGACCGAACGCCAGCCCCTCGCCGGCGCCGACGTCGACGGTCACGGAGTCGGAGCCGGTCATGTCGACCGTCTGCTCGTAGTTGTTGGCGTCGTCGAACCAGCCGTCGTAGTCCGGCTCCTCCGAGAGGAACTGCTGGCCACCGCCGTCTCCGCTCCCGCCGTCGCCGCCGTCTCCGCTCCCGCCACAGCCGGCGAGCGCGGTGGCCGCGCCGAGCGCCGCGGTCGTTCGAACGAAGGTTCTCCGGTCGAGTGTGCGTCGGGTCATGCGCTTCGGCGTAGGGGAGTAGGGGGAATACCTTCGGCGCATATTCCCGGACTGCGGAGGAGTGGACCGAACTGTTCGGCTCGGTGTATATAAACGACGGCAGCGGGCCCGCGCTCGGCGCCGAGGACGCGAATCAGTCGTCCGCCGCGGCCCAGATTGCCGTGACGACGCCGTCGTCGGTCTCGACCGTGTCGTGCGCGTAGCCGCGGTCCGCGAGCTTCGGGAACAGGAACTGCGGAGCCCGGTCGTTGTGTTGCACGAGGACGGTTTCGTCCGGCAGGTCCGCGAGCAGTTCGAGCGTCTGCCGGAGCGGCTCCGGCGGGCCGAGATCGGCCACGTCGAGCGTCTCGACTTGGCGGTCGGTCGGCGCGTCCGTCTCTTCGAGGACCGACGTCTCCGGTGTCATGTCCGGGTATCCGCGCCCGACGGGCCCGTCAGTTATCCCGAACGTGTTCGGTTCCGCCGTCGCGCGCCTCCCGTCGCTCGCGATACCCGCCGAGCCGACGCGCGTCGCTGGCGATTCGCTCGGTGTCGGTTCGGATTGGAGTACAGGGGACGGTGGAGAACGGGAGAGCGGTGGAGTGCGGGAGAGCGGTGGAGAACTGGCGGGCGGTGGAGTGTGGGCCGGAGGTCAGAGCCGACGCCGGCGGACGAGTCGCGCCGCGACGGCGATCGGGGCGACACACCACGCGGCCAACGCGGCAGCGAGGGACGCCGTCGAGAGGCCGCTGCCGGCGAGGACGGCGGTGAACCCGCCGCCAGCGGTGGTCCCGAGCCCGCTCAACACGAGCACGCGGAACGCGCTCACCGGGTTCGAGAAGACGAGCGCGGAGAGGACGGCGTCGGGGAGCTCGAACGCGGCGACGACGCCGAGCGCGATCAGGTCGTGGACCAGGACGAACCAGACCCACACGAGCAGGGCCGCGCCGAGCGCGTGCGTCTTCTCGCGGGCGACGGTCGACAACAGCACCGCGATCGCCAGGAACGCGGCGCCGGCGCCGACGGCGCCGACGAGGAACCCGAGGAAGGACGGCCACTCGCCGAGCCCGAACTCGCGGACGATCAGCACGCCGCTGAACCCGAACCCGAGCACCGTCGCGCCCGCGAGCACCGTCAGCCGACCGAGGTACGTCCCGGCGACGACCTCGCTGCGCCGGACGGGCAGCGAGAACATCACCGCGAGCCATCCCTCGTCCTCGCGGCCGACGACGGCGTCGTACCCGAGCGCGAGCGCCGCGAGCGGGATCAGGTACGCGGCGAGGCTCGTCAGGGACGCCACGACGCGCTCGGCGCCCTCCGGCCCGACCGCCGAGCCGCTGAACGTCAGCATCATCCCGCCGAAGACGACGAACAGGCCGGTCAGCGCGAGCGCCCAGCGGCTCCGGACGGCGAGCCGGTACTCGGTCACGGCGACGACGAAGACGTGACGGAGCGCGCCCCGAACGCCCTCGACGGTCGGGTTTTCGGTCACCCCGGAGGTCGCCGACGGAGACGGGGGCGTCTCGCCGTCGTCGGTCGGCTCCTCGTCCCCCGCGCTGAACACCGCCGCGTCCGGGTGGAGAGCGTCCGAACGCGTCTCCGCGGAGTCCGTCTCGGTCATGACGTCACCTCCCCGCGGTCGGCCCGCGAATCCCCCGCCTGCTCGTCGGCGACCGCCGCTCGGAAGACCGCTCGGAGCCCGCGCTGACCGCGGCGCTCGCCCGTCGGCTCGTCGCCCGATTCTCCGATGTCGGCCGCGAGCTCCTCGATGGAGCCGGACGCGCGCACTCGACCGTCGTGGAGCACTGCCGCGCGGTCACAGAGCCGCTCGACCTCGGGGAGAACGTGCGAGCAGAAGACCACCGTCGCGTCCGTCTCGGCGGTGATCTCCTCGACGATGACGTGGAACTCGTCGACGCCGCGGGGGTCGAGCCCCGCGGTCGGCTCGTCCAGTATCAGAACGTCGGGGTCCGGAAGCAGCACCGTCGCCAGACCGAGTCGACGTTGCATCCCGTTCGAGTAGCCCGAGACGCGGCGGTCGGCCTCGTCCGGGGTCAGCCCGACGCGCTCGACGGCGCGAGCGACCCGTCCGTCCCCCGGGAGCCCGCGGATCGCCGAGTGGACGGCGAGCACCTCCCGCCCGGTGAGCCCGTCGGGGAATCCGACGTGTTCGGGGAGGTAGCCGACGCGCTCGCGGATCCGTCGCCCGTCCTCGGTCACGTCGGACCCGCCGACGGAGACCGTCCCCGCGTCCGGGCGGTCGTGACCCACGAGCAGTCGGAACAGGGTCGATTTCCCGGCCCCGTTGGTGCCCAGGATCCCGAACGTCGACCCGCTCGGGATCGAGAGCGAGAGCCCGTCGAGGGCGGTCACGTCTCCGTACGCCTTCCGAACGTCGCTCGCGTCGATTCTCATGATGTGGCCTCCGTGTCGGTCTCTCGGTCCGCGTCCGTCTCCCCCGTCTCGGTCGGTTCGTAGGCGCGCCAGTCGTGGTTCGGCTCGGTGAGCGGGCGGCGGTCGACGACGCCGGGCGCCTCGATGACGGGGAACGAGCTCTCGGCGAGCCGCACCGCCTCGAACGCCGGGCTGTTCGCGAACACCGCCGCCTGCGGCCGCTCGGCGACGATGTTCTCGACGAGTCCGACGGGGCGGTGGCGGATCTCGCTTATCCCGTCGCCGTCGCGGTCGGCGACGCGGGCGCCCGACCAGTAGTTGCCGCGGTCGGTGTCGTTCCACTCCACGAGCGTGGTTCGCGGCGTCTGGACCGCACGGTCGTTGCGGACGAGGCTGTTGCCCGCGACGACCTCGTTCTCGCTGCCGGCGGAGCTGTGGATCCCGATCGCGTTGCGGTACAACAGGTTGTCGAGGATCCGGTTGTCCTGTGCGTTGTAGATGTACAGCCCGTCGCGGTTGGCGACGAGGTGATTCCCGGCTATCGTCGACTCCTCGATGTCCTTCGCGAGGATGCCGTGGCCGCTGGTGCCCTCGCTCCGCAGGGCGGTGTTGTTCCGGACCGTCAGCCCCTCGCTCACCATGAGGGCGTAGCCGACGCCGTTGTCGGCGGCGACGTTGTCGACGAGGCGGTTGTCGTCCGAGTACATGTAGTGGACGCCGTACCGGGTGTGTCGAATCGTGTTGTTCTCGGCGAGGACGTCCGTCGCCCACGAGAAGTAGATCCCGTCCCGAGTGGCCGTGATCTCGCTGTCGCGGACGACGGTCCCGCTCGTCTCGAACAGGTGGATCCCGTTCCCGCGGTCGGTCACCGGGTAGACGTCCTCGCGGCCGTCGATACGCACGTCTTCGATCACGGCGTCGTCGACCCCGTCAACCCAGATCCCGTAGGCCGTGTCGGTGATCCGGACCGTCTCGATCCGGGCGTCCGCGCCGGCGACGAACACCCCGGCGTCCTCGGTGTCGAGGTCGCTGCCCGAGCCGCGGATCCAGACGCCGGAGACGGTGACGTTGTCGCCGCTCAGCGTGAGCACGCGCCCCTCGCCGCCGCCGTCGATCACGGCGCCGTCCTCGCTCGCGACGATCTCGAGGTCGTCGACGCTCGCGTTCACGCGCTCCTCGAACCGGCCGTCGAGGACGACGGTGTCGCCCGGATCAGCGGCGTCGACCGCCGCCTGCGCCGACGCGAACGACTCGCCGCCGACGGCGGCGGTCCCGTCGCGCTCGGGCGCGGTCACCTCGGTCGCCGCGACGTCTGTCGCGACGTCGAGACCGGAGGCGCTGGAGTCGTTCGCCGGGATTCCGGCTCCGACGGCGTTCGTGTATCCGTCGGCGGCGGCGGCCGCGCTGCCGGGCGCCCCGGTCGCACCCGCGGCGAGCGGGAGCGCGAGCGCGATCACGGCGACGACGCAGGCGGCCACGAGGAAGCCGGTTTCGAGCCGGCCGACCGACAGGCCGAACCGGTCACCTGACATGGTCGCCACCACCGATCTCCGGGTTCCGGTCGGCGTCTCGGTCCCGCTCGGACTCATCGCTCGGTTCCTCGTCGCGGTCGCGGATCGCTCCGGGGAACGCGCGGGCCAGTTCCGGGAGCTCGTCGACCGTCGCGTCGAGGTCCCGCGCGAGGTACGCGACGGCGAGCAGCGCGACCGCGATGAGGGTCATGTAGCCGCCCGGTCCGAACCACGCGAAGCCGCTGATGTTGGCCACCGCGTAGGGGCCCAGAAGCGGCGGCGTGAACGATTCGATGCCGCGGAGCGGCGCGTTCGGGTCCAGCGAGTGACCGGCCTGGTAGAGCCGGTACTGGATGAACGCGAACATGCCGACGAAGACGGCGATCGTCCCGACGAGCTGCGCGGTGAGTCCGGCTTTGAGCTTGCGGACCGTCGGCGCGAACGCGACGAAGGCGCCGGTGAAGGCGAGCCCCGCGAACACGACCGGACCGAGCAGCCACTCGGGGACGTCTATCGCCGCCTCGCTGACGTCGTAGTTCGGCTCGATGTACACCGGGTCGGGGTAGTGGAACCCGGCGTACTTGTTGAGCCCCTGTACCTCGGCGAAGTCGCCGCCCAGACGCGGATACGCGTACAGCTCGATGAGCAGCTCCTGGCCGGGATACTGCGGCGCCGTGAGCGTGATCCGCCACATCGGGACCAGCAGCGCGCCGACGAGCAGCACCGCGGCAGCTAACGGCAGCGCGCGTCGGATCTCGGTCAACCGCGTGAGCGACGATGACATGGCGTTATTCCTCCGGCTCGACGATGAGCCGCGAGCGCATCTCCAGGTGCAGCGCGCTGCAGAAGTGCGCGCAGTAGACCCAGTAGACGCCCGGCTCGTCGGCGGTGAACGTCACCTTCCGCGTCTCCTGCGGGGCGACGCGCATGTGGACGTCGTGGTCGGGGATCGCCACCGAGTGGAGCATGTCGCTCGTCGTCTCGATGTTCGTCACCTGCATCTCGACGGTGTCGCCCTCCGTGACGGTCATCTCCTGGAACCCGTAGTGGTTCCGCGTCGAGTACATCTCGATCTCGACGCGGTCGTCGGCGACCCGCTCCATCGACTCCTCGCCCTCGTCGGTGTACTCGAGTTCGAGGTCGTCGGGGTCGTACGTCTTCGCGGGGTCGAGCTTCGAGCGGTGACAGATCGACGCGTCGTGCGGCTCCGCGTGTGCGGGCGAGTCCTTCACGTGTTCCATCCCGGCCTCGTCGTCGCCGATGTAGATCAGCTGGTCGTTCTCGGGGTGCTGCGGGCCGACCGGCAGGAACCGGTCTTTCGACAGCTTGTTGAGCGAGATGAGCCAGTCGCCGGCCGGGTCCTCCGTGTACGACTCCGAGGCGATCAGGTGACCGGGGTTGTAGTGGACGTCGATCTTCTCGATGACGGGGCTCTCGGACCGTGCATCGGCCTCGACGGCCTTCTCGATGTCCCACTTGACAACCTGCGAATCGATGAACAGCGACGTGTACGCGTGCCCGCGGCCGTCGTAGGCGGTGTGGAGCGGACCGAGCCCGAGCTTCGGCTGGCCGACGATGGCGTCGGTCGGATCGTCGACCTCGTCGATCTTGTCGATCTGGATGACCGACGCGGTCGGGTCGAGCTTCCCGCTCGCGATCGCGTACTTGTTATCCGGCGTGACGCTGATCCCGTGCGGGCTCTTCGGCGTCGGGATGTAGTGGACGACCGGGTCGTCGCCCTGGTTGAGCGGGCTGTCCTTTCGGCCGTCCACGACGGGGACCTCGTTTATCATCTCGTAGTCGCCCGCCTCGACGGCCGCCTCGATCCGCGGGATGTCGAACGCTTTGACGTTGTCGCGGTCCGACCGGGTCATCCCCTTCTCGGTGACGGCGCCCTCGCTGTTGTAGCCCGTGGTGAAGAAGTACCGCCCCTCCTTGCTCCCGTCCCCGTTGTCCATGTTGCCGTCGACGAGGACCTCCCACTCGACGTTCATCGACTCGGGTTCGATCGCGGCGAGGACGGCGCCGTACTCGTCGGGGTCGTGTAAGTCGCCCGTCCCGTCGTTGGGGATCGGCGTGCGGAACTCGCCGACGCCGAAGATGAGGTCCGTGTCGGGCAGCTGCGCGCAGGACCCGTGCGTCCCCTGCTGGTTCGGGATGTCGACGATGGCGTCGGTCTCGAAATACGTCAGGTCGATCCGGGCCATCCGGCCGTTCGCCTTGTCGTTGACGTACGCGAACCGGCCGTCGTAGTCGCCGTCGGTCTGGCTGATCCGCGGGTGGTGCGTGTCGCCCCAGGTGTAGCCGCCGGCCTCCTCGAGCATCTCGCGGCTCTCGTCGTCGTGCCCGTAGCCGCGCCCGCTGTCCCGCTGGAACACCGGGATACGGATGAGCTCGCGCATGGACGGGAGCCCGACGACGCGGACGTCGCCGGACTGACCGCCGCCGAGGAACGCGTAGTACTCGTCCATCTCGCCCGGCGGGACCGAGTGACCGGGGGCGGCCGAGACAGTCCCGTCGCCCTCGTCGCTGAGCAGGCTGGTACAGCCGGCGAGCCCGCTGAGGCCGCCGACCGCGGCCCCGGCCTTCATGAAGTCCCGTCGGCGGAGTCCGGGGAGCAGCGAATCGAACCCGTCCGGCGATTCGTTCTGCTGTTCGTCTGGTTCCTCCTCGTTCGCCGGCTGCTGAGTGTGTCGTGTCATGAGCGTTCGTCGATGTCGTCGTCACGCGCTGTTCGGACCGCGATCCGCTCGATCGCTCGATCGCCGAGAACGGCGCGGAGTTCGGCGACGAACTCCGGGATCAGTCGTCGTCGGGCGGCCTCGGCGTCGAACCGGTAGCGGTGCCGGGTCGCCCCGCGGTGGGACTCGGTCTCCCGTTCGACGAGCCCCTTTTCGACGAGGCGGTCGACGGTCCGCTTCACCGTCGTGTACGCGACGTCGTCGCCGCGGCGCGTGACCGCGTCGTGTAGGTCGCGGGCCGCGAGGGTGTCGTCGGCGCGCCGCAGGACGGCGAGAAGCTCGCGTTCCCGCGGTCCGAGCTGTGTCCACTGGGTCATGGGCGGTCGGAGCCGAAGCGATCGGTTCGACCCCGCTACTGATCAGTACGGTCGAACCGCCCGGGTACCTGCCGGCGAACTGTTCGGGGGTTTAAATACGGTCTCCGTTCCCGAACAGCTGCGAAAAGAGCGAAGTCGTCACCGCGCGGAGATGTTCGGAGACGGTCGACTTCGCGAGGTCGAACTCGGCCGCGACGTCGGCGGCCGAGGCGCCGCCGGCCTCGAAGTATCCCTTCTCGGCGGCGACCCTCGCGATCTCGACCTGGCGGTCCGTCATGCCGGCGAGGTCGACGGGGACCACATCGGGACAGCAGTCGTCCTCGTCGCTGCTGCCGCGGTCGACGCAGAGCCGACGGAGCTCCACGTCGAGCCCGGACGCCTCGCACTCGTCGACGATCGCCCGCAGCTCCTCGTGGCCGCTCAGGACGAACGAGACCTGGATCTCGCCGTCGACCATCTCGGTCCGCCGCGGCGAGACCGGGAAGTTCGCGAACGCCGCCGGGAGCCCGCCGCACGTACACCCCGCGCACACACCCTCGCCCTCGGTCGCTGGCGAGGGACCGGGGCCGTCGGTCTCCGACTCGGCGTCCGGCGCCGCTTCGACGACCGCGTCGCCGCCCGGCGGCCAAACGGCCACGCCGCCGTCGGTGGCCGCGTCGGTTATCCCGCGGATCTCGTCGGCGTCGGGGCGTTCGCAGGCGATCTCGTAGCGCCCGTGCGCCCGGCCGCCGAACTCGACGAGATCGAGGCCCGTCGGCGGGTCGGCGGGCGGGTCGGCGGCGACGAACTCGACGCGGTCCTCTCCCGAGTCGACTCGCATCTCCTCCACCGGGGTGCTCGACGAGAGCGCGGCCACGGGACAGCCGTCGCAGGCCGACATCGCTAATTCGACGTGGATCCCGTTGGTCATGAGGGAACGTATGTCAGCCACCGGTGATATAACGCCGAGCGGTTTCCAAGCCGATGAAAAACACCGGACACGCGCCCGTTGCCGGGGCTTCCCGCAGTATGCGGGCGGAACCCCGCGATCCGTTCCGGTGAGCGCGCCCTTTTAAATTCGGGGGCGGAATCGGGCGGCATGCCGCCACTGGAACTGCCGCTCGGACTCGGCACCTCCGGCCTCGACGACCCCGCGGAGTGCGCCGCCACGGTGACCGCCGCCTTGGAGGCCGGCTACCGCCACGTCGACACCGCGCAGATGTACGACAACGAGGCGGCGGTCGGCGAGGGGATCGCCGCCGCCGACGTCGACCGCGACGACGTCGTCGTCGCCACGAAGGTCCACCCGGAGAACCTCGCGCCCGAGGACGTCCGCGAGACGGCCCGCGAGAGCCTCGACCGGCTCGGACTCGACCGCGTCGACCTGCTGTACGTCCACTGGCCGATCCGGGCGTACGACGCCGCCGCGACGCTCCCGGTCTTCGACGAGCTTCGCGACGCGGGGCTCACCGACCACGTCGGCGTCTCGAACTTCACGCCCGAGCTGCTCCGCGAGGCCCGCGAGACGCTCGACGCGCCGATCGCCGCTCACCAGGTGGAGTGCCACCCGCGCTTTCAACAGAGCGAGCTCCGCGAGCTCGCCGAGGAGTTCGACCACCGGCTCGTCGGCTACTCGCCGCTGGCGCGCGGGGACCTGTTCGACGACGACGAGTTCAAAGGCGTCGCCGAGCGCAACGATCTCTCGCCGGCGGTCCTCGCGCTCGGGTGGGCGCTCGCCCGCGGCGTGACGCCGATCCCGAAGGCGACGGGCGACCACGTCGCCGAGAACCTCCGGGCCGCCGACGCCGATATCGACCCCTCCGTCCTCGAGGAGGTCGACGCGCTGGAGCCGGGCGACAGGCGGATCGACCCCGACGACGCGGCGTGGAACCGCTGACGGGCGTCCCCCGGAAACCGACCGCGCCTCTCAGACCGCCTCCGACCGCGCCTCTCAGACCGCCTCCAACCGCGCCGCCATCTCCGCCTCCGCCCTGTCGACGAGGTCGGCCAGCGGCTCGTCGAGGTAGGTCGTCCACTGGTCGATGAACCCCGAGCGGCCGAGCATCCGGACGACCTCGTATATCGGACGGCGGGCCGCGAACCCCTCCGGGAGCCCGCCGGCGCGCTCGCGGTACCCCGCGTACAGCGCCGCCGCGTACCGCTCCGGGCCGCGCTCGTCGAACCCGTTGAGGAGCTGGTCCTCCGCCCGGACGAGGTCGCGGGCGGGGTCGCCGACGTGGGCGAGCTCCCAGTCGATCGGGGCCACACCCTCCGGTCCGTCTCCCTCGCGGACGAACAGGTTCGGCATCGCGACGTCGCCGTGGAGGAGCGCGGCGGGAGCGTCGCGGAGGCGGTCGCGGTTCGCCTCCACGCAGTCGACGACGGCGTCGTAGTGGTCGGCGAGCCGCCCGGAGGTGCCGATCTCGCGGGTGCGCTCGACGGTTTTCAAGAGCACGTCGGGCCACGGCGCGCGGTCGAGGTCGAGCTCACCTGGCGCGTCGCTCCCGACGATGTCGCCGTGCGTCTCGAACCGCTCGGCGTGGAGGGTCGCGAGCGTCGCGCCGACGCGGCGGAGGAGCGCCTCCCGTCGGGCGTCCCCGTCTCCGCCCGGCTCACCGCCGAGCTCCTCCCACACGCCGAGGAGCTCGCGGCCGGGAGCGGGTCCCGTGACGAGATACGGCGGGTCGCCGTCGGGGTCGGCGGCGAGCACCGCCGGGACGGCGACGGGTCGCTCGGCCGCCACGTACCGCAGCACCGCCAGCTCGCGGGCGATCCGGGTGCCGTCGGCGTCGACCGCCACCTTACAGAACGCCCGGCCGCCGTCGGCGAAGACGACGCCGACGGTCTCGTTGGCGCCGTTCCACGACGGTCCCACGTCGGCGAGCCGGCCGACGCTCCGCCCCGGGAACGCCTCGGCGAGGGCGGACGCCACGGTCTCGTCACGTCCGGACGCCGCGGCCTCGTCCATACCGTCGTGTCGCGTCCGGAAGCTGTTAAGACTGTGCCGTCACAGCTGTTACCACGAGACGGTGAAAAATCCGGTTGTAACGGGAGAGAGACTCCGAAAGGCGAGATTTTCCGACACCCTCATAACTGTTGGAGATGCATCAAACGACAGTGAGAGACGAGTCGTTCGGCGGGCGAGTGGGCTTCGAGGTCGACGGCGAGACCCTCCGCGTCCGCGACGCGCTGGAGGGCGAAGAACTCCGGCTCGTGCTGGACCGCGAACCCGAACCGCGGCCCGCGCTTCCGGAGCTGTTCCCCTTTCCGGTCGACGAGGCGGTCAGCTTCGAGGCGGAGTCGATCTCGGTCCCCGACTACTCTGTGGTGAGTGTCCGCAGAATCGACGGCGAGTTCGTCGCGCAGCTCAGCGAGCCGACGGAGCTCCCCCGGGGGTCGTACTGTTTCGACGTCACCGGCGTGACCAAGGCGCTGGTTCGCGCGCCCGACGTGGCGGTCTCGACGACCGGCATGAACGACGGCGGGGCGGTCGACATCGAGTTCGACCGGCCGGCGACCGTCACGGTCGGCGCACGGTCGCTCCACACCAGACCGGAGGCGACGATCACGGTCCCCGACGACCCGGCCGCGCTGGCCGAGGCGGTCTCTGTGCTCGGCTCGTCGATCAAGGAGTTCTCCCCCGAGCGCTCGTGGCCGACGCTCCGCGGCTACCCGCCGCTGATCGAGCGCGGCGACGAGCTCGACGTCCCGAGCCCGCTGACTCGGCCCGACACCGGCGTCGAGGTGGTCGTCCGACCCGAGTACGCGGACGTCTATCGGCTCTCGACGCTCTCGTACTACCTCGGCGCGGGGATGACCGTCGGCGACGCGCCCGCGATACGGCTCGACAACGGCTACGTCGAGTCGCTGCCGACCGAGGGGGCCGCGCTCGAGGCGCGCGCCGAGGAGCTGCTCCGGACGTGGTTCTTCCTCGACACGCTCGCCCGGACCGAGGGGTACGTCCCCTCGGACCGGTACGAGTACGAGCGGGTCGGCCCGGAGCTCCCCTTCTACCCCCCGAAGCTCGCAGACCGCTCGATGAGCGAGCGGCTGATGGAGTACCTCGAAGTCGACCCGGCGACGGTCGCTCCCTACGCCCCCGACTGGCCGACCGAGGCGGTGCTCCGACCGGATCCCGCCGGCGCCGAGCTGCTTCCCCACCTCGCGCACGTGCTGGCGCCGGTGCGGGTGCGCGGCGCGGCGGAGCCAGCGGACCCGGCGGCGCCGGCTGCGCTCGCGACGTCGCCGTGGTTCGCTCCGTCGGACGGGTCCCCCGACCCCGACGACGACCCGCTCCCCGCGGGCACGTCGGTGTTGACGCCCGCGGGCTACGAGAACCGACTCTCGCGAGAGACCACCGCTCGCGGCGAGATCCGCGTCGTCGCGATGGTCGACTCGGCGGCGCGCGCCGACGCGGTTCGGCGCGCCCTCGCAGAGCCGGCGGTCCCCGAAGGCGTCGGCGAGTGGGAGGTCCTCGATCGACCGGACGCGGACACCGTCGCGACGGCGCTCTCCGACCCCGTCGTCGACGTGGCGTACTGCGGGCTTCCGGTCGGAGACGGGGGCGTCGTCGCGACCGACGGGACGGTGGCGCTCGACGACCTCGAGGACGCGCCGGCGCTGGCGATCTTCGAGGGGACCGACGACGTGCGGGAAGGCCTCAGAGTCGTCGAAAACGGCGGCGTGGGGTCGATCGTTGCCGGGGAATCGTTGTCGTCCACGAGGCTCAGGTCGGCCGTGGCCCTGCTGGCGATGGGGGCGTCGACGAGCGCGAGCGTTTGGCTCTCCGATCTCGCCGACGAGAATCGGATTCGCCTCGTCGGGGACCCCGGCGTCTCGCTGGCTTCGAACGCCGCGTTGGCGACGCAGATGAACCTGGTGCGATCAGAGTCACCGATCTCACATCACGTCGAACGCGGGTCCGTCCTCTCGCTGTCGGTTCGGCTCGGACAGGAGCAGAAACAGCTGTTCGAGGAGTTTGATCCCCTGAGCGAACTGGTCGGAACAACGCGGACGGACGGTCCCGTTCTCGACTGCTCAAGGCTCGTCACGATCCTCGATCAGGCCGACTCGATTGTCCGCCTCAACGGTCGCCTGCTGCTTCCGAGCGACGGCCTCACCGAAGCGGACATAGAACGGATGGCCCGGCGCCACCTCGCGGACGACGCGAACGAAATCGCGGGGCCGGACGGTCAACCGAGGCGACATCGCCAGGAGTGAGTCGGGGGTTGGATCTTCCGTCGGCGAAATCCACCGAGGCTTTTTATAACATAGCCGACGAATCTGCGCGTATGCCTCAGATCCACCTCGACGAGGAGACGGTCGAGCGGCTCGACTCGCTCCGCGTCGAAGACGAGGAGTACGACGAGATCGTCAGCGAGCTGATAAGCATCTACGAGGCCGAGGAGCTGACGCTCTTCCACGGCGGCGACATGGATTAGCGACCGGGGGACCGTCGACCGCGTCCGACCGTTTATTCCCGATACGCGAGCCTGACCTGTTCCCAGCGACCGTTGTCCTCGAGGTGCGCCTGCAGTTCGTCCGCGTACTCCTGAACGAGGCGCTCGGCGGCTTCGAGCTCCTCGTCGTCGACGCCGCCGTCGTCGCCGCCGCCGAGTCCGAGCGCGCCCTTGATCGAGTCGACGAGCCCGCCGCCGGAGCTACCGCCGTCGCCCTGCCCTCCCGCGCCGCCCATCGCGGCGACCTGTGACCGGACGTTCTCGAGCTCCGGCATGATCGCCGGGAGGCTGGAGGTGTCGGCGACGAGGCGGGCCTCGTCGGGGTCGGCGGGGTTCTCGATCTCGAACTCCGTCGCCGTCATGATCAGGCCCCACTCCTGGCTGGAGAACCGCGAGGCCGATACTCGGTCCGTGAACTGGTTGTCGACGGTCATGCGCTCGCCGACGATCGCGTCTGTCCACTCGCTCATACCGCTCAGTTCGGTCGCGGCCGTACAAGCCCCTTTCCCTCGTCGACTCGCTCGTCGCGCTCGGTCGTCGCCCTCGTCCGTCACGCTCGCTCGCCCACCTCCGCCGCCCTCGGATCGTTTTATACCGTCCGGACCGTCGTTCCGGCATGAACGCGCGAACGCGACGTCAGCTGCTCTCGGTCGCCGGTGCCGCCTCGCTCGCCGGGATCGCGGGCTGTGCCGGTGTGCTCATCCCGGGCGACGACGGCGGCGAGACGGAGACGGTCGACCGAACCGGCGAGGAGACCGTCGCGGTCGCGGTCGGCGCGGACGGCGGCTTCTCCTTCGCGCCCGCGGCTATCCGGGTGGACGTCGGGACCACGGTCGCCTGGGAGTGGACCGGCGTGGGCGGCAGCCACAACGTCGTCGACAGGGGCGGCGCCTTCGAGTCCGGCCTCGCCGCCGCGGAGGGGCACGCCTTCGAGCACGAGTTCGAGACGGCGGGGACCTACGAGTACGTCTGCACGCCCCACCAGACGCGGGACATGGAGGGAACGGTCGAGGTCGTCCAGCGGTAGTCGATCCGACGGCGAATCGGCCCCGTTGCTTACAAGAGCCCGTCGAACGCGTCGCCGGCGAGTCCGGGACCGTCCGGCACCGATATCGCCCCGTCCGCGACCGGACACGGGTCCGGGGCGAGGTCGTCGTCGAGCAGCGCGGCCGTGGCGAGTCCGCAGGGGGCGACGTCGGGGATCGCGGCCGCGACGTGGACCGCGGCGGTCCGCGCGACGACGGCGTCGATCGTGGTGGTGATCACGGGCTCGACGCCCGCCGCTCGCGCTGCCGAGGCGGCCGCCAGCGCGCGGTCCGGTCCCCCGAGCGCCATCGGCTTCAGGACGACGACGTCGGCCGCGTCGGCGTCGAGGAGGGCGTCGAGACCGTAGCGCGACAGCGACTCGTCGAGCGCGATCGGGAGTGTGGGATCCCCACTGGCGTCGGTCGGGTCGTTTCGCCGGTCCCGGAGGGCCGCCGCGCCGTCGAGGTCGTCCGCGGGGAGCGGCTGCTCGACGTAGGCGAGGTCCAGCGGCGCGAGCCGGTCGAGCGCCTCGCGCGCGGTCGACGGGTTCCATGCCCCGTTCGCGTCGGCTCGGAGCGCGACCTCGCTGCCGACCGCGTCGCGGACCGCGCGGAGTCGTTCGACGTCGGCGTCGAGCGAGCGGGCGCCGACTTTTATTTTTAAACAGTCGAATCCGGCGTCGACGGCCCGCGCCGCCGCGGCGGCGGTCGTTTCGGGGTCTGCGTCGCCGACCGTCGCGTTGACCGGGGCCGACTCCGCCGGCGTCGGGAGGTCGCGCTCGGCCGCGAGACGCTCGGCGAGCGAGAGTCCTTCCCCGCGCGCCGCGGCGTCAGCGAGCGCGAGCGCGAGTCCGTGGCGCGCGGCGGGCGTCTCGCGGTCGAGGCGGTCGAGCGCGCCGTCGACGAGGCACCCGTCCTCGTCCCGAACCCCGCGCAGGGCCGACTCGCACGCTGACCGCGATTCGGTCCAGCCGGGGAGCGGGGTGGCCTCGCCGACCCCGGTGGCTGAGGCTCCGTCGTCGTCCGGGCCGACCTCCACGAGGATCCCCTCTCGCTCAGTGATCTCGCCGCGGGCGGTCGCGAGCGGCGCCGTCAGACCGACGGAGAAGGGGCGGAGCCGCATCCTCACAGCGCGAGGCCGACGGCGAACGCGACCGCGTACGCCGCGAGGAGCTTGCCGGTCGATTCCAGCGCGGGGTTGAGCGCGTCGCCCGACGTCTCGGTCAGCACGGTGCGCGCGACGGCGACCGCGAGCGGGAGCGTGACGAGCGGGGAAAGCACCGCGAGGCCGTCTCCGCGGGCGAGGAACCAGAAGGGGGCGAGGTAGGCGAGCGCGAGTAGACCGACGTACTGCGCGCGGGAGAACCCGTAGCCGAACCGGACCGCGAGGGTGCGCTTCCCGGTCGCCGCGTCCTCTTCGAGGTCGCGGACGTTGTTGACGACGAGGATGTTCGTCGAGAGCGCGGCGATCGGGAGGCTGGCGACGACGGCCGCGAGGGTGACGGTCCCCGCGGGGAGCCACAGCGGGAACGCCTCGCCGACCAGGGCGGCCGCCTGCACGTAGTAGGTCCCGGTGACGGCGATCACGCCGAAGAAGACGAAGACGAACAGGTCGCCGAGCCCGTGGTAGCCGAGGGGGTACGGCCCGCCGGTGTAGGCGATTCCCGCGGCGACGGACGCGAGCCCGATAAGGAGGATCGGGACGCCGCCGACGTAGACGAGGTAGGTGCCCACGAGGATCGCGGCCGCGAACGTCAGCCACATCGCCCGCTTCACCTCGGCCGGCTCGATGAGGCCGCTGGCGACGACGCGGGTGAACCCCTCGCGGTCGTCCGTGTCGGCCCCTTGGATCGCGTCGTAGTAGTCGTTCGCGAAGTTGGTGCCGACCTGGATCAGCGCCGCCCCGACGAACGCGGCGAGCGCCGGCAGCGGGGCGAACGCGCCCGTCCGGAGCGCGAGGCCGACGCCGACGATCACCGGCGCGGCCGCCGCGGGCAGCGTCTGCGGCCGCGCGGCGATAAGCCACGCCCGTCGTCGGGACACCTCGGTACTCATTACACGCGATAGGCGCGTCGCGTCCCTTAACCTTACCATCCCGGAACGATCCGGCGGGGCCGTCCGCGACACCCACAGCTATGGCAACCGGCGACGAGCCCCACGCATGGCCCGCGTTCCATACGTCGACGCGTCGGACGTGCCCGAGGAGTACGAGGAGCTGCTGGAGTCGTCGCTGCAGGGGAAGCCCCTCCACGTCTACCGGTCCCTCGGCAACAACCCCGAGGTGCTCGCCGGGCTGCGCTCGTTCCTCGGCTCGCTGTGGACCGACAGCGGCCTCTCCGACCGCGACCGCGAGCTCGTGATCCTCGCCGCCGCGAGCGAGACGCGGAACCGCTACGAGTGGCACCAGCACGTCAACATCGCCCGCGGCGTCGGGATCGACGACGCGGTCATCGCGGGGATCGGCACCGGGGACCTGTCCGCCCTCGACGACGACGAGACGACGCTGGTCGAGTACGCGACCGCGATCGTCCGTCGTGAGGTCGACGCCGTCGTCCACGACGAGATCGCCGCCCGCTACGACGACGAGACGGTCGTCGGGATCGCCGCGCTCGCGCAGGGGTACGCCGGCCTCGGCGGGATGATCGAGGCCTTCGACCTCGAGCTGGAGGCCGGCAGCGAGTTCCACGGCTGGGACCCGCGGTAGATCGCGGCCCCGCTCCCCCGGGACGCCGACCTCACCGACCGACAGATACGACAGGGGCCGGCCCGTATCCGATGTATGAGCGACACGACGGCCGACGGGGAGGGCGACTCGGAAGGGACCGAGGCCGAGTCCACCGGAGCGGAAGCGAACGGGATCGCCGCGCGCTACGAGGAGGCGGGCGGCGAACGGTTGCTCACGTTCTCCGCCGACGGCGCCGAGGCCACGGTCGCCCAGAACGTCGACGGCTACGCGATGCTGAAGGTCCGACCGGGGCCGACCGGCGACGAGCTGGAGCGGTACTACGGGTTCGACATGGCGCTGGACCACGCCGCGGAGCTGCTCGGCGTCGCCGTCCGCGACCTCCCGGTCCCCGACGCCGCCGCCGACATGGGGATGTGACAGCGGCTGGCTACGACTATTTATAAATGGAATACGGTGGCGTGCGCCTGCGAGCGCCCGATAGGGCGCGAGCAGACCGCACGAGGGAGCCCGCGGCCGCCGGCGGCGGCCGCGGCGAGGCTGGGGAGGCGTGAGGTGCGGTGCTGTGCGGGGCGGGACTCAAAGGGGCAGTCGCCGGCGGCTCCGCCGCCGGCTGCCAGAGGCGCGAAGCGCCTCGCGGCTGGGGCTTTGGAGGTGTTCTCCGTCGGTCCAGAATCAATTATTTATAAACGAGCGGCTGGGGCTTTGGAGACGTGTATGACTCGTCCACCGTCGACTGTTTATAAATGTAAACCGCAGACAAACGGTTATTCGCTCACTTCGACCGTGATCTCGTCGCGTTCGACGGCGAGCTTGAACGTCGGGACGGTCCGGTAGACGACCTCGACGACGTTCTTGCGTTCGAGGGTCCGGAGCGCGCGCCGCACCTCGTCGACCTCGGGGTCGACGTCGAACGCCTCGCGGACGGCGTTGAGCACGCTGACGACCGACTGCGACCGCTCGTCCGGCCCGGCCACCACCTCGAACACCTGCGCCACCAGCTCCGAGACGCGGATCGTGTCGGGCGCGCCGCCCTTCGCGACCGCGTCGGCCTCGATCCCGGGCTCGACGTCGACGAGGTCGTTCGCCTCGGCCGTCGACCGGATCAGGCTGTCGTCGTCGCGGTAGTAGTACTCCTTGAGGTGGTTCTGCAGGTACTGGTGCACCTCGCTGCCGCTGTCGAGCTCCCACGCGTCCTGCAGCTCGCCGTTCTTCGTCGGCTGGAGGCGAACGATGTCGGCGAGCCGGTTCCGCTCCTCGTCGGTCAGCGCCATACGTCTCCGTTCACCGGGGCGGGTATGGACGTTCCGGATCGCGACCCGGGAGGGAGCCGGCGGTCTTACCGACCGGTTCGCCCGGAATAGAGCGGTTCTGGGCAGTTTGGCCGTTCGGCCCGATTCGAGGGGCCACCCCAGTCCGCCTCAGGAGCTCGACGACTCGTCGTCCGAGCCGCTATCGGCCGTCTCCCCGAACTCGTCGTCGACGCCCCATCGCTCCTCGATCGAGTGGCCCTGGGAGTCGGCGGCATCGATCCCGGGGGCTGACTCGCCGGACTCGCTGGACCCACCGGACTCGCCGTCGGTCGCGGGCGTCTCGGACTCGGCCGCGTCGGCGTCGGTGCCCGAGTCTCCCGTCGATTCGGCGCCCGTCACGCGATCGGCGACGAGCTCCGAGAGCGGGTCGACGGTCACGGTCAGCCGCGCCACGACGAAGACGAGCGGGACGAACGCCGCGATCAGGAACGCGGCGTCGTACGCCCACGCGAAGCCGCCGATCAGGGGGACGACCGCGCCGGCGAGCCCGCGGTGGGCGACCAGCACGGCCGCGAGCACGACGAGCCAGTAGGCCATCGCGCCGGCGTTCTCGACGACGCGCTCCACGTGCGCCGCGGCGTCGGTCCGGTGGAGGGCGGCGCGCGTCAGCGAGGCGACCTTCGGCGCGGCGAACAGGAGGAGGGCCACGACCGCGGCCGTCACCACCGCGCTGGCGACCGCGGCGAAGGTGACCGGCGTCAGCGGGACCAGGCGATCGACGCCCGGTAGGAGCGTGAACAGGTACAACACACCCACCAGCGCGAGCGCCGCGATGGCGACCCGACTGGCGGAGCGAACGGCGTCGCGATCGAACGCGTCCGTCGCCGTCGATTCGGTTTCGGTCATGGTGCGCTCGGGACGAGGGGTGCGAGGCACATAACCGGCCGAGACGCTCAAGGCGGTTTTACGCGGATTAAAAACGAGCGGAAACGGCCCTCAGCTGGCGTCTTCGACGGCGCTCGCTGCGCGGATCACCCTCTCCTCGCCGAACTTCGGCCCGACGAGCTGGAGCCCGACCGGGAGCCCCTCGGCCTCGCCGGCGGGCACCGAGATCGCCGGGAGGTTCGCGAGGTTGACCGGGGTCGTGTTCGCGTCCGCGAGGTACATCCGGAGCGGGTCGTCGAGGCTCTCGCCGAGCTCGAAGGGGAGCACCGGCATCGTCGGCGACGCGATCACGTCGACGTCCGCGAACGCCGCCTCGAAGTCCTGCCGGACCCACGCGCGGGCGTCCTGCGCCTTCTCGTAGTACTTGTCGTGGTAGCCAGCCGAGAGCGCGTACGTCCCGAGCAGGATCCGGCGTTTGACCTCCGCGCCGAACCCCTCCTCGCGCGTCTCCGCGAACGACTCGTTCCAGTTGCCGTCCGACTCGGCGCGGTTCCCGTACCGGACGCCGTCGAACCGCGCGAGGTTCGAGGAGGCCTCCGCCATGGCGATCACGTAGTACGCCTGCACCGCGTGCTCGACCGACGGCAGCGAGATCTCCGTCGTCTCCGCCCCCTGATCCTCCAGGTCCGCGATCGCGGCCTCGACCGTCTCGACGACGCGCTCGTCGGCGCCGTCGAACAGCTCCGTCGGGATCCCGACGGTGAGCCCGTCGACGTCGCCGTCGGCGGCCGCGGCGTAGCTCGCGTCGGGGTCGGCGCCCTCGACCTCGCTCAGGTCGCGGGTGGTCCCGTCGTGCGGGTCCGGGCCCGCGATGGCGTCGAGCGCGGCGGCCGCCTCCTCGACGGTTTCCGCGATCGGCCCGATCTGCTCTAAGGAGTTCGCGTACGCGACGAGGCCGTACCGCGAGACGAGCCCGTACGTCGGCTTGATGCCGACGACGCCGCAGAACGCCGCCGGACAGCGCACCGACCCGCCCGTGTCCGAGCCGAGCGCGAGGTCGGCCTCGCCCGCGGCGACCGCGGCCGCCGAGCCGCCGGAGGAACCGCCCGGGACGCGCTCGGGGTCGACCGGGTTCCGAGTCGGCCCGAACGCCGAGGTCTCCGTCGTCGTCCCCATCCCGAACTCGTCCATGTTCGCTTTCCCGACGACCGTCGCGCCCGCCTCCGTGAGCCGATCGACGACCGTCGCGGAGTAGGGCGGGACGTAGTCGGCGAGCATCTCGGAGCCGCAGGTCGTCCGGATCCCCTCGGTGGAGATGTTGTCCTTGACCGCGACCGTCGCCCCCGCGAGGGGGCCCTCGGCGTCGGCGTCGCCCTCGATCGTCGCCTCCGTGATGAAGGCGTTGTGGTCGGCCGCCATCTACGACACCTTCGGCCCGACGAAGTAGCCGTCCTCCGTCTCCTCGGCGTTCGACAGCGCCTCCGCCTGGGTGAGTCCCGACTCGACCTCGTCGGGGCGCATCACGTTGACGAGCTCCTCCTCGCGCTCGGTCTCGGGAACCTCGTCGAGGGCCTCGAAGTAGTCGAGGATGTCGCCGAACTGGTCGGCGAACTCATCGACCTCGTCGTCGGCGAGGCGCACCCGGGCCAAGTCGGCGACGTGACGGACTTCCTCGGCGTCGACGGTGGCGGCGTCGGATCCGGCGGACGCGTCGGCGTCGCCCGCCTCGTCCGCACCCGCGTCACCCGTCGACTCGGACGTATCGCTCATACGTCGAGGTGTCTCGGACCGGGAGTAAGGGTTTCGGAACGTCGCATCGGGCCCGTACCGAGCGCCCCTCGATCCTCACCACACCGCGGACCGTGCCGCGGCTCACTGCACCTCATCGACGAACGCCAGCCAGCGCTCGTGCCCGTCGAGCGTGGCGGATCGGTGCTCGTCGGCGAAGTCGGGGTGCCGGATGGTTTCCAAGGCGTTCAGCGCGCGGTCGATGCCGATGATCTCGTCGGCGAGTCGCTCGGCGGCCTCGCGGTCGAGGGCGTCGGGGACCGCCGCGCGGTTCGCGTCGCCCGTTTGGCTCGCGCCGCCGTTGCCTGCCTCGCCCGCGTCCACAGCCCCCTCAAGCCTGTCCAGTCGCCGCCGGCGCTCCTCGCGGAGGGTCGCTTTCACCGACGCCAGCTTCCGGTCCACCGCGGGCGGGACCGTCTCGATGGCGCGCGTCTCGACGATGAACTCGGAGAGGTCGAGCTCGGCGCCGTCGATGGTGACCGTGTCGGGGACTGACGCCCCGATCGTCGCAGTGCGGCTGTTGACGCGTTCGAGCAGCTCCTCGCGCAGGGACTCGTCCATGCCCGTCGGTTGGACCGCGTCGCGAAAATGAGCTGCGGTCGGCGCCCCCTCCGCGGTTTCGAGGGGAGCGCCGGGCTCCGTCGGCTTGCAGCGTCACTCGCCCTCGTCGACGCGGACCGTCACCACCGGCGGGTCCGCGAGCCGCACCACCTTCTCAGTGACGCTGCCGAGCAGGTAACGCTCGACGCCGGTCCGACCGTGGGTCCCCATCACCACGAGGTCGATGTCGTTCTCGTCGGCGTATCGGAGGATCTCCGAGTGCGGCGTCCCCATCTCGACGGCGGTCGTCAGGTCGATCCCGTCGAGCGATCCGGCCGAGGCCTCGACGAGCTCCTCCGCCTGCGCGGTGAGCTCGTCCTCGATCTCGTCCGGGTCGGGGCCCTCCTCGTGCCTCCCGATGTACCCCTCGTCGGGCGACCGCCCGCTCATCGCTTGGCCCTCCTCCTCGAGGAAGGCCCCACTCAGGCCGAGCCCGCCCCCGCGGATGTCGATGACGTGCAGGACGTGGACGGTCGCGTCGAACGCCGACGCGAGTGCCGCCACGTGCGCTGCCGCCGCTTCCGACCCGGTGCTCCCGTCCGTCGGGTACAGTATCTGATCATACATCGTACCACCCAGTTGAAACTTCGCGGAACAGCGATAAAAACGCACCGCAGATTCCCGCTATCGGCGGATCCGCGCTCACGACTGGAGCGGGACCGTCGATCGGTCGAGAGATGGGCTGCCAACTCGGCCGAAAGACCGGCCGCGAAACCGCCCGCGTTTATAAGAGGTCGTTCGAGACGAGCCGGTCGACGGCCTCGCGCAGGCGCTCCTCGCTCGCGGCGTAGGAGATCCGAGCGTGGCCGGGGGCGTTGAACGCGCTGCCCGGGACGCACGCGACGGACGCCTCCTCGATGGCGGCCTCGCACCACGCCTGGTCGTCGTCGTCGACGGGGAGCATCATGTAGAAGGCGCCGTCGCCGACGTCGACGTCGACCCCGTGCTCGTCGAACAGGTCGACGAGGAGGTCGCGGCGGTCGGCGAACGCCCGCCGCATCTCCTCGACGGACTCGTCGGTGTTCTCCAGCGCCTCGACGCCCGCGTGCTGGACGAAGTTGACCGCGCAGGAGACGGAGTGCGAGTGGAGCTTCCCGGCCTGCCCGACGAACTCCTCGGTCGCGTGGAGGTAGCCGAGCCGCCAGCCGGTCATCGAGAACGCCTTCGAGAAGCCGTTGATCGTGACCGTGCGGTCGGCCATCCCGTCGAGGCTCGCGAGCGAGACGTGCTCGGCGTCGTAGACGATGCGCTCGTAGATCTCGTCGGAGATGACGGCGATGTCGTGCTCGACCGCGAGGTCGCGGACCCCCTCCAGCGCGGTCTCGGAGAACACCGCGCCCGTCGGGTTCGAGGGGGAGTTGACGACGAGCAGCTCGGTGTCGTCCGAGACCGTCTCGGCGAGGTCGTCGAGGGCGGGCTCCAGCTGGAACCCGTGGGGCGACAGGTCGACGCGGGAGAGGTCCGCGCCGGCGAGCTTCGCCATCGCCTCGTAGGAGACCCACGCCGGATCGAGGAGGACGACCTCGTCGCCCTCGCCGATCAGCGTTTGGAACGTCTCGTACAGCGCCTGCTTGCCGCCGGGGGTGACGATCACCTCGTCGGCGTCGGCGTCGACGCCGGTGCCGCGGAGCTTCGCCGCGATGGCCTCCTTCAGCTCGGGGATCCCGTTCGAGGAGGTGTACCCGGTGTGGCCCGCGTCGAGGGCGTCCTTGCCGGCCTCGACGATGTTCTCGGGCGTGTCGAAGTCGGGCTCGCCGACCGAGAGGTCGACGATGTCGGCGCCCTCGGCCTCCTTCTCCGCCGCCAGGTTCGATATCGCCAGCGTCGCGCTGGGCTCTACGCGTCCGATCCGCTCTGAGAAGTCGTATGCGTCACTCATTGTCGTGTGGTCCGTGTGTCGGGTGCGGGGCTCATTCGAGCTCCTCCGCGAGGTCGATCGCGGCCTCGGCCGCCTCCCCGCCCTTGTCGATCCGCTCGCGCGCCTCCGCGCCGGACATCCCGGGGCCGCTCACGCCGAACGTGACGGGGGTGTCGCGGTCGAGGCTCACGCGCGTGAGCTGTTCGGCGGTCGCGCTCGCGATGACGTGGTCGTGGTCGGTGTCGCCGGTGACGATGGCGCCGACGACCGCCACGGCGTCGACGTCGTCGCGACGCGCGAGCCGGTCGGCGGCCAGCGGGCTGTCGTACGCCCCCGGCACGCTCACTTCGTCGACGATGACGGCGTCGCGGTCGGCGGCCGCCTCGCGGGCGGCCTCGGCCATCGGCTCCGTGACGGAGTCGTTGAACCGCGCCACCACCAGTCCCAGCGAGACCATACGCTCGCTCACACCGGCGGCGGCAAAGGTCTACCGTTCCGGCGGAGGGTTGCCGGGCGAACGTCTTCGGGAACGGCGGCGGAGCGGGCGATTATTGCTTATAAACAAACGGGGCGGTCGGCGCGTGCCTGCGAGGCCGCCTTGCGGCCGAGTAGCGCCGCGCGAGGGAGTCGGTGGTCCGGAGCGAAGCGAAGGACCACCGACGAGGCTGGGGAGGCGTGAGGTGCGGGGCGGTGCTGTGCAGGGGGGTGCTGTGCGGGGTGGGACTCAAAGGGGCAGCCGCGAGGGGCGCGGAGGCGACGCCAAGCACCGCAAGGAGGGAGCGAAGCGACCGACTGAGGAGCGCAGCGAGCGTGCGCGCCCCTCGCGGCTGGGGCTTTGGAGGTGTTCGCCGGCGATCCGTCAGTTAGCGATTATAAGCGAGCGGCTGGGGCTTTGGAGGTGGTCACCGTATCGCTGGCAGCACCTGATTATTAGCGAGTTCGAGGCCTAACAGGTCCTGAAAAATCGTTAACGCCCTACTTCGCGACCTTCGCCTCGAACTTCTCGCGCACCTTCTCCATCTTCGGCTTGGCGTGGAAGGTGCAGTAGGCGTCGTCCGGGTTCTTCGCGAAGTAGTCCTGGTGGTGTTCCTCGGCGCGGTAGAACGTCTCCAGTCGCTCCAGCTCCGTCACCACGTCGTCGTCGTACTCCTCGTCGAGCGCCTCGATGTAGGCCGCGGCGGCCTCGCGCTGGGCCTCGCCGTGGTAGAGGACGATCGACCGGTACTGGCTCCCCACGTCGGGCCCCTGGCGGTTGAGCTGGGTGGGGTCGTGGATCTCAAAGAACGCCTCCAGCACCTCGTCGTAGGCGATGACATCCGGGTCGAACTCGACCTGCACGACCTCGGCGTGGCCGGTGTTGCCGGAGCAGACCTGTTTGTACGTGGGATCGTCGACGTGGCCGCCCGCGTAGCCGGAGGTGACCGACTCGACGCCGGCGAGCTGTTCGAGGGCCGCCTCGGTACACCAGAAGCACCCGCCGCCGAGCGTCGCGGTTTCGAGCTGATCGGACATATACTCGTCACAAGGGCTCGGAGACGTATTAATGACGCGCGCTCGGACGTGTGTGGTGGTGGCGAACTAGACGCTTATTTATAAGACTCCGACGCCGGATGGACGGTAAACACCTCCAAAGCCCCAGTCGCGACGGCTCGCGCGGCTTGCTGCGTTCCTCGCTCGTTCGCTTCGCTCACTCGCTGCGGTACTTGCTGCGCCGTGCTTCGCCCTCGCGACTGCCCCTTTGAGTCCCTCCCCGTCCCGCACCTCACGCCTCCCCAACCTCGCCGCTCGCTTAGGGCTCCCTTCGGTCGCCCTTATCGCTCGCGGCGTCCCTCGCACGCGCTGCTCGGCCGCGAGGCGGCCTCGCAGGCGCGCGCCGACCGCCCCCACGATGACCCGTGATGAGAACCCGTACCGTCTGCTCACCACCGCGATTTAATTCGGTGACCGCCCAGACACGCACATGGACGAACTCGCGGATCTGACCGAAGAGCTGGTCGCCATCCCCTCCCACGAGGACGAGACCGACGCCGGCGACGCGATCGAGGAGTGGCTCCGCGCGGAGACCGACGCGCGGGTCGAGCGCGACGCGGTCGGTAACGTGATCGCTTATAAAGGTTCAACCGACGATCCCGACGCCGACACCCTCGCCTTCGTCGGCCACCACGACGTGGTCCCGCCGGCCGAGCGCCAGACGGCCGGGGAGGGGAACGCGGGCGAGTACGTCGTCGAGCGCCGCGACGGCCGAATTTACGGCCGCGGCGCGGCCGACATGAAGGGTGCGGTGGCGGCCTGCATGCTCGCGTTCCGGGACGCCGAGCCACCGGTCGGCCGCGAGCTGGCGGTCGCCTCGTTCGTCGGCGAGGAGGTCGGCGGGACCGGCGCGCGCCACGCGATCGAGGCGGGGTTCGCCCCCGACCGCGCGGTCGTCGCCGAGGGGTCGACGGACTACTCGAAGCCGGGCGTCACCGACGTGGTCGTCGCGCATAAGGGCCGGCGGGCGTCGACGCTCGTCGCGCACGGGACCGCGGCGCACGCCTCCGAGCCCGAGCGCGGCGAGAACGCGATCTACCGCGCTAGCGACGCGATCGACGTCGTCCGCGACCTCGACGCCCCGGCGGCGACCGTCTTCGGCGAGTCCGTGGCCGGGTCGCTCGCGGTCACGATCGTCGAGGGCGGCGAGACGTGGAACGTGATCCCGGAGCGCTGCGAGGTGACGATCGACGAGCGAACGGTGCCGGGCGACCGCGCCGACCTCGCCCGCGCCGCCGAGGCGGTCCCGGGCGTCGAGTGGGAGATCGAGCAGGACCTCCCGCCGATGGCCTGCGGCGACGACGCGTTCGCGGAGGCGACGCTCGCGGTCGCCCGGGACGTCCACGACGACCTGGGGCTTGACGCGCCGGAACACGTCGTCAAGCCGCACGCGACCGACGCGGGCTGGCTCGCCGAGGCGGGCACCGACCCCCTCGTCTGCGGGGCTTCCGAGCCGGGCGAGGCGCACACCGATACCGAGAGCGTCGGGATCGACGTCCTCGACCGCTGTTACCGCATCTATACGGGCGTCGCCGAGCGGTCGTTCTGAGCGGGCGCGACCGGGCCGCGTCCGATCCGTCTACGCCGCGAGCGGCACGGTATGGAAGGGGTTTTATGCGCCCCGCGGAAACTGTGGGCTACTATGGGAGACAAATCGAAGGCTCAAAAGAAGCGTCTGGCGAAGGCGGAGCGCCAGAACACCCGCGTCCCCGCGTGGGTCATGATGAAGACGGACATGAACGTGACGCGAAACCCCAAGCGGCGCAACTGGCGCCGGAACGACCTGGACGAATAAATGAGCACCAGCGACTTCGAGGAGCGCGTCGTCACCGTCCCGCTCCGCGACGCCAACGACAAGCCGGTACAGGAGCGCGCCGACTTCGCGATGCGGATCGTCCGCGAGCACCTCGCGCAGCACTTCTCCGTCGACGAGGACGACGTCGTCATCGACACCTCGGTCAACGAGGCCGTCTGGGCGAACGGGCGCGAGAACCCGCCGAGCAAGATCCGCGTCCGCGCGGCTCGGTTCGTCGAGGACGGCGAGCCCGTCGTCGAAGCCGAGTACGCCGAGTAACGTGTTACGGGCGACCTTCACCGGCTCGTCGTACGTGGGCGTGTTCGCCCGCGCGATCGACGACCTCCTGTTGGTCCGGCCGGACGTCGACGAGGAGCTCGCCGAGTCGCTCGGCGAGGAGCTGGGAGCGGAGCCCCTCCTCACGACGGTCGGCGGCGCCAACACCGTCGGCTCCCTCGCGACGGGCAACGAGAACGGCATTCTCGTTTCCGCGCGGGCGACCGAACGGGAGAAAACGCGGATCGCCGAGGCCGCCGACCGCGAGGTGGGCGAGCTCCCCGGCGAGATCAATGCGGCCGGCAACGTCGTCCTCGCGAACGACTACGGCGCCTACGTCCACCCGGATCTCCCGCGCGAGTCGATCGTGACGATCAGGGATACTCTCGGCGTCCCCGTGGAACGCGGCGATCTCGGCGACGTCCGCACGGTCGGGACGGCGGCGGTCGCCAACGACACGGGCGTGCTCTGTCACCCCAAGTCGACCGAGTCGGAACTGCAGGCGGTCGAGGAGGCGCTCGACGTGCGCGCCGACCTCGGCACGGTCAACTACGGCGCGCCGCTCGTCGGCTCCGGGCTCGTGGCCACCGACGAGGGGTACGTCGTCGGCGAGGACACCACCGGTCCCGAGCTGGGCCGGATCGAGGAGACGCTCGGTTTCATCGACTGACTCCCGGCGTCGCCGACCCTTCGGCTCTCGGTTCTCCCGCTCTCTCACGGACCGACCGCGAGACGAGCGCGGCCTGTCTGCCTGTCTGTCCGTCAGCGAACACGCCAGCCCTCCTCCGGTCCTGACGCTGCCCTCCTTCCCCCCGAATTCGGGCCCTCCGGCCCGAGCGAATCGGATCCGAACTCGGAGTCGGTTCCTCGCCTTTTAGGAAGATACTTCCCTGTCCCTGCCGGATCGGTGAACATGAGTACCTACACGGTGAGTGGACGGTTCCAGAGTCGAGGCGACTTCCAGCCGTTCACGAAGGAGGTCGAGGCCGAGAACGAGGATCTCGCCCGCGAGCGCATCTACACCACGGTCGGGAGCCAGCACAACCGGAAGCGCACCCAGATCGAGATCGAGGAGGTGTCCGCGGCATGATGGGCGGCGGACAACAGCAGCTCCAGCAGCTCTCCCAGGAACTGCAGGCGCTCGACGAGGAGATCGAGGCCCTCGAAGAAGAGATCGCCGACTACCGCGAGGAGCAGTCCGACATCGACGACGCGGTCGAAGCCATCGAGACCCTCGACACGGGCTCGACAGTGCAGGTCCCGCTCGGCGGCGGCGCCTACGTCCGCGCCGAGGTCCAGGACATCGACGAGATCATCGTCTCGCTCGGCGGCAACTACTCCGCCGAGCAGAGCGAGGGCGACGCCATCGACGTGCTCCGGCGCAAGCAGGAGGCGCTCGACGACCGCATCGAGGAGACGGAAGAAGAGGTCGACGAGCTCGAGTCCGAGAGCGAGGAGCTCGAACAGCAGGCCCAGCAGATGCAACAGCAGATGCAGCAACAGCAGATGCAGCAGATGCAGCAGGGCGAAGGCGGCGAGGAGTAAGGTAGACCGTGTTCGACGGACTGAAAGACAAGCTCTCGGGGTTCCGGAAGGACGTCGAGGAGAGCACCGACGTCGAGGAGCCCGCCGAGGGCGACGAGCCGGACGCCGACGAGACGCCCGCGAGCGACGGCGCCGTCACGGAAGCCGCCGACGTCGGGGAGAGCGCCGGGGAAGGCGCCGCGGTGTCCGCCGCCGCGACTGACGCGGGAGACGGCGACGCGGACGACGACGCTGACGGGTCCGACGACGAACCCAGCACCTTCCAGCGCGCGAAGGCGTTCGCGACCGGCCGGATCATCATCGAGGAGGAGGACTTAGAGGAGCCGCTGTGGAACCTCGAAATGGCCCTCCTCGAGAGCGACGTGGAGATGAGCGTCGCCGAGCAGATCCTCGACACCGTCCGCGAGAAGATGCTCGGGGAGTCGCGCAAGCAGGTCGAGACGACCGGCGAGCTCGTCGAGTCGGCGCTCCACGACGCCCTCCTCGACGTGATCGCCGTCGGGCAGTTCGACTTCGAGGAGCGGATCGCCGAGGCCGACAAGCCCGTCACCATCGTCTTCACCGGCGTCAACGGCGTCGGGAAGACGACGAGCATCGCGAAGCTCTCCGAGTGGCTCGCCGACCGCGGCTACTCCTCCGTCCTCGCGAACGGTGACACCTACCGGGCCGGCGCGAACGAGCAGATCGCGGAGCATGCCGACCGGCTCGACCGGGAGCTCATCTCCCACGACCAGGGCGGCGACCCCGCGGCCGTCATCTACGACGGCGTGGAGTACGCCGCCGCCAACGACGTCGACGTCGTGCTCGGCGACACGGCCGGCCGGCTCCACACGAGCGACGACCTGATGGCGCAACTGGAGAAGATCGACCGCGTCGTCGACCCGGACATGACGCTGTTCGTCGACGAGGCGGTCGCGGGCCAGGACGCCGTGAACCGCGCGAAGGAGTTCAACGACGCCGCCGAGATCGACGGCGCCATCCTGACGAAGGCCGACGCCGATTCCTCGGGCGGCGCCGCCATCTCGGTGGCGTACGTCACCGGGAAGCCGATCCTCTTTTTAGGTACCGGACAGGGATACGACGACCTCACCCTGTTCGACCCCGAGGAGCTCGTCGAGAGCCTGCTCGACGAGGAGTGAGGGCGGTCGGACCGCCTCTTTCCGCTTCGTTCGGCGCTACCCCTCGCCGACCATCCGCTCTTCCTCGTCCCACTCCCGCTCGCGCAGCTCGTACTTCTGGATCTTCCCCGTCGCCGTCGTCGGGAGCTCGGCGACGAACTCCACCTCGCCAGGCGTCTTGTAGTCGGCGACGCGCTCACGCACGAACGTCTTGAGCTCTTCGGACGTCGCGCCAGCGTCGTCGGGGTCGCCGCTCTCCGGGACGACGAACGCCTTGGGGGTCTCGCCCCACCGCTCGTCGGGTGCGGGGATGACGGCCACGTCGGAGACGACGTCGTGCTCGAAGAGGGTGTCCTCCAACTCGATCGAGGAGATGTTCTCGCCGCCGGAGATGATGATGTCCTTCTTGCGGTCCTGGATCGAGACGAAGCCGTCCTCGTCGACGACGGCCAGGTCGCCCATGTGGTAGTATCCCTCCAAGCGCTCGGTGAACGCCTGCTCGGTGGCCTCGGGCTTGTTCCAGTAGCGGTCCATCACCTGGTTGCCGCGGACGACGATCTCGCCGATCGTCTCGCCGTCCGGGGGCACGTCCTCGCCGTCCTCGTCGACGACGCGCACGTCGGTCCCGAGGTAGCCGATCCCCTGCGTCTTCTTCACCGCGAACCGGTCTGGCGAGTCCGCGTCGAAGTGTCGCTTCGCGTCAGAGGTGGTGATCAGGGGCCCGGTCTCGGTCGCGCCGTACACGTGTTTGAGGTCCCAGCCGAACTCCTCCTCGACGGTGCGGATCGTCGCCTCCGGCGGGGCCGCGCCGGCGGTCGCGACCCGCACGTCGTTGTCGCCGGCCGTCGCGCCCCCGTGTTCGGCGTGGTGATCGCCGAGCATGTTGAGCACGGTCGGCGCCGCACAGAAGTAGGAGACGTCCTCCTCGCGGATCCGCTCGAACGCCTCGGCGACGTCGACCCCGCGAGTGCAGATGTGCCGGGCGCCCATGCCCGTGATCGCGTAGATGTGTCCCCAGCCGTTGACGTGGAACATCGGGAGCGTCCAGAGGTAGACGTCGTCATCGGCGATTTCCTGGTGGATCGAGATCAGGTACGCGTGGAGCGTCTCGGCGCGGTGCGTCCGGCAAACCCCCTTCGGGTCGCCGGTCGTCCCCGAGGTGTAGTTGATCGTGATCACCTCGTCCTCGTCCATCTCCGGGCGCTCGTAGGCGTCGGGGTCCGCGGCCGCGAGCGCCTCGTCGAACGACTCCCACTCGCCCGCGACCGCGTCGGCGTCGTTCGTGAGGAAGGTCTCCGTCGGCACCTCGTCGCGGACGGTCTCGATCCGGTCGGCGTACTCGGCGTCGGCGTAGATCGCGTCGACGCCGGCGTCGGAGAGCATGTACGCGAAGTCGTCCGGCGTGAGCCGGTAGTTCAGCGGGGTGTGGACCGCGCCCACCTGCATCGCGCCGTAGGCGGCCTCCAAGTGGTAGTGCGTGTTCGGGTCCAACACCGCGACGCGGTCGCCCTTCTCGATCCCGCGGGATTGGAGGGCGGCGGAGAACCGGTCCGCGCGCTCGCCGAGCTCAGCGTAGGTGTACCGGGTGCCGTCGGTCGCGAGGACGGCCTCCTCGTCGGCGTAGTGCCGTCGCGCCCGGTCCAAGAAGTCCGTCGTCAGTAGCGGTTTTCGCATCAATTTATCACTATTTATGATTGATAAAAGCGTTTGCGGCCGGCGCAAGACGACACGGCCACCACCGCCGCTCCGATCCCCGCCGTCGCGGCGCCGCGGGGTTTTAGCCGCGCGCCCTCGACGGTGGGGTATGAGCGACGGATCCGGTCAATCGGCGGTCACCGGCGGATACGTGGGGCCCATCTCCGGGCTGTTGGCGCTGTGTTTCGCCCTCATGGCGGGACTGACCGCCGGTCGTGCGCTCTCCGGGGACCCCGCCGACGCGGCCCTCCCGGTCGCGTTCGCGCTCGGTGCGGTCCTCGCGATACGATTCCGACAGCGACACGCCGGGACGGAGTGAGTCGACCCGGCGACGGGACCCGGGTTCGGCGGCGTCTTCCGCCGCGATGAGTATATAAATCGTGCGTGGTCGAATCGCACACGGGCGACGGGATCAGAACCCTTAACAGTCGCAACGGGTTTTGATACGATAGCGGGATGGGATAGCCAGGAGATTCCGCCGGGCTCATAACCCGGAGATCGGTAGTTCAAATCTACCTCCCGCTATTTTCTGGCCGAACGCCACGCTCGTAGTGGCGGCTCCGTCTCCCGCCTCGACCCCCTACCTCGCCGCGGCGCTCTCGAACCCGGAAGCGATTTCCGTCGCCCCGGCGTTCCGTCACGTATGGATTACGAATCGAGCCTCGACCGCGCGATGGAGGAGGTACCGGACCTCGGCGGCTCCGACGAGCGGCTGTCGGTGCCCGACCCGGAGACGCAGAAGGACGGCGCGTTCACCCGACTGACGAACCTCTCGGAGATCGCCGACGCCCTGAGCCGCGACCCCGAGCACGTCCACTCGAAGATCCAGCAGGAGCTCGGGACCGCCGGCCAGTACGAGTCGGGCCGCGCCCGCTACAGCGGCAACTTCCGCGAGCGCGACTTCCAGGCCGCGATCGACTCGTACATCGAGTCGTACGTCACCTGCTCGGAGTGCGGCCTCCCCGACACCCGGCTGGAGACCGAGAACCGCACGCCGATGCTCCGGTGTGAGGCGTGCGGGGCCTTCCGACCGGTCGCGAAGCAGAACACCTCGAACACCCAGCGGCAGGAGGAGGCCATCGAGTCGGGCAAGACGTACGAGCTCGAGATCGTCGGCACCGGCCGCAAGGGCGACGGCGTCGCCGAGGTCGGCGAGTACACCGTCTTCGTCCCCGGCGCGCAGGAGGGCGAGACCGTCAAGGCGTACATCAAGAACGTCTCCGGCAACCTCGCGTTCGCCCGCCGCGAGAACTGACCGGCCCGACGCGCCCGTCTTTTCGACTGAGGCCCGTTCCGCTACCCGACCGCTTATTCGCCCGTTCACGGATCGTGAGCCATGGCGACACGACTCCCCGACGCCGCGTTCGAGGACCGGCTCGCGGCGGTCCGCGACCGGCTCGCCGCGACCGACGCCGACGCAGCGACGTGGTTCGGCGCGACCGCGATCGAGTACCTCACCGGCTTCCACCACATCCAGACCGAGCGCCCCGTCGTCCTCGCGGTGACGGCCGACCGGGTCGAGATCACGGTGCCCCGGCTGGAGGTCGAGCGCGTCGAGCCGAACTCCCGGATCGACGCGGTCCATCGCTACTTCGACTACCCCGGCGGCGACCCGATCCGCGTCGCCGTCGATATGCTGGACGGGCTCGACGTCGACCGGGTCGCGACCGACGCCGACGGCGCCCCCGGTGTGATGGGGTACGACGGCCCCGCACTCTCCGAGTTCGTCGACGTCGAGACGCAGTCGTGGGTCGACCGCATGCGCTGGGAGAAGTCCGACGCCGAGGTCGACCTGATCCGCGAATCGGCCAAGTGGGCGAACCTCGGGCACCGCTACCTCGCCGACTTCACCGAGCCCGGCGCGCACCCGGTGACCGTCTCCCAGCGCGCGTCGACGGAGGCCTCGCGGGCGATGCTGGACACGTTGGGCGACACGTACAGCGTCCGGACGCGGGGCGACGGCCCCGTCCACGCCGGCTACATCTCCGGGCGGGAGACCGCGCTGCCGCACGGGCACACCCCGAACGAGCGGCTCGCCGAGGGCGACGTCCTCGTGACGGGCGCGACCGCGAACGTCGACGGCTACCGCTCCGAGCTGGAGCGGACGATGTTCGTCGGCGACTACACCGACGAGCAGGCGCACTACTTCGAACTCATGCTGGAGGCGCAGACGCTCGCGATCGACGCGCTTGGCCCGGGCGTCCCGGTGGCCGAAGTCGACGAGGTCGTCTGGGAGTACTTCGAGGAGCAGGGCGTGGCCGACCTCGCGCAACACCACGTCGGTCACAACATCGGGCTCGGCGCCCACGAGCCGCCGTACATCGACCGCGGCTGGGGAGAGCGCTACGACGGCGACGACGCCGTGATGGCGCCCGGGCAGGTGTATACGATAGAGCCCGGGCTCTACGCCGACGAGTACGGGTACCGCCACTCGGACACCGTCGCGATCACCGAGTCGGGCACCGAGACGCTGACGCACTTCCCGCGCGACATCGACGCGAACGTGGTGTGAGCTACCAAACCCGGCCGACGACGATCCGGTGATCGGTCTCCTCGGCGTGTTCTCGCTCTAGGGCCGTCGCCTCGGCGTCGGACTCGAACAGTCGCTCGACGGAGCAGTTCCGGCAGACGACGTGGTACTTCGCTTCGCGCGTTGCTGGTTCCATGACCGGAGCTACGGCTTAGTCCGTCCTAGTTATTCGCCCCATACCGCGTCAAAGGTGCCGTTATCCGGCGTCATCGAGGAGCCTACCGTCGGGATCGGTCGGAACCGTTCGGAGTCAATCGCCGCCGGCGCTCCGCTCGAACCGATCGAGCGCGAGGTCGAGCATGTCCGGGCTCACCGGCTGGTACTCCTCGCGCTCGTGCTCCGGAAGATACTCGCGGACGCTGTTCCACGACTCGCGGGCGTACCGTGCGTCGAGCAAAACGCGCACCCCGCGCTCGTCCGGCCCCCGGATGACGCGGCCGACCGCCTGCCGGGCCTTCCGCACCGCCGGCACCGTGAGCGCCGTCTCGAATCCGGACTCGAACCGGCGGTCGTAGGCGGTGATGACCGCTCGCGTTCGGGGCCGCGCCGTGTTGATGATCGGGACGCCGCAGACGACGGCGGCCGCCAGTCGGTCGCCGCGGTAGTCGACGCCCTCGGTGAGCGTGCCGCGGAGGCTCGTCACGAGCACCTTCCCCTCGCCGGCGAAGAAGTCGTCTTTCAGCGACTCGGTGGCGCGGTCGCCCGACGACTCGTCGAGCAGCACGGGCTTGTCGAGCCGCTCCGAGAGCGACTCGGCCATCCACGTCGCCTCCGCGTAGCTCGGCGTGCCCACGAGGACGTTCCCCTCGCGGGCCGCCACCGCCGCGGTCGAGTCCAAGTGCGCCATCCGGGTGTCGTTCGCCTCGCCCTGCGTGCCGCGGTTCTGGTGGGTGAACTTCGGCGCGTCGACCGCGAAGCTCGCGCGGTTCTCTTCGGGGAAGGAGAGGCCGTACGTCCGTTCGACGACCGGGCGACCCCGCTCCTCGAGGTGGTCGAGCCCGGTCACCTCGCGGAACACGTCCATCGGCTCCAGCGTCGCGCTCATGAGGACGCCGCCGCCGAACTCGGCGAGCCGGTCGCCGATGGGCTCGCTCGGCAGGCAGTTGTACAGCGCGAGGCTCGCGTTGTACGCGCGCCGCCACGAGTCCGGCGGCGCCGTCTCGTCCCACGTCCGTTCGAGGTCGATCGCCCGGAAGAACTCCTCGTGGTCCTCGCGGTACCAGGCGTTGAGGGTGCGCCCGACCCCGGGCGCCGCCCGTTTCTTGTCCTCCTCCTCCAGCGAGTCGAGCACTCGCTTGACCACCGCGCCGACCTGCTGCGCGCGGGCCCAGACGCGATCGCCGTACCCCTCTCGTTTCGCCCACGCCGTGATCTCGTCTTCGGCCGGCTCCTCCGGGTCGCGGAGCGCGACCTCGTCGTCGTCGAGCTCCCGCATCGACGCCCGCCAGTCGGGGCGCTCGCGGTCGAGCCGTTCGGTCACCCAGCGGTCGAGCTCGCCGCGGAGGTCGGCGTAGAACTCGCGGACGGACTCGATCTCGTCGACGGTCACGTCCGCGTCGGCCAGCTCGCCGCGCACGAGCTCCGCGTCGTCCGACTCCGCCCCCGCAGTCTCGAAGGAGAGCGGCTGGACGACGCGGGTGAGCTCGTTCTCGGCGTCGCGGAGGCTGGCGTCGGCGACCGCGTCGCTCACGAGGTCCCGGACGCGGGGCTCCAGCATGTGCGCCTCGTCGCAGACGACGAACGTCGCGTCGTCCAGCAGCGCGCCCGTGAACGTGCCGGTCGTCACCGGATCGAACGCGTGGTAGTAGTTGCCGATCACGACCTCCACTTCGGGGACGAGCGCGCCCATGATCGAGTGAGGGCAGGAGCCGTGGCCGGCGGCGAGCCGGACGAGATCCGTCGGGTCGACGTGGCCGAGTTCGGTCACGTCGAACGGGACCGCCTCCGCGGGGTCGCCGTCCTCCGGGAGGTCGTCGAGGAAGCCGGCGTAGAAGGGGCAGAACTCGGTCCCCTCGTACTCCTCGGTGTCCGGGCGGTAGGGAGTGGGCTCGCCGTCGACGGAGAGGTAGTCGGCGGCCTCGGCGCCGTCATCGGCGGTCCCGCCGCCGGCGCTCCCTCCCGAGTCCATCAGCCCGACCTGCTGGCTCCGCGCCTCGCTCACGAGGTTCGACGTCGTCGTCGCGCCGCCGTCGCCGACGAGGTTCCGGGTGCGCTCGCGGAGCCCCTCGCAGCGCTCGTACACGTTCTCGCGGTCGATCCCGCCCCGGTTCTCGCGGGCGTACGGGCAGACGTCCGCCTTTCCGACGAGCGTGAGCCCCGAGACCGGGTCGTACCCGTCGGGGAGGTCCGCGTTGATCGCGTTCAGGTCCGTCTCGAACTGGCGCAGCTGCTGTTTGACGCTCGTGAGGACGAGGACGCGCTCGAAGTCGGAGTCGGGGTCGCGGACGCGGTCGAGCCCGGCGGTGAGCGCGAGCATCGTCTTGCCGGTCCCGCACGCGCCCTCCAAGGCCAGGAAGCCGCCGTCCTCGGCGGCGTCGACCGCGGCGTCGATCCCGTCGGCCTGCTCCGGGTACGGCTCCTCGTGGCCGAAGATGTCGGCCCACGGCGGGGGGTTCGTCACTGTGGCGGCGTAGCTCCCGATCGGAGTTAAACCTTGAGAGAGCGGCGGCGGGCGGGGGCGTTAACCGGTGTCCCCCTCCCGCGACGCGCCTACCCGACGATGTCGTGCAGGTCGGAGAGCCGGTCGATCTCCCAGGTCGGCCAGACGTTCAGCTCCCAGTCGCGGCGGTGGGGGCGGCGGATGAACGCCGAGTCGATGCCCGCGTTCTCGGCCGCGCGGACGTCGGACTCGTTGTCGCCGACGAACAGGGCGTTGCCGGCGTCGAGGTCGCCGAGCGCCTGCTCGATGTAGTGGGGGTTCGGCTTGCGGAGCTGGAGCGAGTGGATCGTGGGCTCGCGGCCGTACGCGGCGCCGAACCGCTCGAAGCCGTCGAAGTGGTTCACGAGGAAGTCCACGGTCGCCTGCTGGTTCGAGGAGACGATCCCCATCTCCACCTCGAGGCTCTGGAGCTCGTCGAGGTCGTCGTAGGGGGTCTTCCGCCCCTCGCGGGCCTCCTGCTGTTGGGCCTTCGAGACCACGTCGTCGCGGGTCCGCCAGAACGACCCCGGATCGAGGTCGTACGTCTGGCAGACGGTCCCCACGCTGCCGGGGGTCGCACCGATGGTCATGCGCTCTACGTCGTCCGGATCGGGCTCCTCGACGCCGCACTCCTCGAACGCGTTCCGGGTCGCATCCCGGAGCACGTCGAAGCGCGTGCGGCCCACGAGGACACCGTCGTTGTCGAACACGACGGTATCGTACGTCATACAGTCCGGAGTCGCTCAGCACTTAAAAGGGTTTCACCAACGCCGCGACACGACCGCCGGCTCATTTATATACGTCCGTCCCGCGTCCCGCGGTATGCGCGTCAGCGTCATCGGCGGCAGTTCGGTTCCGCCCGAGACGGCGGCGGTCGCCGAGGAATTGGGCGAACGGCTCGCGAACCGTGGCCACACGGTCGTCTGTGGCGGTCTCGGCGGCGTGATGGAAGCGGTCTGTCGGGGCGCGCGGGAGGCCGGCGGCGAGACCATCGGCATCTTGCCGACCGATCGGCGGTCGGACGCGAACCCGCACGTCACGGTGCCGATCGCGACCGGAATGGGCCACGCCCGCAACGCCGTGGTGGTGATGAACGGCGACGCCGCGATCGCGGTCGACGGCTCGCACGGCACGCTCTCGGAGATCGGAATGGCGCTCGCCCACGGACGGGCGGTGGCGGGGATCGACACGCATGACGTGCCGGGCCTGGAAGCGGTGGGATCGCCCGGCGAAGCGGTCGACTACGTAGAGGAGGCGGTCAGATAGAAACGGACACGCGACGACTCCGACCGCGCTACCAGGTGTCGTGGAAGGTGTCGAACTCGATCGAGTCGAGCGGCTTCTCGCCGATCGCGGCCTCGTACTCGCCGGGCGTCAGCATCGGCTTGTGGAACCGCGGGCCGTCGTCGGTCGTGATCCGGGGACAGCCGGTGTTGACGAACGCGTCCATGTCGAAGTTGCGCAGGCGGTCCGGCGTCACCTCGTCCATCGTGATCAGGTAGGCGTTCTCGTTGTTGTCGACGATCTCCTGGGCCGTCTCCCACCGGCCCTGGCCGATCTTCGTGCAGAAGATGACGCCCCACTTCTCGGCGCCCATCGCCTTGTGGACCGAGGCGTACCGCTGCTTGAGGAACTGGTCGTGTTCGGCGACCGAGACGGCGTTGTTGACGGGGTCGGCGATGACCACGCGCTTCTCCGGGTGCTCCATCGCGAGTCCGACCGGGTGGAACTTCCCGCCGCCGACGTACAGCACCTGGTCGGCGTCGATGTCCGCGGAGGCGTAGTTGCAGCCGAGCACCTGCCCCTCTTTGGTGAGCCGGTCGTCGCCGCGACGGGTGTGAACCTCGTAGCCGCGCTCCTCTAACCAGTCGGTCATCTCCTCGAACCGGTTCATGTGCTGGGCCGTGGTGACGAGCCCGACGTCGGGGTTCTCCTCGGGGTCGTCGAGCTCCTCGTCCAGCGCGTCCTCCATGATCGGGAACGGGTCGACGTTCGAGAAGAGGGGGACGTAGACGATGCTGTCGGACTCCTTCATCGGCGTGTGGCCGAAGTGGACGAACACGTCCGTCCGACGCATCAGGTACGTGTCGAGGTCGCAGGCGCCGTAGCAGGGCTGCCCGGACAGCATGAAGGTGACGTCGTCGGGGGCCACCTCGCGGAGGTCGTCGGCGACCTTCGGGCCGCGGCGCTTGAGTCCCTCGGGGAACTGGAGACCGACCTTGGAGGCGTCGCGCTCCTCGATGGCCTCGACGATCCGGTCGAGCTCGTAGTCCCACTCGCGGTCGTGTTTCAGGGCCATCCCCGTCTTGGTGAGGTCGCCCTCCGTGGAGCCGCTCATGCACCTGCGTAACGCGGGGGGACGGTTAAACGGCGCGCTCGACGGGTATTCTCGTGATCGTTCGGGATCGAGCGGACTCGAGCGCGGCCGCCGACCGCTCCGACCGCCACCCCGGCGCTGCCGCGGCCGACGGATACAACTCCGGAGCCGACGAACCGGGGAGACATGCCCCAGATTCCGCTCGACCACGTCCACGTCGCCCCCGACGACGACCCCGAGAACGCGCCCGCGGTCTTCGTCCTCCACGGCCGCGGCGCCGACGAGGAGGACCTGCTGCCCGTGGCGCGGCACCTGCCCGACGACCTCCACGTGATCAGCCTCCGCGCGCCGGACCCGCTGCAGGGCGGGTACACCTGGTACGAACTCGACCTGTCCGCGGGCGGGTTAGAGGAGAGCCAGCCCGACGCCGCCGACTTCCGGCGCAGCCTCGATCTGGTCGCCGAGAGCGTCGATGCCGCGGTCGAGTCGTACGCGCTGGACCCCGACCGGATCGGACTGCTCGGCTTCAGTCAGGGCGCGATCACGGGCCTCTCGCTCGTCTTGGAGGAGCCTGACCGCTACGCGTGGGTCGTCGCCCTCCACGGGTACCTCGCGGACGCGCACGCCGACGTCGACCCGGACGGGATCGAGGGGAAGCCGGTCCTCGTCGGTGCCGGAGCGGGCGACCGCGTGATCCCCGAGTCGCGCTCGGCCGCGGCCGCCGATCGCTTCGAGGAGATCGGCGCCGACGTCACCCGCGGCAGCTACCCGGGCGGGCACGGAATCGGACAGGACGAACTCGCCGACGTCGTCGCGTTCGTCGAAGCGCAGGTGGCGTGAGAGCGCTCCCCGCGGAGGCCCGAGAGGGCACTTCCCGCGCGGCTACTGCCGGCGCTCCCCGCGACCGCTCGCGGCACGGGACCCCCGGCTCCGGCAGGTTCAAACCGCTCCGCGCCAACGGTGGAACATGAGCGTCGAACAGACCTCCATCGAGGACCTCGGTCGCGAGCTCGGCGAGCGGATCGCCCGAACCCCCGAGTACGAGCGCTTCGAGGAGGCGCGCGAGGCGGTGCAGCGCGACGAGGAGGTCCAGGCGAAGATCGACGAGTTCGAACAGCTCCGCGCGGAGTTCATGCAGGCCCGCGAGACCGGGCAGGCGACGAACTCCGGGCTCCAAGAGGTGCAGGCGAAACAGGACGAGCTCCACTCGATGCCCGTCATGCGGGAGTTCCTCGACGCGCAAGACGAGCTGACCGACACCCTCGAAACGGTGAACGAGGCGATCTCGGAGCCCCTCGCGGTCGACTTCGGCGGCGAGGCCGGCGGCTGCTGTCAAGACTGACCGGCCGCGTTCCGACCGCCGGTTCCCGTCCCGTTATTTTTCACCCATAGCGACGCAGCTCGCCGCGTGATCGCAGTCGCCGGCGGCAAGGGCGGGAGCGGCAAGACGACCACGGCCCTCGGGCTCGCGCGGGCGCTGTCGCGTCGGGGCGCGCCCGCGGTCGCGGCCGACGCCGACTGGGACCTCCCGAACCTCGCTCGGCTGGCGTCGGAGACGGCCGACTCGGACCGGGCCTCGACGACAACGGTGGTCGAGGCGGTTCGCGGTCGCGGCTCGGTCGATCCCGACCGCTCCGCGCCCACCGTGCTCGCCGCACCGGACGAACCGGATTCCGTCGCCCCCGAGGCGACGTTCGGTGCCCTCGGAGACGCGGTCCCGGACGAGGCCCCGACGTTCCTCGACTGCCCGGCCGGCGCGTCGCCGGACGCGGCGGCGCCGCTCCGCGCGGCCGACCGGTCGCTCCTCGTGACGCCGCTCCGGCGAACGGCCCTGCGCGACGCCGCGAAGACGGCCGCGATCGCGCGGCGGCTTGACTGTCCACCCCTCGGTGTCGTGGCCGTTCGGGCGTCGTCGGTCCCTGAGCCGGTCGCCGACCTGCTCGGCTGCCCCGTACTCGGTCGGGTCCCGACCGCGGCGCCGGCGCCGCTCTCGGACCCGGCCGTTCGATCGGCGTACGATGTCCTCGCGCGGCGACTCGCCGGCGAGTACGGCGCCGGGCGATGGCGGATCGCGTGACCGTCGACCCCGCCGCCCGCTCGCCGTTCGGTGGGCACCGACAGAGCCAAACCTCCGGAGCCGGCAGCGATCGTATGGCGCCGCTCCCGACCGGAATCTCGGTGCTGGACAGGGAGTTCGGAGGGGGGATCCCGAGCGGCAGCGTCGTCGTGCTGAAGGCGGACCCCGCCAGCCAGTCCGAGCTCATCCTCGACCGGTTCGCTCGGGTCCGCGAGTGTCGGTACCTGACGACGGTGCGCTCCGTCGACGCGGTGGAGGACAGCCTCACGCCCGACGGGGAGGAAGACGAGACGGTCGTCCGGGACGCGGGGGGCGACGACCCGGTCGCGACGGTGTTGGACGCGGCCGCGGAGCTGCCCGACGGCGGAACGGTCGTCGTCGACTCCGTCGAGCCGCTGGAAAGCGAAGACCGATCGAACTACGGCGAGTTCCTCGGCGAGCTCCGTCGCCACGTCCACGAGGCCGACGGGCTGGCGGTGCTCCACGCGCTCAAGGGGGACGTTCCGGACCGGAACCGCGTCGTCACCGAGCAGGTCGCGGACGTCGTCTTCGACCTCCGGACCACGGTGACCGGTACCGAGATCGCCAATCGGCTCATCGTGCCCAAGTTCCGCGGCGGCGCGGCGTTAGAGGAGCCGCTCAAGCTGAAGCTCACCGACTCGGTCTCGGTCGACACGAGCCGGGACATCGCCTGAGGCTGTCCGGCGTCGAGGTCCCTCTCACAGCGCCGCGCTCGCGACGACGACGACCGCGCCGGCGAGCGCCGCGGCGGCCGCCCAGTTCCGCGGCTCGTCGAGCGACCCGTACGGGCCGCCCTTGCGGGAGAAGAGGTAGGCGGCGTACACCGCGAGCGGAACGAGCGTCGGCAGCGTCCCCACCTCGACGACGCCGGCGACGCCGGACAGCACCGCGATCGCGATCGTCGTCGCGCCGGCGCTCGCAGCGACGACGAGGTCGTCGCGCGCACGTTCGAGCTCCATCGCTCAGTCGCCCTCCGCGTCGCTCTCCGTCGTCCGATCGGCGCTCATGTCTCTGAGTGGGTCGACCGTCGTTCAAAAGGGATCGGTTCGTCGTCCGTCCGAGACGCCGGCGCGGAGAGCTACTCCTCGTCGAGTTCGTCGACGATCTCGTCGGCGTCGACGTCGACGTCCTCGAGCGCGTCCTCGATGTCGCCGGCGCCGCCGCCGCCCATGCCGCCCATCATGCCGCCGAGACCGCCCATGCCGCCGCCCTCGATGACCTCCTCGACCACGACGCGGTCGAGGTCGAGCCGGCCCATGAGGTCCTGCGCGATCTGCTGTTTCTGGAACATCCACTGCTGGTTCATCTGCATCGCCTGCGTGGCCGTCACGTAGAGGACGTCCTTCTCGACCTCCTCGGTCTCGACGGTCTCCTCGCCGTCGTCGTCCTCGGTGACCGTCTCCTCCTCCTCGGTGACGGTCTCGATGCGGACCTCGGGCGCCTCCTGGAGGTACATCCCGAGCATGCCGGCGGCCTGCTGCTCGCGGTCGTCGATGAGCTCGAGAATCTCGTACTCGTACTCGAGGTCCTCGCCGGCCAGCGGGTGGTTGAAGTCGACGCGGGCGCGGCCGCCGATGATCGTCTCGAGGTAGCCCTGCTGGTTGTCGATCTGGACCTGGGCGCCGGGGTAGCGGCTGTCCTCGGGGATCTTGTCGGCCTTGACCGTCTCGACCTCGTCGGGGTCGTAGGCGCCGAAGGCGTCGTCGGCCGGCACGTCGACGACGCCCTCGTCGCCGACCTCGGCGCCGACGAACGCCTCGTCGACGGCGGGGAACACGTGGCCGGCGCCGAGCGCGATGACGCGCGGTTCGAACTCGTGTTCCTCGGTGTCGATCTCGGCCTCTTCGGCGACCTCTTCGTCGGTGGTGTCGATGACCCGGCCGTCGTCGGCCGTTCGGATCGTGTACGCGACCCGCACGAAGTCGCCGTCCGCCAGTCCGGCGCTCTCGGTCTCGGCTTCGGTCTCGGCCTCGTCTGCGTCCTCGGCCGCGTCCGCTTGCTCCTGATCGCTCATACCCTGAACGTCACCTGTTACACCCTTAAGGCGCACGGTTCGACGCGGCGACGGCCGCGTCGTTCGGGAGCCAGCGTCCCGCGGCGCTTAAGAACGCGCCCGGCGGAATCCGGGTATGTTCGAGGTCGAGATCAAGGTGCCGGCCGACGTCGACGCGGTTCGCGCTCGCCTCCGAGAGGCCGGCGCCGAGCGCGTCGACGCGCGTCGCCAGCGCGACGTCTACTACGACGCGCCCCACCGCGACTTCGCCGAGACGGACGAGGCGCTCCGGCTGCGACGGGAGACGCCGCTTCCGGACGGGATCGGATCGGGCGCTCCGGGCGACGGGGCATCCGGGGAGGCAGACCCCGAGACGACCAAGATCACGTATAAAGGACCCCTGCTCGACGAGGGGTCGAAGACCCGCGCGGAACACGAGACCGAGGTGGCCGACCCGGAGGCCGCGACCGGCATCTTCAGCGGCCTCGGCTTCGAGCCGGCGGCGACCGTCGAGAAGCGGCGCGAGTTCTGGGCGTACGACGGCTTCACCGTGACCCTCGACACGGTCGCCGGGCTCGGCGAGTTCGTCGAGATCGAGCGGGCGGTCGACGACGAGGCCGCGATCGAGGCGGTCAGGGACGACGCCCTCGACGCCCTCGACCGGCTCGGCCTCGACGGCGCCGAGCAGGTCCGCACGTCGTACCTCGGGCTGTTGCTGGCGGAAGGCGACGCGATCGACGGCGGGTAGCCGTCGCGGCGGTCAGTTCGCGCCGCTCTCGGCCCCGTCCGGTCGCTTCTTCGAGAGCGCGGTCCGGTCGAACTCGCAGACGAGGACGTCGTCGCCGTCCTCGACCAGCTTGAACGCCTCCACGTGCATCGTGACGATCCCCCGCTCCCCGTCGCTCGTCTCCCGCTTGTCGGTGACGGTCGACCGCGCGCGGATCGTGTCGCCGTGGAACACCGGGTTCGGGTGCTCGACGTTGTCGTACGAGAGGTTCGCGACGATGGTGCCGTCCGTCGTCTCCGGGATCGACACGCCGACCGCGAGCGACATGGTGTACAGCCCGTTGACGAGCCGCTCGCCGAACTGCGTCCCCTCGGCGAAGTCGGCGTCGAGATGGAGCGGCTGCTGGTTCATCGTCATGTCGCAGAAGCGCTGGTTGTCGGCCTCGCTCACCGTCCGCCGCTTCGCGTGCTCGATCGTCTCGCCGACCGCGAACCCCTCGTAGTAGCGTCCCGTCATGGGCCGACCGTCGACCCGGCGCGGCAAATCGGTACCGCTCCGGACGCCGGGCGCGTCCCCGATCGGGTCGCCCCCGACGCGGGCGCCCCGGTTATTTATAACCGGTCGCGAGGAGTCCCCGACATGGCCCGACGAAGCCTCCTGTTCTCCCCCGGCGACCGCCCGGAGCTCATGCGGAAGGCGCCGACGACGGGCGCCGACGTCCTCTGCTTCGACCTCGAGGACGCGGTCGCGCCCGGCCGGAAAGACGAGGCGCGCACCGCCGTTCACGACGTGCTCGCCGATCCCGACTTCGACCCCGACGCCGAGGTGTGCGTCCGGCTCACGGCGACGGATCCCGCCGCCGACCTCGACGCCTTGATCGGGGGTGGGACGGCCGAAGCGACCGACGGCTCCGACGACGACGAGCGCTCGCCTCGGCTCGACGCGGTCATGCTCCCGAAGGTCGAGGGCGCCGACCGCGTCGAGCGCGCGGCCGGGCTGTGCGCCGACCGCGGCCTCGACCCCGCGGTGTTCGCCTTGGTCGAGACGGCGGGCGGCGTGCTCGCCGCCGAGGCGATCGCCGACGCGGACCCGACCGATGCGTTGGTCTTCGGCGCCGAGGACCTCGCGGCCGACCTCGGCGCGACGCGCACCGACGAGGGGACCGAGGTGCTGTACGCCCGCGAGCACGTCGTCCTCGCCGCGAGCGCCGCCGGCGTCGACGCGCTCGATACGGTGTACACTGACTTCTCCGACGCCGAGGGACTCCGCGAGGAGACGGCGTTCGCGCTCACGCTCGGCTACGACGGGAAGCTCGCGATCCATCCGTCGCAGGTCGACCCCATCAACGAGGCGTTCACGCCCGACCCGGACGAGATCGCGTGGGCGGACAGGGTGCTCGACGCCCGCGACGAGGCCGACCGGGAGGGCCGCGGGGTGTTCAGCGTCGACGGCGAGATGATCGACGCCCCCCTCGTCGCGCAGGCGGAGCGGATCGTCGAGCGGGCCGCGGCGGCCGGGGTCGATCCGCGGTAGCGACCCGCTCGGACTTCCCGCCGCGTGACGCTTCGCTCTCACCCCGCGGCGAGCGGGGTTCGTCACAATTAACAGCCGGCCCTCGGGAGAGTCGGGTATGGGAGATCAGACCAATCCGTTCGAGAGTCTCCGCGAGCAGATCGACGACGCCGCGGCGCATCTCGACGCAGACGAGGGGGTCCTCACTCGGTTGAAGAACCCCGAGCGAGTGCTCGAGACCAACCTGACGTTCGAGCTCGACGACGGCTCGCTGGAGACGGTCCGCGCGTACCGGTCGCAGTTCAACGGCGACCGCGGCCCGTACAAGGGCGGGATCCGCTATCACCCGGGCGTCACCCGCGACGAGGTGAAGGCGCTGTCGGGCTGGATGGCGTACAAGTGCGCGGTCGTCGACATCCCCTACGGCGGCGGCAAAGGCGGCATCGCGATCGACCCGAGCGACTACTCGGAGAGCGAGCTGGAGCGGCTGACGCGCTCGTTCGCGGCGGAGCTCCGGCCGCTCATCGGCGAGGACCGCGACATCCCGGCGCCGGACGTCAACACCGGCCAGCGGGAGATGAACTGGATCAAAGACACCTACGAGACGCTGGAGAACACGACCGCGCCGGGCGTCATCACCGGCAAGGCGCTCGACTCTGGCGGCAGCGAGGGCCGCGTCGAGGCCACCGGCCGGTCGGTCGCGCTGTCCGCCCGCGAGGCGTTCGACTGGCTCGACCGCGACATCGCCGGCGCGACGGTCGCGGTGCAGGGGTACGGTAACGCCGGGTCGGTCGCGGCCGCACTCATCGACGACCTCGGCGGGGACGTGGTGGCCGTCTCCGACTCCTCGGGCGGCGTCCACAACCCCGACGGGTTCGACCCCCGCGCCGTCAAGGCGCACAAGAACGAGACCGGGTCCGTAGTGGGGTACGACGGCGCCGCGTCGGTCACGAACGACGAGCTGCTGACGCTCGACGTCGACCTCCTCGTCCCGGCGGCGCTGGAGAACGCGGTCGACGAGACCCTCGCTCGCGACGTCTCCGCGGACGTGATCGTCGAGGCCGCGAACGGTCCGCTCACCCCCGACGCGGATGACGTGCTCGCCGAGCGCGATGTGACGGTCGTCCCGGACATCCTCGCGAACGCCGGCGGCGTCACCGTCTCCTACTTCGAGTGGGTCCAGAACCGCCAGCGGTTCGGCTGGACCGAGGAGCGCGTCAACGAGGAGCTCGAACGCGTGATCGTCGACGCCTTCGACCGGCTGGTCGAGAGCCACGAGGCGAACGACGTCAAGAACCTCCGAACGGCGGCCTACGTGGTCGCGATCTCACGAATCGTGAACGCGTACGATCAGGCCGGAAACTGGCCCTGACTGGCCGTACGACGGGTCCTCACTCCAGCCGCGCGTTCCGGACCTCGACGTGACCGCGGTCGCCCTCCCACACCGGGTCGCACTCGAACTCGATCCGGCAGTCCATGTGCGGGCCGTCGACGACGTACGTCTCGAACTCGCCGCCCTCGCCCAGCGGGTGGACGCCGTACTCCTCGCGCAGATCGAGCAGCTCCGCCAGCGCGTCGGCGTCGTAGCGCCGTCCGAGCCACGACTCGTCGAGCCCGTAGGCGGCGACCTGCACGATTCGGATCTCGAAGCCGGCGTCGAACATCGCCTCCGCGAGCGCGACCGGGTCCTCGCCCCACAGCGGCGCGAACAGGTCGATCCCGAGCCGGTCGCACATCCCTCGGATCCGGCTGGTCTGGTACTCGCTCTCCACCGCGCCCGCGGTGACGCCCGCGAGGTCGACGCCATCCGCGGCGGCGATCTCCCGGAGCGCGGCCTCCATCGGCTCCAGTTCGGCGTCGCCCTGCGCGCCCGCGTCGTCGACGTCGTCCGCGCCGAAGTCGTCCGGCGAGACCTCGACGAGGTCGATCCCGACGCTCTCCGCCGCGAGACCGGCGAGCTCCGTCGCCGGCGTGTGGTACATGTACGAGTCCCCCGCGGGGTGGACGGTCAGGAGCCGCGAGACGTCGAGTCCCTCCTCGAGGGCGCGGTACAGCGCCCACGAGGAGTCCTTCCCGCCCGAAAAGAGGCTCACCCAGTCGTCGGTCATTAGCGGGGAGACGCCCGGAGCGCTTAAATTGTCGACGGTCCGGGTTGACGACCGTCGACTGACGGGCACCGGACGCGTCGATTCGTCGATCGAGAGCCGATATCCCCGAGAGTTATCCGGCGAATGGGTATTATTAATGAAAAATGATAAGATATTAGCGACGGTGGGTTGGAGTCCGCGTATGGAAGACCGATCGGAGCCGACGTTTGACACGCTCACCGTTTCCGAAGGCGAGGAGCCGTTCGGCAACGGCAGCGAGGCGGGCGACGTCGTCTCGCCGATTCACCTGGCGTCGACGTTCGCCCTGCCGGGCCTCGATACCGAGATGCGACTGGAGGACGTGGACCCGGCCGCCGGCGAGTTCGTCTACGGCCGGCTGTCGAACCCGACCCGGCACGCGCTGGAGACGCGACTGGCCGCGCTCGAAGGCGGCGCTCACGGCGCCGCCTTCGCCTCGGGCACCGCGGCGATTTTCACCACGCTGCTCGCCGGTGTGACTCCCGGCGATCACGTCGTCGCCTTCGAGGACCTGTACGCCGGTACCCGCCGGATGCTCAACGACGTCTTTCAGACGCGTCTCAACGTCGACGTCACGTACGTCGACGCGACGGACACGGAGAACGTGGCCGCCGCGCTCCGCGAAGAGACCGCCGCCGTCTGGATGGAGTCGCCGACGAACCCCAAACTCGCGCTGTGTGACATCGCCGGCATCGCCGAACTGGTCGCGGACCGAGACGTGATGTTCGGCGTGGACAACACGTTCGCGAGCCCGTACTTTCAGCGGCCGCTCGAACTGGGTGCCGACGTCGTCGCGCACAGCACGACGAAGTACCTCAACGGGCATTCCGACGCCATCGCCGGCGCGGTTGTCACCGACGACGACGCGCTGGCCGAGGAGATTCGGTTCCTACAGCAAGTCGGCGTGGGCGCTGTCAGCGGCCCGTTCGACAGTTACCTCGTGTTACGCGGCATGAAGACGCTCGCCGCTCGCATGGAGAGACACGAGGCGAACGCGATGGCCGTCGCCGAGTTCCTCGACGAACGGCCGGAGGTGACCGACGTGTACTACCCCGGCTTGCCGAACCACCCGGACCACGAGCTCGCCCGTGAACAGATGTCCGGCTTCGGCGGGATCCTCTCGTTCGAACTCGACGGATCCATCGACGACGCGAAGCGGTTCGTCGAGGCGTTGACGGAGTTCACCCTCGCGGTCTCGGTCGGTGGCGTCGAGAGTCTGATCGAGCTCCCGGCGGCGATGACTCACGAACCGCTCTCACCGGCGGAACGAGAAGCGCTCGGGATTTCGGACACGCTCCTCCGCGTTTCGGTCGGTATCGAAGGGATCGACGACCTGATCGCGGACTTAAAACGAGGATTCGACGCGACGGGCCGTCGTGCGACCCCGCCGTCGACTGACCACTGACGCCGAGCGAGGTCGTGGCGTCGGGCTCAGTCCGAGATGAACTCGTTGTCGCGCCAGTTGACGCCGCCGTCGCCGTCGCCGGCCCCCTGCGGGCTCTCGACGACCTCGATGCTCGCGGGACGCGGCTCACCCTCGACGATCCGCGTCGCTTCGAGCTCGTCGTCCTCCTCGGTGATGGCGGTCAGCGTCCCCTTCTCGGAGAGCTGCGCCAGCTCGCGGAGCACGAGGAACATGGGGTACTGGAGCGCGGAGTTCTGGAGGACGGTCTCGCGGTCGCCCTTGAAGCAGGCGAACTCGACGAGCTCGGAGGGGATCTCCTCCTCCTCGTCGTCCATCCACTGCGGGCCGCCGGCGCGGGGCGGCTCCTCCTCCCAGACGCGCGTCTCCGTGACTGACGCCTTCAGCTGGGCGGTCGGCGTGTACTTGCTGATCGATTCGTCGTCGGACAGGGCCTTGATGATGAGGGTGTTGTTTCGACGCGTGATATCGATGTCGTCGATCTCCGGCGGGAGGTCGGGGTCTTCTTCGAAGTACGTCTCCACGTCTTCGAGTGGCAGTTCGAGCGTCGAATGAAGTCTGAACACGCGGCCTGTCATTGTTGATTGGGTGAGATGGGTCGAGACGGTCGGCACGGCGGCAGCGGCAACGGCTGCACGTGAGTTATCTAGGCACCGTAGGTTTATATGGCCTGCCCTTCGACTCATCAAGTTCGGGCGTCGCTCCGGTCGATGAGGCGACGACGGCCTACTCGGCGCCGAGCTCGGCCGCCAGCTCGCCGCGCTCGTCCAGCTCCGCGAGCACGTCGCTGCCGCCGACGAACTCGCCGTCGACGAACGTCTGTGGGATGGTCTCCCACCCGCTCTCGGCCTCCAGCGCCTCGCGGTAGTGGTCCAGCGCGGGCAGCACGTCGACGGTCTCGAACTCCTCGACGTGCTTGCCGATCAGCTCGACGGCGCGCTGCGAGTAGCCGCACTGGGGCATCAGCCGGTTCCCCTTCATGAACAGGACCACGTCGTTGTCGGCGATCGTCTGCTGAACGCGGTTCTCGATCTCGTCCGGCTCCGCCTCGGATTCGGGCTGGAACGTCATGGGCGTCGGTACGCGCCGCCGCGGCAAATGGGTTCCGCACGGGACGGCGTCGCTTCGGCGGCGCGACATCCCGGCGTCGGCGTCGTCAGTGGGACCCACGGGCCGGTCGCCCTACTCGTCGCGGTCGACGCGGACGACGTCCACGAGCGAGTACACCGGCACGTCGTCGATCTCGTCGTACCCCATCTTGTCGACGAGCACGACGCAGGCGACGGGCTCGCCGCCCTGTTCGCGGATCGCGTTGATCGACTCCCGCATCGTCGTCCCCGAGGTGATGATGTCGTCGACGACGTAGCAGTCGCGGTCGCGGATCGCCGCGAAGTTGCGCGAGAAGCCGCCGCCGTGCTCGTCGATGTCGCCCTCCTCCCACTGGTGTTTCGCGGGGGCGTACGTGCCGAGGTCGGTGTCGAGCTTGTTCGCGACCGCGGTGGCGAGCGGCGCGCCGGCCTTCTCGATGCCGACGGTGAGGTCCACGTCCTCGCCCTGCTTGGCGAGCAGGTCGGCCATCGCGCTCGCGGCGTATTGGAGCCGCGTCGAGTCGCGTCCCAGCGCCGACCAGTCGACGTGGATGTCGGCGGTCGACCCGGTCGCGGTCGCGGTCGCGGCGTCGTTGCCGCCGCCGCGCTCGACGAGCCAGCTCGCGGTCTCCCGGGAGACGTTCAGCTCGTCGGCGATCTCGCCCTTCGAGAGCCCCCGCTCCGCCAGCTCCGCCGCGCTGTCTATCAGGTCGTCAACGTTCTTCATACGAGTCGAATTCGACCGCCGTTTTAATAGTCGTGTCGTCATCCGCGAAGGCGGCCTCGAACTCGTCGAGCCCGTACACGCCGGTGACGAGGTCGTCGATGAACCCGTCGGAGAACCGCGACAGCGAGTCGACCGCGGCCTCGAAGTGCTCGTAGCCGGAGTTGACGCTGCCGACGAGCGCCTTGTTGTGCAGGACGAACTCCCGGTGGAGGCGGCCGCCGTCAATCTCGAACTCCCAGTCGCCCGGCACGCCGAGCAGGGCACCGACCCCGTTGGGAGCGAGCGCCTCGATGGTCTCGAAGGCGTGGGGCGCGTAGCCGGTCGCCTCGAAGACGAAGTCCATCGGCTCGTACGCCTCCGGCACCGACGGGACCGGCGTCTCGTTGGAGTTGACGTACGTAGCGCCCAGCGACTCGATGATATCGATCGTCGGGTCGGGTCGCTCGCGGCGGCCGAGACAGTAGATCCGGTCGAACTCCTCGTCGAGCGTCGCGACCGTCAGCAGGCCGAGCGAACCGTTGCCGAGCACCAGCGCGGACTCGGGCTCCCAGTGGAACGCCGACCGGCTGGCGAACGCGTGCTCGATCGCCTTCTCCGCGATGGAGATCGGCTCGACGAGGAACCCCCACTCGGCGAGGGCGGGCGGGATCTCCACGAGGAACTCAGCCGGGCTGGTGAAGTACTCGGCCATGAAGCCGTGCGCGCCGACGATGCCGCGCTCGTGGTACTCGCCGTCCGGCGCCATGTCGGGTTCGCCGCGCGCGAAGTACTCGTTCGCGCCGTTGGGCGGGCGCCGGACCGTCGGCACGACCACGTCGCCGACCTCGAACGGCGTGTCGTTCGGATCCTCGACGACGCCGACCGCCTCGTGACCCAGCACGAGGTGGTCCTCTCCCTCGGGTGCGCCCCCGTGCCCGCCGTCGATGACCTCGTGATCCGTTCCGTCGACCCCGACCCGGAGCGTCCGGACGAGCGCCTCCCCGGGCGCCGGCTCCGGTCGCGGCTTCTCCGTCACGACCGGTTCGTCGGTCCCCTCGTACACGGCGATCGCGTTCATACACGGACCGACGTGGTCAGCCACCAAAAGATTTCTTTTATTCTGAGTAAACACTGGAGCCCGCCTGACCGCGGGTTTTTCCTCCTCGTCGCTCGGATGAGCGCCCGTGTGCACGCTCACCCTGGCCTGGCGCGCGTTCGGCGACGCGCCGGTCGCGCTCGCCGCCAACCGCGACGAGGCGCTCGACAGGCGGGCCGACCCGCCGGCCGTCCGCGAGCCCGCCGCCGGCGACGGCGGCCGGTACGTCGCCCCGCGCGACGCGGAGGCCGGCGGGACGTGGATCGGCCTCTCTGAGGCCGGCGTCGCCGTCGCGGTCACGAACCGCTGGCTGGACGCCGACCGCGAGGGGGACCGCTCCAGGGGGCTCCTCGTGCGGGACTGCCTCGAATCGAACTCCGCCGAGGCCGCGGTGCGGAACGTCGAGCGCGACCTCGAGACCCGGTCGTACGACGGATTCAACCTCGTGCTCGCGGACGACGCCGCCGCGTTCTGCCTCTCGTACGACGGCGCCCTCGCGGTCACGCGGCTCGATCCCGGCGTCCACGTGATCGGCAACGTCGGCGGCGTGGTGAACGGCGGCGAGCGGTTCGCGGTCCCGGACCGCCGGCGGGAGTTCGGCGCGGAGCGCGCCGACAGCGCTCGCCGAATCGCCGCCGAACTGGTGCCCGAACCCGGGGAGACGAGCGAGGCGTGGCTCGACCGCGCGAGCGGTGTTCTCGCCGACCACGAGTACGGCGCCTGCCTCCACGGCGACGGGTTCGGGACGCGGTCGTTCACCCGGATCCGGACGACCGCCGACCCGGAGACCGCTCCCGAGTTCGCGTACGCCGACGGCCCACCGTGCGAGACGCCCGCGGAGCCGGTGTCGCTGCCGCCGGAGTTCGGCGGCGGAGCGACAGACGCCGAGGACGGGACGAACGAGTGAGCCCGTCGCGCCCGGAGGGGCCGCGACGGGACGGAAAGCCAGTTTTAAGCGAGTCGCGGGCTGGTGTTCGACCATGAGCGTGTCCGAACTCGAGGCCGAGCTGTCGGAGGACGAGCGCGCCGGCCTCGACCTCATCCGCGAGACCGGTGGCATCCACCAGAGCGACTTCTGGAAGGAACTCGACGTCTCCTCGCGCAAGGGGAGCCGCATCGCGGAAGCGTTGGAGGACTCGGGGCTCATCCAGCGGTCCGACACCGTCTACGACGGGCACAACACGTACTACTTGGAGCCCGCGCCCCGCGACCTCGACTTCTCGCTGCTGATGGCCGGCGACATGCTGTCGCCGTTCATCGGCGAGGAGGAGGTCGACGCGCAGGCCGACGCCTTCTCGCAGTGGATGATGAACCTCGCGTACGAGGAGTACTGAGCCCCGCAGCGTCGAGACGGTCGCACCGCATCGAGGTCGTCACGCGTCTCGTGCGGTCACGCCGGCTCGCCGACCTCGTCTCGGACCGTGACGTAAATGAGTAGCCCGAGCAGCCCGGGGACGAGCCCGAACAGGAACAGCAGCCCGATACCGACTCCCCACTGCCAGGCCCAGTCGCTCCCGCGGGACTTCGCGTCTCGGTACACCCATCGACCGACGAGGCCGAAGGCGAGCAGCAGGATGACGAGGAGAATGAGCAGCTCGGGGCCACCGGGCACCTGTAGCGGTTGGAGGGACACACCCGAACCGGGGGGCGGTCCGGACATAAATTTTCTCACCCGAAGTAGCTCGGTCTCAGTGACGACCGGTCACCGTCAGATCGCGTCCGAAAAACGGGGGTAGATCGAGCGGGAGTTATAAATCCCGCTCAGCCGAGCAGGAACGCGAACAGCGCGACGCCGGCCGCGAGCGTTAAGATGAGGACGCTCCGGCCGATTCCCGTCCTGATCTCGACGTCGACGCCGAGCGACGCGACGGCCGTTCGCGGGTGCATCGCGGTCCGCTTGACGCCGGCGACCAGCCGCATCACGGCGCGGTCGACGGCGGCCCACAGCTCCGTGACGCCCCAGATCGTCCCCCGACCGAGGTAGAACGCGGCCGGGTACGTCACCGCGTCGACGTCGCGCATGTGGTGGGCGAGCCAGCCGAGCGGTCGCTTCAGCGCGAAGAAGCCGACGAAGCCGGTCACGAGCAGCGCCGCGCTCTCGGTCAGATGGCTCTCGCTGTACGGCTTGAAGTAGACGTCCTCGCTGAGGATGATCTCCGTGAACGGCATCAGCTCGATCAGCTGGGTGTAGAACACCCCGAAGAAGATACAAGCGCCGCCCGCGAGCACCATGCCGGCGGTCTGGAACGCGGTGGCGTCCTTCGGCGACAGCGTCGCCGACCCGTGGAAGAACATGTAGTAGCCGAGCTTGATGAACGACATGAACGTCCCGACGCCGCCGAGGATCAGCAGCCACCAGAGGAGCCCGCTGTCCAACAGGAGCACGTAGTTGTGGACCTCGTGGGCGGAGTCGATCACCATCCCCTTCGAGATGAACCCGTTGAACCCCGGGACGGCGGTAATCGAGGCCGCGCCGACGACGTAGAGGAGGAAGGCAACGGGCATCTCCCGCCAGAGCCCGCCCATGTCCCGGATGTCCTCGACGCCGGTGCGGTAGATCACCACGCCGACGGTCATGAACAGGAGGCTCTTGTACAGCACGTTGTTGAACAGGTGCGCGAAGCCGCCGGTGACGGCGAACTCGCCGACGTACGTCGCGAGCCCGAACCCGGCCAGCATGTAGCCGAGCTGCGCCTGGATGTGGTACGAGAGGAGCCGGCGCGGGTCGTACTGCAGCAGCGCGAAGAACGCGCCGTAGACGGCCATGAACCCGCCGAGGTACGCGAGCCACATGCCGCCCTCGGGGAACGTCCGGTACATCACGTACGCCGCCGTCTTCGTGGTGAACACGGAGAGGAACACCGACGCCGCCACGTGCGGGCGCGGGTAGGTGTCCGGCAGCCACGTGTGCAGGAAGATGAACCCGCAGTTGACGCCGACGCCGATCGCCGCGAGCAGCGTCGCGCTGGCGTGGATCCCGGTCGTCGACGAGAACAGGAAGATCTCGGCGGTCGGCACGGCGCCGATCATCGACGCGCCGTGGACGACGACCGCGCCGAGGAAGAACGTCCCCCCGATCCCGTGGAACAGCGCGTAGCGGTAGCCGGCCCGCACCGCCGCGCCGCCGTACTGCCACACCAGCAGGGTGCTGGTGACGGCCATCAGCTCCCAGAAGAAGATCAGGGTGAGCCAGTCGCCGGCGTAGATCGTCCCGAGCGTCGAGGAGACGTACACCAGCGCGAACGCGGTCACCCACTTCGGGGCCTCCGTGCCGTACGCGTACAGCACCGCCGCCGTCGCGAGGAACCCGACGACGACGCCCATCAGCAGGGAGAACTGGTCGACGTTGAACAGGACCACGTCGAAGCCGAACAGCTGCGTCGCGAGGTGGGTTCCCGTGCCGCCGTCGCCGAGCAGCACCGCCTGCGCGAAGGCGAACGCCGTCGCCAGCGCGGCCGCCGCGTGGCCGGCCCGACGCGGGAGCCCGAGCACGAGGAACGCCGCCGCCGCGAGCACGACGTACGGCGGGAGCGAGGTGAGGACTGCGTTCATGGGCGCATCGCCTCCTCGGGGAGCCGCGTGTCGACGATGAGCTCGATCAGCTCCAGGAAGCCCATCTCGTAGGGGATCACGCCGAGCAGCACCGCGAGGCTCATCGCGGTGAGGATCGGCCCGAGCGTGAACCACGACGACTCGCGCCCGCGGAGGGCGTCGAGTCCGTCGATGTGTCGCCAGCCGCCCGCGGGCGGGCCGCCGGCGTGGCCGTGGTCATCGTGTGCGCCCTCGTGTCCGTTGTGTGCGCCTTCGTGTCCATCGCCGTGACCCTCCTCGTCGCTGTGGCCGGTTCCAGCGTCAGCGCCGTCGTCGGTCGTGCGGTCCTCCGCGTCGTCGTCGCCGCGTCCGACCCCGAAGGGCACGGCCGCGTCGGAGGGTCGCGAGTCGACCGCGTAATCCCCGGTGTCGACGCGCTCGGCCGGCTCGGAGAAGTCGCGGTCGCTCGTGTTGAAGTCCGGCCGGACGACGCCCTCCTCGTCGGTCGGGAGGTCGTCGAGCTCCGCGTCGGGGATGTCGGAGTCGTCGGGAACGTCGGCGTCGCCGGCGGGGCCCGCCGGGTCCGCGTCAGCCGGCGAGTCGCCCTCGGCGCTCTCGACGACGTCGTCGATGGCGGCCTCGTCGGCGTTGGTGTCCGTTTCCGCATCGGCGTCGCCGGTGTCCTCGTCCTCGGGTCGGCCCCCGTCGGTGGCCGCGTCGTCACCTGCGCGGCCCCCGTCGGTCGCCGGCAGCGTCGACCGCGACTCCCCGCCCATCCGGAAGTCGACGAGCGGCTTCGCGTCGTTGGCGTCCTCCGCCTCGAAGAAGGCGGTGTAGATCACCGGCCAGAAGTAGGCGATGTTGAGCACGCCCGAGAGCAGCAGCGCGCCGGCGAGGTAGTAGGCGATCGGGGTCAGCCGGGCGCCCATCCGGATCCCGCCGATCAGCATGTAGTACTTGCTGACGAACCCGGCGAGCAGCGGGATGCCGGCCATCCCGAGCGAGGCCACCGTGAACGCCCCCATCGTCAGTGGCATCCGCTTGCCGATCCCCGCCATTTCCGAGATGTAGTCGGTGTGCGTCGAGACGTGGAGGTTCCCCGCGCAGAAGAACAGGGTGAGCTTCATGAACGCGTGCGCCGGGATGTGCAGCAGCGCGCCGACGAGCCCGTACCAGCCGAACAGCCCGAGCCCGAGGATGATGTAGCTCAGCTGACTCACCGTCGAGTAGGCGAGCCGCTGTTTCAGGTGGTCCTTCCGCAGAGCGATGATCGAGGCCGCGGTCAGCGTGATCGCCCCGATGGTTGAGAGGACGAGTCCGGCCGAGAAGCCGAAGGGGAGCGAGAGGTTGAAGACGAGCTCCGGGCCGAACACGTCGAGGACGACCCGCGAGACGCCGAACGCCCCGGACTTGACGACCGCGACCGCGTGGAGGAGCCCGGAGACCGGCGTCGGCGCGACCATCGCCTCGGGGAGCCACTGGTGGAGCGGCATGATCCCGGCCTTCACGCCGAACCCGATCGCGAGGAGGAAGAACGCGAGCATCGCGAGGCCGGGGTCGGCGTTCGCCAGCTCCTGAATCCCGCCGGCCGTGAACGAGACGTTGCCGGCGATCAGGTAGACGAGGGCGGTCCCGGCGAGCACGAGCACGCCGCCGCCGAACATCGTGTACGCGAGGTACTTCCGGCCGGCCGAGCGCGCCTCCGCCGTCTCGTCGTGGGCGACGAGCGGGTACGTCGCGATCGAGAGGATCTCGTAGAAGACGAAGATCGTCACGAGGTTGCCCGCGAACGCGATCCCCATCGTCGCCGACAGCGACACCGCGAACGCGGCGAAGTACCGGGTCTGGTTCGTCTCGTCGTTACCGCGCATGTACCCGATGCTGTAGAACGACGTGACGATCCACAGGCCGCTGGCGAGGAACGCGAACAGCATGCCGAGCGCGTCGGCGCGGAGCGCGAACTCGATTCCGGGGAGGAACGCCCCGAGCGACCACTCGAAGACGGCGCCGTCGAGGACGGCCGGGAGCATCGAGGCGACGATCGCGAACTTCGCGACGGCCGCGACGAGCGTCCACCCCTCGCGGACGTTCGGCGAGCGGTGCGACGCGACGATGAAGAACGCCGCGACGAACGAGACGAGGACGGCCAGTAGGGGTCGTGGGTCAGAGACGAGAGCGTCAGTCATGCGAACACCTCCGTGAGGAACGGACCGAACCACTCGGCCAGCGCGAAGCCGGCGAAGCCGAGCGAAACCGTGACGAGCGTCGTGACGAGGAGCACCGCCAGCGACGCGGGCGGTACCCGGTCGGGGACCAGCGAGGGCCGCGGCGCGCCCTCCACGGGCGCGACCGGCGCGGCCGCACCCGTATCGTTGGCCGCCGGGTCGTCATCGCGACCGCCGTCGGCGGCCACTCCGGCCGGGTCGTCGCCCGCGCCGCCCGCGGAGTCATCGCCGTGGCCGGCCGCCGCGTCGTCGCCGTGGCCGCCCGAGAGCCCGACGCCGGCGAAGTAGAACCGCTCGATCAGGCGCGCGACGTACGACAGCGTGAACAGGGTGCTGACGAAGATCACGGCGGCGACCGCGATCCCGGCCGGCCCGGCGCCGGCCATGCTGGACTCGACCGCGCCGACGCCGATGTACCACTTGCCGAGGAAGCCGACCGACGGCGGGATGCCGACGAGTCCTAAGCCGAGCAGGGCGATCGCGCCGGCCGTGAACGGCGCCTCGCGCGCGGCGCTCGCGGCGTCCTCGATCCGGCGGACGCCGTAGCCGAGCGCGAGGGTGCCGACCCCGAGGAAGAGCCCGAACTTCAGCAGGCCGTGGCCGATGAGGTGGACGATCCCCCCGAGCAGCGCGGTCTCGTTCGCGAGCGCGATCGCGGCCCCGATCATCCCGAACTGCGCGACCGAGGAGTAGGCGAACATCCGCTTGAGGTCGGACTGCATCGCCGCGAGCACCGAGCCGGCGAGGATCGACGTCCCGGAGACGACGAGCATCGCCGTCGTGATCGCGTCGTTCGCGGCGAGGAAATCGACGGTGAAGACGGTGTACGTCACCCGGATCAGCGCGTACGCGCTCGTCGTCGACACGAGCGCGGCCACGACCGCCGTGACGGCGTCCGGCGCGCGCTGGTAGGCGTCCGGCTGCCAGGTGTGGACCGGGAATAAGGCGATCTTCAGCGCGAGCCCGGCGACGATCAGCGCGTAGCTCGCCTGGATCAGGGGGTCGCCGTACCCCGCCTGCGCGAGGATCTGCTCGCGCATGTCGACCATGTTCAGCGTCCCCGTCGCGAGGAACGCGTAGCCGACGCCGACGAGGTACAGCGAGGCGCCCACCGTCCCGACCACGAGGTACTTCAGCGAGGCGTAGGCGCTCGCGCCCGAGCGGTCGGCCGCGATGAGCGCGTACGTCGTGATCCCGACGATCTCGAGGAAGACGAACATGTTGAACAGGTCGCCGGTGAGCGCCATCCCCGAGAGCCCGCCGACCAGCAGCAGGTAGGCGCTGTAGAAGGGGTTCCCGCGCGGGCCGGCCACGCGCGAGAACGCGAGCGTCCCCAGCGAGACGACCGCGATCAGCACGAGCATCGCGGCCGACAGCTGATCGGCCACCAGCTCGATCCCGATCGGCGGCTGGTACGTGCCGACCGCGTGGTCGAACTGGCCGCCGAGCGCGACTTCGGCGGCGATCGCGGCCGCGATACCGACCACCGCGGTCGTCGCGACCGCCGCGATCGGCCACCCCACGTCGTCGAACCACAGGCCGAGCGCGATCGGCAGGGTGGCCGCCACGATCGGGACGGCGATCGCCAGCGGGAGGAGCACGTCAGTCATCGCTCACACCCCCGTCGGTCGCGGGGTCGTCGCCCTCGGCCGTCGGGCCGGCGGGGAGCGACCCCTCGTCCCGCATCAGTTCGCGGAGCGTGTCGGTGCGGAGCGTCCCGTACTCGTCGTAGATGCGGATGCAGAGCGCGAGCCCCACCGCGGTGAGGCTCACACCGACGACGATGGCGGTGAGCACGATCACGTGCGGGAGCGGGCTGACGAACGTCCCGGTCTCCGCCTCGCCGGAGCCGAGGATCGGGATCGCGCCGCCTTCGACGTACGCCGAGGCGATGAACAGCAAGAATATCGCCGTCTGGAACAGGTTGAGTCCGATGATCTTCTTCACGAGGTGTGGGTTGGCTATCATCATGTAGAGGCCGACGCAGAGCAGCAGCGCGAACGTGAGGTAGGCGTGTCTCGTCGCGAATATCTCGAACGCACCCGCGGACGCGACGATGGCGTCGGTTCCGGCGGACGCGACGACGGACGCGACGCTCGTCATCGCTCACCCCCGTCGGCGACCGCAGTGCGGTCCGATTCCGGCGCGTCGGGGTCGTCCGCGGCCTCGTCGGCGTCGTCCTCGGCGGACCCGGTGTCGCCGAAGCCGCTCCCGTCGGAGTCGAACCCGCTCGCGAGCAGGAAGAACAGCCCCATGAGCACGCCGCTCACGATGGCCGCGATGCCGAAGATCTCGACGCTCTCTAACCCGTACTTCACCGGGATCGGCAGCAGGTCGTACTGGAGGAACGCGCCGCCGCGCGCGACCGGGATCAGTCCGATGCCGGCGAACGCCAGCGCGCCGCCGACCGCGAGCGCGACGACGACGGTGTTCGCGAGCCACTCGCGAGTCGCCTCGATCCCGAACGCGAACGCGATCATGAACACGACGGCGGCCATGATCGCGCCGCCTTGGAACCCACCGCCGGGCGATCCGGCGCCGTGGAAGGTGATGAACAGGCCGTACGTGAACGCGAACGGCGCCACGATCTTCACCGTCGGCATGATCACCTGGCTCTCCGTGTACGGGATCTCCCGACGCCGCTCGGAGTCGGGTCGCCCGGACCGGGAGTCCGCCCGGCGGGGCGGGGCGTCGTCCGTGTCGACTGCATCGCCCGGGTCGCCGTCGACGGGAGGCTCTTCCGTACCGGGATCGTCGGCGCCGCCGACGGGGTCGTCCCCGGGACGAGTGTCGCTCATGCGAACACCTCCCGGTGGAGCACGATGAGCGCCGCGATCCCGCCGGCGAAGACGACGACCGCCTCGCCGAAGGTGTCGAACCCCCGGAACGCCGCCAGCACGGCCATCACCGAGTTCTCGACGCCGGTCTGCGCGTACGACTCGCGGAGGTACCACTGGCTCACCTCCGGGTTCGACCACACCGCCGCGTCGGGCGAGCCCACCGCCGGGATGTCCCCCATCGTGAGCAGCAGCCCGCCGAACAGCAGCCCGACCGCGCCGACCGCCGGGAGGTTCACCGACTCCAAGGCGACGTCGTGGTCGATCCGGGTCGTCTTCGCGAGGGTTAGGAGGAGCAGGACGGTGGTCACGCCGGCGGAGATCGCCGCCTCCGTCAGCGCCACGTCCGGCGCGCGGTAGAAGGTGTACAGCGCGGCCATCCCGAGGCTGTACGCGCCGAACACGATGACCGCCGCGAGCACGTCCCGCGCGAGGGCGGTCGCGAGCGCGGTCAACACGACGAACGCGAGCAGGCCTCCCTCGACGGCGGTAACCTGTGCGACGGCGGGGGCCGCCCCTGCGGTGGCCGACGAGCCGACGGACGTCGCGCCGATCATCGGCGGTCGTCCCCCTCGGTCCACGGCACGATCCCCTCCTCGAAGGCCGCCCGGCTGATGGCGTGGGCGGCCGTCGGGTTCGTCACGAAGATGAAGAACAACAGGAGCACCGTCTTGACGCCGGCGCCCTCCAGACCGATGGCCAGCGCCACGGCGGCGAGCCCGAAGCCGGCGCCGAGCGTGTCCGCCTGCGAGGCGGTGTGCGCCCGCGAGTAGACGTCGGGGAGCCGGAGCACGCCGGTCATCGAGACGAAGGTGAAGAACAGCCCGAGCAGCGTGAACGCGACGATCAGCCCGACGCGGATCGCCCCGAGCGGTCCGAGCGTCTCGATCACAGCACACCACCCCGCTCGACCGTGAACTTCGAGATGGCGATCGCCATCAGGAAGTTCAACAGCGCGTACACTAAGGCGATGTCGAGGAACGTCGGCTCCGAGAGCGCCGCGGCCAGGATCGCGAGGATGACGACGGTGTTCGTCCCGAGGACGTTCACCGCGAGCACCCGGTCCTGCATGGTCGGGCCCTTCACCGCCCGGTACAGCATGCCGATCGCGAGCACGGCGAGTCCGGCGGCCGCGAACAGCAGGAAGTCACCGACCGTGTAGCCGGCGGCGACCGTGGCGTCGACGAGCGTCATTCGCCGCTCACCTCCGCGTCGTTCGCGTCCTCGCCGATGTCGCTCTCCGGCGACGCTTCAGCGGCGGGCTCGCCGCCGTCGGCGGCGGCGATGGGCAGCTCCTCGGTCGCGTCGGGGCCCTGCAGAATGGCGTGATCGCCGCGCTCGCGCGGCGTCGGCAGCCGGGCCGCCGAACGGCCGTAGTAGACGAAGCGCGTCCACCGCTCCAGCGAGCCGTCGAACAGGCCCTCGCGGGCCCACGGGACCAACGAGTGGACGTACAGGTCGCTGTCGCGGGCGCGGACCGTCAGCGTTCCCGGGGTCAGCGTGATCGAGTTCGCGAGCGTCATCACCGGGAGCCCGCTGCCGACGATCACGCTGACGCGGTTCAGCGTCGGCTCGATCGGGAGCCGCGGGTCGAGTATCACGCGAGCGACCACCAGGTTCGCCACGATGATCTCGTACAGCAGGACGGGGATGTATATCGCGCCACGGACCAGGCGTTGGGGCGTCCGCGGGATCGACGGGTCGGCGTCGAAGCTGATCCGCGAGAGGGTGATCGAGACGATCGCCGCGGTCGCGACGCCCGTCACCCAGTCGAACCAGTAGAGGGGGTCGCCGAGCACGAAGTAGAAGGCGAGCGAGAGCCCGAACATCGCCGCGAACCGCACGCCCGTCGCCTCGCTCCGGAGCCGCTCCGGTCGGGTCGGTCGCCCCACCGGCGCCGTCTGGACGGTCAGCGGGGTGTTCGAGAGCGCGAACTCCAGCGGCTGGAGCAGCGTCGTGTTGCCGACCGGGGTGTACTCCGGATCGAGCAGGACCGTGTCGGCGCCGTGCTCCTCGGCGTACTCGGCGAGCGCCTCGACGTAGTCGTCCGGACCGAACAGGTACTCGTCGCCGCCGATCAGCGCCGACGCGATCGTCACGCCGACGCCGGCGTCTCCGGTGTCGCCGTCGGCGTCGTCGAGGTCCGCCTCGGCCCACGCGACCACCCGTTCGAGGACGCGCCGGGCCTCGGCGGTGCGGTCGTCGGAGCCGGGGTCGCCGTCGCGCCACGAGGCGATCTCCACGAAGTGGATCGCGGAGAACTCGCCGCCGACCGCGGCCTCCACGACGTGCGCGACCGTCGCGCGGAGCGTCGGTGACGGTTCGACGGGGACGACGACCGTCGACCGGGGCTCCGCGCCGGTGTCGCCGTCGGCATCGTCGACACCGTCGGCCGCGACGCTCCCGTCAGCGTCGTCGCTGTCGTCGCCGGCGTCGTCGGCGTCAGTCACCCACCACACCTCCGACGGGTTCGGGTTCGACCGTCTCTGTGCACATGGGTATCTCTACCCGGATCCTTTCCCTACCGCCTCAAAACAGTTTGTATCCCAGCCGATATCGAACGGACCGACCGCGCCGCCGTCGCAGCGAGTGAGGGCCGCTACGCCGTCGGCTCCCGCCCGAGCGCGGCCGCGAGCCGGTCGGCGATCCGCCCGGCGACGACGTCTTTCGAGCCGACCGCCTCCTCCGGCTCGGTCCCCTCGGCGCCCACGAGGAGCACGCGCGTCTCGTCGTCGCCCATCACGCTCGCGTCGTTGGCGACGACGAACGCGAGGTCGACACGGTCGCGGATCCGCTCGGCCTCCGCGACCATCGCGTCGTCATCGCCCGACGTCTCGGCCTTGAACCCGACGATCGGCAGGTCCGGGTACGCCTCCCGCACCGAGTCGATGAGCTTCGGCGTGGGCCGGAGGTCCACGGAGAGCGGCGACCCCGACCGGATCTTCTGGTCGACGGCGTCGGCGGTGAAGTCGGAGATGGCCGCCGCCGAGACCAGCGCGTCCGCCGTGGCCGCCGTCTGCCGGCACGCCCGCATCATCTCGTCGGCGGTCTCGACCGCGACGACGTCGGCGTAGGGGACGTCCGGGCCGTCCTGTACGAGCGTCACCTTCGCGCCCCGGACGTACAGCGCGCGGGCGACCGCACGGCCGGTCTTCCCGGACGCCCGGTTCGTGAGGATGCGGATCGGGTCGATGCGCTCCTTCGTCGCGCCCGCGGTGACGACGACGTGCGCGCCAGAGAGCGAGTTCGGGGTCGTCGCGCGGGCGACCTCGGTGACGATCTCGGGCTCGGCGGCGATCTTCGCCTTCCCCTCCTCGATCCGGGGGTCCGCGAACGTCACGCCCCACGCCTCCAGCCGGTCGAGCGCCTCCAGCACGCCCGGGTGGTCGTACATCGGTTCGTGCATCGCCGGCGCCATCACCACGGGCATTCCCGCCCCGAGCGCGGTCGTCGCGCAGGTCGTCACGGGCGTGTCGTCCACGGCGGCCGCGATCTTCCCCGCGGTGTTCGCGGTCGCGGGCGCGAGCAGCAGCACGTCGGCCCACCCCTCGCGGCCGCAGAGCTCCACGTGCTCGACATCGCCGGTGATCTCGGTGACGACGGGCTCGTCGGTCGCGAAGTCGACCGCCCACGGATGGACGATGTTCGTCGCCGCCGGGGACATGACGGCGCGGACGCTGGCGCCGTGCCGGCGCAGCTCGTGAGCGAGTTCGACGACCTTCACCGCCGCGATGCTCCCCGAGACGCCGAGCGCGACGTTGACCCCCTCTAGCATTACCGAGACCGTTCCGCCCCCGGCGGCTTATAAGATGCCGTTGCGGAAGGGGTGCGGGGACACCCCCTCGATGCGTCTCTGCGAGGGTGATTTATAAATCGATCTGCGGTGGCGCGTGCCTGCGAGGCCGCATTAGCGGCCGAGCAGCGCGCGCGAGGGAGTCGCGAACGGAGTGAGCGACGAGGCTGGGGAGGCGTGAGGAGCGGTGCTGTGCGGGTGGGTGGGACTCAAAGCCCCAGCCGAGAGGCGGGCGCAGGCGACGTAAGCACCGCAACGAGGGAGCGAACGAAGTGAGCGACCGAGTGAGGAGCACAGCGAGCGTGCGCCCGCCTCTCGGCTGGGGCTTTGGAGGTGTTCTCCGTCGATCCGTTATTAACGGTTTATAAGTAAACGGTTGGAGCTCCAGAGGCGTCCACCGCCGATCCGTCGTCGACAACGAATAACGAACGACGTCCTCGACGCTCTCGCGCTCAAACCCCGCGTCCACCTCGTATCGACCGAACCTATTCGGGCGTCGCTCCCGAACACCGACTCGATGAAGGTGGGGCTCATCTCGGACGTCCACGCGAACCTCCCGGCGCTCGAAGCGGTCCTCGACGACATGCCCGCGGTCGACCGGATCGTCTGCGCCGGCGACGTGATCGGGTACAACCCGTGGCCGGCCGAGTGCGTCGAGCGCGTGCGCGACGTCGCGGTGAAGACGGTCAGGGGGAACCACGATCGCACGGTCGAGTCGCCGGAGCGCTACCGCGCCAACCGCATGGCCGAAGCGGGGCTCGAACACGCGAAGACGACCCTCTCCGAGGACCAACTCGCGTGGCTCGACGGGCTCCCGCGCGCCGAGACGTTCGCGGGCGGACGGTACCTGCTCGTCCACTCGCACCCCGCGGCCGAGCGCGAGGACGCCTACGTCTACCCCGAGGAGTTCCCGAATCTGGACCGCCACATGGGCGAGTACGACGGGATCGTCCTCGGGCACACGCACGTGCAGGGGAAGCGGTCCGTCGCCGGCGGGGTGGTCGTCAATCCCGGCAGCGTCGGGCAGCCGCGGGACGGCGACCCGGACGCGGGGTACGCCGTGCTGGACACGGCGACGGACGAGGTCGCGCTCGAACGCGTCGCGTACGACGTCGACCGCGTGAGCGAGGCGGTCGCCGAGGCCGGGCTCCCGGAGCGAACCGCCGCGCGGCTTTATAAGGGCGAGTGAGCGCGGGGACCGGACGGGCGTCGCGCCGGAGCTCCCTCGCCCCGGATCACGGCCAGAGTCCGAGGAGGAGCAGGACGTTCCGCGCGGCGGTCGCCAGCGAGAGGAGGCCGACGCCGGCGCACATCAGCGTCGCGACGAGCCGCCGGGTCCCCCCCGCGACGGCGACGGGGATCCCGATGACGACCATCCCGGCGGCCTTGGTGAGGAGCATCCCGGGGACGAGTCCGAAGGCCGCGATGAACGCGCCGCCGACGGGAGAGCCCTCGACGTACTGGCCGCCGCCGACCGCGACGTACGTGGAGGCCACGTCGGCGGCGACCCCGACGGCGAGGAGGGCGAGCGCGGCGGCGAGTCGCGATGGCACTGCCACACCGGAGGCGGTGAACCGTAATAAGCTTCCGGGGGACCCGCGGAACCGGGGGACGCGACCCCGGTACGCGCCGCCTCTCGGGGTGGCCGCGGACCGCGCACAGCACGATTCCATTTAAACCGATGCGTCGCGTACGATCGGTAATGAGTTCGTCCGACGACGAGTACGAGATCGCTGTGGTCGGCGGCGGGCCGGCCGGGTTGACGACCGCGCTGTACGGGGCCCGACTGGGCCACGAGACCGTGCTGATCGACCGCGGCGGCGGTCGCGCGGCGATGATGGCCGACACGCACAACGTGATCGGCGTCACCGAGGACGTCTCCGGCAACGAGTTCCTCGCGACCGGCCGCGAGCAGGTCCAGTCGTACGGCGGGACCTACGAGCGCGGCTTCGTCACCGACGCCGTCGAGACCGAGGACGGCCGCTTCCGGCTGACGACGAACGACGCCGAGTTCGTCGCGGACCGCGTCGTATTCGCGACCGGCTTCTCCGACGAGCGCCCGGACCCGCCGCTCCCGCGGACGGGGAAGGGGCTCCACTACTGCCTCCACTGCGACGCCTACATGTTCGTCGACGAGCCGGTGTACGTGATGGGCCACGGCGAGGCGGCCGCCCACGTCGCGATGATCATGCTCAACGTGACCGACGACGTGGACCTGTTGACCCGCGGCGTTGAGCCGACGTGGAGCGAGGAGACGGCGGCCCAGCTTGAGGCGCACCCGGTGGACATCGTCCACGAGGACGTGGCGGGCGTCGAGAACGACCCCGACTCCGGCTGGCTGGCGGCGCTGGAGTTCGAGGACGGCACCCGCCGCGAGTACCGCGGCGGCTTCCCGATGTACGGCTCCGACTACAACACCGCCTTGGCCGAGGGGCTCGGCTGCGACCTCACCGAGAGCGGCGAGGTCGACGTCGACAACCACGGGCGCACCAGCGTCGACGGCGTGTACGCGGTCGGCGACCTCACACCGGGCCACAACCAGGTACCCGTCGCGATGGGCCAGGGCGCGAAGGCCGGGCTCGCGATCCACAAGGAGATCCGCGAGTTCCCGCGCCCGACCGAGGAGATCGCCCGCGACGGCGCCGTCGACGCCGACGAGGTGCCCGCCATCTCCCCCGAGCTCATGGCGACGGCGGTCGCCCACGAGGGCCACGCCGGCGGCCCGCGAGAGGAGGCGAACCGCCGGGGCGAGCCCGAGGCGCCCGCGGCCGACGACGACTGAGCCGAGACGGATCGAGGTCCGGGACGGGTCGACACCCGCTCCGAGGACCGCGATACCGGCCGTTTTTTGATCCGCTGTGTTCGACTGTCGGTATGGGAACGATCGACGCGGACTTCACCGGGGAGACGGTCGTGGTCACGGGCGGGTCGAGCGGGATCGGCCGCGCGGTCGCGACGGGATTCGGCGACGCCGGCGCGACCGTGATCAACGCCGACGTCCGGGCGGCGCCGAAGGACGTCGACGCCGAGACGCCCACGCACGAGGCGATCGAGGAGCGCGGCGGGACCGCCGCGTTCGTCGAGACCGACGTCTCCGAGCCGACGCAGATCGAGTCGGTCATCGAGGCGGCCCGCGAGTTCGGCGGGGTCGACGTGATGGTGAACAACGCGGGCGTCCACCGCAGCCTCGCGTTCCTCGACGTCGCCCCGGGGGACTTCGATTTTGTCCACGGCGTCAACCTCAGGGGCGCGTTCTTCGGCACGCAGCTGGCCGCCAAGGACATGATCGACCGCGGCGTCGAGGGGGCGATCGTGAACACGTCGTCGACGACGGCCGAACGCGCGGAACCGAACCACTCCCACTACGCGGCGACGAAGGGGGGCATCCAGATGCTCACGCGAAGCGCGGCGCTCGAACTCGACGAGCACGGGATCCGGGTGAACGCGGTCGCTCCGGGACCGATCGCCACCGAGATTCGAGAAGGATGGGCCGAGGAGGCGCGCGACATCGACGCCGGCGGCGGGCTCCCGTCTCGCGCCGGCAGGCCCGCCGACCTCCCCGGCGCGTACCTCTACCTCGCCTCCGAGGACGCGAGCTACGTGACCGGTGAGACGGTGTGGGTCGACGGCGGGGCGAGTCTGTAGGGGGCGACTGTAGTATTTAAACCCCTCTCGGCGATTCCTCTCACTTCGTTCGAGAAATGCGCCGGTCGGGACTCTCGCGAGCGAACGGCGTGAGCGAGCGAGTGTACGGGCGGCGCACGACCACAGGGAGTGCGCCGCCCGGGATTTGAACCGGAATCAGACGTGATCGCTCGCTGCGCGCGACTGATAGGGTTCAAATCCCGCTCTGTATTTTCCGAGCGAAGCGAGGAAAACCTCCGGCCGGGACTCCCGCGAGCGCAGCGAGCGGGAGGTCGGCCGGCGCACGACCGTAGGGAGTGCGCCGGCCGGGATTTGAACCCGGGCCATGAGCTTGGAAGGCTCAGGTCCTACCACTAGACCACCGGCGCGCATGGGTGCGTCCGTCGCTGACGCATCTACACGTAGGCCGAACGGTTCTGATAAACGTTCCGTGTCTCGACGACGAGGAGACGATCGCCGCCGAACGCGGCGCCTGTCGGCGCGAGAGGGTATCTCGTTGGGTGTTCGGGGAGAAGTCGAGACCGGTGCCAAGAGAAGGTAAGAGCGGTGCCGAGAGCGGCGGCCTAGACGATAGTGAACTGGTTGGTGACCGTGGTCTCGAGGTCGATCTCCTCGCCGCCCTCGATGTGGACCTCGTACTCGTAGTCGCCCGGGTCGGTGTCCTCGTCGGTCACGATCTTCGAGCCCCACGTCGCGCGGTCCCAGGCCTCGTGGGCGCCCTCCCAGTTGAGTTCGAGCGGGCCGTAGTCCGCGTCGGGGAATTCGACGACGACCGAGTCGATCGCGTCGGCGCCCAGCGGGTCGCCCGTCTCGGGGTCGAAGATGCCGACGTGGAGACCGACCTCCATCCCGGCCGAGAACCGCCCGATGCTGGCGCAGTCCTCGCCCTCGCCGTCACCGCCCGATTCGTTGCCCGACGTCCCGTTGGTCGTGTTGCCGGTCGTCGTCGTCTCGTTGGTGACGGTCGGCTCGCCGTCGTCGGGCTCGACGCCGGGGTCGGTGATGTACGTGCAACCCGCGAGACTGACCGAGGCCCAAGTGGCCGCACCCGCCGCGACCAGACGGCGACGTGACACCGGTGAGTCGGCCGCCTCCGACGACTCGGTGGAGGTCTTGTCGGTCGGCTCCGAAGACTGGTCTCGATTCATACTGGCACATTATCACCGGACACTATATAAATGCAAACACCGGTTACTAGCTTCGCGAGAACCGGGGGGATATTTATATATTGCCGTTAAGACAATCCGAGTATGGTATCCGACAGACGGCAGGCTAGCAAGGCCGACTCACAGCAGACGAGTGCCAGCGATTCAGGGACGGCGTCGACGACGCGTCGGCGGCTGTTAGCCACCGGCGCGGCGACGTGGGCGACGGTCGGGCTGGCCGGTTGTATGGGCGGCGACGACGGCGGTGACGGGTCCGACGGCGAGGACGGCTCCGCCGACGCACAGAACTTCGTCGTAACTGCCGAGACCGGCGCGGGATCCGAAGGCGTACCCGAAACCGCGGGCTTCATTTCGGCGTGTTCGGCGAGTCGGCGCTTCGTGCCGGGGATGCAGGTCGTCTTCTACGTGGGCATCTTCGACCCCGAGACGGGCGAGCAGCTCACCGACGAGGACCTCGGCAGCGTGGTCGTCAACGTCGAAGGGGTCCAGGAAGTCGAACTGGGTTGGGCCGGCGACGACGAGGAGAACCCGGCCGACGAGTGGGGCGGCTCGTTCGTCCTGCCGGGGGACATCGAGACCGGTTCGTACTCGTACACGGTCGAGGTCAGCAACGGCGACGACAACTACCAGACGGTGGGTATCCTCGAGGACTCCTTCGAGGTCATCGAGCAGTCGAACCCGACCAACTACGTCGTCACGACCGAGACGTGGTGGAACAACCAGTCGCCCGAGGGGACGAACTTCGTCGGGAGCTGCGCCCCCGAGCGCCAGTTCACCCAAGACATGGACGTCACGTTCGTCATCGGCGTCTACGACGGCTCGAGCGGCGAGATCGTCGGCAGCGACACCCTCGACTCCGTGACGATCGAATCGACCGATGGCGCGTTCGACCCGATCGAGCTGTCGTGGAACGAGGGCGGCGAGGACTCCGAACCGCAGTGGTCCGGCACGCTTGATACCGCGGATCTGTCGCCTGCGGCCTACGGCTACGAGGTCGTCGTCACCAACGGCGACGCCAACTACTACAACGTCGGTATCGCGTCGAACCAGTTCACGATCATCGAACTGTAAGGCCGCCGCCGACGCGGTTCCGGAACCGGTTTTTATACCGAACACACAGTCATGAACCACAACAACACGCAGTCATCCGGCGGGAACGCTACCGAATCGGCAGACGCGGCGTCAGCCGACGCGGAGCCAGTCGACGCGGACGAACACGGCGAGGGCGGCGCGGAGATCGACGCCGAGGCGGCCGACGGGACGCTGCGGTTTTCGGACTCGGTCGCCGTCGAGACGACTCCCGAGCAGCTCTGGTCCACGATCTCGGACCCGGCGACGCTGACCGAGTGCGTGCCGGGCGCGGAGTCGATCGAGCGCGTCTCCGAGCGGAAGTACACCGTCGAGATCACGCGGGGGGTGAGCCACCTCACCGTCTCGCTGTCGGGGGAGGCCGAGTTCGTCGAGATGAACCCGCCCGACACCGTGGTGACGAGCGCCACGGCCTTCGACTCGAAGACGGGGAGCGACTTCGACATCCTCGCAGGGATGGAGATCCAGCCGACCGACGACGGGGGGGCCGAGCTTGCCTACACCGCCGAGGTGTCGATCAGCGGCGGGGTCGGGACGATGAGCCCGCGGATCCTCCGGCCGATCGTCAACCGCGACATCGAGACCTACTTCGGGAACGTCAAATCGGCCGTCGAAGGCGAGTAGCGGCCGCTCGTCGCGGTTTCGGCGGCCCGTCGCGAGCGGTCGACCGTCACTCGCGGTCCCGACCGCCGCCGTCCGTGTCGGACCGTTTGGCAGACGTATTTGTATCCGCAAATGAATGGACACCTAATGGCAACCGATCCGACCGACGCGTTCGACGAGATCTCCGAGTACGATTCGACCGCCCTCTTCAAGCCGAAGGTAGTGGCGTTGGTCGTCTCCGAGGGCGAGGAGCGGGGCCCGAACCTCATGACCGCTTCGTGGTGGATGTTGGCCGGTTACAACCCGTTTCGCTATCTCCTCGCCGTGAGCCACAAGACGCTGACCCACGAGCTCATCGAGGAGAGCCAAGAGTTCGTGTTGGCCTCGCCCTCGACGGAGATGATCGACGCGCTGACGCTGTCGGGCATGGTCAGCGGTCGAGACATCGACAAGATCGAACACCTAGACATGGAGACGGTGCCGGGGCAGTCGGTCGACGTGCCGCTGTTGGCCGACGCCGCCGGTAATATCGAGTGTTCGGTGATGGAGTCGTTCGAGTTCATGGACTGCACCTACTACTTCGGCGAGGTCGAACACGCCTACGTCACCCCCGGTGGAATGGACGGCCGGCTCCTGTCGCCGGACGCCGACGTGCTGGCCTACATGGGCAGCGACTGGGGCGAAGAGGAGACCAAGACCAAGTACCGCTACTACGCCGACATCACCGCCGACTCGATCAAGCGGTTCCCCGGCGACGAGGTCGTCGACTCCCTGCCGCCCGAGCTCCAAGCGCAGTTCGACGATTGAGGCGGCTCACCACAGCGCCGTCGACCGCTGGATGACGAAGTGCGGCTCGTCGGCGTCCTCGTCGCCGAAGAGGAACGAGAGGAACGACAGCGAGTACCGGTGGCCCGCGATGTCGATGGCGTGTCCGTCGGCGGCGTCGAACCGGTCGGCGTAGCGCGCGATGGTGTCGCGATGGACTTGGAGGCCGTACTGCCGCCGAAGTGTTCGCTCGCAGGCGGTCGGCGACTCGTCGGCGGCGTGGAACAGACAGAGGTCGACGACCGGCTTGGCGTAGGCACAGCCCTCGTAGAACAGCGCCGAGAGGTCGCCCTGAAACGACCGCCCGCAGTCGAGACACTCGTACTGCTGGACGTCGACGCCGACATCTTCGATCCCCTCGGCGGTGACCAACCGCGCAATCGTCTTCGGCTCGTTCTGATAGCCGTTCTTCCGCCGGTCGTCCGACCCGCAGTTCGGACAGGGCCGCGGCTCGCCCCGGCGCTCGTCGGCGACCTGCCGGAGCTCCTCGTGGATCGCGTTGACGAACAGCGGGGAGACGACCGGATCGAACGACTTCTCGTCTGGGCCTCGCATACGGTCCCGTTGGCCCCCGTCGGTATGAAGCTCACGTTATTATTCGATGTTCAAAATCACGTTATTAATCAAACTATCGTCCCCCAATACCACGTTATCGTTCGTATCCAGAAGGTCAGGAAGTAGAAAAACACGGAAGCAATTTATATATCGGTGATCGAACTGGATCCATGCGCAACGAGAGGTCCGCCAGCGGGACGCTGGACGAGGAGAGAGACGGAACGCAGTCGGGTCACCACCGGTCGGCCTCTCGCCGGACGTTCCTCACCGCCGGGGCCGCGGTGTCGGCCGCGGCGGTCGCCGGCTGTCTCGGCGGGGGCGAAGCCGAATCGGCGGAAGGGCCGGAGCCGCCGTGGACGACCGAGGAGTTGGCCGAACAGGTCGACGACGGCGCGACGATCAACGTCTACGCCTCGACCGGCGCGGATCAGGAGTGGTACGATCTCGTCGACGTGATCAACGACGAATTCGGGACCTCCATCGAACCGAGCGTCTTCGCCACTAACGGCAACGACCTGACCCAGCGCTTCGTCCAGGAGCGGCAGGCCGGAAACGACACGGCCGACGTGTTGAGCAGCCCGACCGGCATCGACGACGACATGCTGGTCACGGCTCGCGAGGAGAGCAAGGAGGCCGCCCTCGACATCGGACGGAAGTACTTCGAGTGGGACCTCGACCAGAAGTTCTGGTTCAACGACGTGCTCGAGGACGTCCAGCAGTACCCCTTCTACGTCACCGGCTACAACGGCGGTCCCGGGCTGACGATGCCGATTAACGAGGACGTGTTCGCCGACCGGGGACTGGACGTGCCGAGCACCTACAACGACCTCCTCGACGACCAGTACGAGGGGATGGAGGTCGCGATATCGAGCGCCTATATCGCCTCCGACATGGTCGGCTGGATCGTTAGACACAACGCCGCAGAGACGGAGCTGACCGAGACGGAGTGGGCACAGCAGCTTCGGGACCACCTCAGCTACACGGGCGTCAGTTCACACACGGCCGGAACGCGGGAGGTCCGCGACGGCAACGTCCCGCTGATGCTCTACAACTGGCCGACGGTGATCGCACCGTTCACCGGTGAGGACTCCCCGCTGACCGGGATCTTCCCCGAGGACGTCCCCGCCTTCATGAACGGCAGTCCGATCGCCATCAACAAGGAGGCCCCGAACCCGTGGGTCGCGCGGTTCTTCCTCAGCGCAACGCTCGAAGAGTCGGTCCAGCGCCGGATGATAAACGACGTCGAACGACAGATCCCCTGCCGGCTGGACCTCGACTACTCGGCCCAGGACCCCGATCCCTACACGGAAAAGCGGTTGAACTCCGACTACGAGGCGGTCGAGTTCTGGGACGAGTGGCGGAACTCCACGGTCGGCCAAAAAGTGAAGGACGCCGGTGCGTTCGATATCTAACGTCGTGGCGTTCCCCACGGGGGCTCCCCCGTCCCGCCAGACGCGGCGTCCGACCGACGAAACACGGCATCCGCTTCACACGACACGGCACCCACTCCACGCAACACGGCACCCGCCCCACGCAACACGGCACCCGCCCCACACAACACCATGACGACCGAACCACAGTTGTCGGTACGCGGGATCACGAAGCGGTTCGGGAGCGCGTTCGAACTCTCGGCGACCGACCTGACGGTCGGCGACGACGAGATCGTCGCCCTGCTCGGTCCCTCGGGCTGTGGCAAGACGACGATACTCCGGTGTATCGCCGGCGTCGAGACCCCCGACAGCGGCAGCGTCGAGATCGGCGGCCGGGTGGTCGACTCGCCCGAGGTCTCGGCGCCGCCGGAGGAGCGCAACGTCGGGATGGTGTACCAGAACTACGCGATCTGGCCCCACAAGACCGTCTACGAGAACGTCGTCTTCCCGCTCGAACACGCCTCTCACGGAATTCCGGAGTCGGAGTACGACGAGCGCGTCGCGGAGATGCTCGAGCTGATGGAGATCCCGGAGCTGGCCGACAAACCGGCGACCGATCTCAGCGGCGGCCAGCAGCAGCGGACGGCGCTGGCCCGCGCGCTCGTCTACGAGCCGGATCTCCTGTTGATGGACGAGCCGCTGAGCAACCTCGACAGGGAGCTGCGCAAACAGATGCGCTACGAGCTACAGCGGCTCCAGCACGAACTCAGCGTGAGCATCCTGTACGTGACCCACGACCAGGAGGAGGCGTTCTACCTGGCCGACCGGGTGATCATCCTCCACGAGGGCCGGGTGGTCGAGCGCGGCAGCCCCGAGGAGCTCTACGAGTCGCCGAAATCGGCGTTCACGCGCCGGTTTATCGGCGCTCGCAACCCGTTCAACGGTCGGATCGAGGTCGATGGCTCCGGCGGCCGAATCCTCACTACCGACTTCCTCGACGTGGAGCTGACGTCGACCAACTACATGTCCAACGGGGAGGGTCCGGGCGAGGTGTCCTGTTTCCTCCGCCCGGAGGACGTCAGTATCTGCGAGAACGGCGACAGTCCGGGGCGGGTCGCCCTCCAGGGAACGGTCGTCGCCGAGGGAATTCTCGGCGACCGCTACGAGGTGACGGTGGGATTCGACGACACTGACACCGAGCTCACCGTCCACTGCGGGGAGTATCGAAACCTCTCGCGGGGCGATCGGCTGGACCTCCGGGTCGACCCGGCGGCGATACAGGTGTACAGGAACGAGACATGAGCTCGAAGCGCTCGCCCGCCGAGGCGGTGGCGGCTCGTCTCCCCTCGCTTCCGGACCGCCTCGGCGCCTACTGGGCCGGTCGAGAGCTGCCGAAGCGGCTGGTGCTCGGCGGGATCGTCCTCGTCGTTGCGCTGCTGACGGTGGTCCCGCTGGTGTTCCTGCTGTGGACCAGCGTCTGGTCCGGCTACCCGGGCGAGTTCGCCGGGGAGCTGACCCTCGACAACTTCGCGGCGGTCTACCTCGATGACTTCTTCCCGATCGTCGAGCTGGTGATCAACTCGCTGACGATCGCCGTCGGGATGACCGCGACGGGGATGGCGTTCGGACTCGGTGCCGCGTGGCTGTTCGTCCGGACGGACCTCCCGACGAAAGGCGAGATGGAGCTGGTGCTGTTGTCCTGTCAGGCGATCCCGGGCTACGTGTACGCGATAATGTACGTGACTACCTACGGCTCGGACAACGGGCTCGTCACGGCCGCGATCGAGGCGACACTCGGCATCGAACAGCTCCCGATCGACATCTACAGCCCGTGGGGGATCGCCTTCATCGCGGGGATCAACGTCGTGCCGACGTTCTACCTCCTGACGGTGCCCGCGCTGCAGAACATGGACCCGATGCTCGAGGAGGTGAGCCGGATCCACGGGGCGAGTATGCTCGCGACGATCCGGTCGATCAGCTTCCCGCTCATCAAGCCCGCGATCCTCTCGGCGACGATCGTCATCTTCCTCTACGGGCTCGGCGAGTTCGCCGTCGTCTCCATTCTCGGGACGAAAAACGGCTTCGACGTGTTCTCGACGGCGATTCTCTCGGCGATCAACGGCCGGTTCCCGCCCGGATACGGCGAGGCCGCCGCGCTGTCGTGTCTGCTGTTGGTCGTGATGTTGGTCTTCGTCTGGTACTACCGACAGGTGACCGCGCGCAAGGAGTCGTTCATGACGTTCACGGGGCGTCGACACCGGAGCCACGTGTGGAGCCTGGGCCGCTGGCGGTGGCCGCTGGCGCTCGCGCTCTGGGGCGGCCTGTTTTTCATCTGGGTGTTCCCGATCCTCGTGTTGCTCGTGGTGTCGGTCCACGAGACGTGGTACGGGCGGCTGGACCCCGCGGCGCTGACGTTTGACAACTACTACGTGGCGGTCACCGACCCGAACATCCAACAGGCGTTCACCAACAGCCTGCTGGTCGCCGTCGGCGGAGCGACGCTCGGCACGGTGCTGGTCGTCGGGACGGCGTACTACACCGAGCGGACCGACGGTCGGCTCCGCGGCGTCGTCGACTTCCTGACGCTGACCCCGCTCGCGGTGCCGGGGATCATCATCGGCGCGGGGCTGCTGTTCACGTTCCTGTGGGTCGGTAACGTCCACCCGGTGGTCGACCTCTACGGAACGCTGGCGATCATCATCGTCGGCTGCGTCGTCGTCTTCCTGCCGGTCTCCTCGCGGATCGCCGTCGGGAACATCGTCCAGATCCACTCGGACCTCGAGGAGGCCGCCCGGATCTCCGGAGCGACGTGGCTCGGGCAGATGCGGGAGATATTCCTGCCGCTGTTCAAGAACACGACGGTCGTTATCTGGTTTTTCCTCGCGATGCACGTCATCCAGCTGCTGTCGATCCCGCTTATCACCTACACCTCCGACACCGTCGTCATTCCCGTCCGGCTCTACCAGCTGTACATGTACGAACCGGGTATCGCGCTCGTGGCCGCGATCTCCTCGATCTTCATCCTGCTGACGGTCGGCTCGCTGCTCGGCCTGCGGCGGGTGGGAGTCACGTTCTACGAACTCGGCGAGCGCTGAGCCGCCCGCGGCCTACTTATAAGGTGGACTCGACGAACAGGCGCTCGAGCGGGTACGGCTCGGGGATGAGACCGTGGTCGGCGGCGTACCGCTGGAGCGTCGAGAGGGCGGTGCGATTCCCGTCGGTGAGGCCGTACTCCCACGGGTTCTCGCCCAGCACCTCCCGTTGGTGTTCGACGTACTGGTTCGCCCACGCGAGGGGAGTCCACCGGGGCGCCATCAGTCGGTCCATACAGATCTCTAGCGACCGTTCGAAGGCCTCGTACAGCTTGTTCGCCGCCCACGGGTACCGATCGAGGACCTCGTCGCTGAGGACGACGGTGTGCATCGGCGGGAAGATCCCCGTCTCTCGGAAGTAGTCGGCCTCGACGGCCCGGGAGTCCTCGACCACCCGTTCGAGCTCGACGTCCGTCGGCCGCCGTTTCTCCCGACGCAGCTGGTCGTGTCGCCCGCCGGTGTAGCGGCCGTCGAGCGGGGCCGTGGCGAAGGCGGCGTCGATCTCGCCGGCGGCGAGCATCGCCGCGAGCGCGGAGGTCGCGCTCCCCTCCCGGTGATCGTGGACGACGTCGAACCGCTCGGGAACGTCGACGGGGACGATGTCGCCCTCGGACTTCGTCGTGTGCCACGTGATCGTCTCGAGGTCGACGCCGTAGCGCTCGCTGACGATCCCGCGCTGCCAGACCGCGGTCGTCGTCTGCCAGTGGATCAGGCCGACGTCTTTGTGCTCTAGCTCCGAGAGGCCGAACTCGTCGTCGGCGCGCCGGTAGATGAACGCGTGACGGAATTTCCGATAGGGGAACACCGGAATCGCGGTGAAAGGGTGGTTCCCCTCGTGGGCCCGCGACGCGAGGTACGACCCCAGCGACAGCTCGCAGGCGTCGAACTCCCCGTGGCGGACCATCCGTTCGAACCGCTCGGGGTTGTGGTAGTCGACCAGGTGGAGGTCGATCCCCTCCGGTTCGATCTCACCGGTCCACAGCGGGCGCGTCCAGTCGTAGTTCGTACACGCGAGGGTGAGGTCGATCGTCATCGTGTGGCTCGTAGGAGGACGTGCGAAACCTCGTTCGGTAAACCTGTCGGTCAGTGGAAATCCGACAGGACGTTTATGATGACGGTTGGCGAACGACCTGACATGAGAGACCTCCGCGAATTCGTCCGCGCCATCGAGGACCGCGGCCAGCTCGAACGGGTGCCGGGCGCCGACCTCGATCTGGAGATCGGCGGCGTCTCGTCGCTCGCCCGACAGGACGCGCTCGACACGGCCCTGCTGTTCGAGGACATCGAGGGGACGCGCCCCGGCGCGCGCGTACTGACGAACGCCGTCGACACCCCGCTGCAGGTGACGCTGGCGCTCGGCCACGAGCCCACCAACGACATCCGCGAGGCGGTGGTCGCACAGAAGGAGCGGGCCGCGGAGATGGAGACGCGGCCGGTCGAGACCGTCGACGACGGGCCGGTCCTCGAGAACGTCCAGCGGGGCGGCGAGGTCGACCTCACCGAGTTCGCCGCGCCGACGTGGCACGCCCACGACGGCGGTCCCTACATCGGGACCGGCGACGTCGTCATCACCGAACACGCCGAGGAGGACGACCGGAACGCCGGGACCTACCGGGTGCAGGTCCACGGGCCGAAGACCGCGACGCTCAACATCCGTCCCGGCCGGGACGGCGACCGCCACCGGCAGTCCTACTTCGAGCGCGGCGAGCCGTTCCCCGCGGTCGTCTCCCTCGGCCACCAGCCGGACCTGTTCATGGCCGCCAACCAGCGGTTCCCCGCGCACGTCGACGAGCTGGAGTACGTGAGCGCCCAGCGAGACCGACCCCTCGAAACGGTCGAGGGAGAGGCGACCGGCCTCCCGTTCCCGGCCCGGTCCGAACTCGTCATCGAGGGGACGGTCCACCCCGACGCCGAGGAGATCACCGAGGGACCGTTCGGCGAGTGGACCGGCTACTACGGCGCTGGAGAGACCCAGCAGCGACCGTTCGAGATCGACCGGATCTACCACCGGAACGACCCGATCGTGCTGGCGTACAACAACGTCCCGATGACCGCCACCGCGATGTCGACGATCCGGTCGGGGGCCCAGCTGTGGCACCAGTTAGAGGACGCCGGGATCACCGGGATCGACGAGGTGACGACGATCTTCCCGGGGATCTGGTTCCAGGTCGTCTCCATCGAACAGCAGTACGCCGGACACAGCACGCAGGTCGGGATGCAGGCCATGTCGCTCCCGTCGGGCGTCTGGGAGGGCCGCATCACGATCGTCGTCGACGAGGACGTCGACGTCTACGACCTCGCGGAGGTCCTGTGGGCGACCGTCAGCCGGTGCGACCCCGCCGAGGACCTCACGGTCATCGAGAACTGCGTGAGCTCGCGGATCAATCCCCGGATGTCCCCCGAGCAGACGGCCTCCGGCGACCACACCAAGAGCCGGATGCTGCTCGACGCGACGAAACCCTATCACTGGAAGGAGGAGTTCCCCGAGGACACCCGGATCGACCCCGAGCTCGAGGCCGAACTCAGGACCGCGTACGCCGAGCTGCTGTCGACCGGCGAGTGACCCGGTAGCGAACGGGTCAGTCGAGGGTTTCGAGCGTCGACACCACGTCGTCGAGCGGGGTGACGTCGGCGTAGCGCAGGTCCATGTCGAACAGCGCGACCTCGTGGGTGGCCGTCGTGACCCCGGCGACGCACTCTTGGGGGACGATCGTCCGGAAGTTGCTCGAGTGGCCGTCGACGACCGTGGCCCGCACGCAGCCGCTGGTGTTCGTCCCGCAGACGACGAGCGTGTCGATCCCGTAGTGGTGGAGCAGGTTCGAGAGGTGGGTGTCGAAGAAGGCGCTGGCCCGCGGCTTCTCGACGACGTGATCGCTCTCGGCGGGTTCGACCGCGGGCGGGAACCGATCGAGCTTCTCGACCCACTCCTCGTGGCTCGCCGTCCGCTCCGACCGCTCGGGACCGCGGTCGGTGCCCGGCGCCGCCTTGATCGGGACCGGGTAGCCTGGCGGGAACGCCCCTCGACCGGCCGGGACCGCGTGGAACACGGGCACGTCCGCGGCCCGCGCCGTCTCCAGTAGTCGGGCGGTGGACTCGACGACGTCCTCGCCGGTCCGCCGCTCCTCGACGAACGCCACCATCATGTCGACGACGAGGACCGCCGGGTTCTCCCCCCAGCCCACCCGGTTCCCGTACCGCGGCTGGGACTCGACGTACTCCCGATCCGACTCCGGAACGATCTCCGGCAGGTACAGCTCCGAGTTCTCGCGGCTCATGTCGGCCCGTCGACCCGCGGATCGAACAACGTGTCGGTTCCGGGCGAGTCAGTCGCCCGCCGGTCGGAGTTCGAGGACGTAACCGTCGGGGTCGCGGGCGAGGAACATCCGACCGCCCCACGGGACCTCCCGCGGCTCGATCAGCGGCTCGCCCGGTTCGCCCTCGAGCGCGGTCGACATCCGCTCGTAGAGCTCGTCGAGGGGCTCGTCGACGGCGAGGACGACGATTCCGCCCTCGCCGCGGCGGCCGGCCGGCGGCGAGAGTCCGAACGCCTCCAGCGTCTCGGGGTCGAAATCGGCCTGGATCTTCAGCTCGCACGCGCCGGTCTCGTAGGCGACGCTGGCGTCGCCGACCCGTCGCGGCTCCAGTCCGAGGGCCGTTTCGTAGAACTCCCGTGCGGTCGAGAGGTCGGCGCTCAACAGAAACAGCTGGCTGAGCTCGGTCATGGCCGACGGATCGTCCCCGGCGTAAATAAGCACCCGACAGTCCCCGCACCCGAGGAACCCGGCGTAAGTGATTACTGCGAAGGGGGAGTTCACCACGCACGGAGTTGTCTTCTATCCATGACAGACCGGGTGATCGTCGGTGTGACGGGAGCGACCGGGCAGGCCTACGCGGTCTCCGCGCTCGAGCTGTTAGACCGGACGGACGTCGACGTCCATCTGATCGTCTCGGACGCCGCCAGGGTCACGCTGCGCCAAGAGACGGACTACGCCGTCGGCGACCTGCTGGAGCTCGGTGACACCGTCCACGACATCGACAACATCGGGGCGAAGACGGCCAGCGGCTCGTTCCGGACGGCCGGGATGCTGATCACGCCGTGTTCCATGAAGACGCTGGCCGCGATCGCTCACGGCTACAGCGGGAACCTCATCACGCGCTCGGCCGACGTGACGCTCAAGGAGCGCCGGCCGCTGGTGTTGATGCCGCGGGAGTCGCCGTTCAACCGCATCCACCTCGAGAACATGCTGACCGTGACCGACGCGGGCGGGATCGTCGTCCCGCCGTTCCCCTCGTTCTACCAGCGGCCGGACTCCGTCGAGGAGATGGTCGACACGACGATGAAGCGGGCGCTCTCGCAGCTCGGCGTCGACCTCGAACACGACGAGTGGGACGGCGTGGGCGCTTGAGGCCCTCGGGCGGCGCTGCCGCCGGAGGCCATCACGCGAAGTAGGGCGTGTCGAGGTGGTCGGTCGCGAACAGCGTTTCGAGGTCGTACCGCTCGTCGGCGACCCCCTGCCGGACGGCGTACTCGATCAGCGTCTCCAGCGTCGCGACGTTCTCCTCGGTGAGCCCGTACTCCCACGGGTCCTCGCCCATGACCGCGCGCTGCTCGTCGGCGTGGATATCGGCCCAGACGAGGGGGAGGTCGCGGGGGCGGTCGAGCGTCGACAGCCCGGTCTCCTTGGCCCGTTCGAAGGCGTCGTAGAGGTTCTGGACGATCCACGGCTCCGCCTCGAGCAGGCGGTCGTCGACGACGATCGCGTGCATGATCGGGAAGATCGACGTCTCGCGGAAGTACTCCTGTTCGACCGACTTGACGTCGTCGAACAGCCGCTCCGCGTTCGCACCGTCGAGGTCGATCGGATGGAACACCGCGTCGAGGTCGCTGCGTTCGAGCATCTCCGTCAGCATGCCGACCATCGACTCCTGGTGATCGAGGTACTCGACGTCGTACCGGTCCGGCACGTCGACGTCGACGATCTCGGAGCCGCCGGCGACCCACTCGATCGACGAGAGGTCGACGCCGTACCGGTCCGCGAGGATCCCGCGCTGCCAGATACCGGTCGTCGTCTGCCAGTTGACGATCCCGACCCGCTTACCGTCGAGGTCGCCGATCGAGTCGATCCCCGCGTCGGTTCGCTTGTACATGTACGAGTGACGGAACTTGCGGAACGGGAAGACGGGGATCGCCGTGAACGGGTAGCGGTCGGGGTCGCTCCGAGTGGCGAGGTACGTGCCCATCGAGAGCTCGCAGGCGTCGAACTCGCGACCGTGGACCATCCGCGAGAAGCGGGTCGGGTTCGGGTAGTCGACGGCCGTCAGGGCTACCCCCTCCGGCTCGACGCGACCGTCCCAGAGCGGCTCGGTCCAGGCGTAGTCGTGACAGGCCAGCGTGAGGTCCAGCGTCATGGGTTATAAATCGAACGGCGAGCGGTTTGCAGTTCCGGTCGGCGGGCGAGCGGTTCGCGGTTCGCGGTCGGCGGGCGAGCGGTTCGCGGTCGGCGGGCGAGCGGCCGAGGGGATAGCGGGGGTCGACCGGCTTACTCCTCGATCTTGAACGCCATGTGGAAGGCGGGCAGCGGCCGGATCGGGTGGTTGTCGAGGTACGACAGGTGGGGTCGGAGCTCGAACTCCGGCTCCTCCTCCTCCATCTCGAAGATCATCGGGACGGCGTCGATGAAGTGCCAGCCGGGCTCGCCGGTCGCCGGCAGCTCGAGGCGGACGGTCCCGCCGCCGTCGTCGTCGGTCAGCCCGCAGACGTAGCCAAGCGGCTTGTTGTCGTAGAGGAAGTACGGGGCGTTCTCGTACACCGGCCAGCCGACGCCCGAGAGCTCGATCTCGATCGTCGTCCCGACGGGGCCGCTGGTCGGCGTGAACGTCTCGATCGAGGGCTGCATCATGAAGCCGGTGACCGCGATCTCGCGGCCGTCGACCGCGGCCGTGATCGGCCGAGTGGAGCCCTCGCCCTTCGGGATCGTGAACTCCGTCTGGAACGCGCCGTCGTCGTCTGTCGTGACCGTCGGGAGTATGTCCGGCTTCGGCTCCGGCGTGATCGGGACCCCCTTGACGCGGTGGCCCTCGTGGCGGTACCAGATCAGGTCGACCTCCTCGTTCGGCGGGAAGTTCTCGCCGGTGATGAACGCCGAGGTGCCGGGCTGGCCCGAAGACGGCGAGATCGACAGCTCGGCGTCGGTCTCCTCGTCGATCTCCGGGTAGTGAATGCTGATCGGGTTCTCGTCGAGCTGCTCGTCGAGCCACGCCGTCTGCGGCTCGCCCTCGGGCTCGGTGACCTCGACGGTCCACTGCGACTGCCGCCCGTCGGCGACCGGACCGTACGGCGACTGGGTGTTGTTCTGGAGGTACGGCACGCCGCGGTAGTTGCGCCACACCTGCAGGACGTGTTTGCCTACGGGGCCGGCCGCGCGGATACGGGCGGTCGCGGTGCCGCGGTTCATCACGCCCGTCATGAAGCCCACGTTGCCGTTGTCCCACGCGACCTGGTAGTTGTTGGTGACGACGTTCGGCCCGATCCCGTAGCCGGTGATCGTGAAGAAGTCGCCGAGGGGGACCTCGGTGCTGTCGATCTCGAAGTGCGGGAGGATCGTGAACGTCGCCGTGGCGACCGTCGACTCCCCGTCGACGACCTCGATCCGGTGTTCGCCGCCGTAGTCCTGAGCGACGGTCCACTCCTCGTCGAACTCCCCCGACCCGTCGGTCGTGACGGTGGCGATGGTCTCCGTCCGGGGGTGGTACTGCGGGCCGACGACCTCGTTCGCCTTGAGGACGCCCCAGCGGCCGTCGCTCGTCTTCCACTTGATCTCGTAGCGCTCGTTGGCCGGGAAGTTCCTACCCTTAAAAGTGATCGAGTCGCCGACGTACCCCTCTTGGTCGCTGACGACCAGCGTCCCCGAGGAGTCACTCCCGCGTCGGTGTCCCTGGAGCGTCTCTTCGAGGTCCGATGATATCGCCGAGTCTTTCGCCATATACGCTCCCTCAACGGCGTGATTTAATAAATCTGGCCAGGCATTCCCAGCCAGTGGAACGCTGTCGTTCCCGGAAGGTTCTCACGAAGTGAAAAAAAGAGATCAACCTTATTGAGAGGGACACAGACGATTCACGTATGTCGTCGAAGACTGCGTCATCCAAACTGTTCGGCCGCGACGTCGAGTTCACGTACTCGGAGCGGTGGATCGCCCAGGCGCTGTTCGTGTTACGGCTGATGATGGGCTGGGTGTTCTTCTACGCCGGGATCGTGAAGGTCATCGACCCGAACTGGAGCGCCCGGCCGTTCCTGCTCAACGTCGACCCGGCGAACCCGCTGGTCGACGTGTGGGTGGCGATGGCCGACTGGGTGTGGCTGCTGACCCCGCTCAATCAGGTCGGCCTGACGCTCGTCGGGCTCGCACTCCTCGCCGGCGCGTTCGTACGGCTGAGCGCCTTCTTCGGGGCGATGATGATGCTGTTCTACTGGGCGTCGGCGTACCCCTTCGCGGACGCGATCTTCATCGACTTCCACCTGATCTACGCGTTCCTGCTGTTCCTGCTGGGCGCGGCGGGTGCCGGTCGCATCCTGGGGCTCGATCAGTGGATCGAGGACTTGGAGATCGTCGAGAACAACCCGCGGCTCACCCTGTTCCTCGGGTAGGTCGCGCCGGAGCGCACCCGGCGCGGCGGTCGGTTCAGTCGCTCGAAGCGGTGACGGTCGCGTAACAGTTCCCGCTCGACACGTCGAACTCGACGACGTCGAGCGCGCTTTCCTCGAGGTCCGTCTCGAACTCCTCCGGCGAGTAGATGTGGTAGTACCGCGGGACGGTCTCGCCGCCCGGGAGCGTCCAGTCGACGGTCGTGTCGAACCCCTCCTCGCGGTCGAAGCGGTCGTGAGCGGTGCTCCACGCGCTCACGAGCGCCGCCCCGCCCGGCGCGAGGACTCTGGCGAGCTCGTCGAGGCTCCCGACGCGGGCGGCCCGTGGCGAGAGGTGATGCAGCGTGGCGACGTACGTCGCGAGCCCGACCGCGTCGTCGGCTACCGGGAGGGCGGCGGCGTCGCCGTGAACGAGGTCGACCGCCTCGTCGAAGCCGCGCTCGCGGGCCCGCGTCGCCGCCTCGCGCAGGAGCTCACGGCTCAGGTCGACTCCCACGACCGACGCGGCGTGCTCCGCGAGCAGCTCCGCGTGGCGGCCGTTGCCGCAGCCGACGTCGAGCGCGCGCGTCGCCGAGCGCCCCGCCAGGAACGACTCGACCTCCGGCCACGCGTACTCGCGGGTCTTCGCGAAGTGCGCGGCGATGCGGTCGTACGTCGACTGCGGGTCCGTCTCCATGCCCGACGGTCGGCGTCGAGCGACATAGCTCCGGTGGACCGCGGTCGCGCGGGAGCGGTCCGCCGGCGCCTCAGAGCCGAGCGATGACGAAGAAGGTGACGAGCGTCAGCGCGAGGAGGACGACAACGTGTTTCACGCCGTCCTTGACCGACCCCTCGCCGAGCTGGCCGGCGACGAGGCCGGAACAGACCGCTTGCACGGCCGCGGCGTGGAAGAACAGCTGCTCGTAGGCGAACGAGTCGATCTCCCCGAGCCCGTCGGTGATCCCGGTCGGCCCGCTCGGCGCGCCGGGGACCTCGCTCGCGCCGCCGGCGCCCGAGACCGCGGCCTCCTCGACGGCCGGGATGAAGGAGACGGACAGCGAGGCGATGATCCCGAGGAAGACGAGGAAGGAGATGTAGATCACGATGAGATACGTGAGCATGACCTGGCGGCGCTCGCGCCGGAGCGACCACGTCGCGCGCGACTCGTCGGCGGCGATCCGGAGGACGGGTCCGATGTCGCCGCTCGCGTGCATCGCGTTCGTCACCAGCGCCACGGCGCGGGAGGTCATCGGCGACCGGACCCGGCGCTCCAGCCGGCGGAGCGCGGTGCTCACGTCGGCGCCCCAGTCGATGTCGCGCCGGGTGCGTTTCAGGTCGTCCGTCAGCGCCGCCAGGTTCGAGTCGGCGACCCGGCGGACGCTCCCGACGACCGAGGTGCCGGCCTCGTTGACGCTCGCGAGCCGGTCGAGGAGGTCGGGCACCGCCGACTCGATCCGCCGGACCCGTCGCTTCCGGACCTCGTAGACGACCGCGTAGACCGCGAGGACGAGCGCGGTCGCGACGACGATCGGCGTCTCGACCTGCGCGACCATCTCGGTCGGCGGCCCGAGCGTGATCGGGAAGACGAAGACGAGTAGCCCGAGGACCGCGAGCGGCACCGTCGCGAGGAACGAGGTCCACGGCGCCGCGACCACGCTCTCGACGGGCGACGCCGCCCACTCGCGCAGCCGCTGGAGCCGGTCGTAGGCCCGCAGTCGCTCCCGGCTGGCGGCCCACTCGTCTCGCCCGGTCCCGCTCTCGACGCCGCCGTCCGCCGCGACGCTCGGAGCGCCGCCGTCGCCGGCGAAGTCGTCACCGGTCGGGCCGTTCCCGACCGCCTCGGACATGTCGACGTCCTCCGTCCCGCCGACGCCCTGCGTCACGCTGTCGACGTAGACGACGAACCCGAACGTCGCGAGCGGGACGCCGAGGTAGACGACGACGCGGAGCAGCGGGAGCGTGTCCTCCAACACGAGCCCGATGACGACGAGGATGGTGATGAAAAAGAGGGGGCCGGCGACCAGCGCCGTGACGTACGCCTCCGCGAACGTCGAGAGCAGCTCCAGGTAGCGCTCCTGTTTCGACTCGGCCTCCTCCTGGTACAGCTCGTACTGGTCGGCGAGGAACGACGAGATGGACTGGCCGGTGCCGAGGACGGACGCGAGGTTCTCGGAGAAGTCGGCGAGGTCGTCGCTCGGCGTCCGGCGCGCGGTGCGCTGGAGCGCCGTCAGCGCGTCCGTGCCGAACGCGTTCATGTCGCGGACGGCGACCGACAGCTCCGTGGCCGCCTCGCCGTACACGGCCTCGTTCTCCGCGAGCGTGTCCATCACCCGCGGGAACGCCATCCCCGACCGCGAGAGCGCGTACATGAACGCGACCGTCCGCGGGAGGGTGGCGTCGATCTCGGCCCCCCGGGCGTGTGCCCGCTGGCGGAGCAGCTCCCACCGGCCGTAGTAGGTCCCGACCGCGAGCGCGGAACCGAGGGTCGCCGAGGCGAAGGTCAACAGGAGGAACAGCTGTGGGAGGGTGAGCGACCCGATCCCTGCGACGCCGGCGAGGAAGGAGAGCGAGGCCGGCAGCGCCGCGCGGACCGCCGCCTCGCCCACGTCGAGCGCGGAGATGAGCGCGGCGGCCGCGTACACCCCGAGGACGCTGCCGGCGATCCCGAGGACCCCCGCGTACAGCAGCGTCCGGGAGGCGTACGCGCGGTGCGTGCCGGCGACGTGGGCGGCGCGCATCAGGTCGCGCTGGCGCCGTTTGCGGGGCCCCTCCTCGGCGACGTCGTCGCCGAACAGCGACAGCGCGAGCCGAGTAACGAACAGGTCGGCGCGGCGGTCGACGGCCGGGAGCAGCAGCGCCAGACACAGCCCCAGCGCGGCGAAGAGGGGGATCGAGGCGATCATTCCGGCGTCTCTCCGCCCCTCGACGACCCACCGCGGGCCGGGCTCCGCCCGTCGTCCGACACGGTCGCCTCGGCCGGCACGGCGGCCCCCTCCGCGTCGGCCGCCCGGTCCTCCAACCGGTCCATCACGCGGTCGGAGTCGGCGTAGTACTCGTTGACGAGGGCCGTGAACGTCCGGTAGTCGGTGATCCCGAGCTCGCGGAGCAGCTGCAGGAACCGCTCGCGGCGCCGGATCTCGCGGAGCAGCTCGGAGCGGGACCAGCCCCGGTCGTCGGCGATCTCCGCCATGAGCGACGAGTCGTTGCGGGTGAACTCGTCGGCCTCCGCGTCCCAGTCGAACGCCGAGGAGTAGTCGAGCTCGCCGGTGCGCTGGTCGATGCCGCCGATCTCGCCGATCGTCTTCGCGCGCCTGACGCGCTGGTCGCCGGAGCGGGTCAGCGTCTGGATCGAGAGCATGTCGAGCGACTGCACCATCGCGCGCGGCACGTTGATCGGCTCGTTCTCCAGCCGGTTGATCACCGTCTCGATCGAGTCGGCGTGCATCGTCGAGAAGGTGGTGTGGCCGGTGTTCATCGCCTGGAACAGCGTGATCGCCTCCTCGCCGCGCACCTCGCCGACGACGATGTACTCGGGGCGGTGGCGCAGCGCCGAGCGGAGCAGGTCGTACATGTCGATGTCGGTCCCCTCGTAGCGGCGCTCGCGGGTGACCGAAGAGAGCCAGTTGTCGTGGTATAAGGAGAGCTCGCGGGTGTCCTCGATGGTGAGCACCTTCGCGCGCGGCGGGATGAACATCGACACCGCGTTCATCGAGGTGGTCTTCCCGGAGGCGGTGCCGCCGGCGAAGATGAGGCTCTTGTTGTGCTCGATACAGAGCCAGAAGTACGCCATCTGCTCGACCGAGAACGTGCCGTACTCCACGAGGTCGATCGGCGTGAACGGGTCCTCGGCGTACTGGCGGATCGTGAACGCGGAGCCGCGAGGCGTCACCTCCTCGCCGAGCGCGAGCTCGGCGCGGGAGCCGTCCGGCAGCGTCGTCTCCACTATCGGGTCGCCGACGGAGACGTGGCGCCCGGACTGCTGGGCGAGCCGGATGACGTAGTTGTCGAGCTCCCCCTTCGCGAAGGAGACGTTCGTCTCGATGTCGGTGTAGTCGTCGTGGTAGACGAAGATCGGGAGGTCGTACCCGTCACAGGAGACGTCCTCGATGTGGCGGTCGTTGAGGAGGGGGTCGACCTTCCCGTAGCCGCGGAAGTCGCGGTAGAGGTAGTACGCCAGCGCGTGGAACGTCGCCATCCCGGCGTCGACGCCGTACCCCTCGAGCAGTCCCCGCAGCTCCTCGCGGAGCGTCTCCTCGTCGGTCTTGCCGGTCCCCTCGCGGTACAGCAGGGGGTCGCGGATGTCGTCGACGACGCGGTCGAGGAGGTCGCGCTCGAACTCGTCGAGCTCCGGCTCGACCGCGTAGTACCGGTGTTCGCTCTCCGCGTCGTCGTAGGCGATCACGACGTACGCGTACGGGGCGTTCACCCAGTAGCGGTCGACCTCGCGCTCGCCGTCCGGAACGGAGAAGGAGGCGAGCGGCCCGTCCTCGCCCGGCCGGAACGGGCGGACGTCGAGCGCCGACCCCTGCAGCATCTCCCACGTCCGCGAGAGCCGTCGCCGGAGGGTCTCGAAGCGGTCCCCCGCGTCCTCGCGCGCGTCACTCGCCATCTCGTTACGAGGGCGTATGCGGCGTGGTGGTTTAAATTCCACCGGGTGATTATCAGCCGCGAGTCCGGGCCGAACGCGCGGCATCTCCCGCCGTCTCGACCGTCCAGTCGCGGATCCGCCCGTTACGTTGATAGGTGCCGACCGCAAAGGAGACGATAGGCAATGCGGCGTGACTACTTCGAACTGACCGTCGAGGGCGTCGGGGACGACGCCGACGACCGGGCGACGCCCCTGGTCCGGATCGATTTCCACGGGCCGGAGGGACTGCTGCGCGACCGGCTCTCGGACACGGACGGCGACCTGCTCGAGGCCGCCGAGATCGACGTGGCGTTCCGGCTCCGGGAGCCGCTCGCGGACGCCGACGACCCGGAGGGCGTGGTCGGCGTGACGAACCGATACACCGGGGACTTCGTCCTCGAGCTCAACGAGACAGCCACGGACGTACTCCCCTTCATCCACGCCGCACGCGACTCGGCCGGCGACGAGGACGCCCGCTACCGCGTCGAGATCGACGTCGACGGCGAGCGGCTCGTCTCGTACGACAAGGACACGTTCCTCGTGTACGACCACGAGGGGAACCTCCTCCGCAGCGAGAGCCTGATCCCTTCCGGCGTGGAACTGTAGCGCAGCCCCGGCTTCTCCCGTTCTCGCGACCGGCTAGATGCTCACGTTGTCGCCGACCAGCCGCACGTCGTCGCCCGGCCGCAGGTCGAACGCCCCGTCGCCGCGGCCGTCGTTGACGTCGCACTCCACGTAGCCGTGGCTCCCGACGGTGACGAGGCGGTCGCCGGGGTCGACCGCGCCGAACGTCTCCGCGACGGGGGTCAGCTCCTCGTTGACCCGGATCCAGTCGCTGCCGCGGACCAGCTCGCCCGGGACGTTCGTGACGACGTTGCCGAACCGGTCGATCACGAGCACCTCGCCGTCGACGGCGACGGGGTCGCCGTCCGCGTCGCGCTCGACTGTCGGCTCGGGGAACGCGATGTCGACGGGGTCGGCCGCAGGCGAGAGGTCGTCCATCGATTCGAGCGCGGCCGCGACCCCCTCGGGGCCCGCGGTCGCGGGCCCGTCGTCGAACCGCGCGCGGATCCGCGCCGCGACCGGGGCGAACACGTCGCGGCCGTGGAACGTCTGGCTCGCGGGCTCGTCGATGTCGACGACGAACGCCTCCACGTCGGGGGCGGCGTCAGGTTCCTCGTCCGCCGCCGGCTCCCCGGCCGCCGCGGCCTCCTCGGCGAGGGCCCGCGCGGGCGGCATCGCGAGCCCGTTGTCGGGCGCGACGAGCACGTGCGAGCCGGCGCGGACGACGAGGGCGTCGCGGCCGGTGCCGACGCCGGGGTCGATGACGGCGCAGTGGACGGCCGGCGGGAACTCCGGGAGGACGAACCGCAGCCAGAAGGCGGCCGCCCGCGGGTCCCCGCGCGGGAGGTCGTGAGCGACGTCGATCATCTCGGCGTCCGTGTGCCGACGGATCACTCCCTTCATCGCGGCCGGATACGGCGAGCCGAAGTCGGACGTGAGCGTAATCACGAGCGATCCGCGGTCCGGCTGGCTCTTAAAAGGCGGCGACTACGCGTCCATCGGCGGCTCGCCGTTCGTGTCGGTCTCGGCGATCCGGCGGATGCGCTCGACGCCGTCGACCTCTCGGATCACGTCGATGACGGCCTCCGGGACGAGCGCCTCCCAGTCGTGGCCGTGGATCATCCGCTCGCGCAGCTCCGTCCCCTCCAGCACGTCGCGGCGGAACATGGGAGAGCCGCGCACCTCGACGCCGGCCTCCTCGAACAGCCGGACGACGAGCGGGTTGTTCGAGTAGGCCACGTCGAACCGCGGGGTCATGCTCTGGACGTGGCTCACCCACACGGAGTTGCGGTCGAGGTCCTCGATGGGGACCACATAGGTGGTGATGTCGAGGTGCTCGACCGCCTTCGTCACCATCATCACGCGCTCGCCGGCCGTGAACGGGTTCCGGGTGGTGTGGGAGTCGCCGGCGGAGCCGATCCCCAAGACGACCTCGTCGGTCTCCTCGGCAATCTCCTCGATCATATGCAGATGGCCGTCGTGAAACGGCTGATACCGCCCGATATAGAACCCGCGCATGGATTCACGTTGGGCGGCCAGCATTTATAAACCCCATGGGAGTGCTCGAACGGCAATATCGTGGGCTCTAAGCGCTCTTGGCGGCGTTTCGCTGTATCCAGTCGCATCGCCCGCGGGGAGAAAGTATATCAGTAGCCGACCCTTCGTTTTTCCTAGCGATACCCGATTCTATGAGCAACGAAAAGGACGCGAACGACCCGCCGACCGAGGACCCCGAGCACCCGGACGAGACCGGCCCCGGGGCCTCGGACTCGGCGGGGAACGGCGAGGACGCCCCCGACGACGTCGCTCCCGACGACGCCGCCCGCGCGCCCGACGAGACCATCCCAGCCGACGAGGATGAGACGGTCGATGCGGCCGGGGAGTCGGCAGACAGCGAGGGGTCGGCAGACGGCGAGGAGCCGGCCGAGGTCTGGGACGACGGGATCGTCGTCGACGACGGTCCGGATCCGGACGACGCCGGAGCGGGCCGCGGGGACGATAGCGATATCACCCCCGAGGGCGTCACCGAACAGAGCGAGGACGGCGACATCGACGAGCTCGGGAGCTCCGTCGAGGTCGAGGGTGCCGAGATCGAAGAGGACCCGGACGAGGACGACCTCCTCGGGGGACTCAAGATCGACACCACCGCCGAACTCGAGATCCCCGACCGCCTCGTCGATCAGGTGATCGGGCAGGAGCACGCCCGCGACGTGATCATCAAGGCGGCCAAGCAGCGCCGCCACGTGATGATGATCGGCTCGCCCGGGACCGGGAAGTCGATGCTCGCGAAGGCGATGTCGGAACTGCTCCCGAAAGAGGAGCTGCAGGACGTCCTCGTCTACCACAACCCGGACGACGGCAACAAGCCGAAGGTCCGGACGGTGCCGGCGGGGAAGGGCGACCAGATCGTCGACGCGCACCGCGAGGAGGCGCGCAAGCGCAACCAGATGCGGTCGCTGTTGATGTGGATCATCATCGCCGTCGTGCTGGGCTACGCGCTCATCATCGTCGGCCAGATCCTCGTCGGCATCATCGCCGCCGGGGTCGTCTACCTCGTCTTCCGCTACCTCAACCGCGGCTCCGACGCGATGATCCCGAACCTGTTGGTGAACAACGGCGACACGAAGACGGCGCCGTTCCGCGACGCGACCGGCGCGCACGCCGGTGCGCTGCTCGGCGACGTCCGGCACGACCCGTTCCAGTCCGGCGGGATGGAGACGCCCAGCCACGACCGCGTCGAGGCCGGGGCCATCCACAAGGCGAACAAGGGCGTGCTGTTCATCGACGAGATCAACACACTCGACATCCGCAGCCAGCAGCACCTCATGACGGCGATCCAGGAGGGCGAGTTCTCGATCACGGGCCAGTCCGAGCGCTCCTCGGGCGCGATGGTCCAGACCGAGCCCGTCCCGACCGACTTCGTCATGATCGCGGCCGGGAACCTCGACGCGATGGAGAACATGCACCCGGCGCTCCGGAGCCGTATCAAGGGGTACGGCTACGAGGTGTACATGGAGGACACCATCGAGGACACCCCCGAGATGCGCCGGAAGTACGTCCGGTTCATCGCCCAGGAGGTCGCGAAGGACGGCCGCCTGCCGGAGTTCACGGCCGAGGCCGTCGAGGAGATCATCCTCGAGGCCAAGCGCCGCTCCGGCCGGAAGGGCCACCTCACGCTGAAGATGCGGAACCTCGGCGGGATGGTCCGCGTCGCCGGCGACATCGCCCGCGGCGAGGACGCCGAGATGACCACCCGCGAGCACGTGCTGCAGGCGAAGGGGCGCTCGCGCTCCATCGAACAGCAGCTCGCGGACGACTTCATCGAGCGCCGGAAGGACTACGAGCTGCAGGTCTCCGACGGCTACGTCGTCGGCCGCGTCAACGGCCTCGCCGTGATGGGCGAGGACTCCGGGATCATGCTCCCGGTGATGGCCGAGGTCGCCCCCTCGCAGGGGCCCGGCGAAGTGATCGCCACGGGCCAGCTGAAGGAGATGGCCCAGGAGTCGGTGTCGAACGTCTCCGCGATCATCAAGAAGTTCTCCGACGAGAACATCTCGGAGATGGACATCCACATCCAGTTCGTGCAGGCGGGCCAGCAGGGCGTCGACGGCGACTCCGCGTCCATCACGGTCGCGACCGCCGTCATCTCCGCGCTAGAGGACGTCGGCGTCGACCAGAGCCTCGCGATGACCGGCTCGCTGTCGGTGCGGGGCGACGTGCTCCCCGTCGGCGGCGTGACCCACAAGATCGAGGCGGCCGCGAAGGCCGGCTGCACCCGGGTCATCATCCCGCAGGCGAACGAGCAGGACGTGATGATCGAAGACGAGTACAAGGAGATGGTCGAGATCATTCCGGTCTCGCACATCAGCGAGGTGCTCGACATCGCCTTAGAGGGCGAGGCCGAGAAGGACTCGCTCGTCTCCCGGCTCAAGTCGATCACCGGCTCGGCCCTGAAGGAGGGGAACGTCTCCGGTCCCTCCAGCCCGAGCCCGCAGTAAGACCCGCGTCCACCCGATGCCCGACTGGGCGGCGTTCGCGGCCGCGACCGTCGCCCTGACGCTGCTGCTTCTCTATTTTACCCGGCGCTCCCAGCGCCTGCTGGAGCGGGCGCGGATCGTCGACTCCCGGGGCGACGTCGACTCCCGAGGTGATATCGTCGACTCCCGAGGTGATATCGTCGACGCCGGCCGCGACGCAAGGGTCGAGAGCGGTGACGCCGAGAGCGACGGCCCCCAAGGAGATAACGCCGAGAGCGACGATATCGAGGGCAGTGGCATCGAAGGCGGTAGCCCCGAGGGAGATGACGCCGAGGGCGGAGAGACCGAGAGCGACCGCCTCGACGGTCACCCGCCCGACGACCGCCCGGTGCTCACGACGCGGTTGCTTCTGGCCAACGCCGCGACGTCGCAGGCGGCCGGGCTCGCCGTCCTCGCGGCGGTCGCGTGGTGGACCGCGGTGCCGGCGGTGGCGTTCGGAATTGCCGGGCCACATCCGACGCTCGGTGCGTCGGGAGTCGCGTCGCTCGGAGTCCCCGGCGTCGTCGCTCTCGGCGTCGCCGCCGGAGCGGTCCTGGCCGCGGGCAACGAGGCGGCCGCGCGGCTCGGGTCGCGGGTCGGCCTCGCGCCCTCGGACCGACTCCGCGCGGCGATGGCTCCCGACACCCCCGGCGAGTGGGTCCTGCTGCTCGGCGTCGCGCTCCCGGTCGTCGCGGTCTTCGAGGAGGCACTCTTCCGCGGCGCGCTGGTGGGCGCGCTTGCGGTCGGGTTCGCGGTCGAGCCGTGGCTTCTCGCGGTCGCCTCCTCGGTCGCCTTCGGGCTCGGACACGGGGCGCAGGGGCGACTCGGGATCGTCGTCGCCGGCGCGCTCGGGCTGGCGCTCGCGGGGCTGTTCGTCGCCACCGGAAGCCTCCTCGTCCCCGTCGTCGCCCACTACGTCGTCAACGCCGCCGAGTTCGCCGTTCACGAGCGGTCGTAGCGGGTCCCGCGGTCAGAAGCGCCCCGGCCCCTTTTTATTCCACCGGGACAAACGACGGACGATGAGCGGGAAACCGACCGTCGGCGAGTACATGACCCGCGACGTCGAGACCGTGAGCCCCGACGAGACGGTCGGCGAGGTCGCGCGGCGGATGGCCGAGAGCGACGGCCACAACGGGTTCCCCGTCACGCAGGGTCGGACCGTCGAGGGGTTCGTCGCGGCCGCCGACCTGCTGCTCGCCGACGACGAGTCGCCCGTGTTCACCGTGATGTCGGACGACCTCATCGTCGCGCACCCGGACATGAAGGTGACCGACGCCGCACGGGTCATCCTCCGCTCCGGGATCCAGCGGCTGCCCGTCGTCGACGACGCCGACAACCTCGTTGGGATCATCTCGAACACGGACGTGGTCCGGTCGCAGATCGAGCGCGCCACGCCGAGCAAGGTGGGGAAGCTGATGCGGACGCTCGAACAGATCCACGGCGTCGCCCTCGACGAGGAGCGCCGGGAGGTCCGCCTCACCAACCTGATCCCGACGCAGGCGCGGGTGTACGCCGACGAGCTGGAGGGTCGCCAGTACGAGCTGGAGCGCGGGCTCGCAGAGCCGCTCGTCGTCATCGACAACGGCGGCACGCTCCACCTCGCCGACGGTCACCACCGAGTGATGGCGGCCCACGAGGCGGGCATCGAGACGATGGACGCGTACGTGATCGTGCCAGAGCGCGCGGTCGATCTCGGGATGGCCAAGACCGCCGAGAAGGAGGGGTTACACGACATCACCGACATCGAGATCGTCGACTACGCGCGCCACCCCCTCGTGGAGACAACGAAGCGCCTGCAGTGACCAGGAAACGCGGATCGAGGGACGCGGACCGAAGGCGTCTGCGGTCCGCGACGGGTGGGGTTTTATGTAATCAGACGGAAATATATCGGTATGGGATCACGTATCCGACGCGCACTCTCCCGGGCAACGCTCGCCGCGGTCGGCGCGGCCGCCGGCGGTTGGGCCGGCGGGCTGATCAGTCGACAGGCCGCGAGCAGCGGCGCCGCCCTCGGCGCGTTCGCCGGCGCGACCGTCGCGGACGTCCGCTCCGATCCGGGCGGCTTCCTCGCGGCCCTCCGGTCGGACGAGGACGACGAGGCGCTCGACGCGGCCGACGACGCGCCGAGCGCGCAGTGAGGCGGCCGCCGGCCACCCCGCCCCCCGTGGCCGTTCGGGAACGCCTATACGACGGGAACGAGTAGCCGCCGGTAATGACCGACACCGACGCCGACGCGGGCTGGTTCGCGGACCCCGCCGACGAGGCGGCCGGGCGCGACGCGGCCGCCGCCCGCGACCGGATCGCGAACGGAGAGGCGGATCGGCCCCGCGACTGGCCGGCGCTCGCCGTCGAGACCGGGTTCGCGGACTCGACCGACGACTACTACGACCGGCTCCACGAGGCGACTGTGGCGGCGACCCGCGCGACCGTCCGCGAGCGCGAGCGCGCCGACGACCAGCAGCTGATCCACGCCGTGCGGGCGATGGACGACTGCGAGCGCACCGCCAACGAGCTGGCCGAGCGCGCCGCCGAGTGGGCGGGGAGCCTGTTCGACGACGCCGAACCGGGGATCGAGGGCGCCCGCGCGGTGGCGGCGCGAGAGCCCGACACCGAACTGGAGCGCCGGGCCGTGTCGCTCGCGGAGCGCGTCGTCGGGCTGGCGGCCGAGCGCGACGCCCTCGCCGAGACGATCGACCGGATCGCGCCCGCGGTCGCGCCGAACCTCGCCGAGATGGCCGGCCCGGAGCTCGCGGCGCGGCTGATCGCGCTCGCCGGCGGGCTGGAGTCGCTCGCGAAGAAGCCCTCCGGCACCGTGCAGGTGCTCGGCGCGGAGGACGCGCTGTTCGCGCACCTCTCGGGGCGCGCGCCCTCGCCGAAACACGGGATCATCTACACGCACGACTACGTCCGGAACACCCGCCCCGAAGATCGGGGATCGGCCGCCAGGGCGCTGGCCGGGAAGCTGACGCTCGCGGCCCGCGTCGACCACTACGCGGGGGAGCGCCGGGAGACGCTCCACGCGGAGCTCCGCGAGCGGATGGCGACGATCCGAGCGCGGGCGGAGGCCGACAGCGCGGCGGACCGCGACGCCGACGGCGACGCGGAGGGCGACGCGTGAGCGACTCCGACCTGCCGGCCGGCGTCGAACGCCGCGAGATCGCCGGCGAGACGCGGCTGGCGACGCGCGGACCCCCCGTGTACGGCGAGCCGACCGCCGACGGCTGGCGGGCGTGGGACCCCGAGCGCTCGAAGCTCGGCGGGATGTTCGAGCTCGGCCTCGACACCGGCCTGACCGGGGGCGAGACGGTGCTTTACTTGGGGGCCGCGAGCGGAACGACCGTCAGCCACGTCGCCGACTTCGCGGGGCCGACCTACGCGATCGAGTTCGCCCCGCGGCCCGCCCGCGACCTCCTCGACGCCGCCGAGCCGCGCGACCGACTGTTCCCGCTGTTGAAGGACGCCCGGAAGCCGGAGACGTACGCGCACGTCGTGGAGGCCGACGTCGACGCGATCGTGCAGGACGTCGCGACGCGGGGACAGGCGACCGTGGCGGCGCGGAACGCCCGGTTCCTCGCCGAGGACGGGCGGCTACTGCTCGCGGTGAAGGCGCGCAGCGAGGACGCCACCGCGGAGCCGAGCGACGTGTTCGCGGCCGCGCTCGACGAGCTCCGCGAGACGTACGAGATCCTAGCGACGCGGCAGCTCGACCGGTATCACGAGGACCACCTCGGCGTCGTCGCGACACCGCGGTGACGGGGCGGCGGTGACACGGGAAGAGGACGGTCACCCCGCGGCTCCGGGATCCCCACGGATCCGCCTACCACGTCGGCGGCGAGAAGCCGGCGTCTTTTAAGATGGACTTCCAGCGCTTCTGGACGGAGAGCCGGGAGACGCCCATCGCGTCGGCGACGGCGGACTGCGAGCGCTCCTGCCCGCGGATCAGCGCGGCGGCGTAGAGGCTGGCGGCGGCCGCGACGCGCTTCCCGCGCTCGTCGTCCGGCGCTCGCGACAGGAACAGGTCCGTCGCCGTCGAGAGCGCCTCCTCGTCGAGGTCGAGCGTCGCGCACGCGTCGTCGAGCCGGTCGATCCACGCCGCGTTGTCGACGCGATCGCTCGCTCGATACATACCCGTCTCTTGAGCGGTACGGTATAAAAAGGCCGCGCGAGCCGACACCGCCGATCGGGGGTTCGAGCGAGCCCGGGGGCGGGGCGGCTGGCGTCGAGGGGCGGGGGCGATCGCCCCGTCCGTCGCCCTGAAGTCCGCGCCGCCCGTACCGCGGGTATGTCCACGCAAGCGTGGGACGAGACGCGGGTGCGCGAGCTGCACGACGACCTGGTGGCGCTGTACGAGCCGGTGGACCGCGTCGCCGAGCACGGCGCCGACCCGACCGCCGAGCCCGGCGAGGGCGTGCGCCAGCTGGTGACGACGATCCTCTCGCAGAACGTCGCCGACGCGAACACGAGCCGCGCGACGGAGGCGCTGTTCGACCGCTACGACGACTTCGCGGCCATCGAGGCGGCCGACCACGACGAGCTGGCCGAGACGATCCGCGTGGCGGGGCTCGCCGACCAGAAGGCCGCGCGTATCCAGCGCGCGCTCGCAGCCATCCGCGAGGAGACCGGCGGCGCCTACTCGCTGGCGTTCCTCGACGCGATGGCGACCGACGACGCGAAGGGCTGGCTCACTGAGATCAAGGGGGTCGGCCCGAAGACCGCCAGCGTCGTGCTGAACTTCCACTTCGGCAAGCCGACGATGGCGGTCGACACCCACGTCGAGCGCGTCTCGAAGCGCTTCGGGCTCGTCCCGGCGTCGGCCTCGAATCAGGCCGCCCACGACGCCCTCGACGGGCTGGTGCCCGACGAGCTGATCTACCCGCTCCACGTCCTGTTGATCCGCCACGGTCGGACGCACTGCTCGGCGCGGGGCGCCGACTGCGACAACCCCGTCTGCGAGCGCTACTGCGACTGCGCGTTCTGCGCGTGAGGACGAGCCCGCGCGTGAGGCGAGCGCCTATACTCGTCCGCCCGATAGGGACACACCCATGCACGCGCAGATCGGCGAGGTCCTGAGCGCAGTCCGGTGGGTCGACGGCCTCGCGGCCGAGTTCGTCGCCGCGATCCGAACGCCGTTCCTGACCGAGATGATGACGTCGATGACGGGCCTCGGTTCCGTCACGGCCGGCGTCGTGTTCGTCGGCCTCTTCTACCTCGCCGGCTGGCGCGAGGAGTTCGTCAAGGGCGTCGTCGCGCTCTCGCTGCTCGGGATCGTCGTCTGGGCGCTGATGACGCTCGTCGAGCGCCCGTTCCCGCCGAACCCGATCTGCGTGACCGAGGGCGACGCCGGGACCACGAGCTCGTTCCCCTCCGGCCACTCGGCCGCGGTGACGGCCTACGCAGGGATCGCGTGGAACTCCGACGAGCTCCCCTTCGCGGTCGCCGCCGGCTTCGCCGGGCTGATCTCCTTCTCGCGGATCTACCTCGGCACCCACTACCTCTCGGACACCCTCTTCGGGATCGGGCTCGGAATCGCCGCCGTGCTGTTCGCGGAGTGGCTCCTCGGCCGCGTCGGCGAGGAGGCGGTGCTCGATCGGCTCCCGTTCGAGGCGGACATCTGACTCGACGCCCGTCGGAACCCCCCGCGAGGTCGGCCCGGCACGATCCTCCTCCGAGCGATGGGAGTCGAGGGCGCGGAACATTTGTCGGATCGAAGTCAGTCGCTTCGCGCATGCCCGGTCGCTCGTCGAACTCCCCGCTCGGCAGGGCCGTCGGCCTCGTCGTCGCCGGCCTCGCAGTCGCCCTCTTCGCGCTGAACCGGTGGACCGATCTGAACGTTCCGTACGGCTACGACTCGGGAAGCGACGCGTTGTTTCTCGTGGGAGCGGCCGTCGCCGTCGTCGCCGTCGCCATCGGCGGGTACCGGTACCTCTCCGGGAAGTGAGGACGGCGACGAGGCCGGCGCCGGTATTTAAAAAGATCCGAACGCGAACGTCGGTATCGCATAACGCTACGCCGTGGATTACTTTTAAACAAACAAGGTGAGACACCCGCGATACAAGCACGATCACGAGATACGAAATGGCTATAAGCGAGCGCAAAATATGCGCACACGGCGCGTTAGAGCCCTTGTGGTTGGCGATTAAGTGGCTCTGACCGCAAGAATAAGCGCGGGTTGCCGAGCCAGGCCAAAGGCGTAGCGCTTAGGACGCTATCCCGTAGGGGTCCGCCGGTTCGAATCCGGTCCCGCGCATGAGCGAACGAAGTGAGCGAAGAGCAGGAGCGGATTTGAGCCCAGCGAGAAAGGCGCAGCGAACGGAGTGAGCGAGCATTTCTCGCCTCGGTTCGAATCCGGTCCCGCGCATACTGCCTCGAACAAACGTGAGAGCCATGTATGCGCGGAGGATTCGAATCCTACCAGACGCGCGCAGCGAAGCGAGCACGTCTGGTTTCGGTTCGAATCCGGTCCCGCGCATGCCTCTCCGAGCGCTTCGCGAGGAGAGGCATCGCGACTGAGAGACGGACGCGGCTGCCATGTACTTGCGTTTCGTTCCCAAGATCGCTCACAATCGAAGGAGAAAAACGAGTCAGTCCCGCGTTCCGAACCTCGCCGCCGGGCGCGCCGGATCGCTCCGAGAGCCCTCGTCCGATGACGGGCGTTCGAGCGGGTACTTGATGTGTGAAGCGACGGTCTCGCCTATTTTTCGAGCTTCTCGCGTCGGGCCTCGAACTCCTCGTCGGTGAGCTCCCCGCGGGCGTACGCCGCGCGGAGCTCCGCTATCGCGGGGTCCTGTGCCGTCTCCCGTTCACCCAAGCGCCGGAAGAGGAGATAGCCGCCGCCGACGATCACGAGGAGGAAGCTGAACGGGACGAGCATCCCGACGAACGGCCACCAGCCGCCCGTGCTACCGTACTGGCCCATCATTCCCCCGTAACCCATCATCCCGCCGAACCCCAGTCCCATCATGAGCAATGGGAGGAGGGCGAAGGCGCCGAAAATTAGGATCAGGATGGTCGTTGCGTCAAGTCGATCGCCGGAAGACATCGGATATCAGTCCTCCGAGACGGATTCGAACTCGCCCGCAACGGCCGCCAAGACGCGATCGATTCGCTCGGTGACCTCGGCCCCGATCGGGTCGAGAGCGTCGTTGTCGGCGATCGCGAGCAGCCGCTTCGGATCGACCGCGCTCACCACGACGTCCCCCTCGTCGCTCTCGTAGACGATGACGTTGCAGGGCAAGAGCGCGCCGAGTTCGATCTCCTCGGTCAGTCCGTCGTGTGCCAGCGGGGGGTTACACGCGCCGAGGATCCGATACTGACGGAACTCCTCGCCGAGCTTCGCTTCGAGCGTCGCCTGGATGTCGATGTCGCTGAGGACGCCGAATCCCTCGTCGCCGAGGGCGGCGATCGTCGCGTCGACGACGGCGTCGAACTCACCGGTGACTGCCGTCTCTCTTGTGTACTCCATGAACTACTACACGCCGGTGCCGTGGTTAAGGGTTTGGTCCGGCGGTCGAGAGAGGCCACGCTCGCACCCACCCCGGAGTCGACGAGGACCATGCCGAGCGAGTCGACGGGGACCATACCGATCGAAACAAGAGCGAAGCGAGAGGGCAAAGAGAAACGATATTCGTGTACACTGTCATGGATTGCTGGTTGCACCAATCCTATGTGGGCGTGTCGTATCGGTTGTCCCATGGCGGGACCGCCGATCCACGACTTGCACTTCGCGGAGGAACCGAGCGTCGATAACGTTCCCGGGCCGAACTCGCGGCGCCTCCTCGACAGACAGGAAGCGATCGACAGCAGCGCGGTCGCGTACCCGAACGACATCCCGCTCGCGTTCGAGGAGGGGAAGGGCGCGACCCTGAAGGACGCGGACGGGAACCTCTTCCTCGACTTCTTCGCCGGCATCGGCGTCTACAACGTCGGCCACGCGAACCCGTACGTCAACGAGGGGGTCCACGAGCAGATCGACAAGCTCACCCACTCGGTCGATTTCCCGACGGAGCCCCGGCTCGACCTCATCGACAAGCTCGACGACATCGCGCCCGGGAGCCTCGCCGGCAACAGCCGCTTCGTCTTCGGCGGTCCCACCGGCAGCGACGCCGTCGAGGCGTCGATCAAGCTCGCGAAGTACAACACGGGCGGCAACGGCCTGCTCGCGTTCCGGAACTCCTACCACGGGGCAACGACCGGCGCGATGAGCATCACGTCGAACAAGAAGTTCAAGAAGCCGTACGCGCCGCTCCTCCCCGACGTGGTGCACGCGCCGTTCCCGTATCCCTTCCGCGAGGGTCGGGGGCCCGAGGAGTCGGTCGACCGCGCGCTCGAGGAGGTCAGGGCGATCGTCGAGGAGCCGTACGGGGGCCTCACGGACCCGGCGGGCATCTTCGTCGAGCCCATCCAAGGCGAGGGCGGCGTCGTCGTCCCGCCGGAGGGGTTCCTCTCGGGACTGCGCGAGATCGCCGACGAGAACGACCTCCCGCTGGTGTTCGACGAGATCCAGGTCGGAATGGGGCGCACCGGCGAGTGGTGGGCGTCCGAGCACTACGACGTGACGCCGGACGTGATGACGACCGCGAAGGCGCTCGGCGGCAACGGCCAGCCGCTGTCGGGGACGATGTACCACGAGGACCTCGACACGTGGGGGTCGGGCGACCACGCGGGCACCTACCGGGGGCACGTCCCCGCGATGGTCGGCGGGCTGCGCGCGATCGAGTACATCCAGTCGCACGACCTGCTCGATCACGCGACGGAGGTCGGCACGTGGATCCGCGACCGCCTCCGCGACGCGGGCGAGGGCGACCCGGGGCTCGGACAGGTCCGCGGCAAGGGGCTGTTCGTCGGCGCCGAGTTCGTCGACGCGAGCGGCGAGCCCGACGACGACCGCGTCGACGCGATTCAGGAGTACTGCTACGAGCACGGCGTCCTCGTCTGGACGGCGGGCCAGTACGGCAACGTCGTCCGGCTGCTGCCCCCGCTCGTCCTGACGCAGCGACAGGCTGAGGTCGGGACCGAAGTCATCGCGGACGCGATCGAAGCGACCGCCGAGTAGCGGCTCGCGGCGCCGGTGAACTACACCGCATCTGGTACATCGATTTCGTTCACAGTCACTACGGGGAACTCACGGCCCACCGCGAGCGCCGCGCTCCCGTGATCGCTCCGTCCCCGACTCGCTCCGTCGTCGCCCGAGACGCCGCCGTTCGATCGACCGCCGTTCTCATACTGCGGGACTATGACTATCGTTTGTTACAGTTGCGCGTTCGACTCTCGGCTATGCCCGGGCTTGATGAAACATCCGTGACGGAACTGCAGCGGTTGCTTGCGGACGTGGAGTCGAAGAGCGCGGCGCAGCAGTTAATGGCCGCTATCGCTTCCAAACAGGGGCTCACTGCGGACGAGATCGTCCGGTGGTTCGGGTTCGACCGCGAGGACGTCGACGAGTGGTTCGCGGCGTTCAGGTCTAAACCGGTCGAGGAGGTTATCGACGAGGTCGAACGGTTCGAACTGCCCGGCCGGCGCGCGAAACCGTTCGTCCGGGTCCCGAATCTGGCCCGGGTCTCCTTCCTCAACTACGAGGTCATCGAGGACCACGGATGGGACGTCGACGATGAGAACCTGTTCGCGAAAGCTTCGAAGGCGGACCTCGACGCCGAGGATTACGGCCGAATCGCGGTCGAGGAAGGCGAGTCGATCCTCGAGGCGGCCGAAGACCGCGGGTTCGACTGGCCGTACGCCTGTCGCGGCGGGGCCTGCTCGAACTGCGCGGTGCTCGTCAAAAACGGTGAGATCGCGATGCCCGGCCAGCAGATCCTCCCCGAGTCGGCCCTCGAACGGGGCGCGCGGCTCACCTGCGTCGGCGTCCCGGCGACCGAACAGGTCGACATCATTTATAACGCCAAGTCCATCGACTTCCTCGACGAGCTCCGCCTGCCCGCGGCGCAGTTCGAAGGATAAGTCGCCGCTAACGAAGCGGCGCGCGGTCACGTCCGATTCGCTGAAGACAGGGATTGAGCTCGGCAGCGCGGCGAATCCGGGGCGAACAGAGTTTAATACCGCTGCGTGTCTACTATTTTGGAGAGTAAATGGAAGAACTCGACTCTGTTTTGAAAAAGTACGCCACCAGTCAGGATCTCATGGACCAGATCCGATACGTTGCCGAGACGTTGAGTATGGAATTCGAGAAGTGGGACGACCAGTACGTGAGCGGTCCCAGTCTGTACTTTCTGCTCGTTGCCGAAACTGATTTCGAGGAGTACACCGACCCGCTCGGCGAGAACATCTGGCCGACCGATCGGTGTAAGATCGTACTCGACTCGCCCGAGGCGTTTCGGCGAGTCGCTGAAGACGTCGCGTTCAGCCGGGACGGCGCTATCATCGTGACCGGGGACGGGACGATCCAACGACAGATGGTTCGGGTTCGGAGCCCCAACCGCGCGGAGGTGCCGGCGGTCGAAGAGCTCGAATACCCCGACTGGATGGGGACCAAACACATGAGCGCGCTTGAAACGTCGCTCCGAAAGAACGTCCTGTGGGCGGTCACGCTCAGCGAAGAGGACGGCCGCGTCACCACGTATCTCGACGGCACGTATCAGGACTACCCCCGCGAGGAGATCGGCGGCCGGTGGCGACCCGACCCGTAGTGCCGTCTCCGGCGGTCTCCCGCGGTGCTGAACCGGTCGCTCGCGGCGGCGAACCGCAGCCGCGTGTGTTTACAGGCGATCAAAACAGCCGTCGAACGACCCGAAACGCAAGCGCGCTGGACGCGGCGGTGATCGATCGCGATACTGGAGAGTTGTCGGCGGCGCTGCATACAGCGAACAGCGGCAGTACGCGACACGCGTTCGGTTCGCGCTGACGCCGCTCAGACCGCCGACGTCTCGCGACCGCTCTTCAGAACAGGAGCGCGGAGAATCAGGAGCGCAGCCACGTCAGCAGGCGGGCGGCCGGGCTGGTCACTGCCTCGAGGTCCTCGGGTCGCGGGGAGTCTTTCAGTCGCGCGGGGCCACTTTCGAGATTCGACGTGTTGGTCGCCATTACAACAACAAATTATGGACGTACAGTGAAAAACGACTCGGATTGTTAACGTATTCTCTCAAAAAGTACGTTATGTATTGTTATAATCATCACTATCGTTGCGGATCGGATTCGCGGTGGGCGGCGCGCGGCGAACGCTGAACTGAGGTGCGCGGAGGGTCAGTCCGAATTCCCGGAAACGTCTCACCGTAGCCGAGTAGGAACGTTGACGGGCTCAAGGGGAGAGGGAAGAGCCATGAGTCCGACCGTCCACGAACTTCGAAACGCGATCCGAGCGGCGACAGGTCGCTTCGAACGAGAAATCGACGCGTCGTTCACGAAAGAGGAGCTACGAGCGATCTGTGAGGCACTCGGAACCGATGTCGACGAGACGGGGCGACCGTCAACATCGCAGATGCGCCGGCTCATCCGGGCGCACGTCGGCATCGCGGAATCGCCGGAAGCGGCCGACGACTCAACCTTCCGGAAGCCGGATCTCCAAGCGATTGCTGACGGAGTCGGAGCACCGTACGAACCGTAGCCGCCAGTTGCCCGATAAATCCGGCTGCCGCGGTTCCCGACCCGACGCCCCGAGCGAAGTCGCCTCCTCCTGGCCGATTCGCGTCCCGTGTCTCGCACGGTGATCGCCGCATCGCTTTCGCGAGTCAGACCGCGCAGCGAGCGATACGGACCGTCAGCGGTCGGCCGTCGCACGCTGTGTTCTATCGAGAGTTTAGATGCTCAACGGGCTCCAGATCACCGGATCCGACCGGCGCGGTCGCCCTACGCCGGGAGCGCCGACTCGGGCACCGTGCCGTCCGCGTTCCACCCGCGGAGCTCGTAGTACGAGTCGATAGCGTCGTCGAGTCCGGGGAGCTCCTCGGCGTACGGGAGGCGGTCGTCGTCGCCGTCGATCCCGCGCTGATTGTTGAAGTGGCGCTCCAGCGTTACCGTCCGCGCGCCCGCCGCGAGCAGCTCGTCGAAGTCGGCGTCGAACAGCAGCTCGTAGCGCTCGGGCGTCATGAAGTCCCGGGAGAACTTACAGACCACGCCGCTGTCGTTGAGCGCCATCAGGTTCTCGCGCTGGATGAGGCGCTCCGCTTTCCCCTCGAAGCCCGCGGGCTCCATCGCCTCCTCTTCCTCGACTAAGGGGTACTCCACGGAGTAGAACGTCGCGTACATGTGGTCGGCGCCGCGGTTGGCGACGGCGTACGAGAGCGCCTGTCCGTGGAGGAGCCGCCCCTCGTGGGCCGCGAAGTCCATGTTCTTCACCGACCAGTTCCCGACGCCGAGCTGCTCGTGGATCCGGCCGATCCCCTCCGCGAGCGTGTCGCCGACCCCGTCGCGGTGGGCGGTCTTCTCGACGAGGTCCCAGATAAGCTCGCGGTTGCCGAACTCGTCTTCGGCGTCGAGGTACGCGGCGATCGTGTTGCCCGCGGAGATCGCGTCGAGGCCGTACTCGTCGCACAGGCGGTTCGACTCCATCACGTCGACGATGTCGTCGACCCCCGAGTTCGAGCCGAACGCCATCGCCACCTCGAACTCGGGGCCCTCGGTCTCGACGCCGCGTTCCTCGTCGCGGGTCGGGAGCTTGCAGGCGAACGCGCACGCCGAGCAGGTCCCCTTCTTGTACTTCTTGTCGGCGACGGCGGCGCCGTTGATCCCCTCGACCCCCTCGAAGGAGCGCTCCGAGAAGTAGTACGACGGCAGCCCGTCCATCTCGTTCGCGAGGTCCATCACGGCCACCGTCCCCTGCTCTTTCATGATGTGGTCCTCGGTGGCGGCCTCGCGGTGGATATCGTTCGCGGTCGCGTCGATCGAGACCTCGGGCGCCGAGTCGCCCCCGAACGTGACGGCCTTGACGTTCTTCGAGCCGAGCACCGCGCCCAGCCCGCCGCGGCCGAACGCGCGCTCCTCGGTCGTCATGATCGACGCGAACCGGACCGCGTGCTCGCCCGCGGGACCGATCACGGCCGTCTGCTCGCTGGAGAGGTCGTGTTCGTCCGCCAGATAGCCCGTGGTCTCCGGGACGGTCGCCCCGGCGAGGTCGGGCACCGGCTCGACCTCGACCCCGTCGTCGCGCACGTGGACGACGACCAGCTCGTCGCTCGCGCCCGCCAGCTCGATCGCACCGTACCCCGTCGCCGCGAGGTGACGCGAGACGAAGCCGCCGGCGTTCGACGAGAGCAGCCCGTCGGTCAGCGGCGACAGCGCGGTGCAGTTCGTCCGCCCCGTGAAGCTCATCTGGGACGCCTGCATCGGCCCGGTGGTGAACACCGCGCGGTTCTCGGAACCGAGCGGGTCCGCGTCGAACGGGATCCGCTCGTGGGCGAGCCGCGTCGCCACGCCCCGCCCGCCGATGTATCGCTCCTGGACCTCCGTGATGTCGGTTTCTGACGTCGTCCGCTCGCCGACGTCGATCGACAGCAGCGGCCCGGTGCTGTGAAGCATGTCCGATCATCCGTGAAGGCGGTACAAAAAACCGAGCCAAGCCGGAGAAGCTGCGGGTTTCAAGCGCTCTCGTCCGGTCTCACGAGACGGCTCCCGGGGCGTCTGAGCGGCGCTTCGGAGTGAATTCGCGGGATGCGCGGCGAAAATCGTACACAGTATCTGTTTTTAATGTACACGATAAATTTATACTGTTGCTGGCTAATCGGCTTCGTAGACGTTCCGTTACCATGCCACGGGAACACATCTTCGACGAGGCCGAGTACGAGCGGCGGGTGGCTCGGACGAAAGAGCGGTTGCGCGAGCGCGAGCTCGACGCGATCGTCGTCAGCGACCCGGCGAACATGAACTACCTGACCGGCTACGACGGCTGGTCCTTTTACGTCCACCAGGCGGTCGTGGTCACGCCCGACCGCGACGAGCCGATCTGGATCGGCCGCGACATGGACGGCGACGGCGCGCGGGCGACGACCCACCTCGCCGAGGAGAGCATCCGCGCGTACAGCGACGACCACGTGCAGTCGCCGCGCGACCTCCACCCGATGGACTACGTCGCCGGCGTCCTCGAGGAGCTGGGCGTCGCGGACGGGCGCGTCGGGTTAGAGATGGACGCCGCCTACTTCACCGCGAAGTCGTACACGCGGCTGCAGGGGAACCTCCCGGACGCCGAGTTCGCGGACGCGACGCTGCTCGTCGGCTGGCTCCGGATCAAGAAGTCCGACCAGGAGCTGGAGTACATGCGGCAGGCCGCGCGGATCTCCGAGAACGCGATGCGGGCGGGCCTCGACGCGGTCGGTGAGGGCGTCCCGGAGTACGAGGTCGCCTCCGCCATCTACCAGCAGCTGATCGACGGGACCGACGAGTACGGCGGCGACTACCCGGCGATCGTCCCGCTGATGCCGTCGGGCGACCACACCGGGACCCCGCACCTCACATGGACGGACCGGCGCTACGAGGAGGGCGACCCGGTGATCATCGAGCTCTCGGGCTGTCGCCATCGCTACCACTCGCCGCTGGCGCGGACCACCTTCGTCGGCGAGCCGCCCGCCGAGCTTCAAGAGACCGCGGACATCGTCGTGGAGGGGCTGGAGGCGGCGTTAGACGCCGCGGAACCTGGCGTCAAATGCTCGGCCGTCGAGGAGGCGTGGCGCACGACCATCGAGCAGTACGGGCTCGAGAAGGAGGACCGCATCGGCTACTCGATGGGGCTCGGCTACCCGCCGGACTGGGGCGAGCACACCGCGAGCATCCGCCCGGGCGACGACACCGTCCTCGAGGAGAACATGACGTTCCACATGATCCCCGGCATCTGGACCGACGAGATCGGCATGGAGATCAGCGAGACGTTCCGCGTCACCTCCACCGGCGCGGAGACGCTGGCCGACTTCCCCCGCGAGCTGTTCACGACCTGACCGGGTTCCGACCGCGCCGCGCTACCCAAGCTACCACACCGCGCTGCCAAGCCGACCGAACCACGACACCCCGACTCATGAACACGACACCCACCGTCGACGACGAACCGGCAGAAGAGGAGTCAGAATCGACGCTCACCACCGCACGCAAGCAGCTCGAGCGCGCGGCGACCAACGTCGACGTCGATCCCGCGATCGTCGAGCGCCTCAAACACCCCACGCGGGTCCAGCAGGTCTCCGTCCCCCTCGAACGGGAGGACGGAACCGTCGAGGTGTTCACCGGCTACCGCGCCCAGCACGACGACGTCCGCGGCCCGTACAAAGGCGGGCTCCGGTATCACCCGGAGGTCACCGCCGCGGAGTGCACCGGCCTCTCGATGTGGATGACCTGGAAGTGCGCCGTGATGGACCTCCCGTTCGGCGGCGGGAAAGGCGGGATCGCGGTCGATCCCAAATCTCTGACCGACGACGAGCGCGAGCGGCTCACCCGGCGGTTCGCGGAGGAGCTGCGCGACGTCGTCGGGCCGACGAAGGACGTGCCCGCGCCCGACATGGGGACCGACGCCCAGACGATGGCGTGGTTCATGGACGCCTACTCGATGCAGCAGGGCGAGACGATCCCGGGCGTCGTCACCGGGAAGCCGCCCGTCATCGGGGGGTCGTACGGGCGCGAGGCGGCGCCGGGACGGTCGACGGCCATCGCCGCGCGCGAGGCCGTCGGCTACTACGACCGCGACCTCGAGGAGACGACCGTCGCGGTCCAGGGATTCGGCTCCGTCGGCGCCAACGCGGCCCGGCTGCTGGACGACTGGGGCGCGACCGTCGTCGCCGTCAGCGACGTGAACGGCGCGATCTACGACCCGGACGGGCTCGACACGCACGACGTTCCCACGCACGAGGAGGAGCCCGAGGCGGTGCTCACCCACGAGGCGCCGGAGACGCTGTCGAACGAGGCGGTCCTCGAACTCGACGTTGACGTGCTGATCCCCGCCGCTGTCGGCAACGTGATCACCGCGAGCAACGCCGACGCCGTCGACGCCGACATCGTCGTCGAGGGCGCGAACGGGCCGACGACGTTCGCCGCCGACGCGATCTTAGACGAGCGCGACGTGGCGGTGATCCCGGACATCCTCGCGAACGCGGGCGGCGTCACCGTGTCGTACTTCGAGTGGCTCCAGGACATCAACCGGCGGACGTGGTCGCTCGAGCGCGTCAACGAGGAGCTCGAAGAACAGATGCTGTCCGCGTGGGAAGACGTGCGCGACGAGGTCGACGCGCGGGACCTGACGTGGCGCGACGCCGCCTACGTGGTCGCGCTGTCTCGGATCGCCGAGGCGAAGGGCGCGCGGGGGCTCTGGCCGTAGCCGCCCGCCGAGATTTTCTGACCGCCCGATCAGTCGTCGTCCGGCGTGACGACCGCGTTCTCCAGCTCGCCGCCCGCGTCCAGCGCCGCGACGTTGTCCGCGACGATGTCGGCCAGCCGGTCCCAGTGCTTGGGCGTGTGGCCACCCGTGTGCGGGGTGATCAGGCAGTTCTCCAAGTCCCAGAGGACGTGGTCCGACGGGAGCGGCTCGGGGTCGGTGACGTCGAGGGCGGCGCCCCGAATGCCCTCGGTCTGGAGGGCGGACACCAAGGCGTCGGTGTCGACGAGGCCGCCGCGGGCCGCGTTCACGACGACCGCGTTCGGCGGGAGCGTCGCCAGCTCCGCCTCGCCGACCAGCCCGCGGGTCAGGTCGTTGAGCGGACACGCGAGCACGACGTAGTCGCTCCGGGCGAACGCCGCGTGGATATCGTCGTCGTCGAAGCCGAGCACCTCATCGGTGGGACCCCCCTTCTCCGGCGTGTAGCGGATCCCGATCGTCTCCACCTCGAACCCCGCGAGCCGCTGGACGACCGCCTGGCCGATCGACCCGAGGCCGACGACGGTGACCGTGCTATCGGTGAACTCGCGGGATTGGAAGTGGCGCCACTCGCCGTTCGCCTTCCGGCGGAGCCCCTCGTGGAGGTCCCGCGCGAACACGAGCATGTTGGCGATCGACTGCTCGGCGATCCCCGGCGCGTGGATACCGCCCGCGTTCGTCACCGTCACGCCGTGCTCGCGCAGCGCGTCGGTCGGGACGTGGTCGGTGCCGGCGAAGGTGCACGCGAACAGCTCCAGCCGGTCGGCGCGCTCGAGGAGGTCGGCGTCGAGCGTGATGCCGGTCACGACGCGGGCCTTCGGGACGAGGTCGCGCTCCTCGGCGGGGGTCCGCGCGAGCGCGACCGTCCGGTCCGGGAGCCGATCGCGGAGCGCGTCCGCGTACGACGCCATCGACAGGCCTTCCGTTCCCTCCCGCAACACGACGATATCGGGGTCAGCGGTCTGATCTGAGCTCATGAGCGGTGGGCGCGTCGGAACGACGCGTTGGCGGATCAAGAAGAGGGGCATTCTTAGCTTTTTGTGTATGTAGTGTACACGACAATCGTATACGATCAACTACTGTTAAGGATGTCGAGCGAGAGAGCCACTCGCATGAACGAACCGATCCGCGATCGGCTCGCCAGCGTCCGCAGACGATTCCACCGGCACCCGGAGCCCGCGTGGCGCGAGTTCCTCACGACGGCGACGCTCGCCGAGGAGATCCGGTCGATCGGCGTCGACGAGCTCGCGATCGGCCCGGACGCGTACGACCCGGCCGACCGCATGGCCGTGCCGGACGCCGACTTGGGCCCGTGGATCGAGCGCGCCCGCGAGCACGGCGCGGACGCCGAGCTACTCGAGCGTATGACCGGCGGCAACACGGGCGCCGTCGCCGTCCTCGACCGCGGCGAGGGGCCCGCGATCGGCCTCCGCGTCGACATCGACGGGCTGTTCATCGAGGAGTCGACCGACCCCGACCACCACCCCGTCGACGAGGGGTTCCGGTCCGAGATCGACGGGACGATGCACGCCTGCGGCCACGACGTCCACATGACGTGGGGGCTGGCCGTCCTCGAGGCGATCGCCGAGAGCGACTTCGCCGGGCGGCTGGTCGTCTTCTTCCAGCCGGCCGAGGAGACCGGGGGCGGCGGCCACCCCATGGCCGAGAGCCGGTTCGCGGACGACCTCGACTACCTGCTCGCGGTCCACGTCGGCCTCGACCACCCGACCGGCGAGGTGGTGGCGGGGATCGAGAAGCCGCTGGCGATGGCGCACTTGGACGCGACGATCGAGGGGACCTCGGCGCACGCGGGGAAGGCGCCCAACGAGGGGGACAACGCGATGCAGGCGATGGGGACGGCGATCGTGAACGCGTACGGCATCGCCCGCCACGCCGACGGCATGACGCGGGTCAACGTCGGGAAGGCCGAGGCCGGCACCGCCAGCAACGTCATCGCCGAGCGCGCGCACATGGAGGCGGAGGCGCGCGGCGAGACGACCGAGCTGATGGAGTACATGAAAGCGCAGTTCGAGCGCACCGTGCGCGGCGCCGCGACGATGCACGGCTGCCGCGCGAGCGTCGACCTGGTGAGCGAGTCGCCGCGCGCGGACAGCGACCCGGAGCTGCAGGCGCTGGTGACCGAGATCGCCGAGGGCGTCGACGGGATCGACACCGTGCTCCCGGCCGCGGACTTCGGCGCGAGCGAGGACGCGACGTTCCTGATGGAGCGGGTCCAAGAGGCGGGCGGCCTGGCGACGTACCTGATCGTCGGCACGGACCACCCGACGAGCCACCACACCCCGACCTTCGACGTCGACGAGCGGAGCCTCCGGCACGGCGTCGACGTGCTCGTCGGCGCGGTCCGCGACCTCGAACGGCGACACCCCGTCCCGCAGGCCGACACCCCCGCAGCGGCGCATCCGTCTCTCGAATGACCGACGGCGACGCCGACGACTGCGACGCGGCGGGCGACTCCGCCGACGGGGAGGGAGACGCCTCACCGGTCGTCACGCGCGGCGACGTCGAAGACGCCCGCCGCCGGCTCGACGACGTCGCGCATCGGACGCCGCTCGACACCTCGCGCACCTTCGCGGAGATGAGCGGGGCCGCGTCGCTGGGGCTCAAGCTCGAAGGGCTCCAGCGGACCGGCTCGTTCAAGATCCGCGGGGCGTACAACGCCATGGCGCAGCTCTCCGAGGCCGAGCGCGAGGCCGGGGTGATCGCCGCCAGCGCGGGCAACCACGCGCAGGGCGTGGCGCTCGCGGGCGAGATCCTCGGGATCGACGCGACGATCGTCGTGCCCGAGGTGACGCCGGCGGCGAAGATCGCCGCCACGCGGGGGTACGGCGCGACCGTGCTCGTCGAGGGCGACATCTACGAGCGGTCGTACGAGTACGCCGTGGCGCGCGCCGAGGAAACGGGCGAGACGTTCGTCCACCCCTTCGACGACGCGGCCGTCATCGCGGGACAGGGCACGGTCGGGCTCGAACTGCTGGAGCAGTACCCCGCGATGGACACCGTGCTCGTCTCGATCGGCGGCGGCGGGCTCATCGCCGGGATCGGGACGGCCGTGGCGGCCGCGGACCGCGACGTCCGGGTCGTCGGCGTCCAGCCGGAGGGCGCGGCGCACGCCGGGCCGTCGCTGGCGGCCGGCGAGGTTCGCGAGCTCGACGACGTGGACACCGTCGCCGAGGGAATCGCCGACACGCGGCTGTCCGAGACCACCCTCGCGCTCGCCCGCGAGGTCGTCGACGACGTCGTGACCGTCTCCGACCGCGAGATCGCCGCGGCCGTGGCGCTGCTGGCCGAGCGGGAGAAGACGGTCGCCGAGGGCGCCGGCGCCGCGCCGCTCGCCGCCGCGCTCTCGGACTGGCTGGATCTGACCGACACCCACCCGGCCGTCGTCGTCTCGGGCGGGAACGTGAACCTCACCGACCACGCCGAGCTGACGCGCACCGGGCTGTTTGAGCTCGGGCGCTACGCCGAGGCGCGGCTCGCGCTCGCGGCGTGGCCGAGTCAGGTCGGCGACGTCGTCGAGGCGGTGACCGCCGAGGGCGCCGAGCTCGACACCTTGGAGCGCGCGCGTCGCACGGCGACCGACCACCCGAACCGCACCCCCGTGACGGTCGGGATCGAGGGCCGCGACGCCGACCACCTCGACGGGGTGTTGACAGCGGTCTCAGAGCTCGACGGCGTGTCGGTCGTCGAGCGGTCGACGGCGGACGCAACGTCGGACGCCTCGCGGGGCTGAAGCCGCACGCGTCCCGCTCGTCCCGCCGTGACGACCGAATCTCCGTTCGAAGTCTCTCCGGATACGGTTCCCGTCCAGACCGGCGTCCGGACCGCTCTCGGCGCCCTTCTGCGGGGCACCCTCGGCGCTGTTCCGTGATGCGTCGCGGTCACGCCGTTCTGCGAGGCGTCGCGGTCACGCGTCCTCCGGCTCCGGCGCGTACCACGCTAAGATCGCGCCGACCGCCCCGAGGACGCCGGCGACGAGGAAGGCCGCCTCGTAGCCCGCGGCCTCGATGAGCCTTCCGGCGGCGATCGGCGAGAGGAACGCCCCCGCCAGACCGACGCTCGTGAGGAAGGCGACGGCGGTCGCGGCGACGCCCGGCTCGACCAGTTCGCGAACGTACGCGAAGACGAGACCGAGACAGAGCTGGACGGCGAAGCCGGCGACGAGCAGCGCCGCGACGACGACGGAGACGGTTCGGATCGCGGTGAAGCCCGCGATGACCGGCGTCGCCACGATAAAGGAGAGCAGGACGACCGGACGGCGGCGGCCGCCGAAGAGGGTGTCCGAGACGACGCCGCCGGTCACGCGCGAGAGCACGCCGACGGCCGGAAACAGGGCGACGAGCGCGCCGCTGAGCCCCAGCGACAGCCGCAGGTCGTCGACGAGATACGACGGGGCCCAGCTGTTGACGAACAGGTACAGCGCGTAGCCGAGGAAGCCGAGGAGGCCGACCGTCCAGACGCGGCGGTCCGTGACGACGCGGCCGAGGTCCGACGGCGTCGGCGCCGGGGTCCCGGTCGCGCGTCCGCTGCCGCGACTCGTCGGCCAGAAGACGGCCAACCCCACGCACGCGATGCCGGTGAAGACGGGGAAGATCGCCGGCCATCCGAACCGCTGGGCGACGACGGGGCCGGCGACCTGTCCGATGGTGAAGCCGATCGGCCCGCTCGCGGTGAACGCCGCCACGGCCGTCCCCTGTCTGGCGCGATCGAACGAGCGCCCGACGATGTCGATGCCCGCGTTCCAGACGACGACGTAGGCGACGCCGCCGAGGACGCGTGAGGCGACGAGCGACCAGTAGGCGCCGTCGGTCGCGGCCCGCCAGCCCCACCCCCCGGCGACGAGGAGGAGACCGACCGCCGCCGCAATAGCGTACCGCGAGTTCGTCCGGTCGAGGACGATCCCGACCGGGACGCTCGCGACGACCGCCGTCCCGAACATGACGCTCACGAGGAGGCCGGCCGCCGACGCGCCGATCCCCAGCGACGACCGAACGAGCGGCGTCACGCTCGCCGGGACGAGCTCGTATGCGCCGAGCGCCACGGACATCAGGATCGCCCCGGCGAGCAGCCCCCAACGGGCGCGCTCGCTCGTCACGGCCGGCGTAGCGTCCGACGTACTCCCCTCGCTCGACACGCTGAGGTCGTTCTCACCGGCCCCGTATCAACCCAGCGCGATGCGGTCGAACGACCCTCGTACGCGAGCCCGGGCGAACGACCGATAGCTCCGACTGCCACGACGCTTCCCCTCCCCGTCGGTCAGCCCGCTGCTGGCCGCTGTCTGGGTGTTTCCTAATGGCGTGTCGGATGGGCCGAATTCTGTATGCAGTTGTCTTTGGCCATATTTATTTCGGTGTCAATAACTGGAGTTGTTTATATTGTTGATTAACAAATACGACAGAATTTTTTTATATGATCGAATGGAACCGTGAGGTATGGGATCGGACGGAAGCCGATCGCCGCTCGAACGGCTGAAGCGACACTACGATCAGGAGGAGCTCGTCTGTCCAGAGTGCGGCTTCGAGGACGAGGAGGGCGCGTGGGAGACGGAGGCCGACGGCGCTCAGGTCCTCTACCGCCACACGTGCCCCAAATGCGGCGCGGAACGGGAGCACGAACTGGCGGTGTCGGACCCGGACGCGGCGCGCGATCATGTCCGGACACGGAAGTGACCCCGCCGAACCGAGAGTGACCTCGCCGAACCGGAACGTCCCGCCCGCCTCGGCGTGACCGCCGGTCGAGGCGCGCTCAGTCGGCGCGCGCGGTCGCGCTGACGGCGTCGATCGCGTCGAGGAAGAGCCCCGTGCCGAGCGCGATCTCGCGTTCGGTCGCGTCCAGCGGCGGGAGCAGTCGGATCGTCTTCTTCCCGCAGCCGAGCGTGAGGAGGCCGCGGTCGAGGGCGGCCTCGACGACCGCCGAGCGTCGCTCCGCCGTGTCGAACTCGACCGCGAGCATCAGCCCCTTGCCGCGGACGTCCACGACGGTGTCGGGCGCGTCGTCGCGCAGGAGCTCTTTCGCCTGCCGCCCGCGCCGGGTGGCGTTGGCCAGGAGATCGTGCTCTTGGATCGCCTCCAGCGTGAACGCCCCCATCATCGAGCCGAGGAGGTCGCCGCCGCCGAACGTCGAGCCGAGACGGTTCTTCTCCGTCGGGAACACCTCCGACCGGGAGATTGTCGCGCCGACGCGAAGCGCCTTCGCGGCCGCGATGACGTCCGGCTCGATCGCGTAGTGGTCCGACGCCCAGATCTTCCCCGTCCGGCCGATTCCCGACTGGATCTCGTCGACGACGACCGGGATGTCGTACTCGTCGGTGACGGCCGCCACCTCGTCCATGAACGCGTCGCTCGGGAAGCGGTAGCCGCCGACGCCTTGGATCGGTTCGAGCGTCAGGAAGGCGATCTCGTCGGGGTCGACGTGACCCCCCTCCGGCGCGAGTATATTTCGGAGCCGCGAGCCGCCGCCCGCGAAGAAGCCGCAGTCGCAGCTCGCGGCGTCGCAGCCGCGGTCCGCGCAGAACGGCACCGTCTCGATGCCGCTGATCTCGGGGTACCGTCGGGTGTACACGTCCTTCGATTTGGTCAGCGAGAGCGTCCCGAGCGTGCGGCCGTGGAAGCTGCCGTCGAAGGCGACGCCGTACTTCGCTGGCGCGCGGTGGTCGTGGGTGATCTTCATCGCGTTCTCCATCGCCTCCGCCCCCGAGTTCGAGAGGAACACCGTGTCCATCCCGTAGTGGCTGGAGACGTCCGTCAGCCGGTCCATGAGGTGACTCGACCCCGGGAAGTCGGCCTCGTCCGGGGTCGGCCCGGAGCCGAAGTACATGTCCTGCCCGGCGATCTTCAGCGGCTCGACGAGGTCGAACTCCCGCAGCTTCGAGAGCACCTTCTCGTTGTTGTAGCCGAGCGGGGCCGCGCCGATGTGACAGGTAAAATCGAGGAGGACGTTGCCGTCGACGTCGGTGACGAAGGGCCCGTCCGCCTCGCGGGTCACGTCCCAGACGAACTCGTGGGAGTACTCGCTGGGCGCGGAGTGCGACTGGTGGAAATCGACCCAGCGGCGCGCGTTCGGGCCGGGGAGCGCGTCCGCGTCGGGTTCCGCCGTATCCCTATCCATACACAGTTTATGTATATAGCGTACATTAAAACTTGGTATGGAAACCGCGCGAATCGGGGGCGACGGCGGTCGGTCGTCGTCCGCGACGACCGTCAGTCGTCGTCCGCGCCGGCCGACTCGACCGGAGCGGACCGGTCCGGGTCGTCGTCCGACCCCCACAGCACGGTCTCGTTCTGGAGGAGCACCTGGTCGTAGTGTTCGCCGAAGTCCTTGATCAGCGACAGCATCGCGAGGAAGCAGACGAACGCGAACGGCGTCCCGGTGATGATCGCCGCCTGCTGGAGCGTGTTCGCGCTGCCGCTGCCGCCGAGGATCATCAGGATCGCCGCCGTCATCCCGAGGACGACGCCCCAGAAGACCCGGTTGATGTTCGACGGCTTGGCCTTCCCGCCGGTCGTCATCATCGAGACGGCCAGCGTCGAGGAGTCCGCCGAAGTGACGAAGAACGTCGTCACGAGGATCATGAACGCGTAGATCAGCACGGACCCGATCGGGATCGTCATCGACGCGCCCCCGACGTTCAGCGAGAAGTTCAACGCCTCGAAGAGGATGAACCCGGACACCTCCGCGCCGGCCTCGCCGGAGATCACCGCACCGAAGTCGGCGATGCCGTTGTGCTGGGCCCAGACCGCGGTGCCGCCGACGAAGGTGAACCACGGGATGGTGGCGCCCGAGGTGGCGACGATACCCGTGAACGCGACCTCGCGGACGGTGCGTCCCTTCGAGATGCGCGCGATGAACAGCCCCGCGAACGGCGACCACGAGAGCGCCCACGCCCAGTAGAACACCGTCCACGCGTTCATCCAGCTGGTCGCGCTCGCGTCGCCCCCGCCCATCGCGCCGGCGCCAGTAAAGAGGCTCATCGAGACGAAGTCGGTGACCATCCCGCCGAACGCCTGCGTACCGAGCAGCACGAGGAACAGCGTCGGGCCCACGATGAACGTCACGAACATGAGCACGACGAACAGGATCATGTTGAAGTTCGAGAGCCGGCGGATCCCCTTGTCGACCCCGAGCACCATCGAGGTCGTGAACAGCAGGGTCATCATGGTGACGACCAGCAGAATCCCCAGATCGCCCATGTTGATCCCCCACTGGTAGTCGAGCCCGGTGACGAACTGGCTCCCGATGAATCCGAGCGAGGTGGCGACGCCGCCGATGGTCGCGAAGACGGCGAGGATGTCGACGACCTTCGCGGCCGGGCCGTCGAGGTTGTCGGCGCCGAGGATCGGCGTGAGCGCCGAGGAGACCCGCAGCGGGACGTTATCGTAGTTGTACGCGAAGTAGCCGATCGCGATGCCCATGATAGTGAACACCGCGAGCTGCGGCAGCGCCCAGTGGAACAGCGTCTGCTGGACGGCGACCGTCATCGCCTCGGCCGAGCCCCCCTCGACGCTACCGAACAGCGGCGAGGGGTTGTTGTAGTAGAACAGCGCTTCGGTCGGTCCCCAGAACACGACGCCGGCCGCGAACCCCGCGGAGTACAGCATCGCGAAAAAGGAGAGGAAGCTGTACTCCGGGTCCGCGTCACCGAGCTTGATGCTGCCCCACGGCCCCACGATCAGGAACAACAGGAACAGCACGATCAGGAAGACGATAAGCAGCAGCGCCCAGTTGAACGCGCCGAGCAGCTGGGAGTTCAGCGACGAGATGCCGTTCTCGACGGTCGACGGGCTGATGAAGAACGCCGCGATCACGCCCACGGTTATCAGCGCGCCGAACGCGAAGACGATCGGGTCGATCTCCTCGCGGAACTCGTCGAACACGCCCTGGTCGGAGCCGCTCATCAGGTAACACCCCCGCGACGGCGACGACTACTTGGCCCACAGTGCCTCCGCCGAGTCAGTCCCATGCCACGTGCTGGCATGCACGGTCGATCGAAGTTGTACACAATAAGTGTTTCTCAAAATGCGATATTCTACTCGGTTTTTGTATCCTGTATATATGATCAACATAATTCGAATCCGGGAGATACCAAGACGGGATCGCCAGTTCGATCCGGAAAAATCTGTACGTTCAGCGAGAAAGTGTCGGAATAACCCCAAAGACAGTGGTAAACACCGATATTCTCGGACAGCACCGAGCGTCCGTGGAATCAGCACCACCGCGGGCGAACGGCCACGAGGCGTCGGACCGTCATCGATATCTGTTACCGTGCGGAGGACAGCATGTTACGGAGAATCGAGGCGAAAGCCTCGCGTTTAGCGCGGGGAGGATGTCGATCGGTCTGTTCGTCGGCTCACGCCCCTCAGTTCGTCAGTTCTTCGAGCGTGCGGTCGTGCGTGGCGGCGCTTTCGGTCAGCTTCTCGGCGAACTCGTCGACGCGGTCTTTGATCTCCTCGCCGGCCTCCTCCGGCGAGAACGACTCCGACATCGTCAGCAGGCGGACGAACGCGCGGAGCTCCTCGTCGGTGAGCTCCGCGAACTCGTCGTTCTCGAGCTTGCCGACCACCTCGTCGACGTCGATCTGGCCGACCGGTTCGACGTTGAACTCCACGTTGACCATCCGGTAGTTCGACCCGGCGAGCTGCTGTTCGGCCTTGCCGACCCCCTCGGAGAGCATGTCTTTAAATGGTGTGTGGTACCCCATCGTGCCGAGGTGGAGGAACGCGAGCATGTCGGTGATCCCCTGCGTGTACGCCTCGCGGTCCTCGTCGTCCGGGTCGAAGACGGTCTTTCGGTCGCGCTCCTCGAGACACTCAAAAAGGATGCTGAAATCGAGGATGGCGTTCCGGACGCGACGGCGGATCCGGTTTCGCTTCTGCTTCCGCGAGTGGTCCGTGTAATCCGTCTTGCGCCCGAGCAGAAAGTCGCGGTCGGACGGCGTGAGGATGCCGCGAGGCCGGTCCGACTCGGCCGCCGCCTCCAGCGACTCCGGCACGTCGTTCTGGCTCATGGCCGAAATACCGGGTGCCAGCGGATTAACAGTACTGATCGCTCCAACGAACGCCGCCGTTCGAGCCGAACATCTCCGGCCCGCGCCCCGCTACGGCCGCCGCCGCGAGAGGGCGACGAACGCGTTCGTGAGCAGGGCGACGCCGATGGCAAGGCTCGCCTCGTCGACGTCGAACGTCGGCGTGTGGTGGCTCGTCGGGTGGTCCGTGCCGACGATGAGGTACGACGCGAGCCCGCCCGCCTCCTGGACCTGCTGCATCAGATACGTGGCGTCCTCGCTCACGCCGAACTCCTCGGACGGGATCACCCGATCGATGCCGTCGACGTCCCACGCGACGTTCCCGACGAGCTCGCGGAGCGCCGGGTGGCTGTCGACGCACGGCGACTCGCTGATCATCCGCGGCGTGACGTCGCAGTCGTGGAGCTCGGCGGCGGCGTACAAAACACGCTCGAGCTCGTCGCGCGCGTACGTCATCAGCGCGGTCGTCTCGCCGCGGACCTCGGCGTCGATCGTCACCTCCTCCGCGATCACGTTGCTCGCGGAGCCGCCCTCGATCTTCCCGACGTTCACCCGGGTCGCCCCGTCGCGGTGGCGAGCGATCCCGTACGCGTTCTGGATCGCGGCCGCGGCGGCCTGCATGGCGTTGGCCCCCTCGTTCGGCGCCTTCCCCGCATGTGCGCTCGCGCCCTCGAAGGTCGCCGTCAGGTGCGCCATCGCCAGCGGGCTCTCCACGCCGGCGACGATCTCCCCCGTCGGGTGACCGAGCCCGATGTGGAGCGCGAACAGGTAGTCGACGCCGTCGAGGTGGCCGCTCTCGGCCATCGCCTTCCCGCCGCCGGAGATCTCCTCGGCCGGCTGGAAAAAGACCTTCAGCGTCCCCTCGAAGTCGCTCTCTTTTACGGCTTCCAGCGTCCCGAGCGCGATCGCGAGATGCGCGTCGTGGCCGCAGGCGTGCATGTACCCGTCGTGTTCCGACCGGAACCCCGCCGCCGCCGGCCGGTGGTCGGGGGCGTCCGACTCGCGGATCGAGATCGCGTCCAGATCGACGCGCAGGCCGATACACGGCCCCTCGCCCTGCGAGAGCGTCGCGACGACGCCCGTGTGGCCGCCCGCCGTGCGCTCTAAGAGATCGTCGCTGACCCCCGCCTCGCGGGCGCGGTCGAGCCACGGCTGAATCTCGTCGTCGTCGGGGACGGCCATCCGTGCGTCCGTGGCGAGCGCGTCGCGGCCGACGGCGATCTCGTCGACGCCGATGCGCTCGAGCTCCGCGACGACGCGGGCGGTCGTTCGGAACTCGCGCCACCCCGGCTCCGGATGGCGGTGGAACGCCCGCCGGAGGTCGCTCAGTCTGGCTCGCGCGTCGTGAGGCATCTGTCCGGAGGGCAGGCGATGAGGCTACTTAACGATAGTTACTATTCGTTTCGCCGGGCATCGCTGCCGAGGTCCGCCGGAGCTCGGTGTTCCCTCCCGCGCGTCGGAAGTCAGCCCGCCCGTGACCGTCCGATGTCGCCCGGGCTACAGTCGGACCTCGGTGCCGTCGCCCGCCTCGACCGCTCGCCGATATACCGCCTCGCCCGCCGCGGCGTCCAGCGTCGCGGATCCGACGCTCACGACGACAAGCGTCTCGTCGGGCGATTCCCTGACGTACCCGTCCGCAAGGGGGACGCCGAGCTCGACCACGTCGTCAGCGCCGAGGTCGCTCGCGAGGAGGTCGCCGGTGTCGGCGGCCTCCTCGGGCACGTCGGCGAACACCCGTTCGGCGCGGTCGAGGACGCGAGGATCGAGCTCCTGCATCTCCGCCGTGAACGCGCCGACGGCGACCACGAGGGTCCCCGCGTCGAGCGCGTCGGGCGGGAAGACGGGCTCGGTCGCGGTCGTCGCGGTCACGACCACGTCGGCGCCCGCGACGGCTTCGCCCGGCGCGTCGACCGCGCGCGCCGGGACCCCCTCCTCGCGCAGGTCCGCCGCACACGCCTCCCGCGAGTCGCTCGGCGAGTGGACCCGCACGTCCGACAGCGTCGCAACGGTCGCGATCGCCCGCGTCTGCCAGCGCGCCTGTGCGCCCGCCCCCACCACCCCGAGTGTGAGCCCCTCGCCGTCCGGCTCCGGAGCCAACGCCCGGACCGACACCGCCCCGATACAGCCGGTTCGGGCGTTCGTGATCGTCGTCCCCGCCATGAGCGCCTTCGGGAGGCCCGTCCGGGCCGCCGTGAGCACGATCTGCGCGTTGATCGTCGGGAGCCCGCGCTCCGCGTTTCCCTCGTGAACGCCGACGAGCTTCGTCGCGTAGTGATCCGCGCCGTGGACGTACGCCGGCATCGCGATGCCGGTCCCGAGCGGGCCGTCGCCGTCGAGCCCCTCGCCGACCGGGAAATGCGGTCGATGGGGTCGTTCGACCGCGCCGGCGGCCTGTTTGACTAACGCCTCCTCGACCACGTCGACGAGCGCCGCGAGATCGAGGCGTCGGTCGACCTCCTCCGCGGAGAGTACGAGCACCATATTCGGGGGGTCGCCTCCGGGCGACTTAGCCCGTTCGCCGGGGCGACTGATCGGCGTCGTACGTTTATCATTCCGGAGGGCGAACGCCGAGTATGGACGTACTCGTCGTGGGCGGGGGCGTCGTCGGGCTCTCGGCCGCGCACGCGTTAGCCGACCGCGGCGCGGACGTGACCCTCGTCGAGAAGGGGTCGCTGGGGAACGCCAGCACCGGCCGCTCGGCCGGCGGGATCCGGTCGCAGTTCTCCTCGCGCGTGAACGTCGAACTCTCGCTCGCCAGCAAGGCGGTGTGGAACGCCTTCGAGGAGCGGTTCGGCGTCGACATCGGGCTGCGGAAGACCGGCTACCTGCTCCTAGCTCGGACGGAGGCGGCCGCCGAGCGGTTCCGCGCGAACGTCGCCATGCAGCGCGAACTCGGCGCGGACAGCGAGTTTCTCACGCCCGCGGCGGCGACGGACCACTGCCCGGGGCTCGACCCGGAGCCGTTCGTCGCGGCGACGTACAACCCCGACGACGGGTTCGCCGACCCGAACCTCGCCGTGCAGGGATACGCCGCGGCCGCCCGCGAACTGGGCGTCGACGTTCGGACGAAGACGGCCGTCACGGACCTCCACCGGGAGGGTGACCGCGTCGTCGGGGCGAACATCCGCGAGACCGGTGCGACAGACGCCGAGCGCCACGCGGTCGACCGCGTCGTCAACGCCGCGGGCGCGTGGGCCGCCAACGTTGGCGCGATGGCCGGCGTCGACCTCCCGATCGCGCCCCGGCGCCGACAGATCGCCGTGGTCGACCCCGCGCCCCCAGTGCCCGAGTCGGTCCCGCTGACGATCGACCTCGAGACGGGGTCGTACTTCCGGCCCGAGCGAGACGGGGCGGCGCTCGTCGGCGGCCACTTCGACGCGGCCGACCCCGACTACGACCCCGACGCCTACGACGAGGGGATGGACGTCGAGTGGGCGGCGCGCGCGGTCGAGCACGCCGCCGACTACACCGCCTACTTCGGGCCCGACACCCGGATCAAACGGGGGTGGGCCGGGCTGTACGCGGTCACGCCCGACCACCACCCGATCGTTGAGGAGACGCGCCCCGGCCTCGTGACCGTCGCCGGCTTCTCCGGCCACGGGTTCCAGCACGCGCCCGCCGCGGGCCGGATCGCCGCCGACCTCGGCGTCGACGGAGAGACGGATCTCCTCGACGTCTCCCCGCTGTCGGGCGACCGGTTCGAGCGCGGCGAGACGCTCAGCGAGCGACACGTCGCCTGAACGACCGTCGGGCGAACGCCGCGTCGTGGCCACCGCCCCGCGTCGCTCGCGCGCCGGGCGCGCCGACGGCCGGGACGCTACTCCGCGTCCGCCGCCACCCGCACCACCTGCTTGCCGATGTTGTCGCCCGAGAAGAGGCCGAGGAAGGCGTCCGGAGCGTTCTCCAGGCCGTCGACGACCGTTTCGCGGTGTTTCAGGTCGCCGCTCGCGACCCACCGCCCGAGCCGCTCGCTGGCCTCGCCGAACCGGCTCGCGAAGTCGCTCACGAGCAGCCCCTCGACCCGCGCTCGCACGGAGATGAGTTGGGGCAGCTTCCGCGGCCCGGTCGGGATCTCCTCGTCGTTGTAGTGTGCGATCTGCCCGCAGACGGCGACGCGCGCGTCGAGGTTCAGCTGCGTGAACACGGCGTCGGTGATGGGACCGCCCACGTTGTCGAAGTAGACGTCGACGCCGTCGGGCGCGGCCTCGTCGAGCGCGGCGCGGTAGTCGTCGGTCGTCTTGTAGTTGATCGCCGCGTCGAAGCCGAGGTCGTCGGTGAGCCAGTCGGTCTTCTCGTCGGAGCCGGCGAAGCCGACGACGCGGCAGCCGGCGCGCTTCGCGATCTGGCCGACAACCGAGCCGACCGCGCCCGCGGCGCCCGAGACGACGACCGTGTCGCCGGGCTTCGGCTCGCCGACCTCGAGCAGCCCGAAGTAGGCGGTCCGGCCCGGCATCCCGAGGACGCCGAGGTAGGCCTCCGGGTCGGCGACCGTCGGATCGACCGGAGCGACGTCGGCGGCGTTGAGGGTCGCGTAGTCGGCCCACGCCCCCTCGCCAGTCACGAGGTCGCCCGCGGAGTACGCGTCGCCCTCGCTCTCGACGACCTCGCCGACGATTCCGCCCTTGAGGCGGTCGCCGACATCCCATGGCTCGGCGTACGACTCGGCGTCGCGCATCCGCCCGCGCATGTACGGATCGACAGAGAGGTATCGGGTGCGGACGAGGAGCTCGCCCGGCGCGGGCGAAGGGACATCGGTCTCGCGGAGTTCGAAGCTGTCCATGTCGGGCTCGCCGGTCGGCCGCTCGGCGAGCAGCCACTCGCGGTTGGTATCTGTCACGCTCGCCGTTGTCGGTTGGAACCCAATAGGGTTTGGACGCCAGCAGGGAGCGGGGGCGACGGCATCGATACGCGGTCCCGCGCGTTGTCCCCGCCACTCGCCGGGATACCCGGCGTTCGGCCACTGCCCGGCATAATTCTTAATAGATATTAATGACGTTTGGATCACATGACAAAGCGATCCGTTACCGTCCCCCAAGAGGTCCAGGCGCGGATCGACCGGTACATCGACTCCGTGGACGACCGGCTCGCGGGATCGGAGCCGACGGCCGACGTGGTACAGGAGGTCCTTGCCGAGCTGCACGGCGACGGCGACGTGTACGACCGGTGGCAGGCGGGCGAGTCGATCCGGTCGTTCCAGCGGCTGCGCCTCGACCGCTACGACCCGAGAAACGTGCTGGTGAAAGGCGACGAGTGGGCCGAGAAAGACGAGCGGGCGTTCCGCGAGGCGAAGTCGATCAAGTGGCTGTGGGCGGGGTTCGACGCCTCGCCCGCGGCCAACGACCTGGCATTCGCGCTGCCGTTCCGGGAGATGCTGGCGAATCACCTCTTCGCCGAGGCGGGCGAGGACCTCTTCTTGGAGCGGGGGATCACCTTCCCGTGCGGGCACAACATCGAGATGGGCGATCGCACGGTCGTCCACCAGAACGTCCTGTTGGACGACAGGGGTGCGCTCTCGATCGGCGACCGCGTCTCGATCGCCGACGGCGCGACGATTCACAGCCACGGCCACGACGTCGTCGATCAGACGGATGTCTCCATCTACCTGACCGAGATCGACGACGACGTCCGGATCGCCTCCGAGGCGATGGTGGCGGCCGGCTGTCGCGTCGGCGAGAACGCCATGGTCGGCGCGAAGGGGATCGTCCGCGGCGACGTGCCCGCGCACCACGTCGCCGTCGGGACGCCGGCGAAGAGCGTGCGGGTCAAGCCGGGCTGGGAGTCGGTCGCCGCCGATCTGGGCCCGCTCACGGACCGGCGCGACCAACGGCGGATCGACTACGACATCGCCGAGGAGATCGATGTCGTCGACGAGTTCCAGCGGAACCTCTCACCGCCCGACAGCGGCGACACCGCGGGCGACTGACGGCGGGCTCTCGTCAGCCGGTGTGGCGCGTGTCCGCGGCCCCGCTCTATCCGCCGTGGCGCGTGGCCGCGGTGTCGTCCGCCGCCGAGGAGGCCGCCTCGCCGGCCAGCGGGATCGAGACGCGATTGTCGGTCCGCTCGACATCGGTCCCGAACGCCGCGGAGCGCTCGGCGACGGTCTCGCGCACCCACGCGGCGATTTCGGGGCCAGCGAGCGTCGCCGCCTCGTCGGCGATCGCGGTCGGCTCGACGCGCAGCTCGGCGAGGTCGCCGTCGCGGACGACCAGCTCGAACAGCGCGCTGCGCTTGTTGTGAACGCCCTCGCGGTCGGCGTAGTCGACGTAGTCGTCCACGAAGTCGCCCGCGTCGTAGATGATCGGGCGGCCGCGGTACACCTCGACGCCCTGCAGGACGTGCGCGCTGTGGCCGTGGACGACGTCGACGCCCCGGTCGACGAGCCACCGCCCGAACCGCTCGTGGACCCGCCGCGGCTCGGTCTCCCAGTTCGCCCCCCAGTGGAGTGAGGCGACGACGAGGTCGGGGTCGTGCGAGCGGGCGCGCTCAAGAATTCCCTCGACGAGCGACCGGGTCGCTGGGAGCCGCGGATCGAGCGTCGCGAAGGCGGTCCCCGGCTCGTCCGCCGCCGCGGCGAACGCCGCGGCCTGGTCGGTGAGGCCGAACGCCGCGACGGTGAGCTCGCCCGCCTCGAAGGTCATGGGGGCGAGCGCCGCGTCGCGGTCGGTCCCGGCGCCGGCATACGCGATGTCGGCGTCGCGCAAGTGCGTCCGCGTGTCGTGGAGCGCGGGCTCCCGATAGTCAAGGACGTGGTTGTTCGCGAGCGAGACGAACGACGCGCCGGCGGCCTCCAGCGCCGGGATCGCGAAGTCTGGGTCGGACCGGAAGTAGTACACCTTGTCCGGCCACCGCGTGCCGCGGTCGGAGACGCAACATTCCAGGTTGGCGACAAGCCCGTCGAGCGCCTCGAGCCGCGGCAGCGTCGAGCCCCAGACGCCGCTCGGCTCGCCGTCGGCCCACCGCTCGGTGACGCTGCGCCCGAGCATGCAGTCGCCGACGAACCCGATCCGCGCGTCGACGTCGGCGGCGTCGAGGGCGTCGCGGTCTCCCCAGTCACCGGCGCGCCGACCGGACGGCAGCGCGGCGCAGCCGGCGACGCCGGCGAGTCCGGCGACGCCCGACGCCAACAGGCTTCGACGCGTGTGCATCGCGTATTGGTTCGACGAGCGCCGATTTGAAGTCTGCGACCGGCCGCGGGCTGAGCTATCTCACAGGTAGGTCTGGTCGATGTACGCTCGCAGCCGCGACTCTGGTCCCGTAGCCGCTAACAACGTTGAGTGGGTCGTCCGATTGACTCATTAACTACCCAGACCGACGTTAGCCTTTTGTATGACAGAGAAAAAGTAATGATAGAAAATAGTATGAGTAAAGCAGAGTCTGAAAAGGTGGTCTCTGTGTCGTCGCGGGGACAAGCGACCATCCCGAAAGAGTTTCGCGAGGAGTTGGGTATCGACACGCCCGGCCGTGTGAAGTTCGTTCGAACCGAGGAGGGCGACATCGTTGTGCGTCCTATCCACTCGGTGACAGACCTGCGTGGGATTCTGGAAGACAAAACCGACGACCAGGGGCGCTCGGCAACCGAGCGCCTTCGAGAAGAACGCGAAGCGGACAACGCCAGCGAAGCGGCGTTGCGGCAGCGCTACGTCAGTGACGACGAGGGAGATGCGTGACGAGCAACGCTGAACCTCCCGAGTCGATCGTCTTCGACGCCGAGCCACTCATCGCCTACTTCTGTGATGAACCGGGGAGCGACACCGTCGAAGCGTACGTCGACGCCGTTGAAGGCAAAGCAGACGGCTACATCTCGGCTGTTAATCTCGCCGAAGTCCATTATATCGTCCGGGCAATCGACGGCGAGGAACGTGCCGATGCCGTCGTCGATGTGCTTGAGGAAAGCGGCATCCGTCGAATCGATACCGAACACACGTGGCCGTTGGCGGCCGAGTTCAAATTTGGCTACGCTCCGGCGCTCGGCGACGCCTTCGCGCTCGGGACCGCAGCACACGTCGGCGGGACGCTGCTCGTCGGTGCCGATGGTGATTACGACGATGTTACTGAAGTCCCGATCACTCGGTTCCGGACCGAACCGGCGTAGTTGGGTAAGGTAGCTTCTCTGTTTAGCTCGTCGCCTGCACAGAGTTCGACGCGCGTTGGTTGCGGCTCACCGGCCCGCTGCCGACTGTCAGTAACCCACTCCGGAGCCAAGCCCCGGGCCAGTCGTCTTGTACACCTCCACACGGTAGAACACGTTACCGGACGCCTCAAGCTCCCTCTGACTCCGTAGTTAGTACTCGATCGCCGCCGAGTACCGGTCCAACACGAGCACGAACGCCGCGCCGGCGACCGCCGCGAGCGCGAACCGCGGCGCCGCGGCGCGCCACGTCTCGCCGCTCTCGGCCAGGCGGACCGACACCTCGACGAGGGGCGCCCGGAGCGCGCCCACCACCAGACTCACGAGAAAGGCGAGCGTCGCGGCCCGGGCCCGCGTGAGCGCGTAGCGGATGGCGTGTGCAACCGTGAACAGCCCGACGACGCCGCCAGCGAGGAACGCCACCACGGGCGGGACGGTCGCGAGGAGCGCGTCGCTTCCGTCGCCGGTGAGGAACGCGACGAGCCCGTCGACCGCTCGGCTCACGGTGCCCGACATGTACTCGTACTGGCCGAGCACGACCAGCAGGAGGGAGCCGGAAATCCCCGGGAGCACCATCGCGCTGACCGCGACCGCGCCGGCGACGAAGACGACCGGCAGCGAGCTGCCGAGCGCGGTCGACGCGTACCCCGACGCGAGGAAGGCGAGCAGAAAGCCCGCGCCCGCCGCCGCCTTGCGACGGGGCGTGTCGAGCGCGACGCCGCCGAGGAGGACGCCCGCCGACGCCGCGATCAGCCCGAAAAAGAAGCCGTACGTCGCGACCGGCTGGGTCGTAAGCAGGTAGTTGACGCCGCTCAAGACGGCGACGACCGCCGTGCCGATGCCCGCGCCGAGCACGAGGAGGAAGGCGCCGTCGATCTCGTGGAACGCGGCGCGCGCGTCCGGGATGTTGGTGGGTCGGACGCCCGTGAGGATCCGTTGGATCCGTCCGGGATCGATCGCGGTGACGGCCGCGATCAGCCGCTCGTAGATGCCGACGATGAGCGCGATGGTGCCGCCGGAGACGCCGGGGACCGCGTCCGCGCTCCCCATCGCGATCCCCTTCAGATACAGCGTTGCCCACTCCCGGAGGCCGGCCATCGCTGGTTACGCGCTCGTCCCGTCGCGGGGCGTCGCGACGGTCGCCGTCGCGTCCGCGACGACCGCGCTCGCGGGCGTGATCGTCGCGCTCTCGTTGCCGCCGTCGCCATTAGAGCCGCTCCCGTCGACCGGACAGTCGGGGTCGCCGCTCGGACAGTCGATAACCTCTTCTTCGAGCTCGACCGTCGCCGCGGCGTCGTCCGCGCCGACGACCTGGCCCTCGGTCACTTCGACCTGGCCGACGCGCTGGGTGGTGTACAGATCGTCGCCGGTTACCTGTTCGGTGCTGACGGTGTACGGCCCGGTCGCGCGCACGCTGGTGTTCGTGTAGCCGTTGTCGGGGCCGAACTCGTCGTACCCCGTCGTGGAGTACGGCACCGTGAACTCGAAGTCGCCGTTGGAGTCTGCTTCGGCGTACTGCGTGTACTCGAACGTCTGCCCGGAGGCCTTCTGCATCTCGACGGTCGCTTCAACTTCTTGGCCGGGCTCGGCGCCCGATCCTTCGATCGTCGCGCCAGGCACCCGTTCGAACGTCTTCACGTAGTCGTCCTGGAACGCCGCGAGGAACGACTCGCCGAGGATATCCTCGACGCTGGTCCCTTCGGGGAGGAGCTGTTGGAGCACGCGGACCTGCAGCGCCGAGGGCGACTGGCCCTTGGCTTGGGAGGCGTGGACGAGCCGGTGGTGTTCGAGGGCTGTGACGCGCTCGGAGGGGAGCGTGCCGACGCCGCCGATCTGAGCGCTGCCGTCCTCCGCGACGTACTCCCGGGCTGCGGTCATGTTGTCGAACTGTTTGATTGTGGTCGTCGGGTCGGCCGGGAGCGTGTTCACTTCGACCTGCTCGCCGCTCTGCGTCTGGGCAGTCCGGGTCTCCCAGTCGACGACGACCGGTTCGGGCTCAACCGCGCTGCCGTAATGCTCGTACAGGCGGATCATCTGGCTCTCGTGATACCGCTGGGTGTTCACCTGCATCACCGTCTGGAACCCGCCCTGCTCGGTCTGCTGGTAGAGGACGCGGTTGAAATCGGAGCGCGTCTCGTTGCCCGAGTAGAAGGTGACGGGCGCGCCGAACTTGGAGTTCGGCGAGGCCATCTGCCAGTCGACCATCACGTAGCGGGTGTTTTCCCCTTCTTCGCTCTGGCTCGCGAGCACTTCGCGGGACGCCTCTTCAGTCGGCGCGAGGAGGTAGTCAGCGGCTTCGCCCGCGTTCTGCTGGAACGGGTTCGCGTTCGGGATGCGCTCGGCGCGGGTGGTGATCCAGTGGCCGTAGTCCCACCACGACTGCACGCCGTACGCGCCCTCCGGATACTCGAAGTCGCCGTCGTCGGGGCGCTCGTAGGTGCCGTACAGCTCCATGGGGTTGTCCGCGCCCTCGAGCTCGCCCGGTGTGGGCGTCTCGTCGTTCATCCACTGGAGGCTGCCGTCCCACTGGGTGACGCCCCCGGGGCCGGTGTTCGCGCCGGCGGCCCAGACGGGGGTCGCCATCGCGACGAGGGGGACGATGAGGACGACGACGAGCGCGATCGCCGTCATCGCCTGCCAGCCTTCGATGTCGCGGAGGTCATCAAGTGAGTGGAGGCTGATTGCGTCGAGGGCCACTTGGAGGAAGTACGCCGCGCCGACCGCGACGATCACCGCGAGGTAGTAGTTGAAGCGGGTCTGGGTGAACGCGGCGCTCCCGATGAACGCCGCCCACACGACGAAGTAGAGCTCTTGGGTGTCGTACTCGACGAGGAACGTCGCGCCGACGAGGAACGCCGCGGCGATGACGAGCCCGACCACCTGCCAGCTCACGCCGACGACGCCGCCGATGGCGCCATACAGTTGTGGAACTGCGTAGACGGAGCCGACGACCGCGAGCGCGGCCGGAATGTAGAGGGTGTGGTTTGTGTCGTCAGAGCGGTAGAGGGGGCGCGCGAGGATGTAGAGGATCGCGGCGAGCGCGAGAAAGAACGCGAAGCCGTACTGCGAGAGGACAAAATCAGAGAAGGCCGCGTTCTGGAGTGGGGGCTGGGCCTCGCCGATTGTGCGGAGTCCGGCGCTCGCGCTGTAGCCGACGAAGTTCAGCAGATTACCTGTGAGTGTCGACCATAGCGACGGAAGCGCGAGCCAGACGATGCCCGCGGACGCGAGGATGAGGCCGCCGACCGCGGGCGGGTAGGTCGTGGTATCGAGGTCGCGCGACTCCCACTGACGAGCGAGCCACGCGAGAAAGACGGCGCCGAGGGCGACGCCAAGCGGGAGGACGACCTGGAGGAGCGAGTACTGAGTGGTTTGGAAGGAGAACGTGTCGAGCGGGATCAGCTGCATCAGAGCCGTCACGCCCATCGCGACCGCGCCGGCGAACGCGACGGGTTCGGGGCTTCTACCGTGGTAGGTGTCGCTCGTGAGCTTCACCGCGAGGAAGACGCCGGTGATCCCGACCAGCAGGACGCCGGGCTGCCACGTCCATATGTAGAGGCCGAGCGCGACGCCAGCCGCGGCCGCGTACGCAGTCGGACGCTTCAGTGCGTCCCAGTCGCGGTCGACGACGAGCTCCCAGACGGGCGCCTCGCGTTCGGCGACCGCGAAGGCGACGAGGAACGCGAGGACGGCGAGACTCTGAAAGAGGACCTCGGCCGCGCTGTGGTCCGGGAAGCCGACGAGACTGTAGCTGAAGAAGGTACCCGGGAGGAGCGCGAGGACGACGACCGCGGCGAGGGCCGCAAACCGATCGACGAGGCGACGCGCGATGAAGTACGTCGGAATCGCGACTAGCGCCCCGGCGATAGGGGCCATGATGAGCATGACTTCCTCGGTGCTGCCCATGATCGGGCGGGCGATCCAGACGCTGACCGCCATAATGTGGTCCCACAGCGTGCCGAACTGGCCGACTTGGCTACCGACCGGGAAGCCGGTCCAGACGTCGAAGGGGAGGGTACTCGGCCAGTTCTCGAGGAGATAACTCGTCTCGCGGAGGTGATACCACGCGTCGTTGCCGCGGAAGTACACCTCGCCGTTTTGAACGAAGTTACCGTACGAGCGGAGGCGGGTCCACAGCATGAACGCGAACGCCCCGAGGAGGATGAGGACGTGATACCACCGCCGGAGGACGTCGAGGGGCGATCCCCCGTCGTCTCCGACGGCGTCGGTTTGCTGACTCATTACACGAAGTCACTTCCAAAACCTCCATAAGGCTTGTTATATACCGGCCGGCAATAGACTTGTACACGTCGTGCTATCGCTGGGGTCAGATTGTCGTCGTGAAGACAGTCTGCGGGAGTTCAGCAGAAAGACTTCGTGAAGGTGCTTTTTTATTCGGCGCCGACAACACCGGCGTATGAACGTGTTTTCGGCGGCTGCGCTGGGCCTTCTGGGCGTGACGGCCGCGCCGTACCTCGCCTTCCTCGGGCTGTACGCGTGGGTCCGGCCGGAGGGTTCACCCGCCGCCAAGGAGCCGGCGGAGCCCACGGTGAGCGTCGTCCTCCCGACGTACAACGAAGAGCGAATTATTGAGGCGAAGCTCGACGACCTCCTCAAACTCGACTACCCGATGGCAAAAGTCGAGCTCGTCGTCGTGGACTCGTCGACCGACGAGACGCGATCGTTGATCCGCGAGTACTTCCGAGACGTAGACGCGCCCGATCTCGTGTTGATCGAAGAGGACGAGCGCCGGGGGCTCGCGCCCGCGCTCAACGAGGCGTACGAGGCGGCACAAAACGAGATGGTCGTCAAGACGGACTGCGACTCGAAGCTGCCACCGGACGTGCTCCGCGAAGCGGCCGCGAACCTCGCGGACGACGAGGTCGACGCCGTCACGGGACGGAACGTCGAGGTCCTCGGCGGGAGCGAGGTGGAGTCGGGATATCGGGGCGTACAGTCACACATCCAGCAGCTGGAGTCGCACCTCGACTCGACACTCATATTCCACGGGCCCTTCTCTGCGTTTGAGAACGACGCACTGCTGCCGATCGATCCGAGCTCGCTGGCCGACGACACGGAGCTCGCGCTGAAGATCCGGCGACAGGGCGGACGCGTGATCTTCGATCCTGCGGTACGGTACAAGGAAGCCAGTCACTCGGAGTTCGTGAAGCGACGCAAGCAGAAGGACCGACGCGCAATGGGGTTGATCCGACTGTTGGTCCAGCATCGGGACGCACTCGGGAGGTACGGCAAGTACGGGCAGGCGGTGTTGCCGTTCAACTGGTGGTTCATGATCGCCTCGCCGTGGTTGTTGGCGCTGACGCTGGTGGTTGGGATGGTCGCTGCGGTCGCGACGGTCGGTTGGGCGGCGATCGCGCTGCCAGTCGCCGTCGGTCTATTCACCTACTTCGGGCAGAGTGACGCGCTCGGTCCGGCGCAGGCGCTGTACTCGCTGTTCGACACGCAGGTGTCGTTACTGCGCGCGAGCGTAGAACTGCTGCGCGGGAAGGGTGACGGGACGTGGGAAGTGGACTCGGAGCTCCGGGAGGCGTTCGAGTGAAGATACTGTTTGTTACGCACCGATATCCGCCGCGAACCGGGGGCGTCGAAACGCACGTTCGAGAGATTGCGACGCGGCTCGTGGACCGCGGTCATGACGTGACTGTGTTCAGCGCCGACGCTGGAAGCGATGTGCCCTCAAAGGCGACAGACAGTGGTGTTCGTGTCCGCCGCTTTCGGTCACTAAGTACAGATGGTGCATTTTATGTCGCACCACAACTGGCGCTAGCAGTCAGCCGTTTCGAGGCCGATGTCGTCCACGCGCACAATTATCACGCGTTTCCGTTATTTTTTGCGGCACTCGGAACTACCTCTGATCGCTTTGTCGTAACCACACACTACCACGGTGGGAGTGCGAGCCGTCTCCGAGATGTTTTGCTGTCGGCCTACAGGCCGTTCGGTCGATGGGCAATCCAGCAGGCAGATAAAATCGTTGCTGTCAGCGACTGGGAACAAGACCGCTTACAGGAAGATTTCGACATCGACACTACAGTGATTCCGAACGGAGTCGACGTCGGGCGATTCGCCAACGCGGAGCCGGAACAGCGGGAGTGTCTGTATCTACTGTGCGTTGGTCGTCTTGAGGAGTACAAAGGCGTCCAACACGTTATACGGGCACTTCCGGAACTCCCCGATTACCAATTGGTGATCGTTGGCGACGGTCCGTACAGAGAGCAATTGAGACAAATTGCGCGTGACGAGGCTGTGGCAGATCGGGTCGATTTTCTTGGATACGTCGATGATAGCCGATTGCCCGGTCTGTACGCTGGCGCAGAAGTCTACGTAACAATGTCAGAGTTTGAAGCATACGGAATAACTGTCGCGGAGGCACTAGCTGCGGGCACACCATGTGTTATTCGGTGTATCGCAGGCTTGTCAGACTGGGCAGATCGAGACGACTGTATTGATATCGAACGAACAACCTCGAGTGAAATCGCCACTGCGGTTCGTCAAGGTGTTAGTTTGGATGGGCCTACCAAGCCAGTTCAAGACTGGGAACAGATCATCCACAAATTAGAGTCAATATATTTAATTAATAGTGGTCGATAATGAATTAAATATGACAAAGAAATCCAGATTTTTACGCTGTTTCGTAGAGTTAGACTATTGTAATATGATAGATGACCGCAGTAAAACAACAATATGAATACAAGTTCTCTGTGAGTGGCGTGAAACATGTAAACATACAAAACAAGTAAATCCGTTTTAATTTCGCATCATGTCTTCCATGCGATGTGTTTTACTTGGTTGGGTTACGGTCTTCCCAAGCAGATGTTTTCCTCTCATCTGGCGTGAACGACGGGCCTTGACAGTGAAATTATCACGTGTTCTCGTCACCTTTGGCTCCACGTAGTGGTTGGACTGTTCCATCTCCAGAACGTTTATATCGAGACTATAGCAATCAGGCGCCATGAACGTATTACTCGTCACGATTGACTCTCTCAGGAACGATCGAGTCGGGAACGATCGTGGTCTCACCCCCGAAATTGACGCAGTTTCCGAGTCTGGGATCGAATGTAGCCAAGCGATCACACATGGACAGGGGACTCCTGTTGCGTTCCCAGCAATCCTTACTGGAACGTATCCGATGCTGTACGGCGGGTGCTCAACGCTGTCTCCCCGTCGTCCTGCTTTGGCTCGACGACTTCAGAACGCGGGATACGACACGGTCGCGTTCACTTCGAACCCTCACCTCTTCGAGCGCTACGGATACGGTATCGGGTTCGATGAATTCAATGAATTCCGAGGAGATACGGACGGTGGCGCTGACACCTCCCACTCTGTGCTTGAACGACTCCGACTGGGAATAAGTTCAATAGTCGGCCAAGACTCCCGACTCTACGACATCCTCCGGCCGGTGTACTACTTTCTCCTGACCGCGACGGGCGAGCGACCGTATGCCCCGGCCGACGAAGTAAACGAGCGGTTCTTCTCGTGGCTCGACAACCGTGACTCGTCGGCCCCGTTCTTTTCATGGATCCACTACATGGATGTCCATTATCCGTTCTATCAAGACGACGACCGACTCGCCGAAGTCGGAGCTGACCCGATCCCGACTCGAACTCAGCGCCGAGTCAACCGCCTGATGAACGAGTCACCCGAGGAGTTAACCGATGACGATGTCTCAGCGCTCAGGTTGTTATACGACGCCGAAACCCGATTCACTGACGAACAGTTCGGCAGACTGCTGGACGGTCTCCGCGACCGCGACCTATACGATGATACCATCCTCATCGTTACGAGTGACCACGGTGAGGGACTGGGCGAACACGGCGGGTTCGGCCACTATAAGGCACTGTACGAGGAACTGTTCCGGATTCCCCTCGTGATCCGAGTACCCGGAGTCGGGTCCCACCGTATTGATGAACAGGTGGGCCAGATAGATATTGCCCCCACCATCCTCGACTTTCTTGGTGAACCGATCACCACAGACGAGGAAGAACCATTTTCGGGGACATCGCTCCGACGCCTGATCGATGACGACGAGGAGTGGTCTGATCGGCGACAAGTGATCGGCCACGGCGACCCACTCGGCGTCCGGACGGAACGATGGAAGTACATCTGGTGGGATCGTAAAGGCGACGAACCGCTGGATTCGGAATTATTCGATCTCCAAGCTGATCCCGGTGAGACGACGGACGTGAGCGACGAGTATCCTGAGGTCATCTCTGAGTTCGATACGTTCCTCTCTGATCATATTTCCCAAGCGGAAAGAACAGACCATGATCCACATACAGCGGCCAAATATGGCGGTGAGACAAGCGATAAACATGTTGAGGCACAATTAGAAGCGCTCGGGTACAAGTGATATTGTGTCTGCGTATCGTACTGATAACCGACAAAAGCTAACGTTACAGTCTGTTCGTCTTGTCGCGTCCAGAGGACCCATCGCGCGGCCACTACCCTCTTGGAAGAGAAGCGAGTTTTATGAGGTACATACTTGAAATGATTATATTAGTTTCGATTGGCTGTGTTGAATCGCCATACGGCAGCGAGGTAGGCCGCTAAATCAAAGGAATTGAACCGGGAGACTTCAGTTGTTCATGACCCAGATCTCCCGCTTCATCGGGGAAGTTGTGCCGGTTGCTCAAAGAGTTACTGGCGATGGAGGCGAATCCGCCGCCACCGTCCGGGGCGGCGGATTCGCCGACTACGCACTCGTTTCCCTCCATTGTCTCCGGATTTACCTCGATCCATCGTACCGTATGACGATCGACTTGTTCAAAGAGATGCCACAAATAACCGAGGATATCGGCCTCAGCGCGGCCGATCTCCCCGCGCCGTCCACGTTGTGTAAGGCGTTCGATCGGATCAGTATGAGCGTCTGTCGAGTGCTGCTGCGCCAGTCGGCGCAGCTGCACGATCTCTCTAAACACGCCGCGATCGACGCCACATTTTACGACCGCTCACCAGCGAGCCGCCACTACTGCCAGCGAATCAGCTACCGCGTTCAGAAGCTCAAAGTCACGAAACTCGTCGATACAGCGTCGCAAGCCGTTCTTGACGTTCACTGCTCAACGAATCGGGAAGGAAGCGACGCGGACCTCGCTGAGCAGATCGCCCGCCGGAACGCGGGCGATCTGCGGTCTCTTGCGGCCGATAAGGGCTACGACAAGCAATCGCTCCGCGAAGGTCTGCGTGAGCTCGGGATCAGACCGCTGATCAAGCACCGCATCTTCGCTCCGTACGACCACGCGCACAACGCCAGGATCGACGATAACCGCTACAATCAGCGCTCCATGACCGAAACCGTGAACTCGGCTGTCAAGCGCTCGCTCGGCTTCGCCGTGCGAGCGCGGTCGTGGTTCCGTGAGTTCCGCGAAATCGCGCTGATGTGTGTCGTCTTAACATCAAACGCTTCGTCACACCGTGAATCTCTCCGCCTTACAGCGATTCAACACAGCCGTTCGATTAAATATCTGATTTACATGCGGAGCTACAATATCAAAGATAGTAATTTGAGGCATCCATTTTTATGCTTCTGTTGGGATATTGTAACATATAGTAAATTATGGTCACGATACAAAATAAAACTGAGCTGACGGCTCGGAGCCTCATGAGTAACGCTTACTGGGGACTGCGGCTTCGTGTCGGCCGAAACACGATCAAACGAACACTTAACGATACAACCGCAGAATTCCCGGTCAAAAATAAAGCTGACGGGTGGAAATACTGGCAGCACGGCGGTGATATCTATGGAGAGAAAGCGGTCGTTTACGATGCGCTTAAACGCATTAAGCCAAGCGATACGTTCTGGGACGTCGGTAGTGCGGACGGCGGCTATTCGGCCTTTCTCGGCCAGCGATGTGCCAACGTTGTCGCATTCGAGCCGAGTTCGGACCGTATTAACCGGCTTCGTGAAACCCTCGAAATAAACGGAGTGGAGGCAACTATTCGACAACACGCTCTCGGAAGTTATGATGGGTTCGTTAGATTAAATAATGATATGTCGATCACATGTACGGGCGAGTCTCAAGGAAGCACGGACGAACCCAATATCCGTCGAGGGGACTCTGTTTCCCCGAACCCACTTCCTTCGCCAGATCTAATGAAAATTGATACTGAAGGCGCAGAACTCGAAGTCCTCCGCGGTATGGGTGACCTCCTGAATGAAGTTCGAGTGCTTTACGTCGAACCCCATCCAGACCACTACCACCGGTTTAACACCGACTGGGCGGAGGTTGAGGACTTCCTTGACAACTTCTCGTTCGAATTAGATCCGATCGAGGTGGACAGGGTAAATCCTCTATATCGGGCCATCCGACCTGAGTAATGATGACAAACGACATTGGCGGAACCGGGTTGTTCTTCAGTCGCGAACCCTGTCGTCGCTCTGGACCCTGACTAGGTCACTGGAACCGTCTATGTGGGTAGTGCTGAAATAAGGTAAGGATGAGCCAGTCAAAAAAATCGACCGCTCTATACTTTTATTCGACCCACTCAGCAGTGATAATGGTTGTATCGAGTTAGATACTTGGAGTGAAGAGGTGACACTCAGGTTGCTGATGAGATAGGTATATGAATTACGTGCTGATTTGATCAATTTATAGATATATTTAGCCATAGCGGTTGAGTACTACTAGAACTAGTTACCGAGGATCTCTCTTCACCCAGAATCTGTTTACTTGAAAATTCTCGCCGAATTGTGTATCCGGAAGCAATTCACCGATATCCGAGATCCGAGAGATGATTTTTGACATGCTCGGGATCAATTCGACCGAACAGATCTTCCTCTTCCAAATCGGGATCATATCCACGTTCATCGCTCCCGTTGATGTGGAGGTACGGAACCGATCTCACAGCAGGAACTGGAACGCCGTGAGGGTGCCCGTACGTGCCCCATTCGCCCATCGCATTCCCGTGGTCAGCCGACAAAGCTATTTGACTATCACAGTTCTGTCGGAGCACGTTGATGTGTTTCAAGACCCAGTCGAGATTATCCCAGTAAGCCTCGCGAAATTCGTCACGTGGGAGACGTCCAGCGGCGAGTTCATAGAACCCGTGGCCCCAGTTCGTATCCAGTAGATCACCGCCGTAGAACCACTCTTCGCGTGACCGGAACGGGGTGTGGGGCTGCATGTAGTGAACGATCATCCGGTTGACATCATATTGATCACGGTTACGCCACACGTGAATCGCTCGATCTGTCACTTCTCGTGGGTCTACCGCACGGATGTCGCCGATGTCGTGGTATTCACCCGAGACAATAGAACAGACACCGAACTGATCGATGTCGAAGTCCTCTATGAAGAGGTTCGCGGTCACGTACGCCGTATCTTCCATCTTGTCGTAGTGATCCGACCCAAACATTCCATCCATCCACTCTTTAGAGGTGCTACCGACCGACCATAGTGTGTCGACGGAACCTGATGGTGGAAGCCATTCTGTGCGATCGCATGCATCCTTCATTTGATCAACCCGGCAGGCATCAAGAATACAAAGTACTTCGAAATCTCGATCCCAGTGGGGTTCCTCAGTAGGAAACAGGGTATGTATTTTTCGGGCTCGTCGAAGTCCACCGACCCACAATTCCATCGCTCCGAGACGGATAGCGTCCTCTACAGGTAATTGAGTGAATCTGTCGGCAGTCATCGAAATCCAATCCATCAGCGACATTCGAAAGTACGTGTTTCATACTACATTTTAAACGGCGCGGTTCTCCAACAATCAGGTCGCTATCCACAGTTCTTCAGGTAGTTGTGAATCGGAGTGGCTGACTGGTTCTGAAATCATACCCCGTAGGTGCGGGATTCATCTGTCGTTGGAATGGCCTCATCCGTAGTGTTCACGCGAGGTGATTCTATATGATCCAATCTGTCTGATCGACTCAGATTTGCACGTTAGCGTCGGAGGTTGAGTGAACGAAGAGGTGGTCGATCTTTTCCATGAGGTCATCGACGCCGCGATCATCGTTGTCTCGAACCCACGAGAGAAGATTGTACACGGCTTCTTTCAGGGAGTGTTCGAGATTCGCTCGAAGCGATGACGCTTTCGAGCGAACCGTTCCCAAGGCGCTCGAATCGGGATCAAGACGAACGAGACTGTAGGCGGCCATCAGAAGGTGCCAGTGGCGACTGGCACCTTCGTCGATCTGCATCTCGCAGTCTCCCAAGCCGAGATCCTGCTTCGAGTCCTCGAAGAACGTCTCGATGCGCCACCGCATCCCGTAGGAGCGGATCACGTGCGGTGTCGGTGCGTCGATCTTATTCGTGGCGAGGTACTTAATCGGGTTCTCTTCGTCTTCGTCGGTCTCTTTCTCGGCGATGACCAGCTTCACGTCTCCCAACTGGGAGACGGGAAGCTTCTTCGTCCAGATGTCATAGAGCTCCTCGTCAACTTCGCGTTCAACCGTGTCGATGCGTTCTGCCAGCGCATCGACGCGGAGTTCTTCGCCGGCGTAGGTCACTTTTCGATTGCTCCGGAGCGGGCCGATCCAGTCCTTGCCGTAGGATTCGATCTGTTCGGAAAGGCCGGAGTCATGAGCGAACCACGAGTCGAAGAGGTAGGTGTCCCGGCGGACACCTACCTCTTCTTCGAGTTCGGTAACGATCTCGCGGGCGAGATCGTACTTGGTGTCGTGGTCTTGGTCATCATCGTCTTGCTGTTCGTAGAGCGGAAGGTGAGCGGATAGGCGGTTTTGTCGTCAGCGTAGAACGCGTAGATGAGGTCTTGGCCCCAGACAGTGTCGCCTTCAGCGTGATCGTAGAAGTGACCGACGCCGGGGACTTCGTCCCCAGATTTCTCGGTGATCGTATCGTCGAGGATGATGTAGCCATCCTGTGACCAGCGCGTTTCACCGTGTTTCTGGAGTTCTTTGAGGCGTTCGTGGTTGAACTCCTGTTCGTCCCAGTCGTACTCGGTGAGGAACTTGTTGAGGGCGCGTTTCCCCTGAGCTGGAAGGACTTCGCGTGCGATGCCCGCCACGGTCTTGTTGCTGGCCGCAACAAGACCTGTGGCGTAACTTTTCGCATGATGGCGTTGAGCCGGTGACAGCGAGTCGAACTCATCGAACACGTGCGTGCACGATAAGAAATCCGTAATCGGCATCATCCGTCCTTGCCACCGCCTACGTCACCCTCCTACTTCAACGTGCAAAGCTGAGTGGTCCAGTTGTTGGCGGTTCTGTTCTAACATTATTACAATAGCCAAAATGATAGTGTTTGATATTCCCCAAAGCACGTTTGATATTGTTCCAGGTTGTTCCAACCAATAGGGTGGAATACTTACTGAGACATACAGTGTTAGTCCCGACAAACTCCGAGAGTATTTAGGTGTGGTATCCGACGAAATGGTCGGTTCTTCGTCGATAACTCTATACTGGCATTGCCGTAATTAATGGACAGCACGGCACCGGTGAGGTGGATCAGAGACAAACACGTCGTTCAGCGACTACCCTCGTAGACGGAATAGCACCGAATAACGTTTCTAACCGAACTGGTGAAGTGTGTGGTGAGGTTGCTGACTGTCTCGAACAATTTAGATACGTACAAGAAAATTTGCGGAGCAAGACTCGTATCGATAAGCGGCTGCCGGGACGACAACACCCAGTTAGCGCCGGTCAAGCAGTTCTTGATACGCGCCGGCAACACGTTCGCCGTATCGGTCCCAAGTGTAATCTTCGACCTTCTTTCGAGCGTTCGTTCCCATCTGACGGCGTTTATCAGGGTCAGAAGCGAGTGACTCAAAGGCGTCGGCAACGGAATCCACATCACGATGCGAGACGACTAATCCGTGTTCGCCGTTCTCAACGAGACTACCGACATTAGGGGTGACGATTGACGGTAAAGCGGACGCCATCGCCTCGTAGCTCACGAGTGCGCTCCCTTCTTCGATAGACGGAAAGACAAAAACATTTGCCTCTCGGTATTTTTGCGCCATTTCGTCAACCCAGCCCACGAACTGGATCGAAGGATCATCACGGTACTCCGCGATGATGGGTGACGCCGCATCAGTTACTTCACCAGCAAGTATTAGTTCACCACCCACGTCGGCCTTCTGCCAAGCTGGAAGTAGGTACTGGATACCTTTCCGAAGTGAGATCGTTCCAGCGAACAGCGCAGTGAACTCGCCGTCTGGTCGAGCCGGGTCTTCTGGCGGTGTGAATTGATCAGTATCGACGCCGAACGGAATTACAAAGATATCGTCTTCGCTGTACCCTCGTTCACGGAACGTATTAGCTACAAATGTCGACGGAACAAACACTGCGTCACACTCCTGAAGTTCGGCTATTGCCCGGCGGTGCTTACGATCCCGGAACCCTCTTTCGGCGATCGGAATGTGACCCTCACCGTAATCGTCTCGTTCCCTGTTCACCAACTCTCGCTGAGCCTCTGGGTGGGTACTGGCTCGCTCGACGACGGTTATCGCTCCTTTCGCGTTAGCTCGACGGAGGGACCGGAGACACATATCGTTCCATCCATGAAACAGGTCGATATCGCTGACGTACCTGCTAGCTAAGAAATCGTACAGGGTGTTCTTCGGATAGTACAACGGAGAATGGTCAATAACACCACCAAATGGTACCTTCTTGATAGGTGCGTCAATCCCACTGGTGTCGGCCGTACGTAAGGTCAAGACCTGCGATAATAGAGATGACCGGTTCGCGCCCCGAACCGCATTACATGCGATACGGCCAATTCCGGATCCACATAGCTCTTCGCCGAAGGAGTAGACTACCTTGCCAGTCACGACCAGAAACTGACGACAATTGTATATAAAATTATTCTATTAGGTGATTCCGAAAATAGATGAGTTGTTAGCCATCTCTGCCCAGTTTCTGTTAAGATAGCGTCAATAATTCTCCGACTCTTTCCCATTAAACTCCCTTCTGGCCGACAGCATTTCGTACCAGCTACTTATCGCTGAGTGCGGCACGGAGTTCACCGTACCGAGCTAAACTGCGTTCGACTCCCGCGACCGCGCCAACCGCTGGGTCTCCAGTAGCGGTGGTCGCAGAAACGATAACCAGCGGCGCAGCGATGAGCCCCAAGACGATTCTCCACAACGGTCGTGGCTCCCCGTGAGCGCGATCCATATAGTAGGCCCCGGAGCCGTGACGGATCGCCCTTGACCGGAAGGAGGGCCAATCGTACTCGTCATTGTGTTCGACGACACAGGGAACGAATTTCATTTGATACCCCGAAGCTGCGACGCGTTTCTGGAGGTCTGCGTCCTCGCCTGCGGCCGTCGGGAACGTCTCATCGAAGCCGTCGACGGCTTCCAATGCCTTGCGCCGATACGCGATATTTGCCGTCGCTCCCATCGGGAGGTCACTCCCGCCGATGGTCGGCCCATCGGGGACCTCGTACACATATCTGACCCGGTACTTGTGGTGCCTAGCAAAGACGCTCCGTTTAAGTGCCTCTTCGGTAGGTAGTAGCGGTCCACCGACAGCCCCCACACCTGACTCGAATCCGGTGACGATAGACTCAATCCAATCCGGCGGAACTACGCAGTCGTCATCGGTAAATAGAATTATCTCAGCCTCGGTCGACCGCCAGCCACGGTTGCGGGCGGCAGCGGGGCCCGCGTTTGACTGACTAATCACTCGAACTCGATTAAACCGTGTACTCAACGAGTCGAGTATCTCTATCTGACTGTCGTCACTCGATCCATCGTCGACGACGACCACCTCGTAGTCGTCAACGGTTTGATCACATACAGATTCGATTGTGGCTTGGAGTCGCTCCGGTCGCTCGTACGTCGGGACGACTACGGCGACTCGGGGCCGTTCGTCTGTAAATGACATTAACTACAATCGAGAGGGGTGTGATACTTTATCGGGGGAGAATCCGACTGACGCGCAAGAAATTTGACACGCACCGGACAGACAACTTGTGATCATACGTGGAACCATCCGGCAACGGCTAAAAGTCATGTGGTAAGAAGGGCCCGCTAGCTCAGGAGTAAATCGGTTAGTAGCTCGGAGAGTTCGGCACCGACTGCGTTGGCGCTGAACGATTCAACAGCGCGAGACCGGGCACGCTCTCCGTACTCTGTCGATTCGTTACGAATCGCATCGATTCCCTCGCGGATCGCCACGGCTGTCGGCTCCTCGAGGAGGACACCGGTATCCCCGACAGCGTGTGGGATGTCTCCGATAGCGGTGGCAATTACTGGGGTTTCCATGCTCATCGCTTCTGAGAGCTTCGCCGGGAACTGATACTCCGAGTCTGGCAGGCGTTGCTGAGCTAGCACTAGTGCGTCTAATGCCGCGTAGTAGCGCGGAACCTCAGAGTGAGGAACCGACGGAACAAAGACAATATCATCGGTTGCTCGCCTCTTCAGTTGCTCGCCATAGCTGTTGTCCGCCGGTCCGACTATTAATCCACGTATGCCGTCATCCGCGCCGCAAATAGCATCGACGAGAGCATCGATTCCCTTCGCTTTGCGAGGAGTACCGATGAACCCGGCAACAAATTCATCCTCATCAAATCCGAGTTCCGCGCGTATTGCTTCGCGGTCGTACCGATCAGGGTCAAACCGTTCGGTGTCGACCGGCGTATGAAGTGCGGTCCCGTTGAGTTGCTCTGCCAGCGGACGGTTACTTGTTACCACCGCGTCGAAGGATGACAACGGGTCAAACGGTAGCATTTCTGCCCACTCTGTGCGGTCAAAGATATCCACGATAACCGGCACATCCCACGGCCCAAGGTGCTTTGCTAGGAGGCCAGCTCCAACACTCCCCTTCCAGCCACTTGCGACGACGACGACGTCCGGAGCAGGGGCGCTGTAAGCATAATGTGCCCACAATCGGAAGGAATCAGTTCCTTGGTTCGATAGCCTCCGGAGCCGATCTGGCACCGTCGGTTCACCATCCCAGTCGCCGTATCCTTTGGTGTCTACGGTATGAAAAGTAAATCGCTCAGAGTCGAAGTAGCTGTGAAGGCTTCGATCGTCGACCAGTCCGTAGACATCAACTTTCGCGTCAGGTAAGGCTTTCAACAGGAGATACGACCTGACGAGCGTGTTGTCGCTTAACCGCCGACAGAGAACTGCGACCCTCATCATCGATATCTGAGAGGGGATGAGGCTTGACCTTGTCGGAAATGAACAGTATACTGTGGCTTGTACTCCTTGTGTAGCCAAGGCTGCCCAGCTTTAGCTCAGTAGTCGGGAGATAGATCTGTTCACTGTAACTTGGCGAGAGACGGCTTTGGTTCGCTAGCTATGTCAGCGAGGAATGCTAACTGCGTCGCCGCCACGGAATCGAGACCGAACTTCGAGATGACCCGCTTGCGCGCTGCCGAACTGAGTTGCTTTCGGCGATCGTTGTCGGTCAGGAGATCGACAATGCCACGGGCTAATGCCTCAGAATCGCGTTCTGGAACGACGGTCCCGGCGTCGCCAACAACCCACGGGAGCGATCCACAGTCGGAGACAACCGGAGGGATACCGCAGCTCATAGCTTCCGCAACGCTATAACCGAATTGCTCAGCCCATTCGTCTGTCGTTTCGCTGGGATAAACGAACACGTCTGCCGTCCGGTAGATGGCTGGCATCAGATCGTACGGTTGACGATCAGTGACAAGATCAATTGCACCTGATAGCCGCTCGGTATCGGCGGCGTCATGAAGTTCGTCTTCGAGATCGCCCTCGCCGAGTAGGGTATACCGCGCTGAAGAGACCGACTCACGCACCGATGGGACTGTCTCCAGCAGTGTTTCGACGCCTTTCTCACGGTCAAGCCGGCCGGCGTAGAGGACGATCCGCTCGCCGGGATCGGAATTGAAAACCGATGGAAGCCGATCGCTTGGGTCACCTGGCTCGGTCGTGCTATTGTTACTAGATAACGTATGATTCGGCGTAGGTGCGAATTGTTCGGTGTTCACGCCAGATTGGGGTGCCTCGGCAACGGGTCCCTTGAATCCGCGCGAACGGATACGAGCGGCAGCGGCATTGCTCCCGGTAATGAGGCCGTGTACTCGTTTGAGTACCAGATCTTCAATTTTCCGCTGTATTCGTGATTGAGGAACGTGATTCAAATTCTCCCACGAAAACACGACGTGTGGGACGCCAACGAGGTCCGCTGCCACCTGAGCGTACAGTGTGCCGACGAACCACGGTTCACCATGTGTGAGTACAATATCCGGATTGATCTGTGAGAGAAGTCGCGGTAGCCCGGGAAAAACATACCGCGCCATGTTACCATGGAATAGTGATTGACACTTGTGGAGCATAAAAGGGGCGTCGTTCGGTGGGTGGTCTTCCGCGGGAATCGGCGGCCAGCCGTTAGGGACGATAATATGGGTATCCACCCCAGCAGCTTCGAAACGAGAACAGAGCTGCCACTGGCGCTTTGCGAGCATCGGATAACCCACCACGACGACGCGCATTCAATATATAAAAACTTGGTAGCCGGTTAAAAGTACTCGGAATTCGGGCGCAGATCTACCCCGGAAGGCTTCGCTAACTTCGATCACACTAGTGGCTGATCGCTGAATTCCCTGCTACTGATCGTCACTCTCGACTGGTGTGTTTATGAGTATGTCTCGCGAGAGTCTAAGCATGAACGTAATCATAATTATCGTTGACACGCTCCGACGCGATGTAATATCGCCGTACGGTGCGAAAATTGACACCTCCCAAACCTATCACGAATAGCCGAGCAGAGCATCGCTTTTGATAATCTTACCGCGGCTAGCTGCTGGACGATGCCGATTCACGCCTCTATGCTTACTGGTGAGTACCCCTCGACTGGCTCTGGTGAATCGCTGTAAGACGACGAGATAGGTCGCCAAATCAAAGGAAGTGAAGCGGGAAATCGGCGATGCCTATGTCGAAGATCTCCCGCTTCACGAGCAAGGCGGTCACGTTAGCTAAAAATGCTGTTGGTGGCCGAGGCGAAGCCGCCGCCCCCGAAGGGGGTGGGGGCTTCGCCGACTACGCCGTTGTTTCGCTCCACTGTCTCCGGATTTACCTAGAAAAATCCTACCGCGAGGCGCTTGATCTGCTGAGTGAGATGCCACAAATAGTGGCCGAGATCGGCCTTGATCCGGGCGATCTCCCTGATCACTCAACTTTGGTAAAGCGTTTGATAGGTTCGAGATGAAAGTCTGGCGAGTGCTGCTGCGGCTGTCGGCACAGCTGCACGACACCGCCGATCACGCTGCGATGGACGCGACGTTTTTCGACCGCGAAACCGCCAGCAAGCACTACTGCCGCCGGACGAACTATCGCGTTCAAACGCTGAAAACGACCGCGCTCGTCGATACAAAAACGCAAGCTGTGCTTGACGTTCACTGCACGACCGAGAAACGTCACGACACGCAGATCGGCTGGCAACTCGCCCTCCGCAACGCGGGCGAGATTGCCAGCCTCGCCGCCGACAAAGGCTACGACTGGCAACGATTACGCGAGAAATTGCGCGAAGAGGACGTGAGACCGCTGATTAAGCACCGCGAGTTTCGACCCATCCATTACGCGCATAACGCGCGCATCGATGGGTCTCTATACGGCCAAAGAGCACTGTCTGAGACCGTCTTTTCCACAATCAAGCGGACGCTCGGCCACGCGGTGCGTGCCCGAGCGTGGTACCGCGAATTTCGTGAGATCGTTTTGATGTGTGCGGTCTACAACATCAAGCGAGCCGTGAAACAGTGAAATCAAACGCCTTCTGGCGATTCACCAAAGCCCCTCGACTCATAAGGCGACCAGGTCCGATGAGGGATTATCTCCATCGGTACCAACTGTCAGTGAAATACTGCATTTGAGCGGGTACCGAACATACTGTCTCAACCCTCCTCACCCACTGAATAGACAAGTAGGGTTTCGTGACCGCGGCTGGGACCGCTGGCACAACACATACACCGACCCGAAGCACGAACAGCTCGCTCGACTCCTGAAAGTTTGGACACAAGAAGGACTCATGGAGCGTCCACGCTACGCGTTTGATTTAGATACTGTCGGTCCGAAAAAAAAATTACCGGACACGGTGGGTACTTGATGAGATCATCAACGTGATCAACGAGCCGAGTGACTCATTTGTTTTCACGAATCTGTTCGCGGTCCACCGCGACTACGAACCGTTTCCGCCCGGTATTCTGGATGTCTCGGAGGAGACCCGGAAAATATCTCGTCGGAAAGATCATTACCAGCATCGGTACAACTAGAGCAATCCCGATCTGCCCGATGACGTTATTGATGAGTTGTGGAAGCTATACGCAGGTGGTGTCCGCTGGGTCGATGAGAAACTCGGTCGGTTTTTCAATCGACTCAAAGAGAGTGGTCTCAACGAAGAAACCGCCGTAATAATTACTTCCGACCATGGCGAACTGTTCGGTGAGACAAACGATCGACCGCGTATTGCACATCAGAACTCACTCCATCCAGCGTTGATCGACGTACCGTTTCTCCTGTATCACCCTAATTTGGAGCCACGACGTGACGATAGACTCGCTTCGCAAGTGGATGTTACCCCGACAATTCTTAACGTGGCAGGTGTCCTTGACGATCACCAGGACACCGTCAGTACGATGGCAGGCCACTCGCTGCTTGGTAAGTCAAAACACGAAACGGTTTTCGCTGAACTCGCAGCGATGGAGTCACCCGACAAGGATCTCGAACAACGATATGAGCTTGATTTTTCGCCGTACGAGCGGACGTACAAGGTGGCTCGAACGCCTAACCATACGGTTCGGTTCCGGCCAGATGGTATGACAGTTGCCCACGACCGACAGGATCAAAACGCGTCGGTCCCTAGCGGTGAAATGGAGGGCCTCCGTGTGCTTGTCGAAGAGCGTCTAGAATGGAATATTAGTTCACTCGAAGTAAGCGATGCTGTTCGTAAACAGATGGAACGAGTTGGGTATCTTGGTTGAGTCCGGACCTTCGTTAGGAAACAGTCAGCACTCACAACGGACTCAGGGCCTTTCGGTAGGGATTCGGTTCTATACTCCTGTGACCGATCTAAAAGAGTTAAATCTCCACCCGAACTCCCTAGGGATATGAATGTTCTCCTCGTAATCGTTGATACACTTCGGCGAGACGCGGTCTCAGCATACGACGATGATGCTGACACTCCGAACTTGTCGCGCATCGCTGAGAAGAGCGTTGTTTTCGAGGATTTCACTGCGGCTAGTTGCTGGACAATGCCCACTCACGGGTCGATGCTAACAGGTCAATATCCGTCGATCCATCGTGGTTTGGAGCCGACCGTGTCGCTATCTCGCTCCTCGCCGATGTTGAGTGAACTACTCAGTGAGAGTGGTGTTCGGGCACATGGTATCAACATCCCGCCGCCATTGGCAGGGGAGGCCGGTTTTCGTGACCGCGGCTGGGATCAATGGCAAAACACTCACCGGATGTCGAAACCGCGTCAACTCTCACGACTGTTCAAAACTTGGGCCGAGGTTGGACTTGGGCGCACTCCCAGCCGCGCCGTTTCTCCCTCGTTCGTCAATGCTCTCCGGGAGAACTATCGAACACGGTGGGCAGTCGACGACCTCGTTACCGCAATCAACGAGCCAGGGGAGTCGTTTGCCTTCGCCAACTTGTTTTCGCCCCACCGACCGTACAAGCCAATTACTGGCGAGGCTGGCGACGTGAGCAACGCGGCTCGTAAACTTGCGTGGCGAGCAGATGACTACCACATACGGTACAACTACGGAGACCTTGATGTAGATGAGTCGGCGATCGAGGAGAACCGTCGGTTGTATGACCGCGAGGTTGCCTGGGTCGATGAGAATCTCGGGCGTCTGTTTGACCGTTTGGAGGCGAAAGGATTACTCGATGAAACTGCCGTGATGATTACTGCCGACCACGGTGAACTGTTCAATGAGCCGTCGGAACCTCCTTATATTGCTCACCGTAACTCGTTACATCCTTCGCTGATTGATGTGCCGTTCCTGCTGTACCACCCTGACTTGGAGGCAGGGCGAGATGATCGCCTTGCGTCCCAAGTAGACGTGGCCCCGACGGTACTCGATGCGGTCGATATTCTTGATAACCACCGCGAAACTGTCGATAAAATGGCTGGTCACTCTTTACTGAGTGATTTTGAACACGACGTGGTGTTCGCTGAAATGGGTCAGCACGATGTTTCGAAGCCCGAACTGGAATCAACTTATGACCTCGATTTCACGCCGTACTACCGCGCTGCGAAAGTCGCTCGCACGGTCAATTACACTGTCGAATTTCGGTCGGACAGTTCGCCTATTGCTCGCCATCGACGAGACCCAACAGAAAAAGTCCCAAATAATGAGGTCGAACGGTTGCGCAAACTCGTCGATGAGCAACTCTCGTGGGAGATTGAAGATGTTGACGAGGCGGTCGCAGACGCCGTCCGCGAGCGACTTCAAGATGTCGGCTATCTCTGATAAGAGACCACCTCGCCGTCGGCTGACAGCGGAAGACAAGATGCCGGTGATGTAGCAAATAGTACGTTCCTGATTGTCGAAATGTTAGACACTCGGTGGCCATCCAACTACATAATTGGTCTTTCGCGCGGGCGTTTTGTTCTTATCAAATATTTATCACAATTGGGCTACTGAAAAACAGAGTCCGTGGTAAAGACCAGGTAAGGAAGTTGTTTGATTCATTAGCCGTACCGACAAACGTAAACAACCCTGAAGATTCCATCAAATAACACTAGTGAATTACTTACAGATGAATATATAACAGTACTCACGGAATCACAAACGAATACTGTTATAATCCTGTTGTGAACCTATTGATACACCGATGGGAATCGCCCGGTCTGGCGTCGGTTGGTTTATCGCTAAAGTCCTCGCTTTGGGGTCGTCTTGGGTTGCTTCGATGTACTTCGCCCGGACGCTTGCGGATCCGGCTACCACCCTCGGCCAGTTTTATGTGTTTGAGACGGTTGTTTCGTTTTTTATGTTGGCATCAAACGCCGGAATCAACGGTACAATTACCAAGCGCGTTAGCGAAGGTGACCAATCAGAGGCCTACGTGGTTACAGGAGTCATACTGTCCGGGGTTATTTTAGTCGCGGCCACCGTTCTCGTGGCGTTAGCGTCCCCGTTGTTCATCAGTTACTTCGATTACGGAGGGCTGAGCGTGCTCTTTGTCGTTGGGATGCTTTGGGCACTCCAGATCCGAAATACTGCGTCGGCAATTCTTGAGGGGTATTCGTTGGTCGGCCGTAGTGGCGGTATCAGTTTACTAGACACCTCGTCACGTGTTGTGTTCCAAGTTGGTTTCCTCTCTGCAGGATTTGGTCTCTTTGGCCTATTGGCTGGGGCTCTCGCCGGAGCGAGTTTGGCATCTATCGCTGCAGTCGTCATACTCGTAATGGGTATTCCCCTGCCATCTCGAAGCGAACTTCGCGACCTAATTGACCGAGAGCACGTGAAAGACATGATCTCGTATGGAAAATATGTACTCCTCTCGGGATTTTCGACCAAATTCTACGACAACATCGATATAATTGTTATCACTTCCTTTCTCGGATCTGCTGCGACAGGTGTCTACGGAATTGGTTTTCGGTTCTCTCTATTACTGTCGATCGTTTCAGGCGCCGTTATGACCTCAAGTCTCCCAGAGATCAGCTTTCACTCTGCCGATGGGAACGCCGAACAGATCAAGGGAATTCTGACTGACGCCATCATATTTTCGACAATATTTGCGATTCCAGCTACTGTTGGAATGGCTGTTATCTCGGAACCGCTAATTGTTACCATTTATACACCCAAATTTCGTGATGCAGCCATCATCGCAACTATTGCGGTCGGGATTCAAATACCAGACGGCTTCCGGTCCGTATTCAGTTCAACTATGAATGCAATTGATCGTCCTGACGCCACCTTTCGGGCGGGGGTCATTCTCGTCGTCGCTAACGGCGTGCTTGACCTATTATTAGTGCCTACCGTCGGTGTCACCGGCGCAGTCGTAGCAAGTCTAGTTGGAATCTCTCTGGCGACGCTTTACCTTGGCTATCATCTCCTTGATGAGTTGGACCTCTCCTGGGAAATACTCCCTGTTAATGCACTAGCTGCAGAATCCGTCGCGGCATTATTAATGGGGTCGGTTGTTTGGTGGTTAAGGAACACCATATCCCTGCCAGTCATCCAAAAGCTTGCGATTCTTATTCTGACGGGAGTTGCTGCGTATTTCCTGATTCTACTGACGATCAGTTCCGGAATTCGTGACCGAATACTTGGAATCGCCTCTGAGTTTGTAGGGTAAACTCTAATCTGTATCTGCGGAATATAGCACTATGGATACTATCGGTTGAGATGGCCGAAGTCGTGAGTTCTTCATATTTCTCAAATTTTGTCATCGCTATTTTCGTTGTGCTCAGCAGACTCGTGCAATATATTAGTAATTCTTGTTCCTAACACCACATAATACTTGAATCCAATACTATTATAACGAATTTAATGTTCAGTGTTTTATTCTACATGATTCCATCTGCGATTTAGTGGTAAGGTATCACCTGTACCGGCGTAGTTTAGTCCTACTTTTATACCGAATTATTGTTCTATTTTAGTTGCGTGTGACGTGAACGAACAATCGTGCGTCCGAAATCAAAGTGAGTTGAACTGCTCAATATAACGGTTGGCCACAGACTGAGAAGTAAATTGCTTCCGTTGACTCTCCTTCCATCCATCTATCTCGCTCTGAAATCCGCTGCTTTCGTGGATATCTTGTAAACAATTTATAATCGATTCTACATTTCCTGTATTAAATAAAAGCCCTGTCTCTCCATTAGTTACCACCTCTGGAATCCCACCGATATTACTCCCAACTACTGGTGTTCCTAACATAAGTGATTCAACGCTCACGCGGCCAAACGGTTCGGCCCACCGAGACGGAAATACGGTCGCTGTCGCGTTCGCCATAGCGTCGTACACCTCATTCGGTGGAACCCGCCCTTCGAACGAAATAGTGTTTGCTGGACAAGTTTCGCTTGCAAGCGCTTCTAGCTCTTTTTTGAGTGGTCCATCACCAAACACTCGTAAACTCGCCTCGGGATACGACTCAGTGAGCTGTCCGACAGCTTCAATAGCTAGATCAACCCCTTTCTCACGAACAAGAGAACTAGCCGTTACGTAAGTCGGAGAATCAGGCTTTTTTCCCGATTCGATGTCAGACTCTACCGACACAGGATTGTAAATGACTTTGTCTTGAGATGGGTTGATTCCTCGATAGTTCGACTTGATAGTGTCTCGAAGATGGTTCGCGATGTACACAGTCGCATCAAGTGTTTCCAGACCGTTCTGGTAATGTTGTCGCTTACTGAGCAGGTAGGGCTTAACCACTTTGCCCTTCATACCGGTCCAGCCCTGATATTCGACGCACTCATCTAGCTGGTTGCCACATCCAGTACATTGCTCACACCCAACATTATAGACCGATATAGGGCAAACAGGCCAATAGTCACGGATTGTACCGATAGTAGTAGTATTTTTAGGGAGATGTTGGAGAGCAAGTGTTGAACGGCGGTGGTGGGCATGTACAATATCCGTATCTTTGAGGTATTTTCTAACTCGTCTGGCGAGCAATCGCTCGACAATAATATCTATAGCAAAGTCTGGGATATCCCGGGCAAAGTCAGGCATCTCAATAGGTTCTACTCGTGCGGAGTCATATTCAAGTTGCTCCTTATTCGCTAAATCGACCCCAACGACTATCAGATCGTCTACGGAGGGATGATCGGCGAGTGACCGGATGATAGTCTGGGCGCTTAGTTCGGCACCCCCAACATTATTAAGATAATCAGTCACCGCGATGAGATTCATTTACTTTTCTATTGTCGCTTCTGACGTATGCTCTTTTCCATGGATAGTTTTAGTCCTAGCTCCTCCCTAGACCAGATATGAAAGCGATGCCCGTTGAATCCACAGACAGCATAGGATTCAGGGCTGAATACACGATCATCAGAGTCCAGCATTAACGGATACCCCGCACGGACTCCGGACGACGACATAGTTTTGGAGGGCAAAATACGATGCCGATCATCCATCTGTCGCCGATTCCTACTCAAACGCTAGAGATTACTCTGCCAATCCGGCCATCGTCATCGGACTCAACAAGCAGAAAAGATCATATATTTAATACGTATAGGTCACAAATTTACCTAAACAACGGTTGGTTATGCTAAACTCTCTCTCTCGCAACCACTCCAAGGCGATGATCTCACCGAGAATGGTGTTGATACTCAAGTCTGTAGCTTCTTCTACATTAACGATATGGTTCAAGATATCATACTATCTGCTGACGCCAGTCCGGTAATAGCTGGTGATGAAGTTATTAATCTCGGCAGTACAGGTGAAATTATAATCTAGGAACCCGCAGATATGCTTGATACGAGTTGTGGTATCGTTCACAAGGAGCTTCAGGAAGACGATCTACTACTTCGTCGGCCGGATATCAGCCGAACGAAAGAACAGTTCGGTTGGTCCCCAAGCATCCCTCTTAGTGAAGGTATTGAGCAATCTATTCTCTAGCCCAAAGATCAACTCAGTGTGAACCTGAACTAAACCGCGAACTTCTTTTTGTATCCGATAAACAACGCAATATGGATCGTGTCCTCGTCACCGGTGGTGCAGGTTTCGTTGGCAGCCATATTGTCGATGAATACACAGAAGCGGGCTATGACGTCACAGTAGTTGACAATCTAACTGAGCAAGTCCACGGAGACAAACCTGAATATTTGAATGAAGACGCAGAGTATATTTGGGGTGACGTTCGAGACCGTGAGTTGATGACCGATCTTCTCAAAGAGACAGACTTTCTGAATCATCAAGCTAGTGCTGTGGGAGTAGGTCAGTCGATGTATGAAGTCGAAAAGTATGTTGACGTGAATACACTCGGAACGGCCCGAATACTTGACATCATCATCGACGAGGAGATCCAACTGGAAAAAATGGTCGTTGCATCGTCGATGTCGATCTACGGCGAAGGTGAGTACTACTGTTCAAACTGTAGTAAGATCCGTCATCCGTCGCTCCGGGATGATGACCAAATGGCAGGCGGTGATTGGGAACATACGTGTTCTGAGTGCGGTCATGACCTCAAACCGAAACAAACGCCGGAATCGAAACCACGGGATAGCACGAGTATCTACGCAATTACTAAGAGGGATCAAGAAGAGATGATGCTCTCTATCGGACGCGCCTACGACATCCCAACTGTTGCACTTCGCTATTTCAACATCTTTGGAAGCCGCCAAGCACTTGACAACCCATACACCGGTGTCTGTGCGATATTTTCTAGCCGAATCAAAAACGGTAATCCACCGCTCGTGTTTGAAGACGGTGAACAAACTCGGGATTTCGTTCATGTTAGCGATGTTGCGAGAGCTAACCGGCTCGCTATCGAGTCAGATACTGAGAATGTCGCTGTCAACATCGGGAGCGGTAATCCAACGAGTATTAATGACGTCGCTGAGACACTGATTGATCTCTACGGAAAATCCGACGAACTTGAGCCCGAAATCGCCAACGACTATCGCCAAGGAGACATCCGGCACTGTTATGCTGACCCCACGGCGGCTGCCGAGGTGCTTGGCTTCGAAGCTGAAATCGGATTTGAGGAGGGTATGCGTGAACTCGTTAAGTGGGGACGCAAACAGCACGCCGAAGATCAGTTCAAGCAAGCCCAAGAAGAACTTGAAGAGAAAGGACTTGTTGGAAAATAACACTGATTCTATCGCTTATTTATTGATCCCCGACAGTCCAGAAATGGTTTTTTCGCGTCTGATACAGAGTTTGTTGGCAATAAAGTGGGAGTACTATCCGGACAGGCTGCCGTAATTGTATGACGTGGCTGATCTCAAGCAGACGCGCAGCATACTGCTCGACGCGTAGCGACGTCATTCGGTCCGTCGTTCGTACGACGGACCCACTAGCGTGTTAGAGTGGTTATACAGGCTTTCCTCATCGCCTACGGGACTGCCGTGTCGAGTCAACGGTAAGGAAATGAGCCGGCCACACACCCGTGTTTGCCACGACGCGATGTCGATATGCGGTGTCTCACTCCCGCAGGTCAGGATTTGCCGCCAGTGGTAATAAGTCGCAATCACCGTATGAATAGGTGTGAGTCTCACAGAGTTTCGACAATTTCGTTATCACATATAGCTGTCGCTGGGTGGTCGAGTCCGATAAAGAAGTGTCGCAAGGGTCGGCCCGCGAGGGCCGATAGTTAGCGAGTGTGGTGAATCGCTGCTGCGTTACTCGGTACGCCGCGTAGCGAGGAGCGCAGCCGCGATGAGCGCGACGAGGGCGACGAGCGCGCCGAAGCCGGGCGTGCTGTCGTCCGTGCCGGTGTCGTCGCCGGTGTCGTCACCAGTGTCGTCGCCGGTGTCGTCACCAGTGTCGTCGCCGGTGTCGTCACCAGTGTCGTCGCCGGTGTCGTCGCCGGTGTCGTCACCAGTGTCGTCGCCGGTGTCCTCTTCGATGGTGAGCGTACCGGTCTCTTCGTCGTTGTCGGTGGCGATACCGTGCTCGTAGTCACCAGCGTCGAGGCCGGACGTGTCGGCCGTGAACTCGACGGTGGTGCTACCGCCGGCTTCCAGAGTGGTCTCCTGGCTGTCGAGCTCCTCGCCGTCAAGCGTGAGCGCGACATCCTGGGTACCCTCTGCGTTACCGGTGTTCTCGATTGTCGCGGAGACGGTCACTGAGTCGCCAGCCGTCGCGGTGGCTTCCTGCGGGCTGAGGTCCGAAACATCGAAGCTTGCTCGTTCCTCAACCGTTTCGACGACCGTCCCGTCAGAAGTGGCGTCGAAGGCAGCCTGGCGGACAGACGCCTCGAACGTGTCGTTCACTTCGGTTTCACTGAAGTCGAAGGTGGCCTCGAACGTGCCGTCGGGCGTCACGATGAGGTCCTCGTCGTTCTGGATGAAGCTCGTCGACGCGTCGTCGTCGCTGCGGACGCGCACGTCGATTTCCGTCCCGGGCGCGACGTTAGTCGTACCCGTGATGGACTGCTCTTCAGCGGCTTCGACTTGGATATCGTCCTCGTTGTCGAACTCGCCCTCGGCTGCTTCAGCCGTGAACGAGGCCGAGTTCTCGAGGAACGCATCCTCGAAGGCATCTTCGTCATCCTCTTCGAGAGTGTCCAGCAGCCGCGCGTCCTGCACGTTGATCTGGACCTCGTACTCGTCCTCATCCTCGATGTCCTCACTGACCTCATCGTTGAGTTCATCGGTGTTTGCGACGATGTAGTAGTTGTCGGTGTCTTCGTCGTAGACAACCGTGAAGATGTCCGAGAATGCACTACTACCGATGTCCTCGTTCACGTCGATCGAGGTGGTCGGCTCGTTCGGACCGGGGTTCTGGAGTTCCAGAACCATTTCGACCTTGTCATCGCTACCGTTGGCAAGGTTGGAGTAATCCGATTCGCTGTCGTAATCGTTCGTCTCTTGGAGAAGCGCGTAGAGCTGGGTCGTCCGATCGCCCTGGCCGAGGCTATCTCCATCGGCGCTCTCGAGGACGCCCTCCAGCCCACTCGCGGTGAGCTGGTGGACGAGAACGTCGCTGCGCGAGCCGTCGTCATCGACGGCAAGTGTGTCAGTCTGCGTGACAAGGTCGCCTTCGACGGCGCTGTTGATCAGTTCGACCGTGGCGCTCTCGTTTTCATCGCCGAGCTCCTCTGCGACGTCTTCCTCAACGCTCTCGCTGGTCCGCCAGAGCGCGAGGCTCGTCTCGGACCGCTCCTGAATTGAGAGCGAGGAGATCGTGTCCGGATCCTCGATCGTGTCGATGAATCGCTGGTCGGCAGTGTCGTTGGTGTACGGGCCGACCGCGAGGTCGTACGTACCAGTATCAAGGATGTCGGTCAGGTTCGAGTCATTCGCAAGTGACACTTCCGCGTCGTCATCGTCCGTGTAGACGATGTCGTCCGGACTCGCGGTGGCGTCTCCAGCTGCGTACGTGTTGAAGAGGACAACCACTTCGTCGTCTTCCTCGTCCTCAATAGTCACGTTCGCCTGGTATCCGTCGTCCTCTTCGTTACCGATCACGAGTGTACCCTGATCGGTGTTGTCGAGTTGGACGGTGATCTCGGCGACGTCACCCTGCTGCTCAACGACCGAATCAGCGATGTCGAGTTCGCCTTCATCGGCCTCGGTGACGTTGATCGTATCGGTGTCCTCAGCAGTCGAGTCAACTACGCTCACTTCGAACTCGTACTCGTCCTGATCGATATCAGTGAAGTCAAGTTCGTGATCGCTGTCCTCAGCGTCAAACAGCGTGATGATGTCATCATCTTCGTTGAGCGCGTAGTCTCCATCCTGCTGACTAGAATTGTTAGCCCAAGCGGAGACTTCATAGCGGTCCCAGTCGCCGTCCTCGTCCGTGATGTTCTCTGTAACATCACGGTCGTAGGTCGCGTTCCCGCTGCCGGTGAAGATGTCTTCAAGATCGTCTGCGTCGAGGCCGTCTGCCTGGACGTTGACGACGTATTCGTTACGCGCGTCTGAATCAATCTCGTAATCGACAAGCGCGTCGTCACCAGAGTCGCCGACTTCGTCGTCGTCAAACTCGGTGGTCAGATCTTGGGCGACAACTTCGAACCGGATGTCACCCTCACCAGAGTTGTTGAACTCGCTACCACTGCTCTGCGTGGTGATGACGTATTGGCCAGCGTCACGGTTGGACGTATCGATGACGACGTAGTCGTCACCATCGGGATCAAGTGCTGCTTCCAGACCTCCGATCTGGGCCGGGCTCTCACTTGTGTCGAGCTCTCGGAGCTCGAGGTTTCCACCATCGTAATTACTGACGCCGCTCACATTAACGATGAGTTCTTGCCCTTGATACGTCGTATCACCGTTGTCTATTTCTTGATCGTACTCTGCAGTCTGAATATTGGCTGCAGCTGCGGGAGCAGCTGCAAAGCCAACTGCGACCATGGAGATAACCATGACCGCTGCAAAGAAGACTGCATTAGCCTTCTTGCGTGTTGTATTGTCGTTTGTCATATTGTTGTCGTTGTGTTCTACGTCGCGACAGTCTGCTTTGTCCTCGCCTGAGTCGCCCGTTCATCATCACCCTACACACTCGATGTGGTGCAGCCGGACTTGACGCGGATTACTTGCGATCGTGTCGCATTGTGGGGTAGGGGCTGCGACCGATTGTTAAAGCGGTCAGTATAAGTACTTTGTGTGAAATCGAGGTGCGTGTGAATGTGTCTCATGGGGTTTTCAGTGGGTTGAGACGGCCGTTTTCAGATTTCAGGTCATGAGCCCAGATACAAGCCAAAAATAAGCGAAGTTAGTACAGAGCGCAAATGAGTGAAACTGTCTCTGGATATCGGATGTCAGACGGTTATGCAGACGAGACAGTCGTCTGATTCCCCCCAAGGACATCCTCGTCAGTCACGGACACAGTCCGGTTACCAATCGTATATTCACCAGGGTATGCAACCCGGGTCACGGCGGTATCTTCTGTCTTCGTGGCATTCCGGGTATATTCGTACGTTTCATTAGCGATCGAGACCGTCGTGCTGGCAGCCACGCGCTCACCGTTCGTGTCACTCACTCGCAACGTTGCACCGGGGACGACTGCAAAAGTCCGAACACCGTCTTCAGCTGCAAGGAGTTGATAGTGGCCAGTAGTGGCCGTCCCGTTGGCGCCGACACCCAGTCCCTCATAGAGTGTACCGTAACTGGAGTTCGTCGGTGGCGCAGCCTCCCGATCAGTGATGACAACGTACCCGACGCGACCTTGGAAGCGATCGTACCATGCGTCCGGATCTGGCGCGGCGAGGAATTGGTCGTGATTACTCTGTGCATAGCCGTAGCTTAGTGACTCACCGCTCACGAAGTAGTTGTACATGCGGTTGTCGCCCCACAGACTCAACACAAAGTTCTGTGGGTAGTCGCGATCGACAGCATCGGCATGTTCGTCGATCGTTTGTGCGGCCTCAAACTGCGCTCGGTCGTGGGTCATTTGTCCGACGAGCGGTGGAATAAGAATGAGATTAAATACGAGCACGAGCGCTACTGCGGCACCGAGAATACCACGCATACGGATTCTATCGGGGATCTGGACGGAGGTGATGCCAGGCGCTGTCTCAGCGGCACCGATGTGGTCAAAGATCGAGCTGTCCTCGTCGTCACTGGTGCCTCCGTCCCACTCCGAGTAGAAAGACCCTGCCGTGTCACCGGTCCTACTCGCAGGGTCGAGCACGTCGACAGGCCGAGCGATATCGATCGCGGCGAGCAGATAGATCAATCCAATACCCGCAAACGGGGCGATGAAAATCGCCAACTGGCCGGCAAACCGCACCTGGATCGTCGCGAGCAGCGTGTAGTACCACGCGAAACAGACGAGTACGAGCCACCCCGGCTCATATCGACGAGCCACAACCCACGTCGCAACCCCGAGGACAGCAATCCCGAAATAAAATCCGAGGCCGAGCTGGATGAGCGGGCCGAACACCACCGCGAAATCGGGACTGAACAGCGAGGCGGTTTCGGTCGCACCCTCACGGAAGAAGAGATCCTCCGCGCGGGCCCGGAAGCGCTCAATCTCGGCCGGGCGAAGTTGCCAATACGCAGAGAGCCCACCTGTAGCGACAATCGCCTCGACGACGACGAATCCCGTTGCTGGAAGATCCGTCCGGCGCCACAGCTCGCCGGCGGCGACAACTGCGACGGCGCCGCCAGCGACGAGCACGGGCGTGACTGCCGCAATCGATTCATGCCAACTGAGCCCGAGATGCGCGGCGAGTGCGAGTCCGGCGCCGACTATGAGCCCCACAACCAGAGGCACGTTTCCAAAGGCTGGCGAACCGCCATGTCGGATGTCGAGGGCGACGCGAAAGCCGACCACAGCAGCAACCGGGATGAACGTGAGCGGCGAGCCGCCCCACAGATGTGCGGAGGCTGCGACAGCAACTGCCAGACCAGCGGCAATACCCCATGATCGCGGGGCGCGTGCGTGGGCGCGAGCAGCGCTAGCCGGGTCTGTCTCGCGGGCGCGACGGGCAACGTCTGTCGCAAGGGCAGTCAACGCGAAAACGAGCAGTCCAAGCCAGAGATACTGGTGAGATTGGTGGTCGAGAAAGCCGACCGTTGTGTACACCACGTTGACAGGGGCAAGTCCATAGAAGAGAACCGCGGCGAGAGCCACGCGAACGTCACTGGTGAGCAGAGATGTGAGTCGGTAGACAACGTACCCGAGACAGACAGCCGTCACAATCGGCAGCCACGCCGCAACCAGTGGCGCGGTATCAACCCCACCGAGCAACACGGTCACCCACCAGTTGATGGCATGTGAGAGCGGCCGCGTGCCTGCGGCCCCACCCATATCAGCAAACAGCGCGAAATCAAAGATGCCATCAGCACGAGCAGCCAGTCGCTCCTGCCAGTAGCGGAAAAAGTAGGTGTCGTTAGCGGGCGACACGACGTAGCCATCGCGGAGCACCGCCGGCGCACCGACAAGCCGTGCCGCAACCACGGTGAGGAGTGCGCCGACTACCGCGAGACGCGTTTGAAAATCGCTAGCGAGACGGGCAGATAATTTTTCAGACAGGGAGACACTCTTTGTACTCTCACCGGTCGCAGGATTGTTGGCTTCGGTCGATTCAGCCATATCGGCTCCATCGAGCGCAGCGCGAATCGCAGCCGGCTGCTGGAGGCGATACCCATCATCGACAGCAGTCGCGAGATCACGCGAGACGAGCTCCCCAAACTGGCCGGAATCAAGATCTGTCTCTGCAAATGTCCAGGGGTCACCATCAGCATCGCGCTCAAGGAGTGCCCCGAGCGCGTCTTCGGCCTCCGGGTGGTCCGCGAGATACTCGCGGGTGCGTGCGGTTGTCTCCTCGGGCGAGGGCATTAGCGTGCAACTGTGGCGGGGCCGGATTAGCGTTTTCGTTCGGGCCACCTCGTCGCGGAGGGAGAGGGATTCAGAATTGTATCTTGAGGAAAAAAAGAAATGACGGATCCTTTTGTGGTGACAGGTACCTCTCTCCGTATGCGCCGATTACGGATCCCGCTGCTCCCGAACATAATGCGATGGGGGGCTGTGATCACAGTTGCAGGGATTATTCTGTATTACTCGATTCAAGCGGGGCCAGGCACCCAGACGTTTCAGACGGGCCCACTCGGGATATTCCCGTATTCGGACTGGCTGCATTTTCTCGCGTACGCCTGTCTCGCCGTCATGCTCGCGTACGCGTTGCATGATTCCCGGCTCCCAGAGTGGCAGGTGGTTGTCCTCGTGGGTGTGTGTGCAATCGGCTACGGCGTCACAATTGAAGTGATGCAGTCACGGCTGCCATCGCGGACGTTCGCGGTTGCGGATATGGGCGTGAATGCGGTTGGCGCAGCCGTGGCCGTTGCCTGTTGGCGACTGCTCGCGCGGTACGTTCGGTTCTATCGAGCTACAAGGATCGCTGATCTTGAACGGCCAGTGTGAACAGGAAGAGCTCTCCGCGCAGGCCAGCGAACGCGACCGATGATACTCAGACAACGAGCGTAACGATCCCGCCACCAACAATTGCGAGCCCGCCAAGGCCAAAACAGACGGCCCAGAACGGGATCCGCTCGACGACGCGCATGAGCGCGTCAATCGTGAGATAGCCGACGACGGCGCTGACCGCAAGCGCGACGCCCGCTGCTGTGGGACTAATCCCGGGGAGGCCACCAGCGCTCAACAGTGTGAGTACTGCGGCGCCGAGACTCGCCGGAATAGACAACAGAAATGAGAGTCTGAATGCGGCCGGTGGCTCGTAACTGCGGAACAGGAAGACACTCGTCGTCATCCCCGATCGCGAAATACCGGGCAGAATGGCGAGCCCCTGCACGGCGCCGACAAGGAGCGAATCGGTGAGTGTCGGGGCCGTGTGGCCACCCATCGAGACGGATTCAGAGGCAAGTTGGAGGACCCCAGTTGCAAGCAGCAAGAGCCCGATCACGGCGATGAACACGCCACCCGTAAGTTGCCCGGCCAGATCAACGGCATAGATGTAGAGCGGGATGCCGACGACGCCCGTCATGAACGAGGCGACAACGATGTACGAGGCGATTGCGTTCTCGCCCTCGTAGGCGTCCTGAGGCCGCCAGCCCGGCACCGCCGCGAGTGTGGTCTGGAGTTCGTCTCGGTAGTATGTGGCCGCCGACAGCGTCGTCCCGACCTGCAAGAAGAGCGCGAGTTGTACTGCGACGGCGGGGTCGGTCCCAACCAGCGTTAAGACGAGTGAGAGATTGCCCTGACTCGATACCGGGAGCCACTCGACGACCCCCTGGACGATCCCCGCAAGAATCGCGATGAGCAGGTCCGTTAGCGTCACTGTATGCACTCGTGGGATCCGGCTACTTAAGCGGCGCAGATTCGCGATGCGGGTGACGGGTGGGATGACGTCAGTGTGTGCTACGACGAGAGCGGCGATACGCTGGCCGTCTGCGCCTGGTCACCGAACCAACTTTTTAGGGGCTGTTAGCGACGTTCGGAATATCCGTTTTGGTATGGTCACCGAGGACAGGACGGAAGCGACCTCTCCGCTCAACGACGCGATAGAGAACATCCAGCGGGAACTGGTTCGGCGGGTCGCCGCGGACGACTGAGATTCGAACTGGAACGTCTACGACACGCTCAAAAACGAGTGAGAAATATCTACAACCCCTTGGATATATATTTTTCCAGAGCATAGGGGACCTTATGCCGAACGAAACGGACGCTGCCGATTCAAACGCTCCCTCGATGACGCGAGGTGAGCGAGTTCGTGCGGCCGCGCGAACGCTCCGAACGCCCCGAACCGCATCGTGGGTGGCCGAGGAAACAGAAACCACGACGAAGACGGCCCAGAAGTACCTCGATCAGCTCGTCGAGGATAACGTCTTACAGAAGACCGACCGCGGGAGCCAGACGCTCTACTGCGTCGATCAACTGATGGCGACCTATCGCGAAGTCGCGACCCTCCAGCGCGAGCACGACCGGGAAGAACTCGCCGACGCCCTGGAGACGATGCGGGCGCGGATCGCAGAGTGGGAAGCCGAGTACAACGTCGAGTCGCCGAGCGAGCTCCTTGCGAGTGTCGCCGAGGTCGATACCCCTGACGAGGCCGAAAGACGGCGTGCGATCGCCAGCGAGTGGGAACACCTCGCTGACCGGTTGCCGGTCGTGAAAGCAGCGCTGAAAGAGTACGACTGGGCGACCGACCGAGACGGGGTTCCGGTCTGAACGATGGGGTTGCCAGGGACGATCGACACGTCTGTCTACGACGGGCTTCGTGACATCTAAAATCGACATCCCAAAGTCACAACTGTTGGCTTTGAGCCGGACAGTATCTCGAAAGAATACATTCGAGCGAGTGTCGCTCCCGACCGGGTTGAGCCCCCTACTGGTCCAGAGCCCCCACTACTCGAAGTGGAGTGGCGGTTTCGACGAGAAACGGAATCCTATCGAATCCACTACGCGGACCCGAACACGGGCTTCGACTGTGGGTGGCACCGCGACGAGGATCATCCGGATCTAGGTTCGGTACACTTTCAGTACGAACACCGGAACACAGGGGAATCCGATCGGACACGCGCTGAATTCACGAAATCTGTTCCGACAGAGATTCTGTGGACTGCGCTTCATCGGTTGTTCGAAACGAAGATTCCAGCGTATACGTCGAGTCGATAGTTGATTGGTTCCCTCAGCCGTGCGCTAGCACTCCCTGCTCGGCAAGCGAGCGGGATGAGGTTGGGTGGCTTACACGCCCCGACCCGGACAGACGCACCAACCGAACCTGCGGCTGGGTTTTGTGAGTCCGGTAATTCGTCGTGTTCCCGTCGAGTTTTGCCTTCTCACGCCACGCGACATTCACCGACGCATTCCGGTCAGCGTGGTCTTGCACCACGTCACACTCGTCGTTCGTACAGCGGAACCGCCGACCCTGACGATACCCACGCTCACCACAGCACGAACACGTCTTCGAGTTGTAGTACGCATCCACCGTATCTGTCGGGAGTTCTCGCCACGTCGCCTTGTACGACACGAACGTCTCGAACTTGTGGAACGGCAGTTTGTGCAACCGGCGGTTCATATACGACCCGTACTGGATTTCATCACGGATACCCTCCATATCTTCGAACACGATGACCGGGTTCGAGAATTGGTCTGCGAACTCCACGACAGCACGGGAGAGCCGATGCAACACCCATCGGTGAATCGTTCTTCCTTGTCGCCGAGTTTCCGGTGGACGCTTGTCTTGCCGTGTTGAATCGATAGGAGCGCCCCTAGACTGACCGGTACGGAGAACTCGCCGGTAGGCTCTTGAGTATGGATATGATCTGAATAGGTATGGAAGAAGCGAAAAAACGACGTGTCGGCGACCGCGGTCAGGTCACCCTCCCGAAGACGCTGCGCGAAGCGTTTGACATCAGTGGCGGCGACGAGGTAGCGATTCACGAAGAGTCCGGAAAGATCGTCATTGAGAAACCGGTGACTAAAGAGGATCTTGCGGCCGGGTATCGTGCGCGAGCCGAGCAATTTCAAGACCTCAACGACGAGATGGAGAAGGTATCACAGGAGGCCAATACGTATCTCGGCGATGCCCCGGAGTGGGAGTAGATGGAGGTTCGCCGCGGCGACATCGTGGTCGTTGGGCTCGACCCGACGAAAGGATCCGAGCAGCGAGGGACGCGGCCGTGTCTCGTCGTCCAGAACGACGCCGGGAACGAAAACGCACCCACGACGATCATCGTCCCGTTTACGACATCGTTTGATGGCGAGTTGTACCCGTTCGAAGTGCTCGTGACGGCTGAGGAAAGCCACCTTCGAGAGGATTCTGTCGCGATGTGTAGTCAGATCCGAACAGTGTCGATCGAAGCCCGGATCGAAACCGTCATCGGCTCTATTCCCGACGAGCGAATGCGTGAGGTTGATACCGCACTCGAGTACAGTCTCGGACTCCGTCATTAAAACAGAGATTCCAAATCGTTGTCGTCGCCGAGCAGATCCTGTCGCTTCTCGTCGCTTTCGCCTTCAATTTCGTCGAGATTCTGCTGGGCCTCGATGGCGACCTGTTGGAGTTCTTTGACGCGAGGGACGTTCGTGACGCCAGCTAACAAGACGACGGTGGCGACAACCCCACTACCCGTCCGCGGGTAGTCCCCACCACGCACTTCCATCGAGCCGGTCTCTTCTTCGAGCCACTTCCGGCTGCGCTCGATGCCTTTGCGGTTGAGGAGTGGCCCGGCCCCGGCCACGACAAGCAGCGCGCGTTCAGTCCCCTCCACCTCACACGGGAGGGTAAGCCGGCCCAGCGTCGCCTTGCGGACGAGACTCGTGATCCGATTGGTGGTGTCGGTGCTGTCGAACGCATCCGAGTCGTTACCGCCACCCGAGAGCCGGGAGAGAAGGCCTTGTTGTGTGGGCTCCTCAACGTCGGACTCTGCGTAGCCGAGCGTTGAGATCCCTCCGCCGGAAAGCGTGTTAATGATCTCTGAGGAGTCAACGACGCTTTCAGCAATATCGTTGCCAGCCTGCATCTCGCCGGCGCTAAACAACAGCCCGAATCGCTTCACAATTTGCTCGTTAATTGCGTCGAACCCCTCCGTGACGGATTCGGACGTCTGCCGCCACGCATCGTTGTCGAACACGAGGAGATTGTCGACTTCTCTGACGAACGTTTGTAATGAGCGGGCCGCATTCAGCGTGTAAATGCCGCCTTCGTCGCTGCCGGGGAGGATCCCAAGCCCATAGATCGGTTCGGTGTAGATCCGTTTGAGATATTTGGCGATCACGGGCGCGCCGCCAGAGCCGGTACCACCACCCAGCCCGGCAACGACGAGGAACGCATCAATCTCGTGAGAGGGCACGCCATCAAGCGCGCCCTGAATCTCACCGAGGTCGCGTTCGATGACCTCGGCGCCAAGCTCGTTGTCGGCCCCGACGCCGTGGCCTTTCACTTCGGCTTGCCCGACAAGAATTCGCTTCTCGTCGGGGATGTGGGTGAGTCCTTGGAGGTCAGCGGTTGCCGTGTTGACAGCGACCGCGCCGCGCACGAGGTTCGCCCCGTGTGCGGCGTCGTATTCGATAAATCGATCAACGATTTTGCCGCCTGCTTGCCCGACGCCGATAAGTGCGAGTTTCATTGGAGGGAGGTATGGTCGGTCTTTGTCTCACGTTAACATAAAACCGCCTCTGAGACTGGGCGGGAGCGCGCCAGCGAGGGTGTTGCTGGTATGAATACCGACTCCATTAGATACGGGACGATGAGGTACACAAAATGCACAGTATCTCATCTCTCAGGCGGCCCTCTCTGAGGCAGTTTCTTGTCGTCTAGTGGTTGTGTGGCGAGTATGTCGGCTTCTTTTTACTCCTATAGGAGTGGATTTCCGCCTTGCTCTGCTATGAGAAACACTACATACCTCGGCGGGAATACCCCACATAATCCATGAACGTCACAAAAGCGGTTATCCCCGCAGCAGGGTTTGGAACGCGCTTTCTGCCCGTAACGAAGGCGCAACCAAAGGAGATGATGCCGGTACTGGACAAGCCCACCATCCAGTATGTCGTCGAAGAGGCTGTCGAGGCCGGCATCGACGACATCCTTATCATCACCGGCCGTGGCAAGCAGGCCATCGAGCGCCACTTCGATAAGTCGTACGAGCTGGAAGAGGAGTTAGAAGCCGACGGCAAACTCGACCGGCTTGACCGCGTCCGGGATATCGCTGATCTCGCAGATATCCACTACGTCCGCCAGAAAGAGCGGGAGGGGTTGGGTGACGCCGTGCTGTATGCGCGGAAGCATGTCGGCGATGAACCGTTCGCGCTACTGCTCGGGGACACAATCATCGAAAACGAAACGCCGTGTACCGAATCGCTCGTTGAGGCCGCGGAGAAACATGACTCGTCTGTCCTCTCGCTCGAACGGGTTCCGTGGGAGGATGTGCCCTCGTATGGCGTGGCAGATACCGACGAAGTCGATTCGAGCGCCGACAGCTTCCCCGTTCACGACTTCGTGGAAAAGCCGCCACGCGATGAGGCGCCATCGAACCTTGCAATCACCGGCCGCTATGTGCTTACCCCAGAGATCTTTGAGCTCTTACAAACAACTGAGAAGGGGGTTGGTGGCGAACTACAGCTAACAGACGCGATCCGCAAGTTGGACACTGTCCGCGGTGTGGAACTCGACGGTGACCGATACGACATCGGAAACATCCCGAGTTGGCTCCAAGCCAATATTGAGATGGCACTCAACCATGACGACGGCGAGATTAATGAGGCTGTGAAAGCGCTCCTCGCAGACCGGGACGCATGAGCCGGATCCTCGTCACCGGGGCGGCAGGCTTCCTTGGGTCGCATCTTTGCGATCGACTGCTGGCAGATGGACACGAGGTGATCGGGATGGATAACCGTGTGAGCGGGCAGGTAGAAAATCTCAACGCTGCCTTCGAGGATAGTCGGTTTCGATTTCACGATCACGACGTGACGGAGTTCATCCACGTGTCCGGCGAGTTGGATGCTGTGTTACACCTAGCGAGTCTCGCCTCGCCCGTGTTCTATCGGGATCACCCGATCAAGACACTGAAAGTCGGAGCATTAGGGACGCACAAGACACTTGGCTTAGCGAGAGAGAAAGACGCGACGTACCTGTTCACGTCGACGAGTGAGGTCTATGGTGACCCCGAGGTGAATCCGCAACCAGAGGAGTATCGTGGAAACGTGGACTCGTACGGCCCACGGTCATGCTACGATGAATCAAAGCGGTACGGGGAATCGCTGGTTCGCGCCTATCGCGACAAACATGATCTTGACGTCCGGGTGGCGCGCATCTTCAATACGTATGGACCACGGATGCGTCTTGATGATGGACGCGTAATTCCGAACTTCATGAAGCAAGCGTTGACACAACAGGATCTAACCGTGTATGGCGATGGGAGTCAGACGCGAAGCTTTTGCCACGTTGACGATATGATCGAGGGGCTGGTGACACTGCTGGAGTCAGACGTACAGGAGCCGGTCAATATTGGCAATCCTGATGAGCGGACAATCAACGAGTTAGCTGAGTTGGTGATCGAGATTACTGATAGCGAGAGTGGAATCACCCACGAGGAGCTCCCGCCCCAGGATCCGCAAGTGCGACGACCAGATATCTCCAAGGCACGCTCGGAGTTGGGGTGGGAACCAGAGGTAGGATTGCGTGACGGGCTACACCGCTCAGTTGAGTACTTCGATCAGCGAGTGTAGAGGCTCAAATGAGCAATTCTCGGGCAAATCGCCTAGTACGCTCTGCCGAAACGGTATCGGCTGGATCCACTCCTGAGTGAGCAGACAGGGTGAGAGCCGCCTCTGACTGCGATCTGAAGGGGGCTGACCGTCTGAACGCTGCTACTTGTTGTTCGACTCTGTCTGGTCGACGTCATCGGATGAGCTCCCCACCGATGAGTCGGCTTCGGTGGAATCGTCAGTCCAAGATGTCTCTTCGTTTGTACGTGGTTGGGACGAATTCGTGGTGTCCTCGCCAGCTCCAGACCTCGGTGGCTCTGGTGGCTCCAAGGCGGCAATCGTGAGCGCGACAGGCCGCGTTTCTCGGAGCGTTGCCCAGTCACGGTCGTCTTGCATCGCAACCAGTCCGAGTACGGCGAGACCACCACCGGCAGCGAGACGCGTCGTTGCAACACCACCGTGGAGACCACTGGCAGCGACCACGATACCAAAGAGCGCGATCAGAAGCCCGAGGACACGCAGCGGCGCTGCAAGCGTCGCTATAGCACCCCGCTGCGCGATGCTGACAACACGGGAGTCGTCTGCAGCATCCACAAGCCGGTCAATAATCCAGTCGAGGATCTGCAAGACTGGCCCAACCGTCCAGGTCTTGCGTAGGTCAATCACAATTACGTCCGGGTCGGGTTCAGCAGTAAGCCACTGATACAGTACTGAGTGCCGAACCCATGAATTCGCTCGCGACCCGGCTGTCCGAAGGGCGCTCGCGATGCGGGAGCCAGCTAATATGGCCGGTGTCTCGGCTTCACCCGCTGATCCGGGGTTGCTGGCTGCGTCGGACTCATCTGAGGTGTGTGTCGTCATGCTAGTGGTACCCCTCTCGAAGCAGGCGAACCGGGCAGCTGCTGGCGCCGTGGAGGGCAGCCCGGCTCGACCATCAGGTGACGCTCACCACCTCGGCATCAATAATGCGCGTCCCCACGTCGATCGTGATGGTGCTACCTCCGCGCAGCGGCTCACCTTTGAATTGGACGCCTGTCGCTGTATCTCGCACTTGGATTTCGGCGGTGATGGTGACGTCTCGGTTGATCGGGTGGTCCACGACGTTGACGCTGCCGTCCTCACCGGTCGCAATAATCAGCGATGGCTCGGTCTCGACGTCGGTGATCTCCGCGACGGGATCGTCGACTGGACCTTCGGTCATCCCCGGCCGGATCGCGTCGGCGGTGTCGTCGCGCACGTCGCTCATCCGGAGGGTGACTCGTCGCGTCGACGTCTCGCCAAGCTGGAGATCGCCGTTCACGCGCTCGATCTGGCCATTAATTGTGTACTCGTCAGCAGGTAAGGTGAGCGACTGGCCACGCTGGAGGGGGACGCCACCGAAACGGGCCTGACCACCCTCGCGATGCGTCGACAGATTCGTTTCGACGAGGATACGCGTGCGGGCAGGATTGTTTGTGGCATACGTGGCCACATCATCGATCGTCGCAACCGTGCGTCCAGCGAGTCGAATCTCGTCACCAGCGGTGACTGACGTGGCCGTTTCGGCATCAAGCGTGTCCCGAAGAATCACCTGCTCAGTGTCGCCGGGGAGGGCGTTATCGCCACCGATATCTCGTATTTGGCCGCTCACCTCATACTGGGCCGTCTCAATTGCGAGGGTACGCCCAAGCCGTGGGGGCGCATTCGCATAGGAGATCGCGTCGCCATCGATCTCTCCTTGGAGCTCGACGCGGGTTGTGACGCCGATCTGGTTCCCACGTGGGGTGAGATGGACATCTGTAATGGTGATAGTCGAGGTGTCGTCAGGCGAATACGTGTCGCCTTCATTAATTGCGTCGACGAGATAGGCGGGTTGAGTTCCCATATCGAGAGTGGCGTATGTCGTGTCAGTGTCGGGTTCAGGCGCCGGATCATCCGAAAACACAAGCGCGACGCCAGCAACGACGACTGCAAGCACCACTAGCACGACGAGCGCGTCGACGACGTTGACGACACCGAAGAGATTGCCGTCGTCGTCGATCAGTTCCATGAGAGACCACCCGTGAGTCGCATTAATGCGTGGGTGTTGGGCGGGGAGTAAAACGGTTCCCCTTTTGAGAGTGTGAAGATTCGGATGCACTGGCGTTCATAGATAAGAGAGTACATTTCGTGTGCTTTCGATCGGCGACGGTGCTGAGAGCGAGTGGATTTCGTGTGCCTTCTCTCCCTTCTTCGGAAAGATACGAGGAGATAACGGATGAACCAGTTGACCGATGGGACAAAGGGAGGGAAGTTCTTGAAACTCCCCCACTGTGTCGAGTGCTTGTCTCATCGGAGCAGCAGTTGGATCCCCCACCCCACCGTGTCGAGTGTTCCGTGCGCGGGAACTATCTTGAGCATATTGATCGGGCAGTCACTCGGTTGGACTCGCATACGATGACGCCGTTCGTCCGAGTTTGCGGTAATCCGCCAGCGTCTCACTGAAACGGATGGAGAACACGTATCCAGATCCTCACATCCTGTACCGAGTAAAACTGGTTTCAGACGTCGTGTCGCGGGAACACCCACCCCACTGTGTCAAGTGTTTTTCGAAGGCAACCACCGACAGTTCTCTACCAAATTCTACTGCGTCGAGTAGTCGATATCGATGGCTGGACGTCTCCATGTCTCACCCCACCATGTCGAGTGCTCTTGGAGATCACCAACGACAGTTCTCGTACCATACCCCACGGTGTCACGTGTTCGGTGTGGATGACTGGAGCTCCCTATGTCCCACCCCACCGTGTCGAGTGTTACTAGGAGTTGCTATCGAAGTGGCCTGATCAAAAGACACTCCACCGCGTCAAGTGCTAACCGATAGACTTCAAACATCTATCTTTTCATATGACACACTTGACGCGGTGGGTTTATACGTGTGGGCTGAGTCAAACCTGGCAGGGGATGGCTACGTTCACACGCGACACGGAGATCTTCCGCAACGAGGACATGCTCCGTGAGGATTACCAGCCGGATTCGATCACCGCTCGCGAGGACGAGATTTCGACATACACTGCTGCGCTTCAGCCGATCGTCAACGGCGCACAACCTCGGAACATCTTCTTGTACGGAAAGACGGGCGTCGGGAAGACCGCGGTGTCTCGGTATCTACTGGAGCAGCTACAGCGGGACACGGAGCAGTACGACGACGTCGATCTCTCGGTCTGCTGGCTCAACTGTACGAACCTCTCGTCATCTTACCAAGTCGCGGTTAACCTCGTGAACCAGCTGCGACCCGCAGACGATCAGATCAGCACGACCGGGTATCCCCAGCAGCGCGTGTTCGACATCTTGTACGAGGAATTAGACCAGATCGGCGGGACGGTTCTCCTCGTCCTCGACGAGATCGACCATATTGGCAGCGACGACGAGATCCTGTATGAGATCCCGCGAGCCCGGTCGAACGGCTACCTCTCGAAAGCGAAGCCAGGCGTGATCGGCATCAGCAACGATTTTGGCTTCCGCGACGACCTCTCTCCGAAGGTGAAAGACACCCTCTGTGAGGAGGAGATTCATTTTTCGCCGTACAACGCCCCGGAACTGCGAGCTATTCTCGAAGGGCGAGTGGCCGGTGCCATGTACGATGACGCGGTGGACGACGCCGTGATCGCGTTGTGTGCTGCCATCGCAGCACAAGACACAGGAAGTGCCCGTCAGGCGTTGGATATTCTGTACAAATCTGGTGAGATCGCACGGACAAATAACGAAGAGCGGCTGACAGAAGACCACGTCCATCAGGCTCGCGAGAAGCTCGAACAGAGCCAAGTCGAACACGGGATGCGCGAACTAACGAAACACGGACATCTTGCGCTCGTAGCGATGTTACAGCTCGCGTTCGAGCAGGAGACCCCGGCACGGATTCGCGACGTATACCCGTTGTATCGACGTATCGCGGACGCTTCTAACGTCGACCCGCTCGTTCGTCGTCGCATGCACGACCATCTCGCGGATCTGGCGATGCTTGGCATCCTCGATCGGCAGATGAAAAATGAGGGACGGGCAGGTGGACACTACTACCAGTACAAGTTCGACGTCAACCTCGATATCGTCGGCGACGTGGTTCGGGACTTCGACGGCATCGCGCTCCCAAAGGATGTGGCAGCGCGGATCGAGTGAGTTCGATCGGTTTCGTTCGAGTGGCCTTGGCCAGCGTCGTATGAACACTCGACACAGTGGGGTCACACCGGAGAGCATCTGCCCTCTCTCAGGAAGAACACTTGACACGGTGGGGTGGGTGTGGCGGTGACACGACGGGGCGCAGTCAATATTCGGCTGGATGACGCCACGGAACTGCGGACGATCCTCGAAGGCCGGGCAGACCGCGCCGTCGACGACGAGGCGTGTGGCACGACGGCGATCGCGAAGGCGGCGGCGTTGGCCGCACAGGAGGTGGGGAACGCGCGGCAGGCGCTCGATCTGCGCCGCGTCGGCGCGGAGCGGGCCGAGCAGAACGGCAAGGCGCCGGTCACGGACGACCACGTCACGACCGCGCGGGCCCGAGTCCAGCGCGGTCGGGTCGCGAAGGTGATCCGAGACCAAACCGAGTACGCACAGTACATGCTAGAAGCTATCGCGACCCTCCGGACGAGTGGTAAGGTTCCGGCGCAGTCGACGGGAGATCCAGCGAGCGTCCGAGCGGGTGGCGGCGTCGCACGCCGCCTCACCGCTGTCGACGCTGAAGCGCATCCAGGATCATCTTTTGTACCGCCACATGTTGGGGTTCCTTCGACGCCACGAGCAGAACAAGAGATTGAGCGGGGGGCAGTGCGACGAGTATGAGTTGGATCTCGATCCGGTGATCGGCTTCGAGACGCGGGCGGAGATAGACGAACACACGCAGTAAACGCACACGAAATCTGCGCTGTCTCTCGGAGAGATTCTCGGTGGGACGCGGGCGGGAAAACAGACGAAACGTACTCTCTCCTTCATCGAGGTTGCGGTCGCGGAGATGATGAAGGAGATCCGGACGAATTCGGAACGACTATGATGAACGCAGGGCGGACACAGCGTCGGAACGAGACCGACGACATTATTCGAGTCGCCGACAGAAATCGGTGTAACTCACCGCTATGTCATCGTCAGATCCCGAACCGGTCTCCAGACGCGAGAAACTCGACGCTCTCCGCGACGTCGCGCGGTACAATCCAAAATATACGGCGGCGGTCGTCGTACTCGGGGTCGTCGCCGCGGTGCTTGAGGGCGTGGGACTGAGCTTTATTTTACCAATTGTTGAACTTGTCCAACTCCAAGATCCCGCCGCGGAGGCGGAAGGACTGCTCGCGGTGTTCGTGACGGTCTATCAGACACTCGGGATTCCGTTTACGCTAGGATATATCGTACTCGGTGTGTCAGCCGTGATGGTCACGCGGTACACGACCAGTTTCGCGGTTGCGTGGTTCCGGGAGGCACTCCGGACCTACTACATTCGTGATCTCCAGACGCGGGCTTTTCGCAATGCGTTGAACGCGCGCGTAGAGTACTTCGATAAGGAGGGGTCGGATGATATTTTGAACGCAATCGTCACGCAGACGTACTACGCTGGTCGAGTGATTCAACGAGGGATACAGACCTTTGAAATGTTCTTTTTGGCTGCGATATACTTTCTCGTGGCATTGGTCATCGCACCTGCGCTAACAATCATCACGGGGGTTATTCTCGGCGGGTTCACGGTTTTATTTCGACGCGTTCTTGATTCGGGATACGGCGTGGGAGACGAGGTCGCCGAGGCAAATGAGAAGAGACAGCAGGCCGCACAGGCTGGTACTCAGGGGATCCGTGACGTGCGGATCTATGGTCTTGCTGATGAACTCTTCGAGGATTTCTCACAGGCAGTCAACCAGTATACGGACTCACGAATCATACTGCGTCGTAACGAAGCCGCGATCGACAGGTTTTATAATCTCGTCGTCGCTGTTTCGGTGTTCGTACTGATCTATCTAGCGTTAACGTTCGCGAATCTCTCGGTCGGAGAACTCGGTGTATTCCTCTTCGCGATGTTCCGACTTGGGCCGAAAGCGAGCCGCGTGAACAAACTGTATTATCAAGTTGAAAATGATTTACCGCATTTGGTTCGGACTAATGAATTTATTGAAGAATTAGAGTCGTATAACGAGCCAACTGGATCAAGTCGGAAGATCCCCGAAGAGATCAGGGAGATTGAGTTCGACGACGTCCATTTCTCGTATGACGACGAGGAAGAGGTACTTCGTGGGATCGACTTTACTGTCGAGAAGGGTGAATTCGTCGGTTTCGTTGGCCAATCGGGCGCAGGGAAGTCAACGATTGTCTCGCTTCTCGCCAGATTGTATCCGGTTGATGAAGGTGAGATCAGAGCGAACAGGATTCCAATCGATGAGATGGATATCGCAGAATGGCGCGATCGACTCTCGATGGTCAGACAGGACCCGTTCATCTTCAACGACACGCTGCGGTACAACCTGACGCTCGGGAACCGAGAGGTCTCCGATGAAGAACTCAACCGTGTGTGTTCGATTGCAAAGGTTGACGAGTTCATTGACGAACTTCCGAATGGGTACAAATCTCTTCTCGGCGACGACGGTGTTCGGCTATCGGGCGGACAACAACAGCGCGTTGCGCTCGCGCGGGCGCTGCTGGAGGACGCTGACTTGTTGATTCTCGACGAGGCGACTAGCGACCTTGACTCCAACTTAGAAAAGCAGGTCCAAAAGTCAATCGAGGAGATGGACCGCGACTACGCAATCGTCACGATCGCCCACCGGCTTTCGACAGTGAAGAACGCCGATCGGATCTACACGATCGAGGAGGGCAGGGTTACCGAGACGGGACGACACGACGAACTCGTTGATGAAGACGGGAAGTACGCGGAACTGTATGGTATCCAGACGAGTCGAGAGGGATTCAACTAAACTATTATCAGATTAATTTTTGTGTGAGATGTACTCAATCTCCCGGAGAAGTGTCAATAGGATCATTATCTTGACCGGGACCGTCCGGATGATGATTGACGGCAACACCGCACTCTTGATCGGTGGAGATCAGTCGATCCCGTATTCTACGGTTACTCGATCGCAGCCCACAGATTTCTGGATCCTTGACAACACTGAGCCAGACCACTCGTCGTTTAAATCAACCATCTCAGACGATCGCTGCCGGTTCTTCACCGAAAACGTTCAAGATAATAACTTCTCTCTTGAGCTATGGCCAGCATCAACACCATCGTTCATACGGCAGAAATGAAACGTTAATATCTGTAAATACAATTTGTTCGGGGCAATAAAACTAACACTCGACCTCTAGAATGGTTTCGGAGAGGACTTTTAACTTGGACTACTCACGCCTAACCGGGTATTAGTAGAATCTGGGACCTACAAGAGGTTACTTTGACGGTCGGGCGCGTAAGAGAACTGGCACCCGCTTCAGGCAAGCTGAGCTATATTGTGAATCAGAGATATCGAGGTACAAAAAGAGCTTACTTGTACCCCAGTGCCGCTAATTTCTCTTGTAACGCATCGGAATCTTCCGGGCCAACGTTTGCTTCTCCGGGGATAATCTCTTTTTCACTAGACTGAGGAGTGATCAGCCAAGGAACATCTCTGAGCCCACGAGAAAACACACCAGGATGGCCATAGATCCCCCAGCGACCGAACTCGTTGCCGTGGTCAGACGTAACGACAGTCTGCCCAGGTAGGTCTTCAATGAGTTGTTCCACAGCTGGGAGAACGATCTCAAGATTCTCTTGATATGCTCTTCGAAAATCTTCCTCAGCGACATCATCATGTCGTAACTGTTTCCAGAATTTCCTACCAGAGGAGTAGTGCTGAATGACGCCGTGATCGTATAACTTCTGACCAAATTCGCCGATAAACGGGAAGTGAGGCTGCATAAAATGAATTATCAACCGCTTATTGGGATATTTAACGGCGGCTTCAGCGGCGCTCGTAGCTACCGCTTCTGGGGGCACAACGTTGAGTTCATCATCCCAATGTGATTCCCAGAGTCGAATTCGGTCGTAGAAGCGGGCATCGATGTAGGAGATATTCGGATTGGCGGAGACATACACGATATCCGGAAATTCCGAGTGACCAAAATTCCGTTCGAGAAAATCGACCGTATTTGATCCACGAGAGCGTTTCTTTTGGAGTGCACCGTCCAAAGAGTTTATTTTCTCGAACGTGTCGAAGCGACACGCATCAAGGATGATGAGATTATCCCAATTTTCTTCGACAATATTAATTCCTGGAGGCTGGTTGAATTGCTCTTGGTATATTGTATACAATTCTAGAGCGGCACGGCGGGGGTTCTTAATCCCTTTCCAAAGCTGAGACAGGTCGTGCGAAATAGACGACATATGAGTTATCTTGATCGGAACCGGCATTAATCTTCCATTTCGGGGTTCTACATAATTTAGATGTCGTGGAAAGATAGATCAGTGGAAGGCGGTACTCATGTGTGTATGTTCAGTGAACTCGACGATATTGGTCAGGGAGTTCACCCAGTTAGAGCGTCCGGGATACAGTGGAAAGAGCGGTGTATCCCCGATGAAAGCCGCCATCCCGCTGTATGTGCTCGGCGGTGCCATGATGTAATCGCAGAGAGAAAGCTGGACGAAGGAATCGATGTAACTTCCATTAAATTGCCCACTTGCCAGTAGATAGTGATCTTCAGAAAAATGCTCTCGCTCAACGAGACTCTCATCAGACGACACAATAAAGCCGACATCACGATCGGGGAAACGTTCATTTCTAATGCTATTTACCCACTGATTGTACGTTTCGGGATCGAAGAAGTACATTCCATCCTGCCAACTAGAATAATCGCCTCGCCGAATGTGAACGCCCATCAGTAAATCATGGTTTTTTTCAAATTCGTCTAAGTGATCGGCAGCGTTTCTATAGTAGTAGTCGGCCGGTTGTAGTTCTAATCTGATTTTCCCGGAATATTCGAAGACAAGCGGCCAACACCGAAGTCCCCATCCAGCGACGACTGTGTTATCCACGTCTCGTATCCGCTGGAGGAACGAACCATCTTCAAGATCCAAATTTGTCAGCTCTTCGCCCGGAAGTGGGTATATGATCTCCCCCCCATTTACAACGAAACTTTGGGAATTTCTCTGTTTAGTTGCTACCCAGTGTAAGAGGAGAATCTGTACGGGATCGATACGTGTGGTTGCAATCCGACTACTGATTTCGTTCTGGAGGCGTGTTACTATGTAACTAGCGTTACCGGGGTACAGTGAACTGAGAAGCACATCAAACAAACTCATGCCGCTCACTGTGGTTGGCTGCTGAGATGTTCCGAAGTATTGTTTACCATATTTGAGCATCGGAATATTTATTATGTCGAATTTAGGGTGTTTAATACCAAAGGCCAACAAATTCGCCTGAGTGAGTAACTGGTTGCCTAACCGTCCACCACCCGCAGAAAATATGAATCTTGAAACCATTTGCTGGTACCATCAGAAGCAGACAGTAATAAAGTATTTTTTCATTTCCCGGATGGTCGGAAGTCGGGAGACCTACTCTGTTTTGGAACCACCAAACCAGACAGCATATGGATGTGACAATATATAACCGCGTGAGAGTCGTCGATCCTCCGTTTGTTTATGAGAATACATCTCAATACTGATAAGGGTGTCAAGCTTATCATGAAGGAGAACGCGGTCAAGCATTCTGGTAGGTGTTCAGAGGATGCCCGACCACGTGGTTGAGTAAGCACGCGAGCAAAACGTATTTTCGCGTGAAGATACGCCAACAGAACAGCGCATCGAAGAAGCATTTCTGTATCACGTGGGTCTCTCGTACCGCCGGGTAGTGAGAGTAGTTGGGCGTTCGTATGAGGCCGTACTCCAGTGGTATCATCGGTTGGCGCACCTGTTCGAACCGTAGCCCGACTACCATTCGACGATTGCGATCGACGAGACCAAGCTGAAGTCGAAGAGAATGAGGTCTACGTCTGGGCGGCAATAGATGTGGACACCTTCGAAGTGGTCCATATCAAGATCCCTTCTAGCAGATATGACCTCGATGCGTTGCTGTTCATCAAGCTAGTCCTGAAGCGGTGTCACGGTGAGCCAGTTGTGCTAGTTTATCCCGGACCATGGTACAACTGGGCGCTTGACGATCTCGGTCTTTGTCAGTCACGCCGAGAAACGCGGGGGAAGGGTCTCTGATCGAAGCCTGGTTCGGCTTGTTGAAATGCCAAACTAGGCTCTTCTACAGCCGGTCCCCCCACCAGAGCTCCTGGGTCAAAGCCCTCGCAGCCTTCCACAATACGATCCTCTAATCTTGGCACTCTTTTACATAATATTCCGACCTATTTATTAGCAAAATCTGCGAGATTGTTCTAAGACTACCAGCAAATCAAACCAGTTAGATTTAGGTGACGCATGTACTATCAACTTGGTAGTGGGAACCAGCACAAGTTCATCACGATGGGGGCGGTTAAGCCAACAGTTGTCCACACTGACTGCGGCGATTCCCGATCGAAGGTCGTTCCTGCTTCTGCAGCTGTACCTGTACCTTGGATTCGTATTTTCAGTCTATATCTGGTATCTCCATCCAGTGAATCCCAACGGATGGCCACTTGATGTTTCCTTGATTAAGATTCTACAGTCAGTAGTTTTCTCTACGGTTGCGATGCTAGTGATCCCAAGCGACCAGCACCCGTTCGTTGCCCTCTCCGGATGGCTGTTACTCATCTTTACAATCGTACCTGTCACGGCTTACTACGCCCTGACTAGCGGACCGCAGTTGTTCACAGCCACGGTTGTATTGGCATTTCTGATCGCAATAGAGGTCGGAAAGAGAACTCCACGTATTATTCCCGTGCTCAATAACCCCAATCTGAACCTTGCTGGCTACGGGGCCCACTTCGTCATCGGATCTCTTTTAATACTCATCGGGATCGTACTCCTGGGACTCTTCATCGCGAACGGTCCTCCTCGGACGGATCCGCTTTTCTATCAAAATACATATGAAATTCGCGGGGAACTGGAGTTACCCTTCCGCAACTTTGGCTACCTCAGAGCCTGGGCCGGTAATGTTGCGATTCCTATATTGGCGGCCATTTACTTGTACAGAGGAAGCTATCGGTTATTCGGAATAGTGGTCGTTACAAATCTATTACTTTATATGTGGACACCGTTTAAGCTCCTTGTTGCCCTACTGCCCTTCGTTGTTGGCGTACTGTGGTTGGAATACCATAACAAAATTAATGGTGGCGTTTTAGCGGCCGCTGTGACAGTGATGGTCGGGATCTTTGCCATCGGAGCACTCACCGGTACCACATTACCCCGATACCTCGTCGCCGCTCGGATGATCTTCTGGCAAGGGCGTGCTCACTTCATATTTTTTGAGTTCTTTAATTCAAACCAACATGTGATTTTCACCTCTACACCTTTGAATCCCCTTGATTATCCGTATTCGAAACCGGTCCCATTCGTCGTCTCTGAGGCATCCGGATTGGTTGGCGAACATAATATGAATGCTGGGATTTTTGCTGATGCATTCGCACAGGGAGGGTACGCCGGCGTGCTCATTATTGGGGCGGCACTGGGGTTCCTGCTCGCTGCCTTAGAATCACTCGCCAAAGTCAGTGACTATCGGATTCTGCTGGCTGGCGTTGCTATCCCATTCTTCAACCAAACACAAAGCGCATTCACCATTGGGTTGCTGACCGGTGGCTTCCTCCTCGTTATTGGGATCGGCGTCTTGTACGATAGCTAAGACCTCGCAATTGAGCACTTGTGGTTCCAGTTGGGGTGCTCTACTTTGTTGAATCCGAAGACGGCGCAGGGATCACTGTCTGAGAGCCTGTTCGAGGTTGTAGACTGCGGCGGTCAACATCAACCCGCGGTACCACGCACGAGGGTGGACAGCGGGACCGAATCGACGCTTGATGGTCGAAAAGGCGGTCTCGGCCATCCAGCGCTGGCCGTATAGCTCGCTGTCCAACCGTGCGTTGTGTGCGTGATCGTAATGAGCGAACAGCCGCTGCCGCAGCAAGGGTCGGACGCCCGCTGAACGGAGGGCGTCCCGGAGAGATAGGTCGTCATAGCCTTTGTCGCCGGCAAGACTCTCGATCTTCGCGGTGTTGTGAAGGGCGACTCGACGGCCGGTTTGGATGTCGTGAGGCCAGTGTGCCGAGCAGTGAAGATCGAGGATAGCACACGAGTCTGTATCGACGAGTGCCCGTCGTTTTGAGCGTGCGTATGTGGCTATCTGAGCGGTGTTGGTAGTGTCTCGATGCCGTTTCCCGATCGAAGAATGTGGCATCGGTGGCACCGTGCGAGCCCGGATCGCAGATGGTCGTAGACTCCCGAAGGAACCCGCGCCACACGGACATGGGCACCCTCTCAAACGACCGGACAGCGTTGAGGGTGCGGGAAATGCCGTTCAAGCGAGCTGTAACAGACCACGCACGCGATCCATCTCACTCGCCCAATCCACGATCTCACGGTACGTCGCATCTGCTCTGTTGAATCCGCAGAATGCGTTGGGATCGGGTCTCTATATCCAGTTCAGTGGCGCTGCCGTGAGAATCCAGAGATGGAATCTTGGCAGCGAGAAAGAAGATCGAAATCGTCAAGTAGATCGATCCAAGTCGTCGATGCCGAAGAGGGGAAATATCCGCGGTTTCAGAGATAGGGACCCCGTGCCGTCATCGGATTCAACAGAGCAAACTCGACAGTAAATAGGAGCTATATCCATCAATTTATGCCTCTATGAGAATAGCAATAGCCAAATAATGGCAGAGAAAATCAATATTGGCCTCGTTACTAATATTCCGTCCCCATATCGGATACCGTTATTCAACGCTATTGCTGGACGAGACGGCGTAGGTCTAACGGTCTACTTCATGGATGTCACCGAAAAGAACCGCTCGTGGGCAGTTGCCCCGGAAGAATGGGAGTTTGATCATGTGTTTCTAGATGGCTCAACATGGCATTCAAACATGCTAGATCGTTCGGTAGCGGTCAACTGGGGCGTGATCCCCCGCTTTCGAGAAGCATCTCACGATGTAATTGTTGTTGGGGGATATAACCACACAACATGTTGGGTGACGCTCGTATACTCAAAGCTCTCTGGCACGCCGATCGTCCCATGGAACGGCACTTGGACCAGAAGTATTCGACTCAATAACCCGATTGCCAACACACTCCGCCGAGCGTTCGCTCAGAGCGGACAGGCCTGGATCGCGTATGGTTCAAGAGCGGCAGCCGCGCTATCGTCGTGGGGGGCCGATGAGAACCGGGTTTTCGAAGCGACGAACACTGTTGACGTAGCACGGTTCGCAGAGCAATCGAAGCAGATATCACGTCAACATAGAGGTGACGGATTCGAACTGCTGTACTGTGGTCAACTGATCAAGCGAAAAAACGTTAGAACAATTATAAGCGCGTTATCTAACTTCCCGGAAGACGATATTTTGTTTACTATCGTGGGGGATGGGACAGAGATGGAGTCGTTACAGCGACTGTCTGAGGAAGCGGACATTAACGTGAGTTTTGAAGGATACGTTTCACGTGATGAGTTATATCGATATTATTCTAATGCCGACATACTGGTTTTGCCGTCGAAAGAAGAGGTGTGGGGACTTGTTGTCAACGAGGCGCTGGCATGTGGGACACCCGCTATTGTCTCCACCGAATGTGGCTGTGCGCCCGATCTTATCAGAGAGGGATTTAATGGAAATACATTCACACCGACAGATCCTGATTCGTTTATCAACACAATTACACCCCTACTTGAGGGAACAAATGAGTATGCAGACGCTGATGCTATCCGACAGGACGCGCTGGACCGTTTTGGAATCGAAAAAGCCGCCAACGCGTTTGTTTCTGCTTGTCAGACAGCGAGTAGGCAATATAAATAGGGTGTTTCGCTGAATGCAGCCACTTCTTGTTAACAGTCACAGCCATCGAGGTGGGGCAGCGGTTGCAACTCGGCGATTACACCATGGTCTCAGAGCTACAGGTATCAATTCAAAGATGCTCGTACAACGGGGACAGGCTCAAGAGGATTCAGTATTTGGTCCGGAATCTCGACTCGACAAGTGGGTAGGGGAACTTCGGTACAAAGCAAACTATTTGCCACTCTGGAGACGCTACTTCTTGGAGGATCAGCCGGGCCTATTTTCACCGACCTGGGTGCCAGACCGGCTATCAGCCCGCACCCATGAGCTATCTCCAGATATTCTACACCTCCACTGGACAGCTGGATTTATCCGGCCAGAAGCGATCGGAGAGATCGACACCCCCCTCGTGTGGACACTCCATGATATGTGGCCGTTCACTGGTGGGTGCCATTACGCCGGGGGCTGTCAGCAATATCAACACAGGTGTGGAGAGTGTCCGGTTTTAGGGAGTACTACAGAGAATGACCGCTCTAGGTCATTATGGAACCGAAAACAAACCGCGTGGGAAGATCAAGAGTTTACGGTGGTCACCCCCAGTACGTGGATGGAAGCGAAAGCCCGTGAGAGTTCTTTATTCAAATCAAGCAATATTGTAACTATACCAAATGGCCTTGATCTCGAACGGTATCGACCTGTCGACGGCGAGCAGGCTCGTAAAACGCTCTCTATCGAAACGGACGACGAGCTTATATTATTCACAAGCGCCGATAGTACGCTTCGAAAGGGAGGTCACCACCTACGTACAGCCCTCGATCAGCTCACGCTCGACCCCGCATCCCATTCACTAGTTGTGTTCGGAGACGTAGGAGACAAACTCAAAGATACTGAGTATGACGTATATGAATTGGGGTATATTGACTCATCAGCCGTTCCTCTGGCATATAGCGCAGCAGATGTTACGGTTATCCCATCAGAACAAGACAATCTTCCCAACACTGGATTGGAATCTCTAGCGTGTGGGACACCGTGTGTCGCCTTCGAGATTGGTGGGATACCAGATATAATTGAATCCGGCCGAAACGGCTATTTGGCGAGCCCATTCGATGCAGGGGCATTAGCGGAGGGTATTGAAACTGTTATAGAGAATAAGAAGCAATTATCTGAAAATGCGAGAACGACTGCGGAAAATCGGTTCGATATCACTAATACTGCTCAGGAATACATTCAGCTGTACCGATCGATACTCTGATATTCATTTTTTCGTATAACTGAGTCCGTATCGGAGTTGTCCGCTCTGGTCTTCTGACGACCGATTTTCAACAAATTTCTCAAAAGCATCGTTTTGATTGGTATCATCAGAGATCAAGAGTCCTCCCTCACGGAGATGCTCCCAAGCAATTTCGTATTCGAACAACATACAGGGGAACGAGTGCTCTGAGTCGTGAATAAACACATCTAATGGCTCTGAGGCCTCTAGAATCCCTGGGAGTAACCGTTGACTCTTTCCCATCTCTAACGTCCAACGGCCCTGGACTGAATCTGGGATGATCCATCCAGAATCCCTACCAGCAGGAATAGTCGTAGCAGGATTATCGTCGAACGTTTCGTCACGAAACTCACTGACTGACTCATCGGCGCGGAGCGGTAGATCAACCGAATACAGGTGGCCCGATCCGTTCATTTCTAACGCAGCGAGCAAATAGAGGGTAGAGAATCCGTGGCGGACACCCGTTTCGACAATTGTGTCTGGTTCAAGTGATCTTACAAGAGTATAGTACTTCTCACCCATGCACGGATTTCCAATAGATTCGTCCCCGTAGGTGTCCGTTAGTCGTTCTCGAGCCTGATCAAACCAGCCAGAAACAGGCGAACTCTGCAATTCCGCACGGTAGGAATTGTATTCCGTGGTATCCTCGAAAAAGCGGTCGATTACAGCTTTATCAATCACCGACTGCCGTTGACGCTGTCCGGTCCGATACTTGAATTCATGGTACCCCCGTCTAATTTTTGGTTGGATACTTTCGGGTGCTAGTTCGTACAGTTTCCGAAGTCCACTCATTGTCCAGCCACGATCTCATCCATGGTTCAGTTCATCTGTTGTGATGCCTCCATCCGTAATGATTCCTTCGTTGGAGATCCTTCGTATATATAAAAGACCACTCAGGTATATTCACTATTATATACAACCAATCAAGCCTTAGTTCTGTCGAAATTAACATACGAGAACTTGATAAGATAGTGGCTTCATTCTTGTCGAAAGGGTTAGAAAGACCCAATCATTCTAGTCGGTTCTGTTGAATCCGCAGAAGGCGTCGGGATCGATTCATTCTGTGCTCGATTCAGAGCCGCTACCGAAAGAATTTTGAAGATAGAATCTTGACAGAGAGCGAGAAGATCGAGGTCACTGGGTGGATCGATCCAATTCATCGTTATCGAATACCGAGATAAAAGTAGCTTCAGAGATCGTGATCCCCGTGCCATCATCGGGTTCAACAGAGCACACTGAACTGGAATCCTTAAAATAACCTCTCACATAAGGGTGGATGTCTTTTAATGGGTCCTCGAAAACTCGAATCGTCTCGTGCTGGTCGTCGATCGTGAATTTTCTTGACTCCGCCCGAACCACGAACCCGTTCGCCAGATAGTGTTTCCCGCCACTACCATCAACATCTGACTCGGGATACAGATGCTCGTACGCACCCAGCGATTCGATGATCTCGACCTCGATACCCAGTTCCTCCCTAGCCACGCGATGTACGGCATCCTCCAAGCGTTCACCCTTTCGAACACGTCCGCCGGGGACGAACCACTCGCCTTTTGCTGGCTCGTTGGTCCGCTTCGCCAGAACTAGGCCGTCGTCGGTCAGCACCACCAGATCGACCGAGACGATCGGGACGTTTCGGACGATCGATTCCCACTCGTCGTCGGGGATCCACTCGACGGGCTCCGGGCCGTCCTCACTCATCGATGATCGTCTCGCGGTTGGCTTCGTACCACTGGATCGTCTCGCGGAGACCGTCCCGGAACTCAGTCGAGGCTGTCCAGTCAAACCGGTCTTCCGCTCGGGAGGTGTCGAGTTTCCGGCGGGGCTGTCCGTCCGGCTTCGAGGTGTCCCACTCGATCGTGCCCTCGAAGTCGGTCAGGTCGGCAATCAGTTCGATCAAGGTTTTGATGCTGATCTCTTCGCCGCTCCCCAAGTTCACCGGCTTGGAGGCGTTGTACCGCTCGGTCGCATCGAGGATACCCGCCGCCGCGTCCTTCACGTAGAGGAACTCCCGCGTCGGCTCGCCAGTCCCCCACGCGGTTATCGAGTTGTCGCCACGCTCTCTGGCTTCGACGCACTTCCTGATGATTGCGGGGATAACGTGAGACGTTTCGAGATCGAAGTCGTCACGCGGTCCGTAGAGGTTCACCGGCAGCAGGTAGATGCTGTCGAAGTCGTACTGCTCGCGATAGGCCCACGACTGGGTGTGAAGGGCCTTCTTCGCGATGCCGTAGGGTGCGTTCGTTTTCTCGGGGTACCCCGCGTAGAGATCCTCCTCGCTGAACGGTACGGGCGTGTCTTCCGGGTAGGCGCAGATCGTACCCAGAATGGTACACTTCTCGACGTCGTACTGTCGGGCCTGTTCGATGAGTTCGATGCCCATCACCGCATTATCGTAAAAATACCGCCCCGGATTCTTCCGGTTCGCACCGATACCGCCGACAGTTGCCGCGAGGTGAATAACAACGTCGGCCTCGCTGTCCTCGAACGCCCGCTGGATATCGACTTTCTCCCGAAGGTCGTACTCGTCCGATCGAGGGACAAAGATGTTGATGTCGTTGGAGCGAGTACGAAGTTCCTCGACGAGGTGACCGCCGAGAAATCCTGACCCACCTGTCACCATCACCGTCTTCCCGTCCCAGAACTCCGTGGTGTCCCGATTCATCGCCAGTCTACCCGGCCGTACCAGCTGTCAGGGTTGTTCGCGTACCAGTCGATCGTTCGGCGGATCCCCTCACGCCAAGATACCTCGGGTTCCCAACCCGTTTCCTCGTTGATTTTCTCGTAGCCGACGAGGAGTTCTTCAACGTCGCTATCCCCGGGCCGGAATCGGTCGTCGTCCTGAACGATTTCAGGATCTTCCCAATAACCGTGTTCGGATCCCACTTCGAGAATCGTGTCCGCCCACTCTTGCATCGAAATATTCTCACCGTGGCCATAGACGTACTGTTCACCCGGCGATCCGCCGAGCGCGACGTGGAGGTGTCCCCTAACGCCATCGGCAACATAACACATGTCGCGCTTTGGCGTCAGGTTACCGAGCTCGACGATATCCCGTTCGAGTGCCTGTGTGATGATCGTTCCCGTAATGTATCGGGGGTTCTGTCGAGGGCCGTAGTTGTTGAACATCCGCGTCGTGACTGTTGGCAGTCCGTACGCGTCGTGGTAGTTCATCGTTAAGAAGTCCGCGGCCAACTTCGAAGTCGCATAAACACTCGTCGGGTTGACCGGAGACCGCTCGCTAAGGAGGACCCGACCGTCTTCTTTGAACTCGTGCTTGTCTTTCACGTTCTCGTCGACATTTCCGTACTCCTCGCTCGTCCCAGCAGTGTCAAATTTCGCGATATCGAGATCCAGATCGACAACCGACTGGAGAAGATTCAGCGTTCCGGTAACGTTTGTATCAACGGTTTCGTAGGGGCGCTCCCACGATTCGCCCACGTGTGCTTGGGCAGCAAGATGGAAAATAAGGATATCGCTGTGCCCCTTGAGTGTTTCAAGGGCTTCTCTGACAGAGAGTTTATCTCGGAGATCGCCGCGATGTACCGTGATTTCATCTCTGTGGTGGCGAATGTTGTTTAATTCTCCACTAGAGGTTGCTCGAACGAAAACATGTACGTCTGCCCCGAGTCCGACGAGTCGATCGACGAGGTGTGATCCGACGAATCCGTCAGCACCGGTGACGAACACCGGACGATCTACAAGTTGGGAGTCGAGATTCATCTGATGGAAGAATAAACACGTGCCTTCATCTATGTTTTCATCTGTAGCCACCGGAACCAGTTTCACGATCAGGATTGCGGAGTGTGTTTGGGTGCTAGACGAAATTTACTGTACTTTATCCTCATAGCTATGGAAGTACTGAGGTATTTTCCGCAGTGGCTTGATGAGTGGTATATGGATACCTCCACGTAAGTCGTTCTTCAACCAAGATTCGTAAACTTCCAGATTGGCTTTAGCGATGTTCGTAAGTGATTCATTACTTTTCCCGCCCAAGGACATTCGAACAAGAACTTTATCGAGATACGTCGCCGAAATGTCGTGGCGTAAGAGGAGTCGAAGCAACAACTCGTAGTCGGCAGCAATCGAGAAATTGAGGTCAAACGGTTCGAACCGCTCGTAGACATCCCCTCTCACGAACACCGTCGGATGCGGCGGCATCCATCCATAATAGAACTTTCGTGGCCGGTATTCACCGCTTTGCCAGTACCGTACGACCTCATCGTCATCATTAACGTATACGAGATTACCGTAACAGAGTTCCGCTCCACTTGTTTCAAAGGCATCGACTACAGATCGAATCACGTTGGAATCTTGATATCTATCATCCGCATTAAGAATCCCGACTATATCGCCGCTAGCACGTCTAATGCCCTTGTTCATTGCATCGTATACACCGTCATCAGATTCCCGAATGAGAACATCGATACAGTCGGCATAGTTCTCGATGATCTTCGGTGTCTTGTCGGCCGATCCTCCATCGACTACGATAATTTCGATATCAGGAACGTCTCGTTGTGAGAGAATAGACTCGAATGTTTGTTGAATACGCGGTTCGTTATATACGGGTGTAATTATACTCACTTTCATCGTTGAGTCCCGCGATCCGTTCGTTTTCCAATCTGTATTTTAACCAGATGTGTCATATGGTTTTAAAGGGAAATATTTGATCACAGTTCGGCTCGGAGAGTTTGCATCGCAAAAACACATCTGTGGCTTGTTCAGGAGCATTATCCGGTAACGGTCGCCACAACATCAAGTCCGACCTTCCAGACCTGGCGAACAACAAGCTTCAGATCGTACGTGAACGACTGCTGTTTGACGTACTGCAGATCGTACCGCAACTTCTCTTCTGGATCCGTACTTTTCGCACCATTCACCTGCGCGAGTCCGGTCAGCCCTGGCTTGACGAACCACCGCTTACGCCACGATTGTTCTTGCGCCTCCAACAGCGACTCCTCTTCAGTCCACACGGCTCGCGGCCCAACAACGCTCATGTCTCCGACAAGGATCGACCACAGCTGTGGAATCTCGTCGAGATGCGTCTGGCGCAACACGCGCCCTACACGCGTGATTCGATCATTCACCTCATCATCTACCGGCTCAACGGATTCCCCTTCGGGGACCATCGATCGGAACTTGAACACCTCGAACGTCTCCCCGAACACTGCGGTGCGCTCTTGGCTATACAGGATCGACCCGCCATCATCCAGTTTGATCGCCAGCGCAATCGCACAAATGACGGGACTCAACATCACCAACCCAACCAACGAGAACACTACGTCAAAGCTGCGCTTGAGGATGTGGTCTTGGATGTCCCACGGCTCGACGTCGACGGTAACGAGCGTCCCGGCATCACTCTCTGCAGTCAACACCCGATCGGCGTGATCGCGGTGAACAAGCACATCGACGCCGTGCTCGTAACACGCATCGAGCGCGCCGAAGAACTCGGCGCGATCCGTGTGCTCAAAGGCTAACACAGCCGTATCAATATCGTACTCGACCAACACATCCTCGATCCGTGAGAGTCCACCCAGCCGTGCCAAGCCATTCAATTGGACCCCACCGTCGGCAACAGCAGCCACCGGCTGCGATGACGCCTCAGCCATGAATGCACTCGTCGGACAGAGATACCCCAGGAGCGGGATATCGGTGTCGGCCGCGAGCGCCTCAATCGCGTCCGGATCATCTCCGACGATGACCGCCCGCTCGGCGTCACCGGTCGGCCGGTGTCGAATCCACACGAACCATGCAGGCAACGTCACGAGCAACAAGGGCGTGATCGCGATGAGCGACGCCCGTGGGAGCCGATAGGTATAATCGAAATACCCGATCGCAGCGAGCGTGACCATCGCGACCAAGACCCGCTTTTGGGTGAGCGCCACCGTGTCGAGAATCCGTCGCGGCCGTGGCTTGTACAACGGGAGAAACGCCGCCGTAACGATAACGACCGTCGTCACCATCTCGAACACGAGTTCGGCACCCATCGGCGCATCCGCCGCCAGGCGCCCCACAACTGGCAGCCGCGTGAGCAGCGCGTGGGTGACCGTGCTGTTGGCGACCGCAACCGCCAGGGCAGTAATGACTGCGACACCGCCGACGCTGCGCAGCCGGTACTGCCACCCGGAGAGCATTAGCTGTACATTATGATGACACTATATAAATGGACTACGATGTCCATGACAGCAGCGTGGTGATGGCGGAACCACGGTCCCCTTGAGGGGGAAAAGTAACCAGCCAAGCAGCGAGCTCGACAATCTAATCGGGAGGGTGTGATCTGCGTGGCTCTGGAAGCCCTCAACGTGTATTCAGACACGGACAGACATGATCTAGATGATCCCAGATTAGGTACGTTCAAACAGATTGTGTGTTCTCAGTCGTACTCATTCTCGATCACTGCCGCTTCAGCGTCCAACGCCCGCACCTCGATCCCCCGCCACTCCCCATCAACCCCCACGAGCGCCTCCGCATACCCGAGCTCCTCGTTCCCCGGCACCGCCTCCTGCACGAACCGCTTTTGGGCGTGATTTAACCCGAACTCGTCGGCCCAGTGGTCGTCCATCCCATCCAACCGATGGAAGTACTTGATCGCACACTGATCAAGAATCATCTCGGCTTCAGACCGCTCGAAGAACTCATCGACCGTCTGGGTAACCAACTGCAGCGACAGATCGTGGTGCCGGTGATGTCGAAAGATCGTCTCAAGGAAGGCCAGATTCTCCGCATCACGCAACACGTACCGCGCCTCATCGATCACGAACACCACCTCCTTGTCCGTCTGTTTAGCTCGCTCGTACACCAACGAAATAAGCAACTGCATCACCAGCGTCGTCCGCCCGCCGACACGCCCCTCCTGTTGGGCCAGATCCAAATACAGCAGATCGGTGTCCGAAAAATCAATCTCACTGGATCGCCCCAGATGCGCAAACTGCCCGTCCGGCGCAAAGGGTCGCAACTGATCAATAAGCCACGTGGCGTCCGCCTGCAGCTTCTCGGCTTCGGCCTCGATCCGGAGCGTCTGCTCTTTTGGTGCCGCCACGAACGCTTCAAGCATATCAATTACATCCCGCAGCGTCGGACTCTCCCGGTCGTGGGTCGTCAGATCCTCCGTGATCCCCGCCTCCCGGTACGCGGCGTCAATCGCTAACTCCAGCGTCGTCCGTCGATCCCCAAGCGTGATCCCGCGCTGCGCAAAGAAGTTCGTCAGAAAGCTCACCACCCGCTCTTTCTTTTCGGTGAAGGGACTTGCGTCAGCCCCAAGCTTCCCACGGACGTGTGGCGGCATCGGCGTGATCTCAAGGGGATTGATCCCCAGTGTCCCACCCACCGTGATTCGCTGGGCATCCAACGCGTCTGCCACGCTCGCCCAGTCGTTGAGCGGCTCCAAGATCACCCCGATCCGGTCCTCGTGATGGGCCACCGACCGAATAAACCGCTGTTTCGCGCCGAAACTCTTTCCAGACCCCGGATCCCCGACGGTGAACGTGGCGTACCCGTTCTCACGCGCAAACGGATCGATCACCACCGGCGTATCCGTATGCCGATGCACTCCCACCTCGACGCCATCCGGCTCCAACAGCGTGGGGCGATGCGGCGACGCCAACAGAGCGCCCACCGCGCCGCTGACACACGTCGTCCGGCGATCCAACACGGGCCCGCCGAGCGGTGCCGCCCCGCGCAGCGCCCGATCCTGCGCGCAGATTGCGGTCTTCGGCGCCAGCTCCGCGGGCTGCTCACGAAGGGTTCGCTTCACCCGGCGCACATCCCGATCGAGGGTCTCCCGGCCGTTGGCCCGCACAGTCACAAGCAGCGCCTGTGCAAACACCCGCGCGCCGGCTTCGACGGCGCGATACATCGCCGCCGCCTCACGCGCCCGATCCTGCAGATACGTGCTGCGGACGCTCGATTCGAGATCCGCATCCACTTTCAGATCGTCGGCGGTCGCCTGCAGCTGGTCGAGCGCCCGCTCCTGATCCCGCGGGCGGAAATGCGCCGTCACGTGAAACCGGACATCGGTGAGCGTGAACAGCTCGCTGAGATACCCATCGCTCGGATAATCCGGCCACCCCGCGATATACAGCGTGGTCGTCCACTCATCGCCCACCCGAGCACACCGACTCTCCCACTCAACAGCTGCCGGCGCGACCGCGTCCTGCTGGCGCTCACGGGGTGGGGCCACCTCCAGATCCCGTTGTGGCGCTCCCGCAGGCGGCTCCACGAACGCCGACAGATCCACTTCCGGATCACGATCAGGTTGGCGCGCCTGCAGCCACACCCCCAACAGGAGCCCCACGACGAGGATGCTTCCCCCCGCCATCAGGCCGCCGACGAGCAACGACGGCGACAGCGACTCAACGCCACCAACTAGGAGCAGCAGCTCACGCATCGGCGCCACCTCGCTCCGTGTGGTCCACACCGGCCCGGTCAGCGACGGGCGTCTCTGTGAGCTCAGTGCCGTTCCAGAACTGCGTGGCCAACCCCAGAATCTCGGCCGTCGACAGTCGGCGCGCCGTACAGTCACTGGTTTTGGCGACGAACTCCGTCTCAACCGTCCGCACCCGCTCGCGAAGCTTTGTGAGTTGCGCGCCCCGCAGCTCCGCGTCGGTGAGCCGATCGCGACGCGTCACGAACGGCGTCGCCAACACGCCAACCACCGGCAGCGTGGTGAGTCGCTCGGCCGGCGTGCGCTCCTCGGGATGCCGCTCGTACACCTCGTACGGCGCCACGGACACCCCCAGAAAGTAGCGCACTTGCTGCGTTTCTGCCAGCTCGGCCGGCCGCTGATCACGGTAGGCGGCGATCAACGCCCGCACCGACTCCCGCTCGCTCACGGCCGGGTCGGCGAGGCGATCATCCAACTGGTCAACCAGCGTCGCCGCCGGGTACGGATCGGTCGTCGTATACAACGTGAGCGCGAAGGTCAGCTCCTGATTCGCGAACGCCTCACCCACGGCTTGCCGGGCGGCCCACTCGTCAGCCATCGCGAAATCCATATTGCCCGGGGTGAGCTCGAGAAACGTCTCCATCCGCCCATCTGTCCGTTCAACGGCGCCGTGGCCCGGCCACGCCCGCTTGAGCGCGGTCAGCTCTTGGGTCTGCTCGTCGACAACGAAGGGCTGTGGGACCGTCGTCTCACTGTCCGGGTCCGGTGTCGAGGCGGCCCCCACCGCCTCGTGGAGGGTCACCCGCGGCCGGCGCAGATAGAACCGCCCCAGGTCGGCAAGCCACGTGCTCGCCGGGAGCTGTCTGGGAGCCGCATACACAACAGCCACTCCAATCGCAAAGCCAACACACACCAGCGGGAACACGAGCGGCTCAATCCCAAGCGCCGCCCCAACCACGAGCCCCGCAATCGGAAAGCTGAGCAACACGTACAGGTCACGTTCGTACACGCCGATGAGTGGGAGTCGCCGGTCGGCGTCAAGCGAGCGCATCACGCGACGGGTCGCGGGGGTGTCTGAATCCGTGCTCATGGGCGTGGTTCATTTTCGGTGCGGCGGTACGACGCCCACCCACCCTCGTGACTGCGCACGGTGGGGGACGACGTCGCTGCCGTCGAGGGTGGTTCACTGCTTGAGTCACCACTCGAGTCCGAACTGCTGTCGTTTCGGGCAACCCGCTTGGCGACGGTATGACCAACCGCGGCTTTCGGCCCCCACCGGGCCGCCGTGGCGCCAGCCCACGGGCCCGCGACCGTCGCAGCCCCAGCAACCGCGCCGGCGGTCGCGGTGAGCCCGGTCACACGGCTGATACTCCGGACCAAGCGTGGCGTCGTATACGCGAACAGCTTCCAGATTATCCAGACGCTGAGCACCGGCAGCGAGACCGCGATGATGTATCTGAAAAATGCGCTGTCAGGAGTAAGAAGTGAGTCTGGACCGTTAGGAAACAGGAGTCCATAACCGCGAAATAACAGCCCAACTGGAAGTGGCATTATTGCAAGAGGGATGAATTTGACAGCAACACGTGTTGCTAAATTCGATATAACTGGCAAACCACTGTATGCCACCGCTATTGCTATCGGCATAGCATAGGTCGCGACGTACAAGAGGATCTCCCGGAGGAACAACAGTGCTTGGAGTGTCCACATCGCTACCGCGCCTATAAAAGTGAGAAAGAATCCAAGAGGTGGATTCGAGATAGTGACTGTGAAGAAATCGGCTAAGCCAGTAGCCACAGTACCTATAGAAGGAACAAGCAAAATCGCAAACCCATCAACAAGATATAATGCAATCACAGCAACCCAATACCAAGTCGCTATCAGAATTCCTCCTGTCCATGCAGAACGACGAACCTGTCTGCTCCTAATTGGATCTGTGAGATTGAAAATTCGAAGTGTGTGACGTCCTTGGACACATACGAGCAGAATCAGGAAGGCAATTAGTGTCACATCACCAGCGACTAGTGACTCATGAATGCGTATCCATGGCGTGTTTTCCGGCGGTCCTAGAGGAAGCCCATTTGAAGTTTCTGGCACGGGAGTACCGAATAGTGCCTCAGTGAGATCGCGATACCCATTTGTGATAGCCTCTGTAAACCATTCGATTAGCTGGCTGAGAATATCGGTGAACCACTGAAACCCAACATCAACAAGTGAGACCCCACTCATTAGATCTCCCTCTCAATAGTGATTTGACAGTCTGAGAGGCTACTCCCCCTGTAAGTGACGTTGTATGTCTGCTCAGTATCTTGTTCAACTACATTACTGGATAACGAGATTCTAAATTGGCCACTATTTCCTTCAGATGTACATTCAACCTCACTTCCGCTTGGTGAAAACGGGAGGCTTTCAGAGTAGATGGTAAGGAGTTCATCTGGCTCAATAATGGGATTAGTATATCGTACAGGCTTCTCTATCGCTGCAATCCCGCTCCCAGAGAACTCATCGGGTGTTGGGTTAGGAACATCACCGCTAAATCGTAGTTGAGTGATTTTCTCTGGACCAGTACCTGTATTTTTGACATCCAAAATGACTTCTGTGGAGATGGTTAGCTCCTCAGCCCCTTCGTACATTTCCTCAGGGTGATTTCGACCGAGTTTCAGATCCTGAATCACAAGTTCTGGTCGCAACAACTGCTCAACGGCAGCCACAACGCGATCAGCATCAACCAGCTGGACGGTGTAGGTCCCCGGCGGGTACGACGTCCCAAGCGGAATCGTCTCGCGGCTCGCCCCCGGCGTGAGCTCCCGCTCGGCAAACGCCTCGCCAGAGGGCGCAATCACAGCCAGCCCAGTAGCGCTCGTCTCCGCGTCGTACTCGACGACCAACGCGGTGCCCTCGACACGGACGGCCGAGAACGCGCCCGGTCCGGGCTCGCTCGAGGCATCGCTGGCACAACCACTGACAGCGACGAGCCCGCCGGTCGCGATCGTTGTGAGCACGGTACGGCGTCGTGGGGATGATGGCGTGTGACTCATGGCGGTGATTCACGGGACAAAAGGTGTGCGATCTGCCGGCCGGCAACCCACGCGACAGCAATCGGGATCACTCCCCACAGCACGGTCTCGAGCAGCTGCACCCACCCGGCGACAGTACTGAGCGGATGCCAGCGCACGGTGTCGCTGGCAGCCACATACGCAGGGGTAGTGGCGCGCCACGAGGCGGGCTCGAAGCGAACCGTATAGAGGCCGGGCTCCGAGAGCGTGCGTCGTGCCGTGCCGTTCGGCCCGACGGTGAGCGGCTCGCCGTTCACCCAGAGTTTGCCGGGCGGCGCGTCGGCCACAATCGGGCGGGTGGCGTTCGATCGACGTGGTCGAATCGGCGCACCCGTCACGGGGTCGGTCAGCGTGACCACCAGCGTCGCGGAGGCCGCACGCCGGTCCGTGAGCCGTACCGACAGCTCCGGCTGACGAATCGGCCGTTCGGTGGGCGTGACTGACGTCAGTGGCGCCGACACGCCACGGACGATGCCGTGGAGCCGGACCGCCTCGAGCTGTGTGGCGTCGCTGCGCACTGCCAACCCATACGATCGGGTGTACGCGTCGTCCACGACACCAACAGAAACGTTCTCGTGGAGCCGCGCGGCCGGCGTCGCCGTCTCCACACCCCACACCGCGGTCAGGGTGGGCCCGTCACGCACCGGCATCGTACGCGGGCCGATCCGTGACGGGTACGCGACGACCTCGAGCGCCGGCACCCCCTGCTCGAGGCGACTCGTCCCCGTCGCCCGCGCCACCCGAAGCCGCTCCCAACGAGGGTCCCGCGCCGTATAGTAGCGCCAGACACCCCGCACGCGGTGGGTACCGTTGGCGGTGAGCGTGAGCCCGTGCCACGGCTGGCCCTGATACACGGCGAGCCCGCGACTCCCATCCGGATACTGGGCGGTGTACGCGTCCGGGTGGAGCCGATGAATCCACACCGACCGCGTGTCGCTGACCGTCACCGTCTGGGTGGTCGCATTCGCCGGCGTCCCGTTCGGCGCCGTCGTCACCGCAATCGTCGCGGTGACGGTGAGCGGCTGGTCGCCGGTCCGGGTTGTGGTGTACGAGAGGGCAGGCGTCTGCGTTCCGGTGGTCGTAGCGACCTCTTCATCGCCGATTGTGACGGTGACACGCTGCACTCTATGACCGATAAGCGACCGATTCGGGCCGAACGCCCCCCGCACCCGGTAATCGACGAGCGCCCGAACGGTCCCCGTCGGCGCAAGATACTGGCGAGTGGTGGTCGCATCGAGCTGGACCCGGGTTGCGGGATGAATCGCGACCACAGTGGCGTGCGCGTCAGCGATCGCGCCGCGGGAGACGCGGTCGGCGTGTGGGGGATAGACACTCGCGTTCGCACCACCCGGCTCGAACGCCGCGAACGCCTGGGCGGTCATGGTCGCGGCGTGGGCGGGTGGCGCGTCGTACGTCAGATCCGTACACGTCGCCAGCTGTTGGGTGCGGGTGGGCGCCTGACCGTACGTGGCGGTATACTGCGCCGGCGACAGACACGGATCCGGATCGCGGGCGTCGACAGTCCGCGTCTCATTCGCGGGCGGCGGCTCTGTGGGCGTCGCGGCGGCACTCACGGCCAGCACCGACACGAGAGCCACCAGCGAGAGTGCGAGCCGGGAGCCCCAGTGGCGCACGCGCATCGTTTACCACGGAGTCAACTCCACACACTCCGCGAGCGGGAGGTTCATCACGCTGCCGGCGACCGTATACAGCGGCCCGAGCACGACCAAGATGACCGTCGACCGCAGCGCGGTTCGCTTGTGGCGTTTGAGCCCCTCCCGCTGTTCGGGCCGGAACGTGAACAGCTCGATCAGCGAATCGGCCTGCCACACGATCACCAAGCCGAGCAGCCCGACCGCGGTGGTCAGCTGGAAGAACCCGGAGATCATGCCTGGCAGGCGATCGACCTCACAGACGGCGCTGTCTTGGGCGGCCGCTGGCTCGACGGCAAACAGCAGGAGGACCAGACCGCCGACTGCGACGCGGCGACAGACCGCGCGGACCGAGACACGGACGGGACGCGACGGCGGGGCACGGGTGAACATGAGTGGAGGGGGCGAACGTAGGTTGTGGTGTGGTATCGTGGAACATGACTTCTATTGTGACTCTCAATAATAAAATTTGTCCAGCGCTGACGAAATGGTTACCAGAATGACTTGTGAAACGGCGGTGTTAACCAACAACGCGGGCGACTGGTGGCCGGTGTTGGTTAAGACTGAGCACTCTTACGAGAAATACGAGGCGAAAGCCTCGCGCTTCAGCGCGGGGATGAAGCCGACCAACAGTATTCAACCGCCGTCAATGGAATAGGCTGTTGCTGCTTGCGCGGTAATCGCGTCCCAGTCGTACTGTTGTGCGTGGGCGACGGGCGATATCGGTGGCCGGGCGCCACCCAGCGCGGCGTCGAGTCGCTCCGTGAGCGCGTCGACCGTGGGCTCGACGAGGAAGCCGGCGTCAGCGAAACTGGACGGATACATACCCAAACGGCGCTACTAAGTAGCATAATACCGAATTAGTTTGTATGAGTAGTATCGATCTCCCATCCGACGTGCTAGATGCGATTGCGGCACCGCCGGAGGATCGAGAACCGATCGTCCGGCAGGAGCTCGCAGTATCACTGTACCGGGAGGGATATCTCTCGTTCGGGAAGGCACGAGAGCTCGCCGGTCTCTCGAAGGCGGCGTTCCACCGGCTTCTCGGTGACCGCAAGATCCAGCGCCACTACACGGAGGCGGACCTCGCACTCGACGTTGAGTACGCGCAGGAGTAAGCTACCACGCCCTGAAAGGCGTGGCATTCAGCGTGGACTCCCGTTCTAACCGTTAATCACGGTAGGCGAATATTCGCCATTCACGTTCAACGTCCCGCTGTTCAAGCGCACGCCTACGGGTGCGCCTCCACGTCCAGACTTTTGCTGGTCGCGGAGATACTTCAAGCCGATATTCTTCGCGGCGTTGTAATCCGCGTGAACATCGTAATCACACTTTAGACAACCGAACTCGTCCTGTCCCTTGTTGTGTGGGCGGTTGTCCTCGTGGGTGAACCCACACTTCGAGCAACGCTGGCTCGTGTACGCCGGATTAATCTGCTTCACCACAAGCCCCTCTGATTCAGCCTTGTACGTGACGTACTCGAACAATCGGTGGAACGCCCACTTGTGAACCGCCTTTGCGTGCGGCAAGCGTTCGCGGATTCCGTTGAGTTGCTCGAACACGATATGCGTACAGTCGTTTTCGAGGGCTTCCTCAACAAGTTCATTCGAAATGGTGTGAAGCAGTTGCTCGAAGCGCCCAGTCTGCTTTCGACTGACTCGTTGAACGTTGATGTGTGCCCATCGAGTCCCAGTCTGTTGCAGGTCGCCTCGGCGTTTCTCGTACTCGCAGTGCCAGTGGGTGAGTTCGCCGCCGCTCCAGAACCGCCCGGTTGAGGTAGTTGCGATGTTTGTGATACCGAGGTCAACACCAAGGACGGAGACGTGCGTGGCATCGCCTGTGTCGGCATCATTATTCTTCACGGCGGGCTTTGTCCGCACGTGAAGGTAGAAACAATCCTCTACCTTGTCGTAGTGGAGCGTGGCCCCTTTCACGTCGTAGTCGTCGTTGAATAGGTACGCCGAGTGCGGCGTGTCACGGTGTTCGTCAGGAAGGACGAACTCCGCAGTCACTCGTCCATCTATTGTGGCGAGTGTGGCGTGGTCGTCGTTGACGGTGATGGTTCTCGCGTCGTAGCTGGCGAACCGAGACGTGAAGTGGGGTTTCGAGGCTTTCTTCCCTTCCTTCCAGCGTTCAATAACACCGTTGACGGCTTCTGCGGCGCGGTTTCGTGCGGCTTGCACGAGGTTGGCCGGGAGCGGTGAGTTGTCTCGAACGTCGTAGTACGTGAGGTCGTGGAGTTTTTGTTTACTGGTGATTTTCCAGTCTGGTTCCCACGCTACGTCTACAACGTGGTTGGCGGCGTCAAGGAAGTGGTCGGTGGTCTGGTGGAGGAGGTCAGCGGCACTCTTGTCCAAGTCGAGCTTGACGGGAACAGTTCGAGTGCTTGAGTCGTCCACCATCTGTACTTCATATGTAGTAGCGTGTATTTATTATGTTTTGGATTGGTGTGGGGGAGTCAGCCCCTTACCGAACGTGGGTTGTGTCAATGTTGTCGGCTTCCTCCCGCGCCTGAAGACGCGGGTTTCCGCCTTGCATTCATTAGGAGCACGTCGTAACTCCCATCGCCGTCGTCGCCGAGCAGCTAGCACGCTGCAAGCCCCGTGGGTGGCGACAGCTCGGTGGGGGACACTTCGCTCCCCCAGCGAAGGCTTTGAGCAAGCGCCGAGCTGCGAGCGGGGGGCGGTTGCAGGGAAGTCCCCGCCGCAATTCCCAATCGGTGAATTAGCTGAAAGCGGGACGCACAGCAATCGCCACCCACACAGCACAACGCCACACACAGGGCCGGGAGCCACCGAGAGCGGGCGCACCACAGCCTGACGCCACACCAGCACGGCGGCCGTCACTGAGCGCGATGGCGAGCCACTGCGCACACGACCACGAATACCGCTGTCCGAGAGCTGATACGCGATCGCCGTACTCCCGGATCACCCCCGCGACCATGGGGGTGGTGACGGCGATCTTGCCTTTCGGCGATCTGAGATATCGTGAGGCTGTCGGGCACACAGCGCGCTGGCCGACCGGCGCCTGCAGGCGCGCCACCCGGCCGCCGTCCGGCAGTTTGTGAGCCGCTGGCGTCGCGTGTGCGTGGGGCCACCCTGCGATTGGGTGCGAGGGGATGACAACGACCACCTTGCGCGAACAGTTGCACCCGTTGCACACAGGGTGATTGCGGAGGACCCGGCCCCTGGGTAGCCGTGATGTTCGCGGGCGAGCGCCCAACCTGCGGGACCATTCGCTGCGGAGTGGTGACACCAGCCGGTGGCCTGCCGTCTAGGGGCGCGCTCGATGGCATCTCACCAGCCAACGTCCGTCCGTGTGAGCCTCGGGGCGCTGCTGGCAGCGATACTTATTTGCGTGTGCTGTGTGATCGGGCCACACGATCAGCGATGGGCGAAGTACCCACGGCTGACGCCCTCCCGGCGGCGCTCACCGACCGTGACCAGTGGGTGTGTTGGCGCACCCACGAACGGAACGGAACCCCGACCAAGGTGCCGATTGTCCCCGAGACAACCCAGTTTGCGTCGACGACCGACCCGGACACCTGGCGACGGTTTCAGACGGCGCGCGAGGCGGTATCTACGACAGGGATGGCCGGAGTCGGCTTCGTGTTCACCGCCGACGATCCGCTGATCGGGATCGATCTGGATGACTGTCGGGATCCCGAGACGGGCAAGCCCACCGACTGGGCCGAGACCATCATCGATCAGCTCGACTCGTATACGGAGGTGAGCCCCTCAGGGACCGGATACCACATTCTAGTTGCCGGGACGCTTCCAGATGGCCGAAACCGGGCCGGCAACCTCGAGTTGTACGACCGCTCGCGCTTTTTTACCGTGACCGGTGACCACGTCGCTGCCACGCCGCCTGACGTCCACGAGCGAACTGACGCTATCGAGACGGTCCACGACACCGAACTGCTGGACGCACATTCGGGGTCGAAACCAAACGCAGAGACGACACCGGCTGATGCAGCAGACGCCACGACCGACCAGCCCTCAGCACCCCCACATGCCACCGCTCCCGATGCCGCGGCTGTGTCGGACGACGAGCTCCTCGAGCGGGCCCAAACCGCCGCAAACGGCGAGAAGTTCACGCGGCTGTGGAACGGCTCGGCGAGCGGCTACGAGAGCCACTCAGAAGCGGATCTCGCGCTGTGTCGTCTGCTCGCCTTTTGGACGGATGGTGACCCCCAGCGTGTGGACCGGCTGTTTCGCCGCTCGGGACTCATGCGTGACAAGTGGGACGACGTCCACTACGCCGACGGAAGCACCTACGGCGCAAAGACTGTCGAGCGCGCGATCGCCCACACCGACGAGGGGTACACCCCGCCCGAGGCGACTACCTCATCGACTGGGGATGGCTCCCCGGCGGAGTCGGCCCCCACAGACAGCAGCGCTGCCGCTAGGGAGGCGACAGCCGCAGCCGACGCTGCCACGGGCGACGCGATGTCAGCACCAGCCGCCGCATCTCTCGATTCGGACGGTGACGCCACAGCGGGCACAGCCCCGGCTGGGGATTCCGACCTACCAGCGGCCCACCCGCAGCGTATCCAGGCACGGCGTGCTCGTATTGAGGAGCTCACCGAGCAGGTGGAGTCACTGTTAGCGGAGAATGAACGCCTGCGGGAGGAACTGCATGACGAGCGTGAACGGCGACAAGCGCTTGAGGCGGCACGCGAGGAGCCATCAAATGGATGGTGGCAGCTGTGGTGAGCGTCGACGCCGCGGTGCTGGGGCAGGTATTGAGCCCGGTCTTCGCAGTACATCTGGAAGTCTGCCGGAGTTCATAAATAGTATGAAGACGTAGGCTCTGGTAGAACGATGGCGCGAATCACCGGCTCGTATCCAGACGATCTAGACCTCCTCATCGAAGGTGCTGTCGAGGCTGGTGTGTTCGGAGGCAAGAGCGACGCGTTGCGAGAGTTTGTGCGTGAATACTTTGAGGACCACGAAAACGAGCGTATTGCGGCTGCAGTTGCGCTCTACGAACGTGAACGCATTACACTGGGTGATGCTGCGAGACTTGCTGCTGTTGACCGGTGGACGATGCGTGAGATCCTCCGTGAGCACGACGTTGAACTCCGCCTCGGACTCGGTAACGACGACGACGTAGCCGAGGAGGTAGCGGCAGCACGCGAACTCGAATTCGATGATGAAGACTCGGATAATACGGAGTAACCTGGGAAATGCCGGGTGACAGTATTCCAGCGAATCCGAGCGTTCTCAACACGACTGTCCTCTCGAATTTTGCCTACATTAACCAATTGTGGGTGATCTCAGCTCTCACTGAGATCTGTACCGTGCCGGTCGTTCGCGAGGAACTCGAATACGGCGTTGATGACCATCCATATCTCCAGTTAGCACTCGATACGCTCGACGACGAGATTCCAGTCGCGGCGGTCTCGGATACAGTCGCAAATAGAGAACGTGTTGTTAGTGGTCATCTTGATCCCGGTGAAGCACAGGCGTTCGCCCTCGCAGACGCACGCAACGGTCGACTGCTAACCGATGATGGAGACGCCCGGTCGTTTGCGAAAGATCAGGGCGTGACCGTTGTTGGGTCAGTTGGCGTCCTGTTGGCCGCAATTGACGCCGGAAAAATCGATGAACCAACCGCTGACAGGTGGCTGTCGACGTGGATCGACGAGATCGGCTACTACGTCCCATACCGAACCATCTCGGAGTATCGGTGATCACTTTCGACTTCGTCCGGGTGGGCGGTCGACGGCTTCGGCGGCCTTGATCTCATCTGTTTTCTCGACGTCGGCGAACAGCGCTTGGTATGCAGCCGGCTCGAAGAGGTTGTTCCGGTCGAACAGCGCACGAGCGGCGTCGGTACACTGAAAGAACCGGTACGGCTGCCCCCGGGCGAGTCCCTCGCGGTCCCGTTCGATGACCTCGATCAGCCCCACCTCTTCGAGCCGGCTGAGATGGCCGGTGAGCGTCGACGCCGCGACGCTCGGGTTGTAGTAGTCGAGTTCCTTCTTCGATGGTGCGCCGTCCGGATGGCCGACAATCGTCCCGATAATATTCGCACGGGTCGTATCGTCAAGGGCACTCAGCGCTGCGATCGGATCGAGGCCGGCCGTCGTCTCGGCTGGCGTGAACGAGGCGGCATCGGGCCGGGACATGATATCTCATTATGTGTGGTCCAGTCAGATAACCATTTCGGTGAAACTCGAAGTGGTGTGCAGCGTCCGTGTATTTTCTACTTCCGGTCGCCTTTCCGTACCGTTAGGTGTCGGGAATGTGTGGGTCCCAGCATGACCACCGGTGACGCTACCCGTGCAGTCATCGACAACTTGGGTGAGCAACCCGGCGAGACGCTCACCCCCGAACGGGTCGAGTCGATCCAGACTGCGATGCACGAGAACCTGGGACGGTTCATCAACACCACCTCCTACTTTGTACTCGGCTCCTACGGTGAGACAGAACGGCCACGGTTGGAAGCGGTTCGCGACCAGCTTGCATGCGATGCCGCAGCCTCGAATGCAGATGCCGACGTCGAGGCGTTCCTCATGGACGACATTCTGGATATCTCGGAGTTTTTCACGTCGAAGTTCAAGCTGCTGGTCAGCTACGCGGACCATATCGTCGGGGTATATGAACACTCTCACGGGGGGCACGCGTGGGAAGCAGGTTACATCGACCAACCGACCTACCGGGATCGGACACGGGCGTTTTATCGGAGCTACGAAGCTGAGGAGGACCAGTATGCGGCGTACGACGGAATGTTCGCACACTATCTCCTCTCGATGGAGCGCGCGGACCGTGCGTACACATGGACAACCGCCGAGGAACTTCGTGACTGTGTGACTGACGTCTACGAAATTGATTGATTCGATTCGTTTCTGTCAAGGTGCGTATCCCGCACTGACTGAAACGTGTGGACGTCGGTGAGTCCCGGCTGATCGATGGTGAACGCGGCGGGCCGCGTCTGTTCGCCGTAGGTTTTCTGGACTCGTGGCTCCCCATCTGGCGGCCTGTTGAGCGCCGCAACAACCTCGTGGGCGGCGGCCCGATTTTTGACGATCCAGATGGCTGCTGCTGGCGCTTGGGCGGCCAGCTTGTCGTAATCCTCGGGGACGGCCCGCGTGACGTCGTGATTGATGCGTTCGGCCTCAAGCGCGGCGACAACATCGCCGGCCTCGTCGACGGCGGCCGCATCGAGCCGGCCCTCGGGAACTGCATAGTACTGTTCGACCCGAACCGCCGCGGAGTCCGGCTCGGCGACGTACTCAGCCTCGAGTAGTGCTGTACCCACCTCCACCATCGCCACATGCAGACTCGACTCGCTCAGATCGCCTTTTCCAGCGCCGTGGGCAACCCCCTCACGGTGGCGCACGCCGATCGCATCGCGGCCATCTGGAGTGACCGTGTACAGCGTGTGTGGGTAGCGACAATCACGGGTGAGGAGGCCCGCCTCCCGCAGCTCATCGATTTCGTCGACGTCGATCCCCACGTACTCGGCGAGCCGACGCATGCTGTCGCGGGTGATATCGTACTCAAGGTCCGGGTCGTACTGGCCTTGGTGGGCCGAGTAGACGGCTTGCAGAAAGCGGAGGCCAGCATCGCTCACGGGACTCTCCTGGCGTTCGGCGTACGACAGCTTCAGCGGCAACGCACAGATGGGACAGTCGTCGCGGTCGACCGCATCGGCATCGTGACAACAGGTGATGGCCGCCCGCAGCCCGTCCGGCGTGGGATCATACCACGTCTCACACGCCGTACAGCCGAGCGCGTGCCGCTGGTCGTCGTACACCACGGGATCGGGGAGCCGCTGGGTGTACGGCAGCGCCGAATCGATGCGTGCCGGGGCGGCCGTGTCGGCGTCGGATGAGTCGCCGTCCGACTCAGCGTCGCTCGGGCCGGTCGTCGCTTGGGTGGTGCGGACATCAAGCCCGTACTGCGCCCGGGTGCGGTCGCGACACGCATCGATCCGGGCGGCAGCCGCCGTCTCGCGGGCCGGCCGGAACCCCTCGCTGTCTGGATGCCCCCGTGGGAGCGGCGCGCTCGCGAGCAGAAACGGTGCCGGTGGCGTCTCACTGAACGGCGCCGGGAGCCGCACCAGCCACTCGCCGCGACCGAGCGCGCGCAACCGATTCCCGATCGCCGCCGGATCCTGATCGGCGGTCGCGAGCCGCTTGGTCAGCGGCGTATCCACCGGGACGCTCCCGGTGACGACGGTGGCGACGTTGTTGAGCAGCTCCACGTACGCCGCCTCATCCCGCACCCGCAGCTGGCCCGGGAACTGTGTGGCCAGCGTGACGCTACAGCCAAATGAGCGGCCCTGCGCGAGCAGCTCGTCGATAATCCCCGAGGTGACAAGCTGGGCCGCCTCCTCGAGATACAGATTGACCAAGGGACGGTCGTCCGACGCGGTGGTCTGGGCGCGCCGCTGGAGCGCCGTCCACAGCTTCGAGAGCACCGTCCGGGTGAGCGCCTGCTGGCTGGCCGTGCGCAGCGCCCCCGTGTCGATGATGACGACCGCATCCTCGTCGATCACCGCGCGCAGATCGAAGTGGGGATCGCCCGCCTGGGGGACGTGATCAAAGAGCTGACCTACGCGTTCGTCGAGCGGGATCTTCTCGATGCGGTTGTGGACGCCCTGGAGCAGCTCGTCAAACGATTGTTGGCTGTTGGCGGCGACGTTGTACAGCATCGATTGAAGCTCGTCATCCACGACAGCTGGGGGTTCACCCGTTTCATGAAAGCGGGCGGCCGCCTGTTGGAGCTCGCGATGCGCGAACGCGTCGCTGCCGTGGACGGGATCGAACAGCGCCTTCACGAGCTGGCGGATGATATCGGGCGAGCGCACGGCTTGGTAGAACCGCTCGTCGCCCATGATCCCGGCCAGAATCTCGATATAATGGTCGGTGATATCTTCGACGGCCGTCGTCCGGTCGATCCCGGCCGCGAGCTGCGGGCGGATATCAAAAAAGGAGAGCGCCGGCAGCGTCTCCGCACAGTCGAAGTAGTAGACGTTCTCGAGGGTGTCGTACTCGGCGTAGTGAGCGCGCAGATACGCCGTCGCCATGTCATCGCCTTTCGGCGTGATGAGAATGTCTGCGCCGTCCGTGGCCGCATGATTCGCAAGCATCCCCGTGGTGAGACTCGTTGATTTGCCCGAGCCCGTCTTCCCGAACCACGCGACGTGGAATGGTTGGAGGGCCGGTGGCACGGCGACCGGCTCGGCGCTGGGCTCGCCATCCTGGTCGAGCGGCTGGCCAAGCGTGAGCCCAGCCGCCCGATAGCGCTCAAGTTGGCTCGCGGGCGGCGGCGGCAGCGCGGTCCGCTCGCTGGTGGTCGGCGCGAGTCCGCGGTGGCCGCTGGTGGTGAGTGCGGCGGCATCAACCATGCCGAACGCCGGCGCGGTTGCCGCGTCAGCAATAATCCCACGGCTGCGGTTGCGCGTCCACGGGAGTTTCGTCACCAGCGTGTCGTACTCGGGCGGGTAGACGGTCTGGTCGCGGATCGCGGCCGCGACGTCGTGTGGGTCATCAGCGATCCTGGCATCAACTTGGTAGAACTCCCCCGACAGCGCGGTGAGCGTCCCGGTGATGCGGTCGGCAACGGTGGGCGCCGCGTCGCCCCAGACGAGACAGCGTGCGTTGACGATGAAGGCGTGTTGCGGATCGGTGGCGGCGATCGACTCTTGCCGGCGGCGCGTCGCATGCCCGGGGGGTCGCGATCCCGTTTCTGTGTCGTCCCCCACATCACCAAACAGAAGCTCAAACAGCCGGCTTGCTGGCGTGTCCCGGCCGTGCTCGAGCTGGTGTTGGCGATCCTGGACTTTGCCACGGTAGTCGCGAAACGGTTGGAAGACGGCTTGAAACGTGGCGCCAGCAGCCGTGTCGGCAAGCGTTTCGGCGACAGCCGCCAGCGGGAGTTGGCCGTTGTTGTCGTCGTCGGTAAACGCTTCCAGCGGCGTCAGCTGTGTGAGCCAGTCGTCGCGTCGCTCCGCGTCACCGACCCATTCGACGGCGGTGACGTCTTCTGCTGTGGGCTCGTCGTCGTCATCGAGGTCGGGCAGCGACGGCGGCGTCGCCGGCGTGAGTTCGTACTCGTTTGGACAGGCTGTGCGTAACCCCTCCTGCAGCGTGTCGATCGGCGCGTCCGTGCCTCCAACGTACAGAGCAAGCTCAGCCTCGGCGTCGGCAGGGCTGTGCAGCCGCCACTCGATCATGGGCTGGGTAGGGTTGCCGAACAGGCGCTCACGCCAGCTCGGGGTCGTTCCGAGCCCGTGGAGGCGTCGAAGCCCCTGCTCGACGGCCCCAGCCGTGAGCGGCGTGTCCGTCGGGCGGATACGGAGGTGGGTGTGATCCGGGGAATCAGCCGTGTCGGGGTCAGCAGTGCGCCCCATACTATGTGTTGTGTTCACATGCATCAGTAAGAAAGTTACGGCGATTCACACCTGAATCAAAATTGTGTGTGCTGGTTTCTCGGTGACGGCGACTCCAGACTGGCTCCCGCAGTCCGGGTCGTTCGGTGGGGCCGGGTGTCCTCGCCTGTCGGTTTGTGGCGCTCCCGAGGGGTGGGAGCGCATATGGCCGAATCCCACTCTCCGAGCGGGCGCGTCACGTTTGGTGACGCTGACGCCCGCGCCGACCAGATGGATCAGGCGATTGATCAGTGGCTCAGCGAGCTTGTCGACGCCGTCGATGAGGCCCGGGCCAGCGAGCAGTTCCAGCGGTGGCTCGACGTCCAGAGCCGATTTCATGACTACTCGCACCGAAACACGCTGCTCATCACCTTGCAGTGTCCCGACGCGACGAAGGTGGCGGGGTATCGGACGTGGCAAGACGAGTTCGATCGGCAGGTGCAGGACGGCGAATCGGCGATCTGGATCTGGGCGCCGTTGATCTCACGGCAGTGTCCCGACTGTGGAAACAGTCCCTCGTACCACGACGACAGCGACTGCGCGTACGATGAGACGCCGCCCGACGAGTGGAATGAGGGCGTGGTCGGATTCAAGCCCGTTCCTGTGTTCGACGTCTCACAGACGGAGGGGGAGCCGCTGCCCGAACTGGAGACGGCGGCTCAAGGTGAAGCTGATGAGCTGTTAGCTGGACTGCTCGCGGCAGCCGACGCACTCGGTGTGACGGTCGATGTGGTGAGTGCTGATGCGTGGTCGCACGGTGATGCCGACGGTGTCTGTCGCCACGTCGACGAGACGCCCCACATTCAGGTGCGAGAAGCCGCACCGGCTGCGGTGGCGGGGACGCTCATCCACGAGTACGCCCACGCGCTCCTTCATGATCCAGCGGACACCGCCGATCGCGAAGCACGCGAGCTCGAGGCCGAGGCGGTCGCATACGTTGTCGGCCGGCACTGAGGCTTGGAGATGGACGGGTCAGCGTTGTATCTCGCCGCATGGAGCGACGACGACGCGGATCAGCTCTTCGAGCGATGTGAGCGGATTCGGGAAACGAGCACGACGGTGATCAACGGGATCGCTGAACAGAGCGATCCGATTGGTGATGCGTAGACAGTGTTTGGGAAGTCAATACAGAGTGTCCGGAATATCTCGTCCGAGTTGGCAACCCCAAACACTATTATCTAATACACGAATTATGAATTATATGTCGAAGGCAGCTGGAGACCCCGAACGCGCTGTCAACGGTCTGCTGTCAGTTGCACAGCTGCTGGAAGAGCCGCGACTGGCGCGACTCTACACCTTTGTTCTCCGGGAGGAGGCGGTCACGATCGACGAGATTGTTGATGAACTCGAGATTCCTCGAACGACCGCGTATTCGGATGCCAGCTCGCTCGTTGAGCTTGCGGTGTTAACGCGAGACGAGACAGAAAAGACACACACCTATTCGGCAGTTCCGATTACGCTCTCAACAAATCTCGGGGGGAATGAGTATACGATCACGCCAACGCTCATCGACGCGTTCGGCCGATCGCCTCGGGATCAAGACCTCGATCTCCTCATCGAGAGAGACGGTCTCGGAAAGCTCGCTGCCGCCCTCACGTATGCGATCCCGTACGCTAACGGAGACATGTCGGAGCGAGTTGCGGCCCGAGAACTCGGCCTTCAACACGCGTTCGCAATTGCCGTGTTACAGGCGCTACGAGACGTCGTCCTCGATATGGAGTCGGTTGATCCGTACTTCGACGAGATTCGGGATGCCACCGAGAACCCGACGATCGAAGGCTAACTACGAGAGCGATGCGTGAGCCTTGCGATCCGGGACGGGATTCGGTGGCGTGGATAGCGGATACAGGCTTGTTCATCGCGTGTGGTCGCCAGCAGAACAACAAGTACACGACTCTCGAACACTTTGCTCGACGGAACGGCCTCACGTTTGTCGTTCCGCAGCGAGTCTACGACGAACTCGGTGGTGCGCCGGAGCGAAGTACGCCGGGTCAGACTCCGATCAACAGCGCTATCGATGCCGGTTGGGTGACGGTCGCCGACGAACCTGATTACACGAATGGGACGGTCTCACGAGTGATGGACGACGTTCGGTCGTATATCGCTCGGTCCTCGAATCGGAGCGAGGATCGGATCGAAAAGGCCGATACTGCGCTTGCTGCGGCCGCAGTTGAACGGCTCGAAGCGGAAAGCGGCCAGGTCTGTATCGTGACGACCGACATCGACGCTGGCGAGGCGATCGTCGTGACACTCAACGCCCACGGGTTCGAGAATCGTGTGCGATTCAAAAACGGGTTTGAGTTGATCGACGATATCACGTGACGGTCAAGCAGCGTTTTTCAGAAACCAGCCGGTTCGGAGTGGAATGTCTCTGAAGAACAGGAATTCAACAGGGCCCCTCGGTTTTTACCTGAAGATAGGCGCTAAGCCCTCTTCCTCAACGAGCGACCGTAGGGAGCGAATAGGGAGGGGATACAGCGCCGTCATCGCCTGTTCGTACACTATTCTGTCGCAGGCCCACAGGCCCACGTTTACCAAAGCTGTTATACGTGTAGTGTGCATAGCGTGCATTACGGTGAAACGGAAGACAATCACCATTCGAGAGGACCAAGACGAGTGGATTGAGGACCAACACCTCAACCTCTCGTCGTTCGTCCGAGAGCAATTGGACGAACTTATTGAGGAACGAGAATAGCGTAATGTACTACGCCTACAAGTATCGTCTTAAGCCGTCCGACGCCCACCGCGAGGAGTTAGACCGCCACCGCGATATTTGTCGGCAACTCTACAACCACACGCGCTACCGTCTCAACGAGTACCAAGACGACCACGGCGAACTGCCATCCATGACCACCCTGCGGTCGGAACTTCCCGACCTCAAGCAGTGGTGGGACGGCCTCTCCGACGTGTACTCGAAAGTCCTCCAAACCGTTGTGGAACGTCTGTTTCACAACCTCAAGAGCCTCTCCAAACTCAAGGAGAACGGCTACGGTGTCGGTCAACTCAAGTGGAAGCCGCCACGGGAGTTCCGGAGTTTCACGTACAGCCAGTCTGGCTTCAAGCTCGACAAGAAGGGCGGTCAGACTGTGCTGTCACTCTCGAAACTCGGAGACATCCCGATTCGGCTCCATCGTGCCATCCCCGACAACGCGACGATTAAACAGGTCACGCTCAAGAAGGAACCGACAGGCGAGTGGTTCGCCACCTTCGGCGTCGAAATGGATCACGAACCCCCGGAACCGCCTGAGAATCCCGAGCGGTGCGTCGGTATCGACGTGGGGATTCTCACGTACGCCCACGACACCGACGGTACGGCAGTCGGGTCGCTCGATCTCTCCGCCGAACAGGAGCGACTGGAACGCGAACAGCGGTCCCTCTCACGGAAAGAACACGGGTCGAACAACTGGGAGACGCAACGGCAACGGGTCGCGGAGTGTCACGCCGATCTTCGACGGAAGCGCCGCGACTTCTTGCACAAACTCTCGGCATACTACGCTCGGGAGTACGACCTCGTAGCCGTCGAAGACCTGAACGTGAAGGGAATGCTCGAATCAGCGTCGAACAGCCGCAACACGGCGTCGGCAGCGTGGGGAACGTTCCTCTCGTTGCTCGACTACAAGTGCGAACGAGAGGGGACGCACTTCGTGGCGGTGAACCCGAGAGGGACGACGAAAGAATGCGCGGCGTGCGGCGTTTCGACGGAGAAGCCACTATGGGTCCGTGAACATTCCTGTCCCGCCTGCGAGTTCGAGGCGGACAGGGACGCGAACGCGGCGTGGAACATTCTTTCTCGCGGCCTCGAAAAAGTAGGAGTGGGATACTCCGAATCAACGCCTGTGGAGACTGGGCTCCCTGTGGACACCTCCGTGTCTGCAAAGCGCGTCTTGGAAGCAGGAAGCCCTACCCTCAAGGAGCGAACGGCGTCAGCCGTGAGCGAGTAGGCTTGGGTAGTTCACTGATTAATCATAAAGATTCGTGTGGGGAGTCAAGTTGCTTTCGCTCGTAGGTTGTTATGAGAATTGTCGGATTCCGCCCACGGCTGAAGCCGGGGGCTGCCTCCGCGTTCCTCTGTAATTCACAGCCAGTCGGTAGTAATGTACGTCACTGTGTCCATCGCCTCTCGGTTGGGGAACGCTTCGATAACTCGCTGGATGATATGGTAGAGTTCGTGCGAGGGGAGCGACTGGTTGGGGACGTAAAATACCCCACCGTGAGAGTCTGCCGGCATCTGGACAAAGTCGTCGTCGCTGGTGACAATAAGATGCCCCTCTTGGACGGCGTACAGACGAATTGTGGTGTCGTCGACGCCTTCTCCCAATTCGCTCACGTCGACGACACGCTCTACGTCGTGGCCTGCTTTGTCGAGTTTGTCAGCTAGTGGAGCCGCGATGTTCTCGTCAAGCAGAAACGACACCTCCATCACGACGATTCTGGCAGATCCTCGGGGCCGGTGATGATGCTCGGGTCGTCTTTTGCGGCTTCGTGAAGCTCTCGACGGCGTTCTTTGACCGCCCGCATCTCTTCGGGGTGGTCGTGATAGTACGCCAGTGCGTGGTAGACGTCCGACGGAGTGAGGTCAAAGCGGTCCGCAACCGTCCGTGCGTCAAGATCGCGCTCTTCGACCAGCGCGTGGATATGGCTCACGGTGATTCGCCGGTCTCGAATGTGAGGCTCGTTGTGAATATCCGACTCGTCACCTGAGACGACGGTGTTCATCTGCTTTGACATAGTGGTGAATACCATCGCAGTGGCCTTCAGTCTTTGCCGGTTCAGGCAGTCAGCCGCGGATACTTTGGAGGCGATGGCTCACGTACCGCTCGCTTGGTACGTAGTGCGTTCGTCTGCAGAAAGACGAGCGCCTCTCGGATAGACCACAGCGATAGAAACTGCGAGCGAAGCGAGCAGTACGCACTCTTCAACGACTGGCTGTTTCGGAGATCATATATCTGAAGAATAGGATTTCAACAGAGTCTCTCCCACCAATCCTACGGCTCCGACACCGGGGTGTCGCCCTCGTGGTCTACTGGCTGGCTCGGCTTCCAGTGTCGGTTTGTGGGGTGCCCTGAAGGGGTGGACACCATGTCCAAGCAGTCATCGTCCCCGGATCAGTCCGGGATCGAGACGCGGCGTACCGAGACGGTCGAAATGACCACGGCCGATCAGGTCGCACAGTATCTGATCGAAGATCAGATGGCGGATCTCACGGACGCGATCCGTGAGGCCGTCCAGAACGGGGTTGACAGTCCCGGCTCCACACGCGTCTTGGTGAGCGTCACGCCCGAGCGCACTGTCGTCTGTGATGACGGCGCGGGCGTTGATTTGGGGAGTGACGAGGGAACGCGGGGTCTCTCCGTGCTTGGTGCCGGGACGAAAGCCCGGGCGGACGACACCACGCTCGGCGAGTGGGGGATTGGGACGGGTGCGATCATCGCGAAGGGTGCGGTGCGCATCTGGAGTGGCCAGCACGCGCTCTGTTTCGACTATCAGGATCAGCGGGCGACAGGGCCCGTCGCAGACGTGGCTGGCCGTGAGGGGGTCGTCGTCGAGACCGAGCACGCCTTCGACGGCGTCTGCGTGAGCATCGACCACTATGCGGGTGAGGTGCCCGATCCCGAGAGCTACCGGTGGCGCCGGATCGTCGAGCGGCTCCGCGAGCGGTTCGCGTATCTCACCTTCCAAACGGACGTTGCGGTCATCGTCAACGGCGAACCCGTGGATCGCGGGCATCCATTTGAGGTAGTCGCCGACAGTCGAGTGTCCGTAACGCGTGAGACCAAGGACGCGTATCTGGCCCTTGAGCAGGCGCCCGAGGACGGACTGGCTGTGTACAGCAACGGACTCTTTGTCACCACGGATCACGACGTCGGCGTGGGTGGCGTCGTCGTCTCGAAGGGGAATCTGACGCTCAACTTCGGCCGGACGGCGATTCAATCGGGGTGTGACCGCTGGGGCCGAATTCAGGAGACGATCGCTGACGCTCGTTGCGACCTATACGACCAAGTGAACGATGACCAGCTCGACAGCCAGACACGCGCCAAGATGGCCGAACTCCTGGTCAGCGACGAGACGCTGCGGGAGCGCTGGCGGGATCGCGATCTCTTCCAGCTGGTGACAGAAACGCCGGTGAGTCTCGCACGGATCCAGGCCGCCCCACAGATCGCGTGTCAAGAGGGCGCCAGTCACGGCGGCGATGCGCTCGTCGAGCGCGGGGCCATCATCCTCGATACGACCGATCTAGCCACCAAGCGACTGGCGGCGGCAGCACGCGATTCTGAGACCGACGTCGCGCTCCCATCGCGGTTCGACGTCGCAGCGCGGGCGGAAGAAGCCGGCGTCTGGCAGGGGTATCGTCGGCTGGCAGACACCGACCTCTCGACGCGACAGGCACGCTACCTCCTGTTCGCGCGAGCGCTCGCTGAGGCGATCGGAATCGACCGCACAATTTGCTGGGGCGAAGCGACCGCTGACGCATGGACGGACGGGCGGACGCGGATCGTGCTGACCGATTCAGCGGTGACACACACGAAACGCGCCGTGTGGACCCACGATCTGTTTCTCACGGTGTGCCACGAGGCAGCCCATGATCGGTCGGACAAGCGCCGCCCCGCGCATGGACGGCGCTTTGAGAGTCGGTTTCGCGACCTCGTTGAGGATCCGGAGGTGCGGACGGCGTACGCCGAGTTGGTGACCGCCGTTCACGATCGCGGGTTCCAGCCGGTATTCAACGAACGGGGAGTGACGCTCAGCTAGGAGAGAGTTGTGTGGCTCCCAACGGGTGGGAGCCATGTTCAAACGGCTAGTGATGTTCGTGTTCGGTCGCACCGCTCGCGTGCTCAATCGGTCGACGTGGGGATCGTGTCCGCATCCACCGGCAGCACAAGCACAGTATGCCACACCACGGGGGCGGCTCGTCGCCTGCGAACGCTGTGGACGAGTGGACCCACAGAGTCAGTAATGGGACCTACGAGGAGTGTCCACGGTGTGAGGGCGGCGGTCGCGCTCGTCGCCGCGTGTTGCCTGCAGACCGCGATCTGTCGCGTACCTGTTAATTGTATGGTTCGACGATTGCAAGCACATCAGTCGCCTCATACCGGCGGTTTCGCTGCTGGCCGGTCGTTTCACGCAGGATATCGTCGTCCCATAGCTGCCGGATAGCTTGGTTGACAGCCGGTTGTGACCGATCGAGGGCTTCCACTGTCTGCGGCTCCGTGAGATACGGCTGCTCGATAATGAAATCGATGAGTTCGTGGATGACGACGCCCTGGCCTTGATACTGCTCCCGATAGCTGTCACGCAGCGCTAAGAGGTCGCGTGCGACCGTGTATGCTTCGTGGCCCTGTTCGGCGATGGCGTGTACAAAAAACGAGACCCAGTCTGTCCAGGCCCCGTCACGGCTCACCGCCAGCAGCCTGTCGAGATAGGCATCACGGTTCGCGTTGAAGTACGACGACGGGTAGAGGTAGGGGCCGGGCAACAGATCCCATTTGTAGAGAGCCAGCATCACTAGCAGGCGACCGAGTCGCCCGTTTCCGTCCTGAAATGGATGGATCGTCTCGAACTGATAATGAATCAACGCCAGATCTATGAGCGGGGCGTATGTCGGCCCGGATCGGATATATTGGAGCAGACTCCGCAGTGCGTATGGAATGCTCGCCGGGGGTGTCGGGACAAATCGTGCCTCATTAAGCGGCGTTCCCGGTTCGTCAATACCCACGAGATCCTCGCGAAGCTCACCAGGATTCTTTTGTTCACCACGGGCCCCCTGCAGTAGTAGTTCGTGGAGCCGGCAGAGTAAGTCCCGATCCAGCTCAGCACCCCCTCGGAGGGCTTGAATACCAGTTGTGATCGCCTCAACGTAATTTTGAGCCTCCGCGATGTCAGCGCGTTCTGTTTCGGTCTGGCCAGGCTGTTCACCAGCTTCTCGTCGGTAGATGTCTGAAAGAGTGAGCCGGGTCGTCGTCTCGATGTTCGAGGAATCGACAGCCTCGCGGTGGATGAGTGGACTCAAAATGACTTCGGGCGAATCAAGCCATGTGTCAAGGTCAGAAAGCTGGCCCACGGCGTACATCGCGTTCCCATTCTCAGTAAGGAGCTCATGAGTCGCGTCGAGATCTGGGGGGAGTGGGTCCGGACTAAAGGTAAAGATGCCATCAACCATCTCAACCTCACCGGGAGGGGACCCAGCAAAATCTTCAGGTCGCATTGTTATTCATAATACGTCCTTACGCCAATATAGATAACGATTTCGCTGTTTGTCTATCCAAAATCACCCATCCAGTGTTCTAAGATAGATGTAAGCGAGGGTGGCTATCCTAGTAGCAGCGATCGAGGCTCACGTTAGCACCGGTTGTCGCGATCAGATCGAGACGACCAACCCATGCGAGCGGAATCAACGCCGACGAATCGACAACAACCATCAGATGCGATCGAGGTCGCGTTCAAGATCGTCAGTTGTGTAGCCGGTCTCGATGCCTTCCTCAGCGGCGAGTGACAGCATCTCAACGTACGGGATCTCAGCCAGTTCAGCTGCACGACGGAGCGTAATGTTGTGGTCTCGAAGCTGATCCAGAGCCTTCTGTTTCCGCCAGTGTGTGAGTCCCTCTCGGATAAGACGCCGAAGCACCTCTGATCGGTCTGCGGTGAGCTCTTCTTCAAGCTCAGATAACGCCTCCTCGTCATCTTCAGGGATCCGAGTCGTGACGGTTTTCATCGTTACAATACACTCCGTTACATTACGTGATAGATGTAATGATATATTTTTATGGATATTTTAGTAACATAAAGTCAGATCCGATCACGGTTAGTCGCGATCGTAGCATGTGTGGCCCACAGAGAGCGTTCTGTCGTCAGAGTAACAACTTTGTGTTGCCGCCGAGTCTTGAGTAGCAGCTATCGAGGCTCACAGAGGAACACGGAGGAACCCAAGGCTGAAGCCGGGAGAGGGAATCCGACATCGTACACACGGCAAGAACTAGGAATATTGGCTCATACTGTACACATAATGACGCCCAGTACCGATTCCTCGACGGCGGTCGACGACGAGGTTCGCCAGCTGTACGAGCGGTATCAGGCAGCCGAGAGCGACACCGAACATCGCGAGATCGCCCTTGAGATGGGGAAGCTTGACGGGCGCCGCCACGCGGAGATTTATGCAGCGCTCGAAGACGAGTGAGCGCTCTACAGACAGGTGTCAGCGCTGCTGATCACGACGCCGACGGTGCGTCAGTTCTCGTTTGCCCTGATCAGCTGGCAGCGACCGATACACTGAGGCTTCTCGACGAGATGAGCGCTGCTCGCAGTTGGGACACGACCAGCTACGTACAACGGGCCCGCTCGTTGCTCAAGGAGTCGTAATCTCGCATCGTCTCCAATTATGCGGCAGCCGGAGCGGACCGACTGCGGGTTTGTGGCTCGCCGCGATGGGTGCCGGCGAGCCACTCGCCGGCGTGATTCGATGTCGACACGGTGTCAACTCCGGTTCGTTCGGACCCTCGAGGCGGGCCGGACGACCGATCCGACCGACCCAGTCGCACCGGTGTACACCCATCTTAACAGGGAACCAGCAGACGTATGTAGGGTCTTCGAACAGTTCACACCGCGGTTCCAGAGACATCTGGCACACGGTGGGCCGAGTATCTGGCTGTGCAGTGGGTCCAGAGACCAAGTTCAAACAACACAACTGTCCCAAATAGCTATGTCCCAACAGTACCAACAGTAGCCCATGTCAAGCGATGCTATCGATATCGAGACGTTTGAGAACGCCGACGACGATGCGTTTGCAGCACAGAACGACACAGAGCGGATCGTGGTGTTCCTTGACAAACACGACGATCGGGCATGGAAGGCAGCGACGATTGCCGAGCGGCTTGAGTTGGAAACTGATACCGTGAGCGCAATTTTGTCCCGGTTGAAAGAGCGCGGGCTTGTCCGGCACAAGCGTCCTTACTGGGCGATCACAACCGACAAGAAACGACTTCGAGCCGCCTACCAACTGCACCAGCGGCATGCGGCTGCAGATGACCAGTACGGCGACGAGGAACTCGAAGAACTGCGAACGGACGAGATGGAGAAGGTGCAGTGACTGAGTTTGCTGAACTCGAGCGTGGCGACATCGTCTGGGGAACGGATCCACTCTCGGAAAAGGGGCGCCCGCTACTCATCTTAGGGGCACCGGACCTGCCTGCACACGGCGTACAGCTCATTACTGTTCTAATCTCGACACAGACCTACCACGATGAAGCACTTACACTAAGAAATGAGGATTATAACGGTGGGCCACTCGGGAAACGGAGCCATGTCCTGCCGTGGTCAATTGTCACGCTCAACGACACGACCGAAGTCGAATACTATATGACATCAATCAGCAAGGAGCGCATCGAAGATGTCGCGAACCAATTAATCAGTTACATTTCTGCGTGAGCTTCTGCCTTCTCAGTAACCCCGATCAAACCGACTTGTGGGTTTGTGGCTCGCCGCGATGGGTGCCGGCGAGCCACTCGCCGGCGTGATCCGATGTCGACACGCTGTCAACTCCGGTTCGTTCGGACCCTCGAGGCGGGCCGGACGACCGATCCGACCGACCCAGTCGCACAGGTGTACACGCACTCCGACGGGTATCCGGAGGGTGTGCTTGAACGTCTCCAGCAGCTCAAACAGCTGTTGGAGGCGACGACCAGTGTGCGCGGACCAGCGTATACGGCCGCACAGTACGTGTTCCTCGAGAAGCTCACCGCGATTCCGCTGTATCTGGATCCGTCACGCGAGGCTGAGCGGCGCGTTGACGCGAGCTCACCCGCAGACGTCTGTGATCCGGCCCGGATGCAGCATCTTGCCCAGCCGCTGTTTCTGCTCGGCCACGGAATCGAAGATCCGCGGGCAGGCATTCACGGCGACGAGGAGTATCTGTACATCGTCGAAATCCCACCCTACGAGGTGGCGCACGTCGAGCCGCCGGCGTGGCAGGTGGCCGTGAGCGAGCCGTGTGGATTCCCGCGGTGGGACGCTCAGACCGATGGAGCGTTCAGCGAGGCAACGTGGCAGTTTGAGGGATCGCTTACGGCGGCGTGCGACCGATTCAATTGTTAACCAACAGCGACGGTGATCCGCGTGCTTTGTTGATTAATAAACCGCTGATGTGCAAGCTTTATGCAGGCGCCGAAACAGTTATCAATCTATGTGTGGAATTTGCACATCAAATGAGCGCAAGCGACGATCCGCGACGGGTCCATTTCCAGTCGCCGGCGTATCTCGTCGACCGGTTGGACGCGATCGCGGAGCTCTTCGACACGGATCGAACGGATCTGCTCATCGAGGCAATACGCGAGTACATCGCAGAGACGGCCGATAGCGAGACGTTCCAGGAACTCGTCGCGACGAAGTACTACGACGACCAGCTCGAATTCGAGACCGTCAAGCAGTTGGTCGGCACCGAAACCGCCCAGCGTCTCCGGCTTCTCAAAGCGGATCTCGAGGACGAGCCACTCGATCTCGCTGCTCCCGACGATGTCGACGTCTACAATAGCGATACGACGGCGGTCGAGCCCGCAGCTGACGACGAGCGATGAGCGACCGGCGACTCCGAACAGTCGTCGCCGACACCAGCGCACTCGTCAGTCTCGGCGTTCCCAGAGCCGACGCGACCGTCGACGCCGACGCTCCGGACCCGTTTCAGTATCTGCTTACATCGTGTGACGTATTCGTACCACCAGAAATGATCGCGGAACTCCATGACATCACGCAGTATCAAGACATCCACGCCGCGGCTGCGAGTAATGTCCTCGCGGCCCGCAGCCACTACACGGTCGAGGATCCGTACGAACGCGACGACACACCGGACTCCCGGCCGACGTTCGGACTCGATGACGGCGAAACCGACGGGATCGTCCTCGCAAACGCGCGTGCTGTCGATGGGTTTCTCACCGACGAGTTTGGTGGGACGAACTTCCCGCTGATACACGCTGTACTGGAGGGCCCGCGGATCGTTCCGACGCCGCGGCTCATCGTTGACTACGCCCGAAACGGCCATCTGAGTCACGAGGCGGCTCGAACGCTGATTACGACGATCAGTCCGCATCGGAGCTGGGAGAACAGTCCGTACGTCACGCAATTGCTTCACCGGCTCGATAAGTAACCGCCCTCCGAGTAGCGACGCCGAACACCCGGCGTCGGCGACGACACCTGAAAACCATCGGCCGCTCGAACGTTTCGTGTTCGCTCGAGACTGCATCTCGCTGGCTCTCGTTCGCATCGTCGCCGGTGCGCTTCCAGCACGGCGGCTGCCCGAGAGACCTCGGATCCCTCGGTGCTCACGAGAACGCCGCTGCGCGCCTCATCCCCACGGGTCTTGTCGGATCGGGGGATGACCGAAGCGGCCTCGCTCGTTCTGAGTCCACCAGGCTAGCAGCTGGTTTGTCGGGCAACGTAGTCGACTGGCCAGATGATACGTACCGGCTCGCCCCGCTCGCCGCTGCCGCCCTCCACTTGCTCACGGCTCACTCCGTTCGCCGTTCGCATCGCGGCGCTCCCTGTGGTCGCGCCGTGCGTCGCTCGCGACCGACCAGTCCGGGCTGGCGCGGCCTCGCTGCTCGCGGTACTCCCCGCTCACGTCCCGTGGCCGCCCGACGGTCGGCCACGCGCCGCTCGGCCGCGTTCCGGGCTGAAGTGGATGTGCCCTCGACGCCAGCGGGAAAGCGCGCAGGGTTGCGCGGCGTGGCTGCTCACCCCGCACGCTTTCTCCGCTGGCCGCTCGCTCCGGGCGGTCTCGCCGCGCGGGGCTGGCTGGCCCGTCGAGCAACGAGCGCGCGCCGCTCGCGCCCCAGGGGGCGCTCGCGAAGGCGCGAGCGGCGCGCGCAGATACCTCGTGTCGGTGTGTGTGTGAGCCCTCCCGCGTTGAGCGCGGGTGGTGGCGCGTCGTGGGCGCCTTCAGGTGCTAGACCTCCCATGCGTCGGAACCACGCTCGAACAAAACCGATTTCGGTCGATGCACAGGCGCTCAACGAGGCGACAGCGGACCCCGTCGAGGAGGAACCGATGCGCCCCACGGTCGAGATGGCGACGCAGGCGACGGTGGATGCGAACCATCCGGATGCGGGCCGGCACGGATTGTCACTCGCAGCCGAAGAGAAGGCGATGGCGCGCGAGGCTGAAAAGGCGCGCACTCGAGAGCGATGGGATCGCCGACAGACGTCCGATCGGGAAGCTCGAACACGACAGGTCGCAGCAGATGGGAGTCGCCAGCAGCGTGATGCGTTCGCCAAGCGCCGGGCCGCGGTGGACCCGTGGGCGGATCCGGACCGTGCGGATCCCCGCGAGGCACTCGCTCAGGACGCACTCGCGCAGGTGAATGCGGCGGCGCGGCGAATCGCCACGACCCGGGAGGGGTGGACGGCCGCGGCGGTGAGCAGACAGATCGCCAAGCAGGTCGTCGACGGACGCGACATGACAGCAGCGGTGGTGCAAACCGCCGAGCAGGTGCAAACGGCGCCCGGAACCGTCATTCCAATCGACGCAGTCGCCGACGTCGATCGCGGCACGGTGAGCATCGCCGGCGAGTGGGTCGATGACTGGGAGCCCACAAGCTCGGCCATCAGCCAAGTCGGGCTACTTGCGGATGACACGGGCCAGATCAAAGTGACCATCTGGCGGAAATCGGACCAGCCACGCATCGATGAAGGTGAGCGTGTCCGCATCTCCAACGCGAAGACGAGCTGGTACGAGGGCCGCGTGTCGGTGGCGCTGACGCGGCGCTCTCGGGTCGGATTCCCCGAGCGCGACCGGTGGTGGGACAGGTAGGCCAACTTGACCCTTTTTTTTTGCCGTGCGATCGCCGTGGTGGATGGCCGATCGTCGCAGCGGGGACCCACTGATCGGTGTGTCCGCACCGTCCAGCCACGCCCCACCACCCCACCCACCGCTCCGTGCTCGCTCCCGCGGTCGCTGCGCGCGCAGCCACGACCTCAAGAACTGATCTTATTTCCAGGCTGACTCTCGCTACCACGGAAAAATCACCTGCAAATCTAAACCTCGAACGTACTACTAATTAGAGGTCAAGCGTCGCGTCGACGAACAGGTCATCCAGATCGTATTCGTGAGGAATCACTCCTTGATTGTGTGCGTAGTCCACGAACGTGTTCAGTTCTGTTCTCGTCTTTTCCGTGAGGCCGTACTCCCACACAGACTCCGGAGGGCCCATGATGCGCTGCTGTTCAAGATCGTGGAGGTGAGACCATGTCGATGACAGGTCCGCACTCGGACTGCGCTTGCGGTCAAGACACTGATCGCGCGCGTCACACAGTGCTTCGTAGACGCTGAGTGCGACCCACGGATGTTTGTCCAGAATCTCGTCTCGAATGACAATCACGTGCATGATCGGATGGATGCCAGTTTCTTGGAAATATCGCTGTTCTTCTCCTAACGGATCATCGAAGAGGAAATCAAGATTGTCAGATTGCGCTACCTCACTGAAGAGGGATCCGGAGGGGTCCATCGCGGCATCTAACTCTCCCTCAAGTAGGGCTTGCCGCACGGGCGCGCGCCGGGCAGCATCACCCTCCTTTTCACCCGGAAGGACGTTGACATCAAAGCGATCCGGCACACCCAGACCCACGTCGTCTTCTTTTCGCCGGTACCACGTGACATCCTCTAGATCAAGGCCGTACTGCTCTCGGGCAATCCCACGAATCCAGACGGTCGCAGTCGTCTGCCATGACTGAGTGGCGACATTCTTGCCGGCCAGATCACCGAGATCGGTCATGTCGGAGTCGGCCCGCTTGTACACGAACGAGTGGCGAAACTTCCGATACGGGAAGACGGGAAGCGCGGTGAATTCGTAGTCGTTGCTGACCGTCCGCGAAGAGAGATACGACGCCAGCGATATCTCACAGATATCGTACACCGGGTGCTCGAAGAACCGGCGGTGACGCTTCGATGGGCGATTCGCAATAGTGGTCAACTCCACGCCATCGGGTTCGACAGCATCGTTCAGCAACGGTCGCATAATGTCACTATCCGTACATCCGAGCGAGAGGTGAACAGCCATGGTCTGAGTTCCCACAGTTATGTAATATATTTATCGAAAAGCTCGAAAATGATCTAGGGCAGATGGGCGAGTTCTGTCAAGTAGTGGCACGACGTCGCCTGGAAATGGATGCACTACCGTTTACCGTAGCTAACAACGATCAAACCCACGTAAAGACATCACACAAGATGGGAATGTGATACGGCCAACACAAGACTTTTTCAGCGTCTCGCGAAACAATCGCGGGATGACCGACCCGAAGCTCCGCATCGAGGGGCTGACAAAACGGTTCGGCAACGAGACTGCAGTCACCGATCTGTCGACGTCGGTCGCGAGCGGCGATTTCCACTCTATCCTCGGCCCGTCTGGCTGTGGGAAGACGACGACGCTCCGGTGTGTGGCGGGACTGGAACAACCAGACAGCGGGCGGATCTACATCGACGACGAACTGGTGTCAGCGCCCGACCAGGACGTCCACGTAAAACCGAAACACAGGGGGATCGGGATGGTGTTTCAAGAGTATGCTGTCTGGCCCCACCTTACGGTCGCGGAGAACGTCGCCTTCCCGCTGGAGGTCAGAGATATCGGCGACAGCGACCACAGACGCGAGCGGGTCCGCGAAATGCTTGCACTCGTGGGTCTCGAGGACCGGCTCGACGACCTCGCGACGAACCTCAGCGGCGGCCAGCAACAGCGGGTCGCCATCTCCAGAGCGCTCGTGACCGAACCGGCGATACTGCTGTTCGACGAGCCCCTCTCGCACCTCGACGCCAAATTACGCCGCGAGATGCGCGTCGAGATTGAGCAGATCTGTACGGAACTGGACATTACGACGCTGTACGTCACCCACGACCAAGACGAGGCGATGTACCTCTCCGACAGGATTTCGCTCATGCGTGGCGGCTCCCTCGTCGAAGAGAACGACCCCGTATCGCTGCACACCGCGCCCAAGACGCTCTTCGGGATGAACTTCATGGGCCAGTGTAACGTTTTGGCGGGTGAGGTCGCGTCGGTCGAGGCCGACAGCGTGACCGTCGCCACCTCTACCGCCGGCGTCAGGGCCCCCCGTGAGAGCTTTGTAGGCCAGCCCCGCGAGGGGCAGACGGTCCAGGTCTGTTTCCGACCCAAGTACTGTACGTTCGACGGCGACAGCGCCGTGACGTTCTCCGGTGAGGTGGACAGCGTGTCGCAGACGGGGGATTTCGTTGAGTACGAGGTCACACTCGAGGAGGACACGGTGCGGGTACGCCTGCTTGAATACGATTCCGTCGACCCCGGCGATTGCGTCGATATCGCCGTCGACAGCGGACAGGTCCGGATGTACGCGACCCCGGAGAGCGAGGAAGCGCCAGAGCCGGGGTCCGAAAGCCTCAGTGCCGGCCGGCCGGGGTCGTCATAACCGCCACAGTGCGTCGACCAGGAAATCGACAGTGCCCGCTATATGTCTGTGACGGCGACGTCCGTGAGGAGGTACGTCCCCACGTAGACGACGAGGATCAGCGCGACGATGATCGTCGCGATCGCTGCCGACTGCTCGGCGTTCCCGTTGGCGATGCGGCGCCACATGAGCACCTGGATTACCTCGGCGTTCCCGGCACCGAGTAACAACGGGATAGAGAGACTCTTCATGTAGTCGATAAAGAGCAACAGATATCCCGAGACCAAGCCGGGCTTGAGGAGCGGAATGAACACCCGCTTGAATGTTCCAAACAGGCCCGCGCCGGCGATGTTCGCGGCGTCTTCGAGTTCCTGCCCGATCGACCGAAACGAGGAGTTCGACGCCCGGACGCCGTAAACGATGAACTTCGCGGTAAAGGCGATCATCACGAGCCAGATCGTCCCGTACAGGCCGAAGACGTTGAAATTCAGGAAAAACCACAGGTACGCTGTTGAGAGGACGAGCCCCGGGATGACGATCGGAACGAACGTGAGGAAGTCGAGTACGTCACCGACGACCGACTCCGTTTTGATGACGATATACGAGACCAGCGCCGCCAGCACCATCCCGACGACCCCACCGACCCCGCTGAGGAGCAGCGTATTTTTCAAAGCGAGTCGGAACGTCTCGGCGGAGCTGCCGACAAAAAAGTGCAGGTAGTTTTCGAGCGTCCACTCGACGTGTTCGAGGTCGAACCCAAGGAACGTCTGCTGGAACGAAGAGGCGACGAGAGTCACCACCGGGAGCAAGTAGAGAAAGACGATCAGGGCGAGAAACACGGCCGACAGCACGTGGCCGTAGCGGCCGAGGTCATACTCGGCAGTGGTGACGTTGCCCTGGCCGGCAATCGTCTCGTATTTTTCGCGGGCGCCCGAGAGGCGGCGTTGAGCGGCGACGCCGAACACAGCGATAAGGAGGAGGATCATCCCGAGGGCGGCGGCGAACGTAAAGTCGTAGGGGTAGCCCCGCAGGGCCAGATACATCTGCGTCGCGAGGACGAAGACGCCGCCGCGGATACCGAGGATGAGCGGTGTCCCGAACGACTGGAGGAGGCGGGTAAACACGATCACAGTCGCGATGAGCAGTGACGGACTCGCCAGCGGGAGCGTGATCTTCCGTAGCGTCATCAGAAGCCCTGCACCGGAGATCTCTGCCGCCTCCTCTAATGACGCGGGCACTGACTCGATAGCCCCTTTCGTGAGCAGATAGACGATACCGGCGTAGTGTGACCCCGACACCAGTGCAATACCCCACACGCTGAAGATGTCGACTGGCGGGACGTCGAACATCGGCAGCGCCAGGAGAACCTGATTGACCGGCCCCTTCGGACCGGCGTAGAACTGCCAGGAGAGCGCCAGGATGTACGACGGCAGGAAGTACTGCACGAGGAAGGCAGGCGCGATGAGGCGTCTCCCAACAATATCGGTTTTCGTCGTCACGACAACGCCTCCGACGCCGAGCACGAGCGCGATCGCTGTGCCCGAGACGGCGACCGCGACCGTGTTCCCGAGCGTGCTGTACACCTGTGGCGAAAACAGTTCCTGGTATCCGCGCAGCGTAACTGTGCCACCGAGGCCGGGGGCGGTCGTCCAGAACGACCCCCAGATGAAAAAGGCGATCGGACAGCCGATGATCACCAGCAACACCGACAGCACGCCCCACCGGAACAGCACGTTCGGTAGCTGGCGGGTCACGGCTCTGGAGCTGTATGGCTGACCGCGTGTTCAGTTCGTCGGGGCACCGATGGCGTTCTGGTAGGTCGTCTCGTAGCTCTCGATGGAGTTCTCAAACTGGAAAAACGCCGGTATCGTCTTCCCTTCGACCAACTCGAGTAGCTTGGAAGGTTTTGCCGCCGACCGGTCGGCCGCGACGGCACCCTCAACCAGCACTTGCATATCCGTCCACTGGAAGTACTTGTCGAGGAAGAGGTACGACGCCCATGGATGCTGGGGTTTGGCGGCCATTCCCATGGGGGCAACCGTCGGCGTCGACGCCTCGCGGCTCCAGACCGGTTCGGTTGGCAGCCCTTCGCGCTTGAACTTGAGGGGGTGTTTGTAGTTGGCTAGGTAGCCCACGCCGTAGTTGCCTTGTGCGACCTGCTTGGGGACGCCGTACGTCGATTTGATGAGCGTCGGATTCTGGTCAGCGAGATCCTGTAACCAGCTCTCGCCTTTGATGTCAAGCATGACCGGCATCATGATCGTCTTCGGCGTCCAGTCGAGGACGATGGTGCCGTCGTCGAATCGGTCGGCCATGAGTTCGTCCCACGACTGGGGCGGGGCCGACACCATTTCGGTGTTGTACGAGAGCCCGTAGACGACCTGGTTTTTGATCCCGAACTGCGGGTGGATCTTGACGTCCTCGGGCAGGTCTTGGTAGGCCGGGATATGGGTCAAGTCCCCGAAGGGGACGCCGGCTTTGATCAGCGCGTCGATGTTGCTGAGGTCGGTGACGTCGATATTGCGCTTGTCGGCTTGGACCTCGCGCTGGTAGCGCTGAGTCAGCGTGTCACCCGACTGTTTGACCACATTAATGCTGTTGGTCAGCGGTTCGTAGACGCCCTCGTAGTCGTGGTCGCGAATCCCCTCGATGAATTTCGGATTCTTGCTTACCGCGTAGAACTGTAGGTTCTCCTCTTTCAGTTCCTTCTCGGCTTGTCGCGAGACCGTCTTGCGCCACTCTTCGGCCGACAGCTCTTTCAGTTGCTCAACCTCGCCTGCTTGGATCCCGCCGCTGGTGGTCGCCGAAGCATCGCCACCCCCGGAACAGCCGGCCACGCCGACCCCGACACCGACGCTTGCGACCGTCTTCAGCATCCTGCGGCGTCCCTGGCTGGTCACTTTGCCCGCCGCGCTCTCTGCGTGCGCACCGTCCCGTTCACGTTTGGAAACCATTGTCCGAACCCATTGCTGAGATGTAGTGTAACGGTTTATATTCTTTAGGGAGATATTTATACAGTGAGAGCGAAAAATTGCGAATAACAACGTGATACAAGGGGACGTAAGATAGAATAGTAACGTGGTTTTAGGATAATAATGATAACGTGATTTTTAGACAGATTAGCCCGAACGCAGAGGTGTAGGGGTTACCGTAGAATGATGACGTGAATACTATTCACCGGCCTGTTCGAACGTGCGGGTATGCGCGGTCCGGCAGCGAAGCTGTTCTATCCCGTCGTGTCACCGCTGTTCCTCAACGCGATCCACGAAGAACTCAGTGACGGACTCGGCGACGCCGAGAGCGCTCCGCTCGATATCCAGTGGAGCGAACTGGGGATGTATTCGCCATTCAAAAACCGTATTGAGAAAGTTAATCGACCACTACTATGAGTGTGGGTATCACAGACTGACTAATTTTAATATAATTGCCACGATATGCGAGAGTGACGCCCGAAACAGCTCTCAAACTGGGAGGATTCAACACGATGATCACCACTTGCCTCACCACGCGGCGTACTCGTTTTCCCATAGCCGTGGGTCTCGTGTTCGGCGAGTGCCTCCAACACCAGTGTGCAAAGAGACCGGGCGCACCCCGCCGGATTCACGTCAACCTCGAATACAAGAGTTCGACGCACTCCGGCGACGGCCGGACACGCTCTCCCGCATAACTCGACCCCCATACGGACTACCCGTCAGGGGTCGGGGAACACGGGATTGCCGCCTGCCTGTGCCCAGTACTCGCTCAGTACACAGCCTGATGCGAGTGCGGGGTGCCAGGCTCGCGGCTGCTTGGTTTCCGTTCGTCCCGATACAGGGGCGAACAGGCTCCGTCCGCGCTGAGCGAACGGAAGTCGTTAGCTAACAGCCCCGCAGCGAGAGCTGCGGATACGTCGAGCCCCGGAGTCTCCGTTGGCGAGGGACGCCGGACTTTGAATCCGGAGGTCGCCGGTTCGATTCCGGCCGGGGCGACATGCCGACGTGGTGTAATCCGGCGAGCATACGGTCCTGTCACGGCCGTGGTCCGGGTTCAAATCCCGGCGTCGGCGTGGATGCGTGGCGTGGCCACGTGGGGATACCCATCGAGGTAGGCAGCCCGTTGGTGCGATCAGCTGGATCGTTCCGACGATGCTGGGCCCAGCAGGGTCTGCAACCTACATGAGCCGGTGTGGTATTCCCGGGAACACCCGAAGTACGCCCCCGCGATGAGACGCGCAACCACGACTACTCGGTCGCGGTTGCGCAGTTGGAAAGTCGTACAGATAGATAATCAACTGCCAAACGCTCGGCAGTCCAGTGAGCCGATGGTCCAGCGGACGACGACCTGTGCCTTGGGCGCACAGGACCGAGGTTCGAATCCTCGCGGCGACATTTTCTCCCTGTGGTCTAACGGCTACGATGCCTCCCTGTAGAGGAGGAGACGCACGTTCGAGTCGTGCCGGGGAGACTGCGGGACGGTGGAAGAGCCTGGCATTCACACACTCTCGCCGAATTTTCACCGGAGATCCGGTGCGACGGTGAGAGTTCCTTCATCTCACTTGTAACGAGAACACGCAGGTTCGAATCCTGCCCGTCCCACTGGCCGATGACCCGTTCCAGACGAGGCCACCCCGCTCCAGTGGAGTAGCGGCCAAACTCACGGCCCTCTCACGGCCGAGCCCCCCGGTTCGAATCCGGGCTGGAGCATTCTCCAACAGTCCGAGGCCTCTCACTTCCAGCCGGCGAGACTGAGGGACGGACAGCTGTGGAGAACGGAGAGATGTCCATGAGTGAGTTCCGAATTGTGTGCTGCGGGATAGGATAGTGACATCCTCCGCGCCGTGAACGGCGCCGCTTCCCTGCGTAGGAATACCAGCTAGTCGCTGGCAGTGGGTTTCGACCCGAACTCACTGAGCGTCATCTGCTCTGATTGGCTCTGCTCGGTGTGGGTCGTGGTGCTGTCACAGGCACTCCCATCCCGAGGCGAGTCATTGCCTGCCGGTTTCAGCGGCACGCTCTCTCCCCACGGGTCTGCCCGCTGTGCGATATTGATAGCGCCGTTTATATCTCCCTCAAACGTCGTGACGTGGCACTCGTCGTGCGTACAGTGAAACTCTCTGCCACCGTCTCGATAGCCGATGTGACCGCACTCGTGGCACGCCTGCGACGTGTATGCGGCATTGACGTACATCGTCGGGATTCCCGCTTCGGTGGCTTTGTCCTCGATACGGTCTTGCAATCGAGCGAAGGCCCAAGCGTGAAGCCGCCGGTTCATGAATTTGCCGCAGTCCAGCGACTCGCGGATGTACGTCAGGTCCTCCATCACCAGCACCGGCTTCTCGAAGCTGCGGGCGTACTCGACAGCCTGCCGAGACGCCTTCTCGACAATATCGGTCAGCGCGTTCTGGTAGTGGTCGAATCGCTCGTCTATCCGCCACTCGGCGGCGTCACGCTCTTGCAGTCGTTTCAGCGTGGTGTGCATCTCTTTGCGGAGATGCTTGGCGCGGCTCCCGTCACACACAAGCGGGCGGGTCGGTGAACCGTCTCTAAGGGCACAGCCCATGATAAGCGACGATTCACCAATGTCCAGACCGATGTGCGTCACGTCGTCGCTGTCGGCATCGTAGCCGGATTCTTCGACCGAGTACTCGACAGCGACGTGTAGCGTCCATGATGTGCGATTCTGTATCAATTGGAGTTGGCCGGGCGACACGTTCCCATCCAGCAGGTCAGCCCACAACTGCTCCTGTTCAGGGTTGATGCGAAGCGGAATCCAGAAATTCGTCCCGCGTCCGGGTTGGGGGACTTCCCACACGTAGCTGTGTTCCCGATCCTCCGAGTGGTCGAAGCGAGCGGCACGGTTGACCATTCGTGTCGGGTGGCCGTCGCTCAATTCCTGTGCATCGTCCAACGACGGCACGTAGTTTTTGAGCGCGTCTTTGACCTGATACGGCAGGTCGTAGGGCGTCACAATGTCGTTGACTGCTGACTGCGTATCAGCGCTAGCCTCGAACGCCTCGTGTAGCCCTTCGTGATACAGGTCGTGGAGTTCCTGTAGCTTTCGCTCTTTGTGGGCTGTCGGCGGCGCGAGTGTCGCTTCGAGCGTCTTAGTCGGCATCGGCAGCCTCTAATCCCTTCTCGATTAGCTCGCGGTATGCTCGTGGGTGGCGGATACCGTTCTCACGGGCGTATTCTTTGACCCGTTCGTGTAGGTCGCCGTCCAGCTCCATGTCCACGTCGGTTCGCACAGAGCTATGTAAGTAGCCGTGTAAGTAAACACTTACGTCCGGTGTTCAGTTAGACGACAGTCCTGGCGGTTGTCGCCCGAAGATTACACGATTCCCTCCCGCCCTGTTCGTTCCTCGGTTCCGACCAGTTGGAACACTCTTCACTCACGGGAAGGGCGGGATTCCCTCGATGTATCAAGATGAGCGTATTCGATACAGTCGAACTCTACGACGACGTCCACCTACCGGAGTATCCCGAAGGGATTACTCCTGCCGAGGACGTCGACTGGCAGACGAAAGGCATCGATCGACCGACTATGACCACATTTCGGATTACGGCGGACGGTCGGCTCCTTGAAGAGGAGTGGCACACCGAAGCGGTCCCGCCGGAAGATCGACTATACGCGAGCCGAGACGACGTCGACGAGGAAAATCTCCTCTACATGGCCGGCAGTCTGAATCGAGTCCACGACGGGTGGATCGAACGAGACGACTACCACGGCCGTTTCGAGCTCACACACTCCTTCGAGGATCTCGATACACTCGTCACGTATCAAGTGACGTTCACGCACGGGCAACTCGAGGGCTTCGAACGGCTGCGTTGACCCGTGCGTGCCTACAACTCAGCACTTGATTTCGTCCCTACCGCGCTCCCGGAGTCTCCGTTGGCGAGAGACGCCAGTTTTTCAAACTGGAGGCCAGGGGTTCGATTCCCCTCGGGAGCACTCGGGGGGCTGGCTCTGACAGCGTTTTCCCGTGTCTGATATAGCGGGCAGCCACGGGTCCGTGGCGCTGTCACAGTCGGCTCTCCTGCGTGTGGTCGTCAAGGTGGTGCGTTCCTTCGCCCGCAAAGCAAACCAACGGGAGTCATAGCCCGTCGCACCACCGGTTTCCCGACCGCACGTGGCGACCGTCGAGTCGGAGCGGTGCTTCGCCAGGAACTCGCAGGTTCAAATCCTGTCGGTGGCGCAGTCCATCGAGAACATCCCGGACAAAGAGCGTACGAGAGGACGCTCGACACCGGTCCCGCTCCGACGGTTTTCCGGTCGCCGTGTCGCCAGTGGCCGTCGATCTGGAGCGATACGTCGATAGCACGCTACGGGGTCGAATCCCGTCTGTCGCTCCAGGAATTGTCCGGCCACTTGTGTTCCCGTAGCTCAGTCAGGACAGAGCACCGGCCTTCGAAGCTGGGTGTCGCACGTTCGAATCGTGCCGGGACCCTCCAGCCGAGCGACGCGAGGCTGGGATCGGGGAGTTTCCCCGTGATACTCGCTGCTCACAAATCTGCGAGCAGCCGCGATCGGAGTCGCCTGTTGCGGCTCCGGGTGAGAGTATGAAATTCAACACGCCGAAGCAAACGGTCGCGGAGGCAACGCGGACCACCAACTACGAAGGTGGGGAAGCGTTCGAGCCTACCGACCCTCGACTGGCATTGTACAAGCGCACGATTAATCAGCTGCTGGAAGGGTCGTTCTATGAGTCCGATGACGAGCAGTTGGCTGCTGTCGTTCACCGGTTCGACGCCGCCGCAGACGACGACCCGGAGTTTGTCCTGAAGCTCGCGGCCTACGCGCGGCAAGAGCTCTACTTACGGGACATTCCGCAAGTGTTGCTCGTGCTGGCAGCCAACGACGACCGGTTCAAAGATGAATCCGATGAGTCGGTCATCCGCGAGTGGGCACCGGCGATCATCCAGCGGATGGACGAAACAGCGACTGCGCTGGCTGTCCACGATCAGCTGTTCGGCGGAACTGCGCCGTGGCCGCTTCGACGCGGGGTCGAGGACGCGCTCGTTGAGATGGCTGACGCCTACACGCTGAGCAAGTACGACCTATCGCGGCGTGAGGTGACGCTGTACGACGTCTTCAACCGCGTTCATCCCACGCCCGTCGACGGCGAACAGGAAACGCTCTTCGAGCGGTTCATGTACGGCGACCTCGACGACTATCCCGACGTCGACTCGTTGCCAGCGCCGAACACGTGGGAGACGGTCATTTCTGAACGTGGCAACACCCGAGACGCCTGGGAACTGCTCATCGAGGACGACGAGTACACGCTACCCATTTTCGCATCGATCCGAAACCTTCGGAACATGCTCGAAGCCGGCGTTCCGGAGGACATCGTCGTGAACCACCTCGACCTGGAGGCCGTCCGGCACGCGCCGCTGTACCCGTTCCGGTACTACCAGGCCTACACCGCGCTGCAAGACGCGGATGTACAGGCACCGACGGTCGAGCAGTGGCTCGAAGAGGCAATTGATGTCGCAGTCGAGACGGTGCCCAACGGATTCGGCGATACCTTCGTCGCGGTCGACCTGTCGGGATCGATGGATCATCCACTGTCCGCAAACAGCACGCTCCGATTGAAGGAGGTCGGTGCGTTGTTCGGTGCGATCCTAGCCGACCAAGGTGCCGAGGTCGGCGGGTTCGGCGACGACTTCCAGACCGTTCCGATGCACGTTGACGAACCAGTACTACAGCGTCAAGCGGCGGTGTTGGCCATCGACGATGACGTCGGGAACTCGACAAACGGTTGGAAAGCGATCAAGCACCTCCACGACAGCGGTGATACTGTTGAACGGATCGTCGTGTTTACCGATATGCAGCTCTGGGACAGCACGCCGTTCACAGCGCGCGATACCCAAACAGTCAAGGACGCATTCGATGCGTATCGAGACGAGGTGGCTGCGGATACCGCGCTGTATCTCGTCGATCTCGCGGCCTATGGCGACCTCGTGACCCCGGAAGGCTACGAGAACGTCTACAACATCTCGGGGTGGTCTGAGAACGTCCTCTCGTTCATCGAACACGCCGAGAATCCGACACAGGTCATCGATGAGATCGAGACGTTCGAGCCCTCGTAACTGTCCAGTGGCCCACGACGAGTAGCGGGGGAGAGATCAGAGACAGACTCGCTGGTGTCTCGGATCTTGAGTCGATCAGACGAATCAACTAAGCCGTTCAGAATTGTACTCGCCTCGGATATGCCCTACAGCGACGAGGAGTTGCTTGAGGATATCCGTGCCGTCGCAGCGCTCGTCGAGCGAGCGCCCTCCATGCAGGATTACCGTGACCACGGCGAGTACGCCGCAACGACGATCACGCGCCGGTTCGACTCGTGGCAGGATGCTGTCGCCCGCGCCGGCTTCGAGCCGCATGCCGCTGAGACCGAAATCCCAACGGAGGAGTTGCTCGCCGAACTGCGGCGGCTCGCCGATGAGCATGACCAACGCCCGACAGCCGAGCTCATGAACGATGAGGGCCAGTACTGGGTGTCGACATATCGTCGGCGGTTTGGATCGTGGGCGAACGCCCTCGCCGAAGCCGGCTTTGAGCCCGCAGACGCCCGGACGGCTGCACAGATTTCCGAAGCCGACCTCGTGGGAGAGCTGGACCGGATGGCCACCGCCAAAGGTGCGACCCCAACGTTCCACGAGATGGAGACTGACGGCGCGTACAGTCCACGGACGTATGTCGATCGATTTGGCTCGTGGACCGACGCGCTTGACGCTGCCGGCCTCGAACCCCGCGAGTCCGGCAGAGTGAGCGACGCGGACCTGCTCACGGAGCTTCGTCGGTTGCGCGATGCGCTCGGTACAGAACCAGTCGCCGATGATGTGCGTGAGCGGGGCGAGTACAGCCTCGCAACGTATCAACGCAGATTCGGATCCTGGTCAGACGCCAAAGACGCCGCGTTCGACGAGTGATCCCAACGCGACAACGCACGAGGTGGCTGGCCGGAAACGCTGAAATCGCCTTCGAAAACGGTCTAGCTAGTGTGTCGACAGTAGCTAAATGCGTCTTGCTGGAGAGAGTCGACAAATGACTTCATAGCTTTCTCGCTACGGGACCGCGAGTTCAATACTGATCGCCCACTGCCAGGCGTTTGTTACCTCTACTTAGACCGAGAATCTCCAAGAATCCCATAAAATTGCCCAACACGATACGCGGCGAAGGCACTAAATACAATCGGAGTCGCGATAAAGAAAATCAGGAGAACCTCTTCACGCGTCAACAATCCGGTGATCGCATTTTTGCTGACACTAGGTAATCCCGCGAGGATAATGGGGACGAACAAGAGGATACTGAACATTAACGCGGCCGTCAAGCGCGTGTATGGCCAGATTCTGTCGCCACTATCTGTAGATGACATTAGGCCTTCACCTCGGAACGGATTTCGCTTTCTGCCGAGGTTTGTGTGAACGTCTCCCAATCCTGTTTCGCCCATTCTTGAGCGCGCCGGACGCGATCGGGTGCAGATTGGAATTGGCCGTGATCGCCGTGTTCTTCGACATAGCGAAGACGACGAAGCAAGCCGTCCATATTCGCGTTTTGGATGCCCAGGCCAGGACGCCGGTTCACTTCGAGCACCATCGGCCCGTTGGCCTCATCAAAGACAATATCAACACCAGCGAATCCAAGCCCGCTGGAGATCGCAGCGCGAGAGGCCATCGCAAGCACCGCTTCCCACTCCGGAATGGCGAACTCGAGGTCGGCCCCCGTATCAGGATGAGACTGGATGAACGCATCGCGAGTCTGCTGGTAGCCACCGGACGCTTCGCCAGTGAGAATATCGATAGCGACGGCGACAGCACCGGTATGGATGTTGGCGGTCCCGTTTGATTCGTTGGTAGGAAGTCGGACCATCGACATCACAGGGAACCCCTGGAGGGTGATGACTCGAAGGTCGGGCACTCCACCCGTCGTTCGGTCTGCAAGCAGGCCATCGGGTGTGATGAAACCCTCGACAAGCGCCACCCTCCGAGCACCGTAGTCACCGACACCACCAACGCAGATCTTCCGAGTGTGAGCCACAATCTCCTCAGCCGTCAGCCGCCCACGATTCGTGAGGAACTCGTTGGTCGCTTCGTCTCGACCACGAACGACGAGTATGTCGCGGCCACCATACCCGTCGATCGGCTTGATAGCGAAGGTCGGTTGCGTCTCGATAAGGGTCCGTAACTCATCAAAATCGGATTCGTCTTCAGCGATAAGATACGTAGCCGTTGTGGGGATCGAGAGCCCGTGAAGGGTCTTTTTCATCTCGCCTTTATTGAACTGCGCCATAATCGGCGCGGGATTGTATTTGTTGATGAACTCCCGATTCCTGACTCGCATCGTGAGGACATCACCAGTGTTGTCTTTTCCGAGAGAGCGTCGTAACTCTCTGAATCGGAGATATTCGCCAAGCCGGACGTCAGTGAGCGTCCCGAGAGCAATATTGATGGCGACGAGTGCGACCCAAAGCTCCGGCGAGTGGATGACGAGTGTGACGAGGGGTTCGAAGGTGATAATCACGAACGCCGCAGCGATTCCAATAAGGGTAGCAGCGAGGCGCCGCGTCGCGGGCACCCACCCAGTTTCGGTGAGGCTCCCGACAAAGCGCTCGGCGTACCACGTCGTCAACACGACTGGGAAGAGAATAACCGCTTGAAGCGACGGGATATCTTGGAGTTGCCCAGCGGCTTCGATAACAAATAAGCCAATAGCTGCGACGACAAGGAGTGACGCCACCCGGTGAGGTGTTCCGAGGTTCAAATCACTAATCGCAACACGGGCGAGTGCCGTGAGAACGAAGATGTACGCGATAACGAGAAAGCCCCAGAATGGCCCAACAACGACCCACGAAAAGGCCAGAATAACGGGACCGAATACACCAAAGGTGCTCATTCCAATTTCGTTCCGGAAGACGGCGATAACTGTCCCAGCGATCATCAACCGGAAGGCAAAGTCGAGATCTTCGGCTACCGGAACGAACAGCGCAGAGTTGCTCCGTAGGAACACAGCAACAACCATTAAGCCGAACAGAAGCACCACACTGGGGAGGTGCTGTTTAACATTCAGATCCATGAGTTCCCTCGTGAATTCCAGAGTATGAGATGGTTAATTGCCCCACCGCCCGAGGAGAGAACGCTCAGACATCGATCTGTTTGATAGCACTGAATAGACATTATCTACTGTCGTAATGCGATTTGAGTACTTAAATTAGCCTTTTGTATACAGAGGTCAGAGAAGCATAATCTCTCTCGAGTAACCGGAACTGCAACCTTCACAATTGTCAGCCGGCGGACGGTGTACCGAGCCGAATCGTGGCCCGTGGACTGCCGTGAGATGACTAATTAGCGGTCCGTCATAAGCCCATAATATTATCTTGTCGAGGTAATTCTCTGGGTCGTGTCGAAGTCGTCAGCAAACGAATTGACTAAGCGCAAGTTTTTCGCTGTAGTGAGGGAACACTGTCCGCACACATGGACGTGACCGAAGACGCGGTCCAAGACATCTGCACGGACGCGGTCTTCGAGCGCGGCGAGACCTACCTCGCAGAGAACCGCATCCGCGAGATCCACCGCGTCGACGCCACCGTAACCGTCGTCGTGAGCGGGAGCCGTCAGTACAACGTTCGCGTCGATCTCGCGGCCGATAGGTTCGATCCGTGGTGTGAGTGCCCCTACGACGGACCGGGAGCGTGCAAGCACGTCGTTGCCGTGCTGCTTCGGTGTGTCGACGAGGTTCCGACCGACGAGGGCGACCGACTCGACGCCGCGCTTGACGCCGCCGACGCGGACGATTTGCGAGCGTTCCTCCGTGAGACGCTAGCGACCGACGCCGCCCTCCGCGAGCAGTTGTTTGCCCGGTTCGGCGAATCCTCGACACGCTCGGTCGATGAGCTACGCGCCGCCATCGACCGGCAGTTCGAGGAGACGAACCCGGAGTACTACGTCGTCTTCGAGCCGATCGACTTCTCGGAGTGGTTCAATCTCGCGACCGAGTACCGCGAGCAGGGCCGAGACGCGCCGGCAGCCGCAGTCTATCGGGCGCTCGTCGAGGCACTCGACGACAACATGGAGCGCGTCGACGGCGCGTACGATCACTTCTCACAAGCGTTCACACGAGCGCTCGACGGCTACGTCGACTGTGCCACAACTGTAGACCGCGAGACCGACGGAGCCACAGACGCCGTCGCCTTCCTCGAGGAACGAGTGGAGTCGGGAACGCCGTTTCTCGCTGATCAGTTCGAGCGTGCGGCGACCGAACTTCGAGAAAAACAGGCGGAGAGATCTGACGGCTGAGTGGGCTCGACAGGGCAACACAGTCGGTGCCAGTCCGCATCCGGCCGCATTTCCTACTCAACCGTCACACTCTTCGCCAGATTTCGCGGCTTGTCGATCGGCCGACCCTTCTCGTTGGCAACGTGGTACGCGAACAACTGAAGATACACGTTCGCCACCAACGGCTCAACGATCCCGACGTCGGGCACGTCGAATGACACATCGAGCGTGTCGTACTCGTCGCCTTCCGAGACACAGCCCAGCGCGGGCGCCCCACGGGTCTGCGCTTCGGTGACGTTGTTCATCGTCTCGGCGGCGCGTGCACCCTGTGTCAACACCGCCAGCACGGGCGTGTCGGGTGTCACCAGCGCCAGCGGCCCGTGCTTGAGCTCGCCCGCAGCGAACCCCTCGGCGTGGTCATACGAGATCTCTTTGAGCTTGAGGGCGCCCTCCAACGCGACAGGGACGCCGAGCGCCCGCCCGACGAAGAAGAACGCCTCGCTGTCCTGGTACTCGCGAGCCGCCTCCCGCACCTGCGCCTCCTCGTCAAGCACCTGCTGGACCGCGCCGGGTAACCCCTGCAGATCCTCTAACACGGAGCGCGCGTCCGCGGCCCCGAGCGCGCCACGGTCACGCCCGACGGCCACCGCGAGCATCGCGAGCGTCGCCACCTGCGAGGCGAACGTCTTCGTCGCGGCCACACCAATTTCGGGGCCGGCTCGGATGAACGCGGTGCCATCCACTTCGCGTGTCACCGTACTCCCCAAGGTGTTCGTCACGGCGAAGGTCCGCGCCCCCGCGGCGTTCGCGCGCCGGACCGCGCCGAGCGTGTCCGCGGTCTCCCCGCTTTGGGTGACCGCCACGATGAGCGTCCGGTCGGGCGTCCGGCCCGCACCGAACTCGTACTCGCTGGCGATCTCGACGGTCGCACGCACCCCCGCGAGCTCCTCGAACAGCTGGGCGGCGTACCGGCCCGCATAGTATGAGGTCCCACAGGCGACGACCCGAATCTCCTCCAGATCGGCGAGAAAGCCCGGCGGGAACGAGACGTCGAGATCCACGTCACCGGCGTCAACATCGAGCCGCCCGGTGAGCGTCTGGCGGAGCGCGGAGGGCTGCTCGTGGATCTCCTTACGCATGTAGTGGTCGTAGCCGCCCTTTTCCGCGGCGTCGGCCTCCCACGTCACCGTCTCGATCTCACGGTCGACCGGCTCCCCACTGGCGTAGATGTCGACGCCGTCGGCTGAGAGCGCCGCCACGTCGCCGTCTTCGAGATACGTCACGTCCCGGGTGTGATCGAGGAACGCGGTCACGTCGCTGGCGACGAACGCCGCGTCCTCGCCCCGGCCCAACACCAGGGGGCTCCCGCGACGCGCGACGACGATCCGGTCGTCATCTTCCCGCACGGCACAGATCGCGTAGCTCCCCTCCAACCGGTCCTCGACGCGCTGGACCGCGGCCAACAGATCGGCGTCGGGGTCAGCGGCCAGCGCCTCTTCGATGAGATGCGGGATCACCTCCGTGTCGGTATCGCTGGTGAACTCGTGGTCCGCCAGCTCCGCTTTGAGCGTCTCGTGGTTCTCGACGATCCCGTTGTGGACGACGGCGACGTCGCCCACACAGTCGGTGTGCGGGTGCGCGTTCGCGTCTGTCGGCGGCCCGTGCGTGCTCCAGCGGGTGTGGCCGACGCCGTGGGTTGCGTCGGGCACCTCGGGCACTGTTAGCCCGTCGACCTCGCCGGAGCGTTTCGCGACGGTGAGCCCGCTGGAGTCACCCACGAGCGCGACGCCCGCAGAATCGTACCCGCGATATTCGAGATTCTTGAGTCCGCGATGCACGATGTCGCCGACACTGTCAGCGCGACCACCGTCGCCGGCCGTCTCGTCCTCACCCGCAGCGACGCCAGCACCGACATACCCGATAATGCCACACATGGTTACCCCCTCCGGACGACAGCATCCGCTGTGATCCGGCCGTCGATTACGACGCCCGCGTCGGCCTGCACACCGTCACCGACGACCGCGCCCTCGGTGAGCGTCGCCCCTCCACCGATCGACGCGTTGTCACCGACCACGCCGCTGAGTTCGATATCGCGGTGGACCGCGTCGCCGACAACCATCTCCGCGGCGCCGCCGGCGATCGTCGCGTTTGGCCCGATGCGGGCGTTGCCGGCGACGACGGCGTCGCGGACGACCGCCCCCGCACCGATGACGGCATCGGGGAAGATCACCGCGTTCTCGATGACCGCGTTCGCCTCGATCGTCGCGTTGCTCCCGATTGCCGTACTCCCACCGATCGTGACGTTTGCGCCCACCCGGATGTTGCCCGCGAGCGCCACGTCGGCGGCGGTGCTCACCGAATCGCCGAGCGCCGGGTCGCCGCGTTGCGATCCGTCCTTCTCGTCGATCAGACCTGCATTAACCGTCAGCAGATCCCAGAGGTTCGAGACGTCGAGCCACCGGCCGTCGTACGGCACCGCTGTCACGCCGCGGTCGGTAGCAATTTCGTTCAGCGTCGCCGTCAGCGTCAGCTCACCGGTCACGTGTGTCTCCCGAATCGCCGCGAAGATTCCCGGCGAGAAGCCGTAGACGCCGGCGTTGATCCGGTTGGTGTCGACCGGGCCCTCGGGTTTCTCCTCAATATGGGTCACCCGGCCGTCGCCGTCGCTGGTCACGACGCCGTACTCGCGCGGATGCTCGACGGTCGTGACCGCCATCGCCGGCGCCGCGCCGTCACGGACGCGGTCACAGACCCGCGAGACGAGCGACGGGTCGACGATCCGATCGCCGTTGAGCACGAGAAAATCGTCATCAATCGCCGATTCAGCGTGTAACACGGCGTGACCGGTGCCGAGCTGGGTTGACTGTTCGACGTACTCGATCGTCACGCCCCAGTCGTCGCCGTCGCCGAAGTGATTCCGGATGCGTTCTTGACGGTAGCCGACGACGAGGACGATCCGCTCGATGCCGGCCGCGGCGACCGCCTCGACGACGTGTTCGAGCAACGGCCGGTTCGCGACGGGGATCATCGGCTTGGGCCGCCGGTTCGTCAGCGGCTGGAGCCGGCGCCCCTCACCGGCTGCGAGGATCACCGCAGTCACGGGGTCTTCGCTCATACCCTGCCATCAGCCGCCTGACTGTTAAAACGCTCGTGCCCGGCGAGAAGTCAGATCGCGGTATGTGATGGCGATTCGCATGCAATTTGCGGAGAATCGAAGAGACGCCCTCGCGCTTCAGCGCGGAGTGGATGTCATTCCGAGAGCCGATCGCGCGTCAGCGCCTCGCCGGGAGCGGTCGTCTCACCCGCACCCAGTTTGACGCCGGCGTTCAGCGACGTGTTGATCCCGGTCTTCGCACCGTCGCCGACGATCGCACCGAGCTTTCGCCGGCCGGTATCCACACGGTCGCCTTTCACCGTCAGCCGGACATTTGCGTCATCGTGCCGCAGGTTCGCCACGTTCGTGCCCGCGCCGACGTTCACGCCACGTCCGAGCACGGAGTCACCAACATACGAGAGATGGCCCACCGACGCGTCGGCCATGAGCACGCTGTTTTTGATCTCAACACTGTGCCCGACGTGTGCGTTCGGCCCGACAACCGTGGCGCCCCGAAGGTATGCGTTTGGCCCCACCTCGGCGCCCGATCGGATCAGCGCCGGCCCTTCGACGTACGCGCCGGATTGTAATTTTGCGCCCGCTTCGATGACAACCGGACCGTGCAGCTGGACGCCGTCTTCGACGGTGCCGGCGTTCTCGACACCGTCGTCCAGCTCCCCGAGCGCCAGTTCGTTCGCTTCCAACAGCTCCCACGGCCGCCCGACGTCGAGCCACGTCCCCTCGTAGGGCGCCACGTCGATCCGGTGACCGTCGTCGAGCAATAGCTCGATCGTCGTCGTGATCTCGTACTCGCCGCGCTCGCTCTCGGGCGTCCGATCGATGTACTCGAACACCGCAGGCCCGAACGCGTAGCAGCCGACGTTCGCGAGGGTGGTCGGCGGATCGTCGGGCTTCTCGACGATCCCCGCAAGCGAGCCATCGTCGCTCGTCGAGAGCACGCCGTACGCCCGCGGATCCGCGACGTTGGTGGCCGCGACGGCCGTCCCCTCCGCGTCGGCGAGCGCCCGCGGCAGCGAGGCGTCGACGACCACGTCGCCGTTGAGCACGAGAAAGTCATCGTCGACGACGGATTCGACCTGCGCGACGGCGTGAGCCGTCCCCAACGCCTCCGACTGCTCGACGTAGTGGACCGGATAGCCTCGGTACGACTCACCGATCGTCTCGCGGATCGCGTCGCCGCGGTAGCCGGTGACGACGACGAACTCGTCGACCACGTCGATCGCGGTGTCGAACACGCGTTCGAGCAGCGAGCGATCCCCGACCGGGAGGAGCGGTTTCGGACGACGATCCGTCAGCGGTCGCATCCGGGTCCCGCGGCCGGCCGCGAGCACGACTCCGTACATATCCAGAGTCGACGAGAGGCTGTGGTTTAGCCGCTGTGATCGGTGTTCGAGCGCCAGTCCCGAATACGAGAACGAATGCGTGTGTAGATATATTTCGTGTACCAAAGATATATATCCACCACACCGCTATCAGATCACATGTCTGACGACAATACTAGGAGCTCGTCGTCGGGCAGTCCCTCGGAGGCGCGGCATCGGTGGAAGAGCGAACGAACCACGTTTCAGCGAGTGTACGACGTGATCACCGGCATCACCGATTACGCGTCGGCCAGCGCCATCGCCGAGCGTGCGGACTGCTCTCCCGACGGCGCACGAGACGCGCTCACCCAACTGTCCGAGATGGGAATCGTTGATCAGCGCGGGAGTCGTCCCGCGGAGTACCGACGCAACGAGTCGTACTTCCGATGGAAGCGCGTCGAAACGCTGGCCGGCGAACATACGCCGGCCGAGCTTCGTGAGCGCTTGGATGACCTGCTCGAGGAGGATACGGATCTCCAGCAGTCCTTCGGTGTGCCCGCCCCCAACGGCGTCTCAGTCGCTCGGATCGAAGACGGCGACCACGCGGCGGTCCATGATCGGCTTGAGTCGCTGTCACGGTGGCGCACGGTCCGACGTGACATCGAGCTGCTGCAACGGGCGCTCTCGCGAGCCGACGCGCAACGGCGCGACAGTGGCGACCTCGGGGCGTCGGCCTGACGCGGACAGAGACCCATGTCGGACGACGATCCTACTGATGTGGCAGAGGGTGGCCGGCTCGATCGGACGACGATACAGACGCTCGGACGGCGAGCGGAGACACACCCGCTGGTCGACTCGTGGCGGTTCGCGCCGGATCGCCTCTCTCCGCGTTCGCTCGTGATCTCGCTGGAGTCAACCCCATATCCCGACGCGGTCGACACCGCACGGATCGACGTCCACTGGTTCGTGACCGGCGACTGCTATATTCACTACGTCGAGAAACGCGGAGGGTCACCCTTCCAGTGTCGATGGGATCGGCATCCGAAGACGGACGCTTCGCGGAGTCATTTCCATCCGCCGCCGGACGCGAGCGGCGTCGATCCGTCACCGCTCGACGACCATCACCTCGAGATGCTGTTCGCCGTTCTCGACTGGGTCACCGAGCGCGTCGAACGCCTCCATGACGAGTCGAGTCGTTCTGGTTAGACGGTCTCGCTCGCACGCTCGATAAGCTCCCGCGCCGTCTCGAACAGCTCCTCGGCGTCGCGTTCGTCGCGCGCCTCAGCAGTGATCCGCACCAGCGACTCGGTCCCGCTCGCGCGCACGAGGAACCAGCCGGCGTCCGTCTCCACCCGGATCCCGTCGAGCGTCGACACGTCGTCGTACTCGGCCGTCGCGAGGTCGGCGACACGCTCGATGATCGCCGATTTCGCGTCCGTCTGCACGGACTCCCGGCGGATCGGGTACTCGGGGAGGTCGTCGACCATGGCGGCCAGCGAGCCCTCGGCGCCGACCAGCGCGGCCAGCGTGCAGGCCGCGAGCGGGCCATCTGGACAGCGGATCTGCGTGGGCCAGATCCATGCACCGCTCGGCTCGCCGCCGAACACCACATCCGGCGTCGTCGTTTCGGCGGCGACGTACGCGTCGCCGACGGGCGTGTACGTCACGTCGGCGCCGACCTCGGCGAGCGCATCCGCGACGAGGAGGCTGGTGTCGACCGGGACCGCAACGCGGTCGCCCGTCTCGGCCTCACGTCGGGCGAACAGCGCCAGCAGCGCGTCGCCGGCGACGAACCGCCCGCGCTCGTCGATCGCCATCAGCCGGTCGGCGTCACCGTCGTGGACGACCCCGAGATCTGCACCGGTCGCGTCGACGACCTCGCAGGCGGTTTCGCAGTTCGCGGCGGTCGGCTCACTCGGCCGCCCCGGGAACCGGCCGTCCCGCTGGGCGTTGAGCGTCTCCACGTCGCAGCCGGCCGCGTGAAGCGCGTCCGCGGTAACGCGCGCGACGCCGTTCCCGAGGTCGACGACGACGGAGAGATCGGCCGGGATCGCGACCGACTCGCGGAGCGCTTGTTCGTGATGGCTGCGGGCGCCCTCCAGCTGGCGGTGCTCGCCGAGTGCGTCCCACGCCGCAAGCTCGAACGTCTCCTCGCGAACGATCTCGGCGATCCGTGCGTTCGCCTCGTCACCGAACGCCCGCCCGTCGGCCGCCCAGAGCTTGATCCCGTTGTCGGGCGCCGGATTATGCGAGGCGGTGACGACGACGCCGGCGTCAGCACCTTCGCGGACGACGCTTCTGGCGACGGTCGGCGTCGGCTGGACGCCCACGTCGATCACGTCTGCGCCGCATTCCGTGACGCCGGCCGAGAGAGCGCGGCTCAGCGTCCGGCCGCTGTCCCGCGCGTCACGGCCGAGAACGACCGTCTCGGCGCCGTCCGTCGCGAGGGCACGGCCGATATCAAGCGCCAGATCGGCCGTGACCTCCTCGCCGACGCGGCCGCGTACGCCGCTGGTTCCGAACATACCGCCGCTTCTCTGTCGGTCGAAAAGACGTTTCGGGTCGCAGCCGAGACAGTAGACGCGAGATGGTGTCCCCGCCCCTAACCGTCCTCCCGTACCATCCCGTCCAACCCACGGTCAACGGCGAGTGCGAACTTCCGTGGATTCGATCTGGTTCTCGCGTGAAGCGCGCGTGCAGTCGGCGTGTGGCAGCCGACTCAACGCTACCAATTCACCGTCGAGGCGGCGTCGACGTACGCGCGGACGTACTCATGACACGGCTCCGGCGCCGATCGGAACACCCGGAACTCGTCGTGTTGGTCGTCCGGATCAAGTTGTCCATCGACCACGTCGACCACGTACCCGTTCGCGAGATAGTGCTTCGAGTCGACGCCCGCGACATCGGAACTCTCGTACCGATGCTCGAACGCGCCGAGCGATTCGACGATCTCGACGGCGATGTCCAACTCGTCGTCGGCGACCCGATGGACCGCTTCGCGACGCGTTTCCCCTTTCAGGACGCGCCCACCTGGCACGAACCAGTACCCCTTCGCGGGCTCGTTCGTCCGTCGACCGAGCAGGACGCCGCCGTCACGCCTGATCACCAAGTCGACGGAGACGATCGGAACGTTGGCGACGATCGTTCGCCACTCGTCGTCCGGAATCCAGTGGTCGTCCATGGTCGATCGAGAGCGAACAACGGGATAGTGTTGTGGCAAGCGGGATCGAGTGAGGAACAACGACTCGCAGTAGCCTCAATACGATCGCTACACTTCTCAGTGTAAACATTAACTACGTTGTCGACACTACTAACTCGTATGTCAACGGCGGTAAAAATAGACGAAGCGGCGAAATCCAAACTTGAGGAGCTTCAGGCAGAGATCAGGCTGAAGACCGGGAAGAAGGTCACACAACAGGATATCCTCACGCAGCTGATCGAATCAGCCGTCGAGTCCCGAACGAAATTCGTCGACTCGTTTCGCGACGGGAAGACGAGTCTGAGGGAGACGGAGATTCGAACGTTCAACGAGGGGACGATCGCGTCCGGCGTGGAGACGGACGAAGAGGATATCGACGACGTACTATACGGATGACCGTGGCCCACATCGAACACCACGATATCGACTCCGTGTTGAGTTTCGACGACGATTTTGACGGTATCGTTTCGCGACTCGTGCCGAGCACGCTCTCTTCCGGAGAGTGATCGCTGGTGACCGCCGGATGAGAGGACCTATCGGCGACAGCGAACCGAAGCCATAATCCTCCCGCCCTGACGACACAAACCTATGCAAGACAAACGCGTCCTCGTCACGGGCGGCGCGGGCTTCATCGGCTCGAACCTCGCCAACCGCCTCGCGGCCGACAACGACGTGATCGCCGTCGACGACTGCTACCTCGGCACGCCCGAGAACCTCAACGACAACGTCGAGTTCGTCGAAAGCTCGGTGCTGGACGACGACTACCCCGCCGACGTCGACGTGCTCTTCCATCTGGCCGCGCTCTCCTCGCGGAACATGCACGAGACCGACCCCCAGCGCGGCTGCCGCGTCAACGTCGAGGGGTTCGTCAACGCCGTCGAGCGTGCCCGGCAGGAGGGGTGTGAGACCGTCGTCTACGCCTCCACTTCGTCGATCTACGGCAGCCGGACCGAACCCTCCCCCGTCGACATGGACGTGGAGGCCCACACCGCCTACGAGGCCTCCAAGCTCGCCCGCGAGCGCTACGCCGAGTACTACGCCAACCACCACGAGATGAACGTGGCCGGCCTCCGCTTCTTCTCGGTGTACCAGGGCTTCGGCGGCAACGAGGAGCATAAAGGCGAGTACGCGAACACGGTCGCGCAGTTCGCGGACAAAATCGCGAACGGCGAGGCGCCCGAGCTGTTCGGCGACGGCAGCCAGACGCGCGACTTCACGCACGTCTCCGACGTCGCCCGCGCCTGCGAGCTCGCCGCCGACCACGCGATCACCGGCGTCTACAACGTCGGCACCGAGGAGGCGTACACGTTCAACGAGATGGTCGCGATGATCAACGACGCGCTCGGCACCGACATCGATCCGGAGTACATCGAGTGCCCCTTCGACGGCTACGTCCACGACACGATGGCCGACTACTCGACATTCCACGAGGCCACTGGCTGGGAGCCCCAGATCAGCTTCGAGGAGGGCGTGAAGCTGGTGTGCGAGCCGTACCAATAAGAACGAACGATTCGGAAGTCAGTACCTATACACCGCTGGCACGGAACGGGCAGACGTGCCAATACCACTCATCGGATCGCTCGTCGCGTTCGTCGTCGCGCTGCTCGTCGGCGGCCTCGCCATCTACGTCAGCGCGCGGTTCGTCGCGGACGTCGACGACTACAGTCACGCCGTCGTCACCGCGCTGCTCGGCGCCCTCGGGTGGGCGCTCACCTCGTGGATCCCGCTCGTCGGCCCGCTTATCGCGTTGGTCGTCTGGGTCGGCGTCATCAACTGGCGGTACCCCGGCGGGTGGATCAAGGCCCTCATCATCGGCGCGGGAGCGTGGGTGTCCGCGCTCGTCATCCTCTTCGTCGTCAACACCGTCTTCGGGCTCGGAATCGGCGCGTTCGGCGTGCCGGGAGCTTAAGCGCCCGCGCCGAGCCTCCGGACGGCAGAGTCGGTCACAGCGTCGACGCCGCCAGCGCCTGCTCGGACCGCCGCCGCAGCTGGTCGAGCCGCCGGTCGATGGCGGTCGCGAGCTCGGTCGGCAGATCGCCGCGCGCATCGGTGAGCCGCGTCTCGACGCGGCCGAGCCGGTCGCTGACGGTCCCCAGGCTCTCGTCGGCCCGCGACCGGGATCCGGCGTCGGCCCGGTCGGCCGCGCGGCGGGCGGCGTCGGCGACCGCGGTCAACACCCGAGCGAGCTCCTGCACTGGGCTCGCGGCGCCGTCGTCGGTCCCGCCGTCCGAGCCGTCGTCGTCGCTCCCGTCGGAAACGGCGTCGACCGCCGCGCTCGTCTCCGCGGCCACGTCTGCCAGATACGCCGCGAGGGGGGCCTTGCCGGTCCGCGGGTCGTCGATTCGGACGCCGTCCTCGTCGTCGGGATTGACCCGGTACGCGCCGATCTCGTCGTCGCTGTCCCGGAGCTCGGTCGTGTACGCGCCGCCCCGGTGGAGGTAGACCGCGTCGGACCCGTCGAGCGGCGCGTCGTAGATCCGCCCGGCGAAATCGTCTTCGACCGCGAGGTCGGTGAGGTCGGCGTCGGCGCCCTCGCCGTCGATTTCGAGCTTCAGCGAGCTCTCGCGGGCGACCACGGGGATCTCGCCCTCGACGCCGGCCGGGGTCACGCCACCGTCGGCCGCGCTCACTGAGACCGACTCGCTGTGAGGTTCCACACCGGCGCCGTTCACCGTCAGTCGATGGTCCCCGTCCGGAACGCCGCGGAGGACGGCGACGCCGCCGAACGTCGGGACGGCCTCGGGCTCGCTCTGCAAGAGCGCGACCGTCTCGACCGAGAGCGCCCGCGTGGTCAGTCCCTCGTCCTCGGGCGCGTCGTCCGACGTGATCGCCTCCGTGACGGCGGCGACAACGGAGTTGATCGACGAGGGGGAAGCGATGGCGTCATACCGGTCCGCCAGCGCGGCGCGGTGGTTCGGCTCGGAGACGTCGGCGGCCGGATCCCCGTATCGCGGCTGGTCCCACGGGACGCCCGTGGTCGTGATGTGACCGGCGATGGCGTCCTCCGCGACCGCCGGGACCGAGAACTCGAAGCTGAGCTGCGGCCCGGTGAACGCCGTGATGTACTCAAGTTCCTCGGTCGAAACGAGGTCGTACGCGACGTCGGCGTCCGTCTCGCGGCTGGCGTACCCGAATCGTAGGCCCGTGGCTCGTTCGGGCAGGTCGGTCGGCGGTGACGTGAGCTCGGCGAACGACCGGACCGTCAGCTCGTCGGCGACGAGGTCCGCCCGTTCGACCGAGGGGAGTCGGTCGTGGTCGTACAGCGGGGCGCCGTCTAACTCGGGGATCACGTAGGGGAGCCGCGACCCCTCGTCCCGGGGGAGGCCGTACGCGATCGGGATGTCGGCGACGTCCTCGAACCCCTCGATCGCGCTGTTGGTAATGTCCGCGACCGTCCCGTCACCGGGCAGTCGCTGGAACCGGTCCGCGACGTCGTTGACAGAGAGCGCGCTCGAGTGCGACCCCAACTCGGAGAGGATCCGCGGGGGCCGCTCCGCGTCCGGGTCGAGGAACTCGTTGTTGGGGACGCGCCCGGAGTGAGAGCTGGCGACGTACAGCTGCGGGTCGCCCGACTCGGTGTCGACAAAGACGTGGAGGACCTCCCAGTCGTGCCAGTGGAAGTTCGTCGTGAACTGGTCGAACGCGAAGTAGTACCAGAACTGGACGACCGCCAGCGGGGAGTCCGCGTACTCGACGCCGTGGTAGAACACGGTCGGGTCGGGCGGGCCGTCGGCTTCTCGAGCCCGCTCGGTGTACCCGTCGAACGCGGCGAACCCGTCGACGATCGGCTCCCCGTCCCGCTCGACCTCGTAGGGGCGCGGGTCGGTCGGGAACCACGTCTCCTGTTCATCGAAGTACAGGGTCGGCGCGAACCGCTCGGCGAGGTCGCGGGCGCGTTCATCGCTCAACACCGTCGTTGTTCCGTCGTCGTCGCGGTCGAGCGCCGAACAGCCCGCGAGCGACGCCCCGCCCGCGACCGCGCCGAGCGTCGCCAAGACGTCGCGGCGCCGCAGGCCGACCGCGTCCTTATCGGTCATTTCACCGCCTCTCGTGAACGCCGGCTCCGCGGGCGCGAGCGGTCGGCGAGACGGTGAGCGAGCGGGTCACGGACGGACGAGCCGCCGGGACGCGTCGTGCGGGACGCCCGGCCGAGTGATCGGAGTCGGAGTAGGGGGTCATCGGTAGCGAGCCGTTCGGTCCCCACCGGGATATACCGGTGAGACGTTCAGTCCGGTTTGTCACGAGTCAAGCCGCTTTCGCGCCCAGACCGTCGTCGACCGCCGATTCGACCCGCCCGATGGCGGCGCGCGCGGTCGCCGGCTCGGCTCGCGTCGGACGACGCGTCGGTCCTCTCTGATCTCGGTCGAGCGCGCTCCCGGCTCGCGGGGCGTCCCCGGCGAGGCGCGACTCGCGACAAGTGGGTCGCAGGTGCATCCGGTCGACCGCTCGATGATGTCGTCCGCAGTGCCACTCTCGTCGCGCGCGACGGTCCGCCCGCTCTGTCTACCGTCGGCGACGGGGTCGGCGGCCGCGACTGCGGTGCGATCCGGATTATTCGGCTTAATTTGGCCTAAAAGGCGCTCAAACGGGTGAATCCGAATTCACGGTTTTACCCTCTTATGTGGCCTGCTGTCCGAGCGATGAGTGTAATGAACGCGAAACGACTCATCACGATCGCTATCGCAGTGACGTTCCTGATCGGCGGCCTGGCGGCGGTCGGTGCCGCCAGTCCGGCCGACACGGCGGCACAGAACGCGACGAACGTATCGGACGACCCCGCGCCGGACGAGGCGACGGCCGACGACGATACACCGGACGAGGCGGGTGCGGACGACGGTGAGAACGCGAGCGAGGAGCGCGCCGGAAACGCCGATGACCGCGCTGGCGACGCAGACGGTGTCGGGCCGAGCGACGGCCTCCCCGAACAGGTGCCCGATCGAGTGAGCGAGATTCACGAGACCATCGATTCGTTCCTCAGCGGTTCGGAAGATGGGCTCGGAAGTTCGTTGAGCGACCTGCTGTCGGGCGATAACGCGGCCGACGGAAACGCTGACGACGCCGACGGAAACGCTGACGACGCCGACGGAAACGCTGACGACGCCGACGGAAACGCTGACGACGCCGACGAGACCAACGACGCTGACGACGAGATGATGTCGTAGTCCCTTATAATCCTAGTTAATACAATAACACAGATAATACCCATGAGTGATTTAATAGTAGATAGACGGACGTATCTGGCAGGCACAGCAATAGCAGGGACGGTCGGGTTCGCGGGCTGTCTCGGCGGCGGCGAGACCGGGACGCTCGCGACGCAGGTGACCGACCAGCCGGGCGATATCGCCGACTTCGAGTCGTGTGTCGTCACGATCGTCGGCATGTGGCTCGGTCCCGAGGGCGCCGAGGCCGGCGACGAGGAGGGCGAGGAGCCCGCCGACCGCGAGTACCACGAGTACGACGAGCCGCAGGAGGCTGACCTCGTCGACCTCCAAGGCGACAACACGCAGCTGGTCGACGAGCGCGAGCTCGACGTCGCGACGTACCAGTTCCTGCAGCTGGACGTCGACGGCATCGACGCGACGCTCGAGGGCGGCGACTCGGCAACTGTCGGGGTTCCGGGGGACGCGCCGCTCACGTTCAACCAGGAGTTCGAGGTCCGCGCGGACGCTCGCACGACGTTCACCGCCGACTTCACTCCCGTCCTCCGCGGACAGACCGACGAGTACCTCCTCCAGCCCGTTCCCGACGGAATCACCGTCGAGTACGAGGGCGACGAGGAGTAGCGCCCGGAGCGTGAGTCCCATATGAACCGAAAATACGTTGCCGGCGGCGTGCTCGTCGTGATCGTTCTCGCCGCCGCGGTCGGCGCGATGGCGTACACCGGCGTGGGTCCCGCCCCCGGCGGCGACTCGGGCGGTTCGGACATCAAGGAGTTCCCCACTGAGAACGCAACGGACGACGACGGGTCGGGGACAGCGTCGTCCACTGACTCGGAGCCGTTCACGTTCACGGTCGACGAGACCACGGAGTGCGGGACGACCTGCCGGGACGTCACCGCGACGCTGAACAACGAGCAGAACGAGACCGCGACCGGCGTCACCACGTACATCCGGATCTACGCCGGCGAGAACAACACCGACACGGACGACATCGTCTGGGAGGGGACGGTGGACGTCGGCACGCTCGAGGCCGGCGCGTCCCACACGACGACCGAGCGCGTCGAGCTCTCGCTGCGAGAGGCGCGGACGGTCGACCAGAACGGCGGCTGGATCACCATCCAGACCACCGTGGAGTCTGACGACACGACCGTCACGTTCCGAGAGAGCGAACAGGTCGCGTGACCTGACGAGGGGACGCGGCTCAGGGTATTTTTCCGTTCGATGGCGATAGGGGGAGCGTCGCCGACCGCCGATGAAACGAAACGGAGCCGTTTCGCCGACCGCTACATGTAGCCGAGGTCGCGCAGCCGCTCCATCAGGTCCTCTTTGTCCTGGGCGCGGCCGGCGCGCTCGGTCGTCCCCTCGAGGTCCTGCAGCCATGCGGGCTCTTCGGTCGTCTTGTCGGTCGAGACCTCGCTGCCGAGCGAGCGGAAGCCGGCGAAGTACTTCGGCGAGATGGGAATGTCTTCTTGGCTCACGCCCTCGGGCAGATCGTCGTCGGCCTGCGGGACGTACCCCTCGTCGGGGAACGCCTCGACCGTGTCCGGGACGACGTAGTTCCAGAACGCCTCCCACACGTCGGCCTCGGCGAACTGCAGGATGGGCTGGATGCGGTCGTGCGGCGGGAACAGGTCGGGGTCGTGGCGCGGCGAGAAGAACGTCTCGTCGGCGCGGGCCTCCTGTTCGTCCCAGCGGACGCCCGAGATGACGCCGTCGATGTCGTGGGCCTCGAGGGCGTTGTTGAGCGCGACCGTCTTCAGCAGGTGGTTCCCGACGTAGGTGTCGAGCAGGAACGGGAACGTGTCCTCCTCGTACTCGAGGATATCGCGGATGTGGTGCTGGTTCTGCTCGTTCAGCTCGGCGACCGGGATGTCGTCGCCCGGCTCCAGCCCGTTCGCGTCGACGTACGCGCCAACGTCGTCGTTGCGGGCGTAGACGAGGTCGATCTCCCACTCGTCGGCCCAGTGCTCGACGAAGTCAGTGATGTCGTCGAAGTGCTGGAAGTGGTCGATGAAGACGGCGGTCGGCTTCTCGTAGCCGTACTCCTCGGCGACCTGGTTGATGAAGTACAGCGTCAGCGTGGAGTCCTTCCCGCCCGTCCACATCACCGCGGGGGTGTCGTACTGCTCTAACCCCTGCCGGGTGACCTCGATCGCCTTCTCGAGTTTGTGTTGCAGCGACGGGTAGTCCGCCGGATCCTCGCCCTCGCCGTCGGCGTAGTCGACGTCGACGCCCGCCGGGAAGTCGTCGGTCATACGCCGGATCTGTCCCCGCGGAGCGGAATAGGCCTTCTGAATCTCGCCTGCGCTCGCAGTCGGTGCGAACGCGCCCCAATCCGCACGCTCCGCGGCGCGAACGCGCTCCGGTCGCCGGAACGCAAGCGATATGTCGGCGGCACCGGACGTTCCGCCCATGGGACTGTTCGACCGGCTGCGCGGCGACGACGACGAGCGCGTGGTCTTCCTCGGCATCGACGGCGTACCGTACGACCTCGTTCAGGAGCACCCCGAGGTCTTCGAGACCCTCACCGACATCGCCGAAAGCGGTTCGGCCGGGCGCTTGGAGAGTATCGTCCCGCCCGAGTCGAGCGCGTGCTGGCCGAGCCTCACCACCGGCGTCAACCCCGGCGAGACGGGGGTGTACGGCTTCCAGGACCGCGAGGTCGACTCCTACGAGACGTACGTTCCGATGGGCCGACACGTGAAGGCGACGCGGCTGTGGGACCGCGTCACCGACGCGGGCCGGGACGCGACCGTGCTCAACGTCCCCGTCACGTTCCCGCCGTCGACGCGGATCCAGCGACAGGTCTCCGGCTTCCTCTCGCCCGGCCTCGACGCCGCCGCGAGCGACGACGCGGTCGAGCAGGTGCTCGAAGAGCACGACTACCGCATCGACGTGAACGCGAAGCTCGGCCATGACGACGACAAAAGCGAGTTCATCGAGAACGCCCATGCCACCCTCGACGCCCGCCACGACGTGTTCACCCACTACCTCGCGGAAGACGACTGGGACCTCTTTTTCGGCGTGTTCATGACCACGGACCGCGTCAACCACTTCCTGTTCCGCGACTACGCGACCGACGGGGAGTACGCCGAGGAGTTCCTCGAGTTTTACGCGAAGCTCGACGAGTACATCGGCGAGATCCGCGACTCGCTCGACGACGACACGACGCTCATCGTCGCCTCCGACCACGGCTTCACCGAGCTGGAGTGGGAGGTGAACTGCAACGAGTTCCTCGCCGACGAGGGGTGGCTCTCCTACGCGGACGACGACCACGACTCGCTCGAGGACATCGACGACGAGACCAGAGCCTACTCGCTCATCCCCGGGCGCTTCTACCTCAACCTGGAGGGCCGCGAGCCCGAGGGGGTCGTCCCCGAGTCGGAGTACGAGGCGGTCCGCGAGGAGCTCATCGCCGACCTCGAGGGGCTCACCGGCCCCGACGGCCGGCAGGTGTGCAAGCGGATCGTCAAGGGCGAGGACGCCTTCGACGGCGCCCACGACGAGATCGCGCCGGACCTCGTGGTCATCCCGGCGGACGGCTTCGACCTGAAGTCCGGCTTCGGCGGGAAGGAGGCCGTCTTCACCGAGGGACCGCGCAACGGGATGCACAAGTTCGAGAACTCGCTGTTATACTCCACCGACCCCGCTCTCAACGTCGACGGATCGAACCTCTTCGATGTGACGCCGACGATCCTCGATCTCATGGACGTCGACGTCGACGCCGACTTCGACGGCGAGAGCCTCCTCGCCGAGTGACCGTCGTCGGCTGAGCGGTCCCCTGGCCCCCTGAGCGGTCCCCTGACCGCCAGTTTCAGCACTCTATCAGAGCAGCGACCACCGCTCGCCCGGCGCGGCCCGAAATCCGTACAGCTCTTCCCCGTCGACGACGAGCAGCCGGTCTCCGACCGCGAACAGCGCCTCGACGCGGACGCCATCCGGGAGGGGGGCGCTCCAGCGGTCGCCCCCGTCCGCGCCGACCGCGACGATCACCGGCCGGGTCTCCCGGCTCCCCTCTCGCACCGCCTCCCGGCCGACCGCGTAGATCCCCCGCTCGTCGGCGGCGAACGGGCGCGAGGCGGGCAGACCGTCGCGCTCCCACGCGATCTCGCCGGCCGCGACGTCGAGCGCCCGGGCCGTCTCGCCGCGGCGGAGGTAGACGCAGGCTCCCGCGGCGTCGTCGCTTCCGCCACCCTCGACGAGCGGCGGCCGCTCCCGCGGTGTCGGGACGTCCAGCGCGAACCGTCGGTCGAGGCTGCGGTCGAACCCCCGCACCGAGTCTCCCGACGTGTTTCCGACTACCACGGTGTCGTCGACGACGACGAGCCAGTCGGCGCCGCTCGAAAGCTGTCGGATGACGCGTCGCTCCCCGGTCGGATCGAAGCGGGCGAGAACGGCGTCGGCGTCGGATCCGCTCGCCGCGTCGAGTCCGGTGACGACGACCCAGACGTCCTCGCCGTCGACCGCGACGCGGTCGGGAGCGACGGCCCCCGGACCCAATTCGGTCACGCCGGGCCACGCCGCCGCGAGGTCGAAGGCCCGGTCGCCCGTCTCCGCGTCGAGGACGACCGTGTCATCCGGAAGGACGGCGGCCACCACCCGGTCGCTGGCGCGGACGGCGTCGACGCTCGCGGAGGGACCGTCGTCCGTCGCACCGTCGTTGCTCTCAGTCGAGCCATCGCTCCCGGACGACTCGTCGGCAGTTGCGGCGCCGATGTCGACCTGCCAGCGGATCGGGTCGGGCTCGTCCGTACCGCTCCCGCCATCGTCGACCCCCGGGTCGTCAAGGTCGAACGCGGCCGTCTCGCGATCGATGGCGGTCACGCGGTCGCCCTCGACCGGCACGACGACCGCCCCCTCGGTGACGGCCGGGGGACCTGCGGCCTGCCGCTCGGTCTCGGCCTCAAGCCGCGTCTCGCCGGTCGGATCGAGCGCGGTGACTCCCGCGTTCTCGTAGTCGCGCCACGCGTCGTCCTCGAAGTCGTACGTCCGGCCGGACCGGTTCCGCACGACGAACAGCCGGTCGCCGACCGGTCGGAACCAGCGGTCGCCCGGCCCGAAGAGGCCGCCGCCGCCGAGCGACGACTCCCACGCGAGATCGCCGCCGCCCGGACGGTAGCCGCAGCCGGCGAGCGCGCCCGCGAGGCCGACGCCGGTCGCCGCGAGAACGCGTCGCCGGGAGGGCCCTGTTGGCGCGTCACGCTCCGTCACTCCGTCTCACCCGCGAGTTCGCGAAGTCGCCGGACCCGCTCGCGGGTCGGCGGGTGCGTCTCCGGGAACACGTCGGTGCTCACCAGCTCCTTGTCGCCGAACGCGCGGCTCTCCAAGGGCGCGACGTACAGCGCCTCGGCGCCGCCGTCGAACGCGCGGAGGTCGCGCTCGGGCACTTCGGGCATCGTCTCGTCGAGCGTCTCCAGCGCGCTCGCGAGCGCCGCCGGCGACCCCGTGATCTCGGCGGCCGCCTGGTCGGCCGCGTACTCGCGGTACCGCGAGAGCACCCGGTGGATGAGGACGCTCCCAGCCCAGAACATCGCCGAGACGGTGAGCGTGAGGACCGCGCTCGCCGTGATCACGACGATCCCGACCGCGAGCGCTCGGCCGTCGCGGTTGCCCCCCGACCCACCGCCGCCGAAGCTGAGGAACCGGAACAGCCCGTAGAGGACGTAGAAGGCGAGCACGGCGAGGTAGTAGGTGACGGTCGGGAGCACCCACGCGACGGTCATCAGGCTGGCGTCGCGGTTGGCGAGGTGCGCGACCTCGTGGGCGAGCACGGCGTCGCGCTCGGCGTCGTCCAGCGTCTCCAACAGCGCGGTCGTGACGACGACGGTGCCGTTGCCCGGTGTCCCGACCGCGAAGGCGTTCGGCAGCTCCGTGTGCGCGACCGCCACGTCGGGCTTCGGGACGTCGGCCTGCGCGGCCACCCGCGTGACGGCGGCGTGCAGCTCCGGGTACTCGTCGGCCGACACTCGCCGCCCGCCGACGGAGCGGAGGACGGTCCGGGAGCCGTATCGGTACTGGACCGCGAGCCCGACGAGGACGACGACGGCGAGCAGGATCGGGTCGACGTACACCTCCCCGGTGTAGGGGCGCTTGTTCGCCCACTCCAAGAGAGGGAGCCCGACGGTGTTTATCAGGAAGACGAACGCGTACACGAACGCGAACGGGAGCGCGACCACCAGTCCGGTCGCGATCGCCATCCGGAGGCGGAGCCGCTGGTCTCGGTCGAGCCGGTTCGACGGGGCGAGCGCGCGGAGGGGACGGAGGAGGTCGGCGATGGAGGGCGACATCGTATGCGACGGCCGCGTAGGACTGCCGCCGGCTTAAATCTGCTCGGTCGGCGTCGAACACCGCATACAGAGCACGTCGGTGCCGGCCCAGTTGACGTCGGTCGACCCGCAGCTCGGACACCGGTGCGTCTCGTTGCCGTACTCGGTCGTGCCCCGCGGCGCCGCGAGGTGGCCGTCCGCGACCGCCTTGTCAACGAGGCCGGCGAAGCGCTGCTTTTTGAACCGGGCGCGGTGCGCGAGGAAGTCGCCCGCCCTGGCGGGGTCCGACCCGTGGAGGTCCTCCCACTGGATCGCGATCTCGCCGTTCGCCTGCCCGCGAGCGACCTGTTTGATCGTCGCGGCCGCGGCGCCGAACAGGGGCGTCGTCGCGAGCGCCTGCGGCGAGTCGATCGCGTCGGCGGCGGCCGCGTACCGCGCCGCGGCGTCGTCGTACGCCGCCTCGGCGCCGTCGAGTCCGCCGGCGACCCGGAAGTCGGCGACGAACTCCGCGAGGCAGGCGCCCTGTCCGGGCGCGTCGAGGACGCGCTGGAAGTCGCGCGTCGCAGCGATCCCCTCGACCGCGCGCTGGGTGGCGCGGCCGTCGACGCCGGCGACGCGGTACGCGACGGTCGCCGCGAGCAGCTGTTGGAGCCCCTGCCCGATCCATCCCTTCTCGTCGGGCGCGAACGGATCGAGGCCCTCGCGCGGGTCGGCGAGCACCCGGCGCCCGCCACGGGTGTAGCGGTTCCCGGCCGTCTCGTACTCGCGGGCCGCGAGCGCGTCGACCGCGGCGTCGTGGTGGCCCCCGTCTTGCGTGTTCATACCGATTGAAAGGGAGCGAACGGATTATCGGTGACGGTCACCGAGGCGCCGCGCGCGGCGCGGTCGGCCTCACAGCGACGGGGCGTCCCGGCCGATCGACTCGTAGAACGCGACCGAGTAGGTCGCGTAGAACGCGGCGAACGCGCTCGTCAGTAAGAGGTAGCCGACGCCGGCGACGACGAGGACCGGCAGGGTCGGCTCGATCGACGCGAGATCTGCAAATGGCGTTCCGGACATCCCCGTGGGCTGGGGATTGAGGAGCAGGGAGGCGGCCGCGGCCAGCGTCCCGAGGACGACGCTCCCGACGAGGAGGATCAGCGAGTACCCGACGACGCTCAGGAGGTTCGACCGGACGAGCCCGACGCTGCGCCGGAACCCGTCGACGAGGTCGGTATCATCAAGGACGATCGCGTGGGCGTAAAACTGGACGGCGAAGGTGACGAGGAGGTACGCGAGCAGGAATCCGCCCCCCACGATCGCGAGGAGCGCGAGCAGCGTCGGGTCGATTCCGACCCCCGGTGCCTCCGCGGGCATCGACGCCGCGCCGCCGACGATGACGATCAGACCGCCCATGAACGCGACGAAGCCGAAGACGAGGTTGATCGCGAGCAGGACGAAGTAGCCGAGCAGCAGCGACACGTAGTTCGCCTTCCCCTCCGCGACCAGCGTCCCGAGGCCGGTCCGGCCCGCGATCGCCTCGCTCGCCATCCCGAGCAGCCCGCCCTGGAAGAACGGCAGCGCGAGAACGAACACGCCGAACGTGGCGAGCGAGACGACCGCCGTCAGGATCGGCTGTGTCGGCGGCACGAAGAAGTTCGGGACCTGTGCGAGCCCGTACAGCGCCGTGACGAGCAGGAGGATCGGGTTGCGAACGATGCCACCGACTGCCGGACGGAGAGCGTGGAGGGCCGCCATAGGCGCATATTCCGCCACCGATATATAAATTAGACTGTATGTCGCCCGGGAGTCGTCAATTGTCGCGGAGGGCGGGAGGCGTCGCCGGCGCTACCAGGTGAGCCCCTCGTACGTCAGGCCGTCGCGCCGCTCGACGATCCGGCGGCCGTCGATCACGACGGGCTCGGCCATGGCGTCGAAGGCGTCGTCGAGCGCCGCGAACTCGTCCCAGTCGGTGACGACGAGCGCGGCGGTCGCGCCCGCCAGCGCGGCGGCGGCGGAGTCGGCGTAGTCGACGTCGGGGAAGCGCTCGCGCATGTTGTCCGTCGCGACCGGGTCGTAGCCCACGACGTCGGCGCCGCGCGCCTGCAGTCCCTCGATGGCCGGGATCGCCCGCGAGTTCCGGACGTCGTCGGTGCCGGGTTTAAAAGCGAGTCCGAGCACGGCGACGCGCTCGCCCGCGACGTCGACGTGCGAATCGAGGAGTTCGAGCATGCGCTCCGGCTGGCCGTCGTTCACCGCGACCGCGGCGTCGAGCAGGGCGGGTTCGTAGCCGGCCTCGCGGGCCGCCGCCCTAATTGCATCCACATCTTTGGGAAAACAACTCCCGCCCCACCCCACCCCCGAGCGCAGGAATTTCGCCCCGATCCGGTCGTCGAGCCCGACCGCGTCCATCACCTCGTAGGCGTCGATGTCGAACCGCTTGCAGATGTTCCCGAGGTCGTTCGCCAGCGAGATCTTCGACGCGAGGAAGGCGTTGTTCGCGTACTTGATCATCACCGCGGTCTCGGGGCCGGTCCGGATGACCGGGACGGCGCCGTCGGTCGCGGCGACCAGCGGCTCGTAGAGCGTCTCCAACCGCTCGGTGGCCCAGTCGGAGTCGGTGCCGAAGACGAGCTTGTCCGGGTGTTGGAAGTCGTCGACGGCGGTGCCCTCGCGGAGGAACTCGGGATTGGTCGCGAGCTCGACGCGGTCGGCGGCGTCGCCGGCGCCGGCGCGGAGCGCCTCGCGGACCTCGCGGACGCCCGGCGGCGTGATCGTGCTCTTGACGACGACGAGGTGGCGGTCGTCGCCTCCCGCCCCCGCCAGCGCCTCGCCCGTCATCTCAGCGGCCGCCGTGAGTGGACCGAGGTCGATGCTGCCGTCCTCGCGGGAGGGGGTGCCGATCGCGAGGAACGTCACGTCGGCGTCGGGGACGCCGTCGTACTCGGTCGTCGCGCGGAGCCGGTCGCCCGCGTGTTCGGCCAGCAGGTCGTCGAGGCCCGGCTCGTGGATCGCCGCGCGGCCGTCGTTGAGCGCGGCGACGACGTCCGGGTCGATGTCGATCGCGGTGACGTCGTGGCCCGCGTCCGCGAGGCAGGCCGCGAGGGTCGTTCCGACGTATCCGCTGCCGACGACGGTGACTCGCATATCGGACCGAGCGACCGCCGTCACAAAGAGCGTTGCGCGTTTCCCCCGTCGGTGCGTTCGCCGCGGGAGCAGTGAACGGACGCGCCGGTCCCGCACGACTCTTCCCGACGCGACTCCGAGAGGCCGGTATGTCAGAGGTCGACCGAGCCGCGAACGCCGCGAATGACACGAACGCACGCGGGCCGGTCGCGCGAATCGGGTGGGCGCTCGCCTTCGTCCTCCTCGCGGTTCCGATGGCGGTCATTCCGGCCGGCGGTGAGCTCACGGTCGTGAGCCTCTGGGGATTCCTCAACACGGCGCCGTCCGGCTCGAGCCTCGGCGGGTATCCGGTCTGGGCGTACTTCCTCGACCAGTCGCGGCCGTTCGCGGCGCTTCCCGCGTCGATCCGCGCGTGGCCGCTCGCGATCGGGTTCCATCTCCTCGCGGCGGCGAGCGCGGCGGCCGGCGTCGCGTTCGGTCGCGAGGACCGCCGCGTCACGGGCGGACTGCTCGTGTTAGCGGCGGCCGCGAGCCTGTGGGTCGCCGTCGGGCTCGCGACCCGGTTCGGGGTCGGAGCCACGTCCGGCCCCTTCACCGTGCTCCCGGTCGGCGCGATCGCGACGATCGCGGTCGCCGTCGCCGCGTACGGGAGCGACCTTCGGAACGTCGTCGTGCAGTAACCCAGCCTCGCCGCTCCGAGCCGGCGACCGCAACGCCGCGAGATTCCACCCGTGCATCGCCCGTCTTTATCAACGCAGCCCCGGAAGCACGCGCCATGACCACGCTGCCGACCGTCGTGGCCGTCACCGGGATCGCGGGGCTCGCGACGGGACTCGGCGCGCTGCCGGTGTTCGTCCGGGCGCGGGTGACCCACCGCGCCTACGACGCCGCGCTCGGGCTCGCCGCCGGGCTGATGGTCGCCGCCAGCGTCTTCGGGCTGATCCTCCCCGGGATGGAGGCGGGGACGCTCGCGGCGGTGACGACGGGCGTGCTCGTCGGGGGCGCCGCGCTGCTCGGCGGGAACTACGCGATCCCGCACCTCCACGCGCAGTACCGCGAGTGGCTCCCCGAGGGCGGCGCGACCAGCGACGACGTGGCGGCGATGCCGACGGGCGACGAGCGGCGCGGGATGACCGCCGACGACCCGCCGGGGGCGGCCACGGACGCGGCGGGCGGGGGCGAGTCCACGGCGACGGCCGGCGAAACGACGGCGACGACGGTCGAAGCCGACGAGACCGCCCGCGAGGTGACCCTCCGCAAGGCGCTGTTGATCGGCGGGGCGATCACCCTCCACAACGCGCCGGAGGGGCTGGCGATCGGCGTCGCCTTCGCGTCGGGGTTCGAGGAGGTGGCGCTGCTGCTCGCGGTCGTCATCGGCCTCCAGAACGTTCCCGACGGATTCGCGTTCGCGGTGCCGATGGCGGACACCGGGATGTCGAACCTCCGGGTGCTGTGGTACACAACCCTCTCGGGGCTGATCCCGCAGGTCGTCGCGGCCGTCTTCGGCTTCTCGCTTGTCGGGCTCGCCGCCGGGCTGTTCCCCGTCTCCGCCGGGTTCGCCGCGGGCGCGATGCTCGCGGTCGTCTTCCGGGAGCTGATCCCCTCCTCGCACGGCCACGGCCACGCCGACGCCGCGACCGGGGCGTTCCTCCTCGGATTCGTCCTGCTTGTCGTCGTCGACGCGGTCGTCGTGGTGTGAGCCGCACTCGGCGATAGACATTACCGGGTCGCCCGCGTCAGGCCGGCGTATGCTGGGCGGGATGGCCGGCGGACTCAGCGTCGAGGTGACCAGCGCGCTCATCGGCGGCGGCGCGGGCGTGCTCGCGTACGGAGTCCTGAACTGGAACGAGCGGCGGATCCGCCGCGATCGGTTCCGCCGGTCGCTGATCTTCGAGATCCGACACGTCGGGGCAGCGATCGAGCGACTGGAGCGGGCGCTCCCCGATTCCGAAGCGGCCGACCCCGAAACGGCGGCCGACCCCGAAACGGCGGCCGACCTCGACGTCGATCTCGACGACCTCCGCTCGCGGCTGTCGACGGACCTGCTCGACGCCGAGTTCCGGTCGATCGGGAAGCTGACGACCGTCGAGATACGCCACGTCTACCGGTTCCACGAGGCCGCCCGCGTGATCGCCCGGCGGGCCGAAACGGGCGCGCTCGATCCGGGCGATTCGACGCTCCGGGAGCAGATCGCCGTCGCGCTCGAGACGCGCGACGACGCGCTCGACAGCATCAGACGCAGCCGGCTCTCCCGGCTGACGGAGTGGTACAAAGACGTCGAGGCGAGGCGCTGATGACGAGCGCCACGTCGCGGCCGCTGACGCGCGCGGTCACCGCCCTCGGCGCGACGCTCGGGCTCCTCCTCCAATACGCGCCGCCGTTTCGCTGGGCGATGGGGCCGCGGTCGCGGTGGTGGGAGCCGCTGCGCGCGCGGATCTCGCGGCTCGCCGGCGCCGTCTTCGACGACCGGGCGGGGCCGCGGCCCGTCACCGAGGCCGAGTACGCCGGCACGGTTCGCCGGTCGCTCGACGAGACCGAGGCGCTGCTGTGGGCCCGCGGGTTCCGGCGGAACCCCCTCTCGCGGCTCAAGACCCGAGACGGTGACCCGGAGGTCGGCTCGTGGGTCTTCCGCGCGGTCCCGCTCGCGGAGCGACAGCTCCATCTCATCCTGTTTCCGGTCGAGTCGGCCGACGGGGGTCCCGGCGCCGGCGCGGTCGACGTCTACGCGCACGCGGAGCCGTCGAGCGTCAACCCGCTCGTGGCCGCGGCCCACTTCGACGCGACCGGACAGAACGTCGCCGAGGGCGTCGAGCAGGCGCGCGACCGTCTCCCGCTGGAGGTCGTCCGCGAGACGCCCGATCCCCCGGACGGGCCGTGGTCATCGCGAGAGTGACGGGAGCCCACGCCGCGGCCGGAGTCCACGTCTCTGCCTCCGGACCCCATACCGCGGCGGACGAGCGCGCGGCGTCCGTCCCTCGCGCACACACGACCGCGAAACGCTTTCGACGGCCCGACGCGTGACTCAAGCCATGTCGACCACGACCGTGTCAACGCCCGACGCCGACGAGGCGTGCGCCTACTGCGGCTCGCGGATCTTCGAGCACGACCCGATCTGCGTGCGCGACTGCGAGGCGGACTGCGGCTCGCCCGGGTACTTTTGTAACTACGCCTGCCTCGCGGCGCACGTCGACGAGGAGGACCTCACCGCGGGGAACGCCTGCGAGTGGTCGCCGGGGGAGTAGCCCGGTCACCGAACGCCCAAGTAGCCTGCGGTCGCCCTCGCGATCGCCTCGGTCGTTTCGTCGGTCAGTTGTCCCTCCTCACCGCGGATATCCGCGTGTCGAATCGTCACGACGGTCCACGGGTTGACGTACGTCTCGCGTGGGAGTCCACCGGCGACAAAATCGCTCTCCGTGAGCGGGATTGCGGCTGACCGACGCGTCGTCGTCGCGGCAACGTAGACGGCCTCCTCGTCCGCGAACGGATGCGTGTCGTCGCTGAGCCGGACGTACGGCCGGAACTCGTTGTCCGCGAACAGATCCGGTCCCTTGACTACCGCGCCGCGTTCGTCGGTCACGCCTCGTCCTCGCCATAGTAGTCGTCCGTCGTCGACGCCGAGCTCGCCGCCTGTTGCGCGGCGAAGGATGCGAGCCGATCGTCCTCGGCGATCGCCCAGTACCGCCCGCGATGGCGGACGAGCCCGCGGTCCTCGAGCCGAGACAGGACTGCGCCGACGCTGCCGCGCTTGATCCCCGTTCGCTCGTGGAGTTCGGTCTGCGTGAACGCCTGATCGTCGTGGTCGGCGAGGAACGCGAGGATGCGATACGGTTGCGTTCCGGGAGCGACGTCGAGCGCCGCCTCCGGCTCGTCGTCGAACGCGTCGATACCGATCGGCATGTGTCATAAGATGTAATACTCTGTAATAAATATGACGACGGATTCACGGCTACACGAGTATGAGGAACTCGACATCGTCAGAAAAGACGCTCCTCAAAGAATCGAGCGTCCGTTACTCGTTCCGCGGACTGCTCGGATGGTAGTCGGTATCGTACTCGCCCGGGTTATCGTCCACGCGGTCGGGGTTGATCCGGCCGGCGAGCAGCATGAAGTCGAGGACGGTGCAGTACAGCATCGCCTCGACGACGGGGACCGCCCGCGGCGGGAGCACGGGGTCGTGGCGGCCGACGACCTGGATCTCCTTCTCCTCGCCCGTCTCCCAGTCGGCGGAGCGCTGCTTCTTGGGGATCGAGGTGGGCGCGTGCCACGTCGCCTCGCCGTAGATCGGCTCCCCGGTCGTGATCCCGCCCTGGAGCCCGCCGTGGTCGTTGCCGACGGGGACCGGGTCGCCCTCCTCGCTCTCGACGTGGTCGAACGACTCGCCGTCGTCGAACGTCCAGTCCTCGTTGCGGTCGCTGCCGGCGACGCCGACGGCGTCGTTGCCGAGCCCGAACTCGACGCCGGTCGTCGCCGGGATGGAGAACATCGCCTGCCCGAGCCGGGACGGGAAGCCGTCGAACCGCGGCGCGCCGAGCCCGCGCGGGACGCCGCGGCACTCGAAGTAGATGGAGCCGCCGATGGAGTCGCCCTCCTCCTGGTACTGTTCGATCAGCTCCTGCATCTCGGCGGCCGCCTCGGGGTCGGCACAGCGCACGTCGTTCTCCTCGCTGTTCGCGAGGAGCTGCTCGAAGCTCACCTTGTCGGCCTCGACGTCGCCGATCCGGTTGACGTGCGCTTTGATCTCCACGTCGTACTCGGAGGCGTCGAGGATCTGCTCGGCGACCGCGCCGGCCGCGACCCAGTTCACCGTCTCGCGCGCGGAGGAGCGCCCGCCGCCGCCCCAGTTGCGCGTGCCGAACTTCGCGGAGTAGGTGTAGTCGCCGTGCGAGGGGCGCGGCGCCGTGACGTACGGCTCGTACTTCCCCGAGCGCGCGTCCTTGTTCTGGATCACCATGCCGATCGGCGTCCCGGTGGTGTAGCCGTCCTGGACGCCGGAGTTGACGACGACCTCGTCGGGTTCGCCCCGGGAGGTGGTGATCATCGACTGGCCCGGCTTGCGCCGGTCGAGCTGCGCCTGGATCGCCTCCTCGTCGAGCTCGACCCCCGCGGGCACGCCCGAGACCGTCACGCCCATCGCGTCGCCGTGGCTCTCGCCGTACGTCGTCACCTGGAAGAGCCGACCGAACCGGTTCCCGTTCATACCCGACCGTACGGCCGAGGGCATATAGGGGTTGCAATCCGCGCAACCGACCGGGCGGACGGGCGGCCGCGGCCCCACGGTCGAACTCGCGTCGATCCCGCCCCCTCGCCGCGACCGACGGGCGTTTATAAGTTGATCCCGTTGGTGGGGGCGTGCGCGAACGTCTCACCTCCGACCTGGGCGTGTACGCCCTCTCGGGCCTGTTCTCGCTGGTCGTCTTCGCCGTGGCGCTCGGGATCCTCTCGCGGACGCTGCCGGGGGGGCTCGGCTCTCGCCAGCTCGTCGGGCTCGTGGTCGGCTACCTGCTGTTCATCGGCGCGTACACCAGCGCGTGGTTCATCTACAGCGAGATCGACAGCCGCGAGGAGATCTGAGCGCGCGGCGACCGAGCGACCGGTCGACCCCCGCGGTGCCGCCTGCCGAACGGTTTTCACGCCGCCCCGCGACGGGCCGGTATGACCTGGGACACCATCACGCTCGATGTCGACACCGAGAGCGACGTGGCGACGCTCACCGTCGACCGCCCGGAGCAGCTCAACGCGCTCACCGTAGACACCCTCGAAGCGATCGAGGAGGCGCTCGCCGAGGCCGAAGCGGCGGGCGCCCGCGCGCTGGTGGTGGCCGGCGCGGGCGACGAGGCGTTCGTCGCGGGCGCGGACATCTCGTACATGGTCGAGCTGTCGACGCCGGAGGCGCAGGCGTACGCCGAGCTCGGCCACCGCGTCGCCGACGCGATCGAGTCGTTCCCGGCGCCGACGGTCGCCGCGATCGACGGCTACGCGTTCGGTGGCGGGTGCGAGCTGGCGCTCGCGTGTGACCTCCGGGTGGCCGCCGAGAGCGCCGTCCTCGGCCAGACCGAGATCGACCTCGGCATCATTCCGGGATGGGGCGGCACCCAGCGGCTCGCGCGGCTCGTCGGCGACGAGACGGCGAAGCGACTCGTCTTCCTCGGCGAGCGGATCGACGCGACCGAGGCGGCCGAGGTCGGCTTCGTCGGCGAGGTCGTCGCCGACGACGCGTTCGACGACCGGATCGACGAGCTGGCCGGCGAGCTGGCCGCGAAGCCGGCGTTCGCGACCCGCGCCGCGAAGGAGGCGCTCAACGCGGTCCACGACGGCACCCAGCGAGGCGGGCTCGCCTTGGAGCGCCGGGCGTGGTCCGGCCTGTTCGGCACCCACGACCAGCGCGAGGGAATGCGGGCGTTCTTAGAGAAGCGCGAGCCGGAGTTCGAGTAGACCCGAGTTCGGGGGACAGACTGGATGGGAATTTGTGCGATGGCGCGCCTCCGAGCGGTCGCCGTCGGCGACCGCGAGGTGCCCGCGAGGGACGCGGTGAGCGCTCGAAGAGCGCGAACCGCGAGGCTGGGGAGGTGTGAGGCTGCGGTGCCGTGCGGTCGGGTGTGGGACTCAAAGGGGCAGCCGGGAGGCGGGCGCAGGCGACGAAAGCACTGCAGGGAGCGAGCACCGCGAGCGACTGAAGCGCGCAGCGAGCGTGCGCCCGCCTCGCGGCTGGGGCTTTGGAGGTGGTCACCGCAGAGTCGTTGATTACGTGTAGCCGAGCGGCTGGGGCGTTGGAGGGGTTCTCCGTCGATCCGCAGTCGACTAGTTATAAATGAGCGGCAGGCGGTTCGGCGGTCGGCACACCCGACCACCCCTCGCTTCGAGACGAGTCGCGACAGCACACGGGCCCGACCGCTGCGTGGTATCGGCCCGCATCGAGCGACGTAACCGCCACGCTTTATTAATCCGCCCGAGTACCGGCGACATGGACCAGTTGCGGCAGTCGCTCCTCGACGCGCCGATCATCGAGAAAGGCGAGTACCAGTACTTCGTCCACCCGATCAGCGACGGCGTCCCGATGCTCGAACCGGAGCTGCTCCGGGAGATCGTCATCCGGATCATCCGGAAGGCGGAGCTGGAGAACGTCGACAAGATCGTCACCCCCGCGGCGATGGGGATCCACATCTCCACCGCGCTCTCGCTGATGACCGACATCCCCCTCGTGGTCATCCGCAAGCGCCAGTACGGCCTCGACGGCGAGGTCCCGCTGTTCCAAGAGACCGGCTACTCCGAGTCGGAGATGTACATCAACGACGTCGAGGAGGGCGACCGCGTGCTCGTGCTCGACGACGTGCTCTCGACGGGCGGCACGATGAAGGCAATCTTAGACGCGCTGACGAACGAGGTCGGCGCCGATGTCGTCGACGTCGTCGCCGTGATCAAGAAGGCCGGCGACAACGAGCTCGACGGGACCGACTACAACGTGAAGACGCTGATCAACGTCACCGTCGAGGACGGCGAGGTCGTGATCGTCGACGCGCAGGGCGACGAGTAGGGACCTGTTCGGGTTTAGCTACTCCGTCACTTGAGTTCCGTTGACCTCTCTATCAACGGATCTAACAGACCTGCTGCATACAGCGGGTAGACGCATCAAAGCGGTACCGGGAGACCGAGGCGGTACCGGCACGAAACGCAGATCAGGGAACAGACGCCCTACCAAAGGGGGGGTCTGGGTGCGAAGTGGAAGAACTAACGTTACTCGACAGCGTCAACACCGACAAATGGGGTACGAGTACACCGGCGACGTCCACGAAGAACTCGTCGAGTCCTATCGAGCAGACGAATCGTCTCTCCCGAAGGACGCCTCGCGGGGCTATCCGCCCCGCGATTCGCTGCGCGATGAACCACCGCTCCTCAAACAGCTCCTGTTTCCCAGATGCTGGAACGCGACGGAACTGTTGGACGACCCCGACGAAACCCGTGCCCGGCTGACCGAACTCGGCAGCTGCATACACACAGGTATCACGGCCTATTCGAGCCGTGACGCAGACGATTTGACCCCGATCGTCGACAGGACGCTCGACCGGCTGCCGGCGATTCGACGGGCCCTCGAAAAGGACGTCGAGGCCGCGTACAAGGGCGATCCCGCAGCGAAGAGCAAGTGTGAGATCATCCGGTCGTATCCAGGTTTTCACGCGATCATGACCCACAGGGTGGCGCACAGCCTCTATGCGGAGGACAGCTTCGAGTACGCCCGCGAACTCGCCGAGTACTCGAAGGTCGAGACGGGCATCGACATCCATCCAGGTGCGGAGATTGGTGAGTATTTCTTCATCGATCACGGGACCGGGGTCGTCATCGGCGAGACGGCGACAGTCGGCGACTGGGTCCGGATCTACCAGAACGTCACTCTCGGCGCACTCCACTTCGAGGAGGAAGAGGGTGCAGACCACATGCTGGCGAAGGATTATAAGCGTCATCCCGATATCGGCGATCACGTCGTCATCGGTGCCGGGAGCAACATACTCGGGACGGTAGAAATCGGCGACCACGTGAGCATCGGTGCGAACGCCTGGGTGACCGACGACGTCCCGGACGACACGAGCGTGTTCATTTCGGATCACCCCGATCAGGAGCAGAAATCGAACAGGTAGTGGCTTCGGAGTTCACGGACTGTACTCGACACAGCTCAGTTACGAAACGACGTCTCTGCAACGGCGGTCTCGTAGCGACCGTCTTGCAAGATACGTGCTGTGTATTCGGCACAGCTGCTGACACCTGTTATTAGCGACGGATTTCGACAAAGCCGTCTCGTCAACGAACGGGCACCGATCCGACGGCTCCCTCGGAGACGCGCGCCACCGGCCTGAAACGTCGACTGATAAACCCCGCGTCCGCCCGGCGTCGCTGCCGGGCGCGGGCGCCTTTTATGTCGCGGTCGTGAAGAGGGGCGTACACATGAGTAGCGCGTTATTCGTCGTGAGCGAGGAAGGGTACTGGGCCGAGGAGTGCATCGAACCGCTGACGACGCTCGAAGCGGAAGGCGTCGACGTGACGATCGCGACGCCGTCGGGCTCGCCGCCGGTCGTCGACGAGCGGTCGCTGGACCCGGAGGCGGCGGGCGGCGAGGAGCGCGTCGCGGAGTTCCGCGAGATCGACGAGGAGCACCCGAAGCTCAACGATCCGGAGCCGATCGCGACCGTCGACGCCGACGGCTACGACGCGGTCGTCTTCCCCGGCGGCCACGGCACCGTCTGGGACGTGAACCAGGACCGGCACGCGCGCCAGCTGCTGCTGGACGCGGTCGCGGGCGACGACGGCGTCGCGCTCGTCGTCTGCCACGCGGTCGGCATCCTGGCGTTCACCCGCGAGGCCGACGGGACGCCCCTCGTCGAGGGCCGCTCCGTCACGGGCTTCCCGAACGAGTGGGAGGACGGCATCGTCGACGACGAGGACGTGATGCCGGACGGCCGGAAGCTCCCGTACTGGGTGGAAGACGAGGTCGTCCTCGCCGGCGCCGACTGGGACGCCGAGCTCGACGCCGACACCAGCGTCACGGTCGACGGCGACCTGATCACCGCCCGCGGCCCGGGCTCTTCGGCCGACGCCGCGGCCACGCTGCTGGACGAGCTGTAGGCGGTTTTAAATAGGGTCGCGGGCGCTCACCGGATCACGAACGCCGGCTCCCCGATCCGCTCGCTTTTGCACTCCGGACACCGCGACGGCTCGTTGACGGGGTCGTCGAAGCCGTCGAAGCCGCAGTCGCGGCACTCGGGCGGCGCGACGAGGAACTCCTCGTCGGCGGCGGCGTCGGCGACCGACCGCGAGACGTGCTCCAGGTGCTCGTACACGACCGGCGTCGGCAGCGACAGCGACTCGCCGAGGTCGCTCGCGGTCGCCGGGCCCTCGCGGAGCGTCTCGGCGATCCGCTTGCGCGTCGTCTCCATGGCTGGCGTTCGCGGGCGGCGAATAAAACGGCGACGGCGCGGCGACGCCGTGACGATTCCGACGCCCGGTCCCGCGCCCGCGGCCTCACGCCTCGGCTCGCGGCGCCAACACCACCAGCGCGACGCTGTCCTCGCGCGCGGTCGGCTCGACGGCCGACTCCCCCTCGAACCGGAGGATCTCCCCGGCCTCGACCGGGTGGGAGTCGCCGTCGAGCGCGACGTCGACGGCGCCCTCCAGCACGTGGAACAGCACTGTTCGATCGGGGTGCTCGTGCTCGGGCACGCGCTCGCCCGCCGCCAGCGACAGCCGGATCGTCTTCGGCTCCTTCCCGGGGAAGGCGTCCGCGTGCGGCTCGCCGTCGAGGTCGGCGACCCGAGCCCGGTCGGCCGGCGCGGAGTCGTCGTTCGCCGCGTCGCCGCTGGGGTCGTCGTCGACGGAGTCGTCGCCGCCGGACTCGTCGCCGCCGGACTCGTCGCCCGCGGCCTTCGGGAGTTCGGCGATGAACTGGGACGGTCCCTCCCGCGTCACGGCGTAGCCGTCCGCGTCGAACGCGGGCAGCTCGGCGGCCATCTCGTGGTAGAGCGGTTTCGGGTCGTGGTCGTTGACGATCGTCAGCGTCTCGCCCGGCGCCAGCTCCGCGAAGGCGTCGTGGATCCGCCCGTGTCGCTCGCTCGGCGGGAGCTCTCGCACGTCGAGTTCGGTCATCGTGGGTGCCGTTGCGCCCGGAACCCTCATGTGCGGTGTCGCGAACATGTTCGGGGCGCGGACCGCGCACGTCCCCGACGATCCCCGTGACGTGGTGGAGCCCGGGCGTGTCAGCGAGCATGCCCTCGCGGCGGGGGCGCATCCCAAACCAATATCGGTCGGGTGGAGCTGGGCGGGGTCGGATTGGACCGAGACGGGCGGGACCGAGCCGAGGCGCTTAGGAGAGCCACAGCAGCCGGACGTTGCTCGCGGTGAGGTAGGTGCCGACGAGCGTCAGGAGGACAGGCGGGAAGTAGTAGAGGAGCGCGTCGCCGTCGCGGGCGCCCGAGACGCTGATCCACAACATCACGAGGTAGACGGCGATCTTCAGGAGGACGAGCCCGGAGAGCCCGAAGGAGTCGAGCGCGAGCGCGACGACCGGGTTCGCCTCGTCGATCGTCGGGACGTACTCCAGAAAGGCGACCGTCGAGACGATGTCCCCGACGCCGTACGTCGCCGTCGCGGCGATCCACAGCCAGTAGAACTCCTGGGGCCGGCGGCTGTACGCCGGGCGGCGTCGCCGTCGATCGCGGGACCGGGACACGTCCCGACGTGTCCGGCGGCCGACCTGAATCTGTCGGTCGGGCGTCGGCGATCGGGTGTCGACGGTCGGCAGTCGGTGATCGGCCGTCGACGATCGGCCGTCGGTCCCCGCCGCGGAACGCGGGCGCGCCGCTTCCGGATCGTTCAATGTCGGTCGGCCGGAGGGATCCCCATGGGCACGCCACTAGAGCCGCGTGAGGAACAGGTCGCGGAGGTCCTCGACCGGCTGTACGAGGAGTATCCGGACTCGACGATCTCGCTGAACTACTCGAACCGGTTGGAGCTGCTCATCGCCGTGATCCTCTCGGCGCAGTGCACCGACGAGCGCGTGAACGCGGTGTGTGCCGACCTCTTCGAGACGTACGAGACGCCCGAGGAGTACGCGAACGCGCCCCAAGAGGAGCTCGCCGAGGCGATCAACTCCATCACCTACTACAACAACAAGGCGAAGTACATCCGGTCGGCGTGCGCGGACATCGCCGAGGAACACGACGGCGAGGTGCCGGACACGATGTCCGAGCTGACGGAGCTGGCGGGCGTCGGTCGCAAGACCGCCAACGTCGTCCTCCAGCACGGCCACGACGTCGTCGAGGGGATCGTCGTCGACACCCACGTCCAGCGGCTCACCCGCCGGCTCGGAATCACGGAGGAGGAGCGCCCAGAGGCGATCGAGCAGGACCTCCTCGACGTCGTTCCCGAAGCGGACTGGCAGCAGTTCACGCACCTCATGATCGACCACGGGCGCGCCACGTGTACCGCGATCAACCCGGACTGCGCCGACTGCGCGCTCGCGGACATCTGTCCCTCCGAGAAGGGCGACGGCGGCGTCGACCTCGCGAGCGGCGAGGCGTGGTAACGGGTTCGCGCGACCGACGGGAGCGATGAGCGAGTGTCGCACGCGTGTTTAAACACCCCTTCGAACGGGGGTCCTCCCCGAATGCTTCCACGCGAGAGGGAACTCGCTTCGTAGTTTATCTTCCATACCGACGTACTCGCAAGTGAGGAGAGACACTATGTCAACCAAAACCACAAACGAGTTCGGCGGGGAGATCGGCGGCGTCACGCTCCTGGGGAAGGCGCACTCGCTGTCGGCGCTGTTCATCGTCATGCTCCGGGCGACGATCGGGGGGATGATCGTGTTTGCCGGGCTCGGGAAAGTGACCGGCGAGCCGTTCGACGCCAGCGGGTACCTCGTCCACGCGCCCGACGCGGCGAGTCCGGTCAGCGGGCTGTACGCCGCGATGGGCTCGACGCCGTGGTTCGTCGAGTTCGCGAACGTGTTCGTGCCCGCGACGCAGCTGCTCATCGGGACGGCGCTCATCCTGGGCGCGTTCGTCCGCCTGGCCGCGCTCGGCGGCGCGATGCAGATGCTGCTGTTCTACCTCGGCGGGTGGAGCGGCGACGCGCTCGCGCTGTTCGACTCGACGCTGGTGTACGCGGTCGTGTTCCTCACGGTCGCGGCGTTCGGCGCGGGTCGCGTCCTCGGGCTGGACGCCTACATCGAGCGGATCGAGGTCGGCGGCGAGGCGCTGACCGAGAAGTTCCCGGCGCTCCGCTACGTCCTCGGGTGAACGAGGACGGCGCGGCGCGGGGTGCATCGGTCAGGTGAGCGCGTACTGCCGGCTCGATTTCCGCCGGTTCGGTTCCTCGGTCCGTCTCATCGCCGAGCGTCGGTGCGGGGGCGCGAAATGAATCCGATGACGCCCGCGGCGCTGATCCGACAAACCGGACCGACAGCGTATCGCAGGGCGCCCTCCCAGGGGAACGCCCCCTCACACGGAACGACTCGCGTCGGCCGGGAGCAACGGCAGTGGCGTCGTTCAGTCGCGAGCGCCCGCACCGAGATGTTCCAGAAGGAGTGCGGCGACGCGGTCGGGATACTCGTGTGGCACCCAGTGAGTCGCGTCCGGGAATCGCTCTAAGCGCCCGTCCGAACAGTATTGGACGCTTTCCTCGGCCATCCGCGGAATCAGAGCTTGGTCGTTCTCGCCCCAGACAACGAGCGTGGGAGCGTCGACCCGTTCGCGGGGCGGCTCTCTCTGCCGTCGAAACAGGGCGCGGTACCAGTCGATCATCGAGCCGACGGCGTCCTCGCGGCCCCAAGCCAGTCGGTAGCGTTCGAAGTCCTGTTCGTCGAACGTCCCCGCCCGCGAGCCGCCCTCCATCGCGTTCACGAAGAAGGCGAACCGGTTCCGGCTGGTTACCCACTCAGGGAGCAGCGGCAACTGAAAGAAGAACATGTACCAGCTGTTCCGCAGCTGAGCGAAGTCGGAGGTGAGCGTCCGCTGGAAGACGGTCGGGTGTGGGACGTTGACGATACCGAGCCGGTCGACGACTTCGGGATGGCGCAGCGCCAGGTCCCAAGCCACGGCCGCCCCCCAGTCGTGTCCCACGACGTGGGCGCTCTCGCGGCCCGCCGTCTCGATGAGGCCGACGACATCGGCCGAGAGCGTGTCGACGCTGTACGCGTCGAACCCGTCGGGTTTCTCGCTCCGGTTGTAGCCGCGCTGGTCCGGGACGACGACGCGGTAGCCGGCCTCCACGAGCGGGTCTAGGAATTCGCGCCACTCGTACCAGAACTCGGGGAACCCGTGTAGCAGGACGACCAGCGGATCGTCGGGGTCGCCGGCGCTGACAGCGTGGAGTTCGACGCCGTTGACCTCCCGGTACGTGCGTTCGACGCCGGGAACGTCGGGAAGCGGCGCCGACGCCCTGTCCGAGCCGCTCATGGCGTCACCGTCCGCCAGACGGTGCCCGGCCGGAGCAGATCAGTGGGCGCGACTTCCATCCCGACGACGCGGTAGAAGGCCTCCGAGAGATGCGGGTCGGTGTGGGCCTGACGGACCAGCCGCGAGAGGTAGGTGTCGAACATCGAAGCGCCCGGCGGCGTCGGTCCGGTGGTCTCCTCGAATGCGGCGTCGGACCCGACGGCCATCTGCCACGCGATGTCGACGACGTCCGCCGTCCGCTCGGCGAACCGTTCGCCGATGGGTCTGCCGCCGCTCGCGGCGAGCGTTTCGTGGAGCGTTAACGCCTCTAAGGCGGCGACTGACATCCCCTGGCCGTAGATCGGGTTGAAGCTCGCGACCGCGTCGCCCACGACGACCAGGCCGCCGGGGAACCGGTCCAGCTCCTCGTAGCGAACTCGCCGGTTCGACGGGAAGGGATACCGTTCGACGCCGGCGGACACCACCTCGTGCGAGGCGAGGATCGCTTCGATCTCCTCGATGGGGAGCTCCCGGGCGTACGGGAGGAACTCCTCGACGGTGGCGGGCGGGTCCGTCTCGTGCATCCCACCGAGGGTCACAACCCACTCGCCGCCTTCGACAGGGAAGGCAGCGCCCCCGCGGGTTCTGGGCGCCGACTGGGGGACGAACGGCATCCGGCGGTCCCCCTCCGGACGGTCGACCCGAACGGTGCTGTAGACCATGTCGATCTCGACCTCTTCGACCGGGGGCTCACCGTAGCCGTTCTCGGCCAGCCAGGCCGGCGTTCGACTGGTCCGACCCGTCGCGTCGACGACCAGATCCGCATCCAGCGTCTCGAATCCGTCGTCGCCCCTGACACGGACCCCGTCGATCCGGTCGCCGGCGGCGTCGGTCCGGTAGGCCGCGAACTGCGTCTCGTCCCGGACCGTCGCCCCGTCCAAGTCGGCGAGGCGCCGGCGGACGACCGTCTCCAGGAGGGGCCTGCTCGCGCAGTACATCTCCATCCGCGTCGCCGGCGGAGTGAGGTAGCCGCCTTCGTCGTAGTGGCGCAGTTCTTGGCCCACGTCGATGATCAGCGCCCCGGCGTCGACGAGGTCCTCCCCGTATCCCGGGAAGAGGTCGCTGATGGTCGAACGGCCGGCCTCCAGAAGCACGTGTACGTGTTTCCCCTGAGGAACGCCGGCCCTCGTCTCGGGAGCCGTCGGCAGGGCATCTCGTTCGACGACCGTGACCCGCTCGTAGGCGTCGTCGAGGACGCGGGCGGCCAGCAGCCCGGCCATGCTCGCTCCCAAGACCACTGCTCGTTCGCCCTTGGTCGATACCCGCTCTCCGTCGTATCTGAGGGTCTCGTCCAGCGTCATAGCTCGATCGTCGGATGGTCCAGCTCTCCGGTGGGCGGCCCAATCTTGGTAACAGCTAACGCTTCTGTAGGATAATAAAGTCAACCCATAGAGACGATCGCCGGGGCGGCGAACGATCCGACGCCGGTCTCGGACGGTCCGAGGAGCGGCCGCGATCGTACCGCGGTACGAGCCGCGCTCCGTCACGACTCTAACTGTCGTCGCTGCCGCTGACGCGGGAGGAAGCTCCGAGCTCCGGCCGCGAGAACTCGCACGGGGCGCTCGCGTTCTGACGGGCGCTCGGAGGCGTGTGCCGGCGGCGTCGATGCTCGCCCGCCGGTGTTCGCACAGTCGAACGTCACGACGCCGTCGGCCGGAATTCACACGCTCGCTGTCGACACCGGCGCTGCGTTTCGGGTTCCAATTCATATAAGAACGCGGGGGCGGAACGGAGGGGTAATGGATCTCGGTTCGCGGGACGCGTTCGCCAGCATGGGGACGCTCGGCATCGAGGAGGAGTTCTACATCGTGGATGCCGACGGTCGCCCGACGTCCGGAACCGACGACCTCGTCTACGGCCGCGACCCGCCGAGCGAGGTGCCCGAGGGGTTCGACCACGAGCTGTTCCAGTGCACCATCGAGGCCCAGACGGAGCGCATCGAGGACCCCGCCGACGCCGAGGCCGCCCTGTCGACGGTGCGGGAGGCGCTCGTCGACCACGCCGCCGCGGACGGCTATCGGATCGCCGCCGCAGGGCTCCACCCGGCGGCGAAGTGGCGGGAGCTGGACCACGTCGAGAAGCCGCGGTACACGGCGCAGCTCGACCGGATACAGTACCCGCAACACCGCAACACCACGGCCGGCCTCCACGTCCACGTCGGCGTCGACGACGCGGACAAGGCCGTGTGGATCGCCAATCGCCTCCGCTGGCACTGTCCCGTGCTGCTCGCCCTGTCCGCGAACTCGCCGTTCTGGAACGGCTTCGACACCGGGCTCGCGTCGGCCCGCGCGAAGGTCTTCGAGAACCTCCCGAACACCGGGATCCCCTCGGCGTTCGACGACTTCGACGCCTTCCAGCGCTACGAGCGCCGCATGGTCGAACAGGGCTCCATCGCCGACCGCGGCGAGCTCTGGTTCGACGTCCGCCCGCACACCGGCCACGGCACGGTCGAGGTGCGCGCCCCCGACGCCCAGCGCGACCCCGCGGTGACCCTCGCGCTGGTCGAGTACGTCCACGCGCTCGTGCTCGACTACGCCGAGCGCTACGCGGACGGCGAGTCCGCGCCGGCGCTCCGCCGCGAGCTCTTAGACGAGAACAAGTGGCGCGCGATCCGTCACGGCCACGACGCCTCGTTCGTCGCCCGGAGCGGCGAGGAGACGGTCGCGCTCGGCGAGGTCGTCGACCGCGAGTGCGACCGCCTCGGCGTCTCGGGGATCCGCGACGTGTACGACGCCGAGAGCGGCGCGGAGCGCCAGCGACGGCTCCGCGAGGAGTCCGGCCTCGACGCGCTGTGCGAGGACCTGACCCTGTCGCCGTGAGGAACTGATCGACGAGGGGACGGAGCCGTCGCATCGTCCCGTCGCGTTCCGTCGGAACGAAAGCGACGAGAAACGCTTTTGGGCGCGCGGACCCCACTCTCGGACATGACAAGCGACGAGTTCGACGGCGATCCCGTCCCGGATCCGGACGACGACGACCTCGGGGCGGCGGAGGGCGGTGACGAGTCGCCGACCGAGCGGACCCGAGAGGAGCTCCGCAAGACCAAAGAGCGGCTCGGCGAGGGCGCCGACAAGGCGGTCAAGGGGTTCGACGACAACGTCGTCGACCTGCTGGCGTGGCTGCTCGACACCGAGACCCGAGCGCGGATTTACGTCTACCTGCGGGACAACCCGAACAGCACCAGCGATGAGGTCGCCGACGGCACCGGGCTCTACCCCAGCACGGTCCGCGAGGCGCTCGCGGAGCTCCACGACGAGGAGAAGGTCGAGCGCGACAAGCGCGAGGCGAGCGGCGCCGGCAACAACCCCTACGAGTACGAGGCGATCGCGCCGAGCGAGCTGGTCCGGGGCGTCGTCGGCGACGTCCAGCGCGAGCTGAACGCCGTCTTCAACCTCGACCGCCGGCTCGGCGGCGAGTCCCCGGACGGCGACGCGGAGCCGGTCCAAATCTCCGTCGGCGGCGACGGGGAGAGCGGCGACGGAGGAGTCGACGAGGACGACAACGCCGGAGTCGGCGAGGACGACGACGCCGATGCGGACGGCACTGGCGACGACGACGACCGATAGCGACGACGACGACCGAGCGGCCGGGGGCGGCGCGCGCCGGTGCTGCCCGCGAACCGAGTCCGGCTTCGGGACAATTTAAGTTCCGGCCGCGCAACCGACGGACATGAACGTCGCGCTTGGTGGCACCTTCGACCCCGTTCACGACGGCCACCGGAAGCTGTTCGAACGGGCGTTCGAGTTGGGGGACGTCACCGTCGGCCTCACGTCCGACGAGCTCGCGCCGAAGACCCGACACGTCGAGCGCTACGTCCGCCCGTACGACCGCCGCAAGCGCGACTTGGAGGCCGAGCTGGAGCCGCGGGCCGAGAAGCACGACCGCGAGTTCGCGGTCCGCGAGCTCACCGAGCCGACCGGCATCGCCGTCGAGCCCGAGTTCGACGCGCTGATCGTCTCGCCCGAGACGAAGGCCGGCGGCGAGCGGATCAACGAGATCCGCCGCGAACACGGCCACGACCCGCTCGAGCTGGTCGTCGTCGACCACGTCCAAGCCGAGGACGGCGAACGCATCTCCTCGACGCGGATCGTCGCGGGCGAGATCGACGAGCACGGCAACCGCACGCCCGACCGCGAGGGGCGCGGCGCGACCCGACCGGAATGACCCCGGACGACGACCCCGGACATCTCGCCCGCGTCGCCCTCGGCGAGACCGGGTTCGAGCGCGCGGCCGTCTGGAGCGCGGTCGGCTTCGCGGTCTCGTACGTCGCCTTCGACGCGGCCGCGATCGCCGGCGCGCTCGCTGGCCTGACTCCCGCCGCCTCCGCCGTCCCCGTCGCCCCCGCGGTCTCCGCGGGATCGGTCCTCGCCGCGTCGGGCGTCGTCGCGGCGGTCGCCGCGGTCCTCACCGCGCTGACCGCCGTCGGGGCGGTCGCGTTCGCCGCGGTCGGCGCCGGCGCGCTCCCCGCGGTGCTGCTCGCGTACGGCCCCCTCGCCGCCGTGCTCCTCCGCACGGTCGGCCCCGCCCCCTACGCGATCGACCTCACCGACCCACTCTCCTTCGGAGTCGCGGTCGCTGTCCCGCTCGGCGTCGCCCTCGCGGCCGCGGTCGCCATCGGGCTCGCGGGCTACGCGATCGGACGCGTCGTCGCCGGTATCGGTCGCGGTGGCGAGGGAGAGAGCGATACGGCCGCCACAGAGGACGAAGACGCGAACGCGAGCGCGAGCGACTGACGCGAACGACTCGTCCGGGCGATTACTCTGCGTCGAGCGTCCCGTTGAGCACCTTCGCCGCGACGAGGATCGGATCCCACACCGGGCTGAAGGGCGGCGCGTACGCCAAGTCGAGTCGCTCGACCTCCGGGACGGTCATGTCGGCCTCCAGCGCGGTCGCGAGCGTGTCGATCCGGACCGCGGCGCGGTCGGGCCCGACGATGCTTCCGCCGAGCAGGCGACCGGAGTCGCGGTCGGCGACGAGCGTCACGTCGGTCGGCGCCGCGCCCGGGTAGTAGCCCGACCGCGAGCCGGCGGTGACGGTCTCGCGGACCGGGTCGAAGCCGGCATCGCGGGCGGCTTCCTCCTCGACGAGGCCGACGCGGCCGGCCTCCATGTCGAACGCCTTCACAACGGCGGTGCCCGCGATGTCACCCACGGGCGAGGGGTCGCCCGCGACGGTGGCGCCGATCGCTCGCCCGGCGCGGTTCGCGGTGAGGCCGAGCGGCATCCACGCCGGCTCGCCGGTGACGGCGTGTCTCGCGGTCGCGCAGTCGCCCGCGGCGTACACGTCGGGGAGGGTCGTCCGCCCGTGCTCGTCGGTCAGTATCGCGCCCCCCTCGCCGAGCTCGACGCCGGTCCCGTCGAGCAGCTCCGTGTTCGGTTCGATTCCGACGCCGACGACCGCCATGTCGACGGGGAACACCTCTCCGTCGAAGCCGACGGCCTCGATCTGGTCGTCGCCGACGAGCCGGTCGACGGGGCTCCCCGTGTGGACCGTCACGCCCCGTTCGACCAGTTCCGCCGCGACGCGCTCGCCGACCGCCTCGCCGAACGGCGGGAGCAGGTGGTCGGAGCGCTGGAAGAGGTGGACGTCGAGGTCGCGACCGGAGAGCGCCTCCGCCATCTCGACGCCGACGTAGCCGCCGCCGACGATCGCCGCCGTCTCGGGGGCCGGCATCGCGGCGTTGCGCTCGACGCGCTCGCGGTCGACCGCGCTCACGTCGGCGCGGTTCGGGTCGTACGCGTCCGGCTCGGCGACGTACGCGTCGATCGCGGCCGCGGCGTCCATGTTGTGGAGGGTGAAGGCGCCGTCGACGCCGCGCACGTCGAACGGCCCGGTCGACGCGCGCCCGCCGGTCGCGACGAGGAGGTCGCCGTAGGACTGCTCGAAGGCGTCGCCGTCGGCGGTCTCGACCGCGACGGTCTTCTCGTCCGGGTCGACGCCGACGACCTCGTGGCCGCGCCGGAGGTCGATCCCCCGCTCGTCGACGTCGCTCGGGGACAGCGACAGGAGGTTCGACAGCCGTTCGATCCGGCCTTCGATGAAGTACGGCATCCCGCAGTAGGCGTACGAGATCCACCGCCCCTTCTCGAAGACGAGTACCTCGCGGTCGGGCGCCTCGCGGCGGAACTTGCTGGCGGCGCTCAGCCCGGCGGCGTCGGCGCCGACCACGACGAAGGGATCGCTCATGAATCCGACGACGGCGGGACCGCACAAAAAGCCATGCCGCGGGTGCGGCGCGCGCGCCGCTCCGTGGTCGGCGGGTTAGGCGTGGTCCGCGCCCTCCGTTGCGGGCTCGGACCGATTACGCCGCGTCGTCGTCGCCAGCGGCCGCGTCGTCGTCGCCAGCGGCCGCGTCGTCGTCGCCAGCGGCCGCGTCGTCGTCGCCAGCGGCCGCATCGTCGTCGGCCAGCCGGGATAGCGTTTCGCGGGCGTTCTCGACGGCCGCCTCCTGCTTCGCCGGGTACGCCTCCACCTTCGCGCGGACGGTGATCCCGGGCCCGAGCCGAACGTCGCCGCGGAACGCGGCCTGCTTGTCGACGCGGAGGAACAGCGCGCAGTTGTCGTCGACGCGCTGGTCGAGCTCGTCGATCACGCGGTCGACGTCGTCGAGGTCGGCCAAGGCGTCGAGGACGTGGCGCATCCCGTCGGCGTTCTCGATCCGGGCGGAGAGGACGACGATCCGGTCGCCGTGGTGACCGACGTTCTCGACGCGGTCGATCTCGGCGTCCTCGGGGAGGAACGTGCGGAGGGCGTCTTCGACCCGCTTCTCGTCCTCGGTGGCGTACGAGAACGCCCGGAGGTCGACGTAGTGGAAGGGGACTTTGGCCATGCGGGTCGGGAAAGGGGGGCGGTTACTCCTCGCTCTCGACGGCGTCGAGCGCGTCCTCGGGGACGCCCGTCTCCTGACCGTCCTCGAAGCTGACCGTGTAGGTCGCGTCGCCGAACATCGTCTCCATCACCTGCGTGATCGTGCCCGTCTCGCCGTCGTACTCGCTGTGCTTGTCGTGGAGCACGACCTCGTCTTCCTTCTCGAAGCTCATGGCGTTCAGTTCCGGTGGGACGGTTAAAAGCGCGCGGATCCGGAGCGGCGGAGCGCGGTCGTGGGGGTGAGCGAACGGCGGTCGCGGGGGTGCGGGCGGCGCGCGAGCCACGCGGGGCCGCGAGGAGCACAGCGGGACCCGGCCGCGAGCAACACGGGAAGCCACACGGCCGCGAGCAACACGGGAAGTCACACGGCCGCGAGCAACACGGCGGCCAGCGACACCGCCAGGACAACGCCGACGACGACCGAGACGACCACGCTGTCGATCGTGAGCGCGAGGGCGACGCCGGCGACGACGGCGAGGAAGCCGAGGGCGGCCGCCGGCAGCCCGCCGCGCTCCACGAGGCCCACGACCGCGTTCGCGGCGCGCTGCCGCGGCGGTGGGTCCGGCGGCCGCTCCGGTGGCTTCGCGAGCGTCTCGTCGACGGCGACCTCGTCGGCCCCGGCGTCCGGCGGCGGCTCGATCCGGACGTCGACGTACCGGGTGTTCGAGCCGTAGCCGGTGACGATCTTCAGCTTCCCCCTGACCGGCTCGTCGACCTCGTCGACGCTGACGTGGACCCGTCTGGTCGACTCGTCGTCGACGAAGTGGTTCGTCTCGCCGATCGAACAGGCGCGGTCGAGCTCGTCGGCGAAGTGCAGGTGGACGTGCGTCGACCGACCGAGGTTCTCGAAGGCGATCGAGAAGTGACCGGTCGTCTCGAACCGGTCCGGTGCCCGGATCGAGTGGACGGCGTCCCCGTTCAGTTCGACGGCGAGTGTCGGCACGTACGGGTCGACGAACTCACACTAAAAAAAGATGCAGTACGATTCGGACTACGCGGCCGCTTCCTCGCGCATGTCCGGCGGGAGGAGGTTCGGGATCCCGTCCTCGATGGGGTACGTCTCCCCGCACTCGGCGCAGGTGAGCGTGCCGGCGAGGATCTCCTCCTCGTCTCGGTCGTCGACGTCGAGTTCGAGGTCGGCCTTGTCAAGCGGGCAGCAGACGACGTCCATCAGGGACTCTTTCATACCACCTCGTTCGCGTGGACCGATAAAAAAGCGTGCGGGTCGGGCGCGCCGGGACGAGCGCAACCGCGGTCGACGCGCCGAGAGGTCGCCGTCCCGACCCTCGATGGCAACGACTTTGCCGGTCCGACACGCCCGGCGAGACATGGGGATCCCGTCGGAACGGATCGAGCGCCTGTTGACGCTTGCCCGCGAGGCGGTCGTCGACGGCGAGTACGACCGCTCCCGGGAGTACGTCGCGCTCGCGCGCCGGATCGCGGAGCGGAACCGCTGCGGCCTCCCGGCCGACTTCTCCCGGCGGACCTGCGACGACTGCGACGTCTACCTCCGGCCCGGGAAGACGGGCCGCGTCCGGCTCCGGCCCGGCCGCGTCGTGGTCCGCTGCCGCGAGTGCGGGTCGACGGCGCGGTACCCGTTCGACTGACCGCGACGCCGCGTTCCGCCGCTGCCGTTACGCTTTATAAACCGCCGCCGAGAGAGTCGGGTATGGACTACCGACGGCTCGGGAACACCGGACTCAGCGTCTCGGAGCTCTGCTTCGGGACGTGGCGCTTCGGGCGGGAGACGAACGGCGTCGTGGAGACGGGCCGTGAGGAGGCCCACGAGCTGCTCGACGCGGCCGCGGACCACGGGATCAACTTCATTGACACCGCCAACGTGTACGGGAACCCGAACGGGACGAGCGAGCAGTACATCGGCGAGTGGCTCGCGGAGCGCGACCGCGAGGACTACGTGGTCGCTTCGAAGGTGTACTTCCCGTTCGACGGGTGCGGCGAGCCCGGCCCCAACGACTCCGGGCTCGGGCGCAAGCACATCCGGGCGCAGGTCGAGGGGACGCTCGACCGGCTCGACACCGACTACCTCGACATCTACTACATCCACCGCTGGGACGAGGAGACGCCGATCGAGGAGACGATGCGCGTCCTCGACGAGCTCGTCTCGGAGGGGAAGGTCCACTACCTCGGCGCGTCGACGATGGCGGCGTGGCAGCTGACGAAGGCGCTGTGGACCGCCGACGCCAACGACTACGCCTCCTTCGACGTGGTCCAGCCGCTCCACCACGCGGGCTACTACGAGGACGTGAGCGAGTACCTCGACGTCTGTATCGACCAGGAGATCGCCGTCTGCCCGTACTCCCCGCTCGCGGGCGGATTCCTCACCGGCAAGTACGAGCGCGCGGACCCGGACGACCCCGAGCAGGTGATCGCGCCGGACGGCTCGCGCGCGAGCTTCGACGATCGGTTCGAGCGCTTCTACCTCTCCGAGCGGGGCTGGAAGGTCCTCGACGCGGTGCGCGAGGTGGCCGCCGAGCTCGACGCCACCCCGGCGCAGGTCGCGCTCGCGTGGCTGACGGAGTGGGACGAGTTCACCTGCGTCCCCATCGTCGGCGCGCGCACGACCGAGCAGCTGGAAGAGAACGTCGCCGCGACCGACCTCGACCTCTCGGACGCGCAGTGGGACCGGATCATGGACGCGCGGTACGCCCCGGACGGGACGCTCTGGGGACACTGAGCGGTCGAGAGAGGGAGAGACGAACGCGCCGCGCTATTCGTCGAAGTCGGGCAGGTCGTCGGGGGCCTCGAACTCCGCCTCCCAGTCGATGTACTCCTCTTTGAGCGTCTCGCAGACGATCTGGCCGAGCTCGGTGAGCCCCGCGTTGATCGCGGAGACGGTTCCCCACGAGTCGAGGTCGGGGTGGAGGTCGCGCTCCTTCCAGTCCTCCGGCAGCCCGGGCGCGTGGTAGCCGACGCGGTCGGCGAAGTCGTCCCAGAAGAAGTCGAACCGGGAGACGAGGCCCAGATCGACGGCGATCCGCCAGTCCGATTCGTCCATGTCGCTGCCGGCGGCCCACTCCGCGAACGCCTCCTCCCACGCCCCCTCGCGGAGGAGCGCCTCCAGGTCGTCGCGGCGGTACTCGCCGCCGGCGACCTCGGCGTCCTCGTACTCGTTCGGGTCCACGGCGGCGAGCTCGGGCGGCTCCGGCGGGTCGACGTCGAGACTCATGCGTCCCCCTCCGCGCCGGCGACTCAAAACGGTACGGGGGTCGGCGCGGCGGTGCAGTGGCGCGGCGGTGCGGTGCAGTGGCGCGGCGGTGCGGTGCAGTGGCGCGGCGGTGCGGTGGCGGTCGGCCCGAGCGAAGCGCGCGCCGCCGCGACTCTCGCCGCCGATCCGGTCCTTTTACCGCGGTCCCGGACCGACCGAAAGGCATGGACCTCCGTGACGTCTCGCGCCGGGCGGGGATCGCCGCCGCCGTCGCCACCGTACTCGTGCTCGGGGCCCCCTACGCGCTCATCTCGGGGCCGGAGTACGCGTCACAGCTCGCTGACTACTACGCGTCCGGAGTCGTCGGCGCCGGCGGGATCGCGCTGTTCGCGCTGCTGAGTGCGGTCGTCGTCGCCTCGGTCGAACAGGGGAACCTCGACCCCGGAACGCTCGTCGGCGTGGCCGTCGTCCTCGGGGTCGCGACGACCCTGAGCGCGGCGACGTGGGCGCTGGCGATCGAGCCGAGCCCCGTCTTCCGCGACCACCTCTGGCTGGTGTGGCACGCGCGCGTCGTCGTCGCGCTGACGGTTCCCGTGCCGCTCGCCGCCGCGGCGTACGCCCGGGCCCTGTTGTCGTAGGGAGCGAGCCGCCGAACGAAAGGCCCTTATGCCGGAACCGAGTATCGACAAACGGACTAGGTCGGGCGGTTAGGCCCCGCTCGTCACCCGTGAGGTAGTCTTTAGCGGGGACCGAACAGCGGGCGCGTCCGGTCTGACCGGCGCGGGCCCCGAGAGCCAACGTGGAAGCCTCGTCCGCCGGGGACAGCGGTCCGTGGCGCCCGCTCGCAGGAGCGGTCCGTCGCGGTTCGTCGGCGACACCGGGTCAGGCGCGGAAGCGAGCAGCCCATCGCCGAACGCCAGTCGCTCGTCGGGTCGCGGGGTGGAGAAGGCAACCGGGATACCCCGCGCCGGAACGCCGGGCCACCCCGCCTGTCCGCCATTCATACGCGTTTTAATCCGGTGAGCGTGGGCTATACTCGATTGGCGACACGACTACTCATTTAAAAGAGATTGACTCGGACTCGACGGTGAACACCCACAAAGCCCCAGCCGCGACGACTCGCGCGGCTCGGTGCGCTCCTCGCTCGTTCGCTCCGCTCACTCGCTGCGGTGTCGCCGGCGGCTCCGCCGCCGGCTGCCCGTGGCGCGTAGCGCCACGCTGTCACCGGACTACGTCCGGTTGCAAGCGAGAGCTTCGCTCTCGCCCTGTCGCTCCCTTCGGTCGCGACTCCCTCGCGCGGTGCCGTCGCCGGCGGCAAAGCCGCCGGCTGCCAGAGGGACCGGAGGTCCCTCGCTGTTCGCGGCCTGTCGGCCGCTCACGGGCACGCGCCGGGTCGATCGGCGCGGTCTTCGGCCACCTGTATTTATAAGCGGCTACTCGCTCTCGCCGCTGTCCTTCCACGCGGAGAAGCCGCCCTCGACGAGCGTCTCGGACTGCCGATCGATGTACTCGCGCTGGGTGTCGTGGACCGCGGTCTCGAAGTCGTCGCCGGCGTCGAGGCGCGCGCGGACTCGGTCGCGCTTCCAGCTCGCCGGCGTGGTCCGGTTCGCGACGCGCCATCGGAGCGGCGCGAGCCACGAGGCCGCCTCCTCCTCCGGGCAGCCGGCGGTCCGCAGTCCCGCCTCGGCGTGGTCGAGGAGGTCCCCGTACACCGCGTCGGTGTCGGTCGTGGGCTCGCCGTCGTGACCGATCCACTCGATGTCGGCGTCGAGCCCGTCGGCGACGGCGGCGTAGAAGTTCTCGCGGGCGGTCTCCCAGTCGAGCCCGATGACCGGGTGGTCGCGCTGCGGGAGCGCCTCCATCAGCCCGGCGAACGCCGCTTGGAAGGCGATCGAGTCGCGGACCGTGGGCTGGGCCGCGATGGGGCGGAACTCGATCCGGGCGTTCGCGCTCGACCGGCTCGCCCCCTCGAAGACGGGGCGGACCCACCGCCAGTAGCTGCCGTGTTTCGTCCGGAACGTCGCGAACGCGTCGTCGAAGCGATCGGTCCCCTCGGGCTCGGGCATCGGGATGAGCGTCTCGTCGGCGACGATCCGGTCGATCGCGGTCTCGACGTCGTGCACGTCGCGCGGGAACCGCACCTTGTCGTCGTCGGTCCGCCCGTTGAGCACCGACTCGAACACGTGGATCCGGTTCTCCGTCGCCCCTTCCTCGAGGACGCGCTCCCCGTCCCAGCCGTCGTCGTACAACTCCGGGGGAAAGAAGGGGGAGTTGACGCCGAGCGCGAGCAGGGGGCCCGCGATCCGGAGCCCGTAGCGGAAGTGTCGCGGGAGCGTCTCCGCGTGGGCGACCTGGTAGTGCGGCTGGATGGAGGTGATGAGGCTCTCCGGCATCACGGTGTCCGCCGCGAGCGACACCCCCGGCGCCTCGACGACCGTCCCCTGCTCGTCGTCGCCCGTGTTCGCCATCGCGTGGTACCGGACCGAGTCGCTCATGTTGACCGCGACGGTGACGCCGTCGACGTCGACGCAGTCGGTGAGGTACCCTCGGGCCGTCTCGCCGGTCGGCGGGATGGTCCAGATCCCGTCGGAGACGAGCCGCATCCCCTCGACGCCCGCGGTGTTCTCCGCGGCCTCCAGCCGGGCCCGTACCTCCGCGAGCTGCGCCCGGAGCCCGTGGTCTGAGAGCGGCTGCGGGCTCGTCGACATCTCGGCGTTGTGGAGGCCGAGCTCCTTCTCGAACCCCATCAGCTCCAGAAGTCGTCGCGGGACGCGCATCAGGGCGTACTCGCCCGCCCGCGACTCCTCGCTCCAGCGCCCGTCGGCGACCGCGTAGAACTCGTACTCGAAGCCGACGATCGACTGGTGGTTGTCGAAGGAGCCGTCGCGGAGCTCCTGTTTGACGATCTCCGCCTCCTCCTCGGCGCGCGCGGCGAACTCGTCCGGGTCGACGGCGAGTGCCTCGCGGACGCCGTCTGCGAGGGCGGACTCCGTGCTCATGCGACGGTCGACGTGTCGGCCTCGTAAAAAGGCCTACGGCCGATCGGCGGCGTGGGGACGGTCGGCACGGTGAGCGGTTGGGGGGACCGGCAGGCGGCGAGCGGTCGGTCGACGGGACGGACCGGCGCGCTTTTGCCCGCCGATCGCCGACTCCGCCCATGGAGTTCGCCACGTTCGCCGCGCGCGCCGAGGAGCTCGCGGCCGAGCCGGGCGACATCGGGACGACGCTCGCGGTCGCCGACCTGCTCCGTGCGACCGACGGCGACGACCTCCCGACGGTCACTCGCTTCCTGCTCGGGCGCGTCTTCCCGGCGCACGACACGCGGACCCTCGATATCGGCCCGGCGCTGTGCCGGGAGGCCATCGCCCGCGCCGCGGGCCCGAACGTGACGGCCGCCGACGTCGAGGACCGGCTCGCGGCGGCGGGCGAGATCGGCGCGGTCGCCGCCGGCTTCGACTTCGGCGGCCAGCGCGGCCTCGCCGCCTTCGGCGAGGGCCGCGACGCGCTCACGGTCGCCGAGGTCGACGGGGCGCTGCGGGAGCTGGCGGCCGCGTCGGGCGACGGCAGCGAGTCGCGCAAGCTCGACGCGCTGTTCGGCCTCTTCAACCGGTGTGAGCCGGCCGAAGCGAAGTTCCTCGCGCGCCTGGTGCTCGGCGAGATGCGGATCGGCGTCGGCGAGGGAACCGTCCGCGACGCGGTCGCCGAGGCGTTCCTGACCGAATCGGAGTCCGAGTCCGCCGAGAGCGACGACGCGGAGCCCGCCCTCCGCGCCGACGACGAGGCGGTCGCGACCGTCGAGCGCGCGCTGCAGGTGACGAACGACTACGGCCGCGTCGCGACGCTCGCGCGCGACGAGGGGCTCGCCGGCCTCCGCGCGGAGGGGCTCGAGGTCGGGCGCCCCGTGCAGGCGATGCTCGCGCAGGCGGGGACGGCGACCGACGCGGTCGAGTCGTTCGGCGAGGTCGCCGTCGAGACCAAGTTCGACGGGGCGCGCGTGCAGATTCACTACGTGCCCGAGGGCGACGGCGACGTGCCGGAGGACGGCGACGTGCCGGAGGACGGCGACGAGGCCGACGGCGGAGCGCTCGGCCCGGAACTCTACTCCCGCAACATGGACGACGTGACCGACGCGCTCCCGGAGATCGCCGAGCGCGTCTCGGACCGCGCCGACGTCCCGGTCATCCTCGACGGTGAGGTGGTCGCGGTCGACGACGGCGGCGACCCGCTCCCGTTCCAGGAGGTGCTGCGGCGCTTCCGCCGGAAACACGACGTCGACCGGATGCGCGACGAGGTGTCGCTCCGGCTCCACGCCTTCGACTGCCTCCACGCCGACGGCGCGGACTTCCTCGACGAGCCGCTCCGGGCGCGCCACGATCGCCTCGTCGACATCCTCCCGGGCGCGGCCGCGGAACTGGAGACCGCGAGCGACGTCGAGGCGATCGAGGCGGCCGAGGCGGCCGCGCTCGACGCGGGCCACGAGGGCGTCATGCTGAAGGACCCGGACGCGGCCTACACCCCGGGCGACCGGGGCCGGGAGTGGCTGAAGCGCAAGCCCGACGTGGAGACGCTCGACGCGGTCGTCGTCGGCGCGGAGTGGGGCGAGGGGCGCCGCGCCGACCTGTTCGGGACGTTCCTGCTCGGCGTGCGGGCGGGGGCGGACGGGGCGTCGGCCGAGCCGGACTCGAGGAGGGCCGAGACGGGAGACGACGAGTTCGCGACCATCGGCAAGGTCGCGACCGGCCTCACCGACGAGGAGCTCGCCGACCTCACCGAGCGGCTGGAGCCCCACGTGGTGAGCGAGGACGGGACCGAGCTCGCGATCCGGCCCGCGGTCGTCCTGGAGGTCGGCTACGAGGAGATCCAGACGTCCCCGACGTACTCGTCGGGCTACGCGCTGCGGTTCCCGCGGTTCGTCGGCGTCCGCGAGGACAAGTCGGTCGCGGACGCCGACTCGCTGGAGCGGGTCGCGCGCCTCGCCGGCGACGCGGCGTAGTCTTTTATAAGAGGGTCCGGCACCCGGCCGAACGCGGACCGACCACGCGAAACTCCTTCACCCTCGGGTTCTTACGAACTCCCATGCCAGGCCCGCTCGGGGACGCGACGCGACAGCGGCTGACGGACGCGGCCGCGACCCGGCTCGCCGACGACGGATACGAGGTTTCCCACCCGGAGACGCGGGCCGAGCCCCCGGCGGTGGCGACCCGTTCGGAGGGGGAGGCGTCCCTCGCGGTCGAGCCGCTCACGCCCGACGACGCGACGGCGACGGTGATCGGCTCTCGGCTCGCGCACGCGCTCGACCGCGACCGGCGCGTCTGCTTCGTCGTTGAGGACGATGCGACGGCCGAAACGGTGCGGTCGCTGCTCGCCGACCCCCCGCTGCTCGTCGCCGAGCGCGACGGGCGCCGGACGTTTCACGCCGGGCCCGACCGGATCCCCGTCGCCGGCGGCGGGTACGCCTGCGTCCGCTTCGAGGGGCTCGGGGAGCCGACGTTCGCGTGGCGCGAGACCGACACGCCGGCCGGGCCGGTCCCCGCGGGGGCGGGCGTCGACGCCGCGGCCGTCGACGAGGCGGGTCGCCCGGCCGTCCCGCGGCTGGTCTGCGAGGTCGACGGGCGGGTCGTCGCGGTGCTCGCGGGCGTCGAGAGCCTCCGCGAGCCGCCGGCCGAGGCGTTCCCGTACGCGTACAGCCGCCACCCGGACGACAAGCGGTTCCGGGTGCGCCGGGGCGCCGACGGCGCGGTCGTCGAGAGCGCCAGCGGCTTCGCGCCGATGAAATCGGCGGGCTACGTCCCAATCCCGATGCCAATCGTCCCGGAACACGTGCTCGGCCCGGCGTACGGGCCCGATCGGGGCGTCGGGAGTGGGGGCGGCCGCGAGGGTGACGGCGAGGACGGCGCCGGACCCGGCCTCGACGACGCCTGGGAGCTGATCCGCGTCGACGCGGTCGACCCGGCGTAACCGCCGTCGACCACGCATAGCCACCCTCAAGGCGCCCGCGATCCGACCGTGAGCCATGACGGTCCGTTACGACGACTTCGCGGTGGAGTGGCTCGGCTACGCGACGGCGCGGCTCGCGCCCGAGGGCGGCCCGGTCGCCTACACCGACCCGGGGCGGTACGGCGTGCTCGACGACTACTGGGCGCGCGACGGCGACCTCGTCGTCGTCACCCACGACCACCACTACGACCCCGAGGGGATCCGGTCGGTCGCGAGCGAGGACGCGACGCTCGTGATCTACGAGGCGGTCGACCCGGCGGGGATCGACCGCGACGTGGAGTCGATCGGCTCGCTCGCAGACGACTACGACGTGGTCCGCGTCGACGACGAGTCGCGCGTCGACGTCGACACGCCCGCGGGGGAGGCGACCGTGTGGTCGGTCGCGGCCCACAACGATCCGGAGGGCCCGAACGCCGGCCCCGACGGCTCGGTGACGCACCCGCCCGGGTTCGGCTGCGGGTTCCTGCTCGGCCTCGGCGACCGCACCGTCTTCTGGCCGGGGGACTCGGACGCGCTCGACGCGTTCGCGGAGCTCGACGTCTCGATCTTCCTCGCGAACATCGGAGGCGGCGGCATCGTCGCCGACCGCCACGAGAGCGCGGCGCTCGCCGAGGCGATGGACCCGGACCTGGTCGTCCCGATCCACTACGACACCTTCGAAATGCTAGAAGCGGACGGGGAGGCGTTCGCTGGCGACGTCGCCGCCCGGTCGATCCCCGTCGCGCTGGACGCCCGGTCGGCGACTCAGTAGGGGCGGCACCGCGGACGGCGCGACCGCTCCGCCCGACTTCACTCTTCGCTCTCGTACGACTCCCCGACGGCGGAGGGCGTCCGCGTGGAGCCCCAGACGGTGAGGACGACGATCACGCCGACGTACGGGAATAGGTTAACGAGCCGGTTGGGAACGTTGATGCCGACGGTCTGTAACTGGATCTGCAGCATATCCAGTCCGCCGAACACGAGCGCCGCGATGGCGGCCCCGATCGGGTTGTAGTTCCCGAACAAGTAGGCGACGATACCGATCCAGCCGCGGCCGCTGACCATCGTGTCGCCAGTCCCAGTGAACGAACCCGCCTGCGCCAGCAACACCGCACCGCCGAGCCCGGCCATGACACCGGAGAAGATCACGGCGGCGTACCGGACTCGCGTGACGCTGACGCCGGCCGTATCGAGCGCTTCCGGGTTCTCACCGGCCGCCTGGATCCAGTATCCGTATCGCGTGTCGTTGAGGAACTTCCACGCGGCGACGGCCAGAACGGCAGTGACCAGCACCAGCGGCGACGTGTCGAAGAAGATCGGACCGAGCACCGGAATATCCGCAAGCACCGGGACAGTCAGGTCGTTGATGCTCTCGAGGCTCGGGCTGTTTCGGCTGTCCCAGACGAGGACCGCCATGAACGGCCCGAACCCGAGACCGATGAACCAGAGCGCCAGCCCCGCGACGATCTGGTCCGCTTCGTACCGGATCAACAGGACGGCGAACACGATCGCGAACGCCAGACTGATCAGGACCGAAGCGAGAATCGCGAGCCAGATATCGCTCTGGCCGGGGGACCCCCCGCTGATGATCCACATCATCGTCGCCGCGGTCGCCGCCCCGAAGATCATGAACCCCTCGACGCCGATGTTGAAGACTCCGCTCTTCTCGGCGTACAGCCCACCGATCGCCGTCAGTGCGATAGGGGTCGCGGCCTGTAGCGAGCGCTCCACGAACCCGATCGTAACGATATCGATGATCGGCAGGTCCATCGCCACCGTCGCGAGGACCGCCACGCCGACGACGGCGACGATGCCCGCGATCCGGATCCGATTTTCGCCGGCGTACTCGGCGAGACTCATCGGCTCTCACCTCCGAGGCCGGTTCGTTCCGCGGCCATCCGGAACAGTTCCGGCACGGCGACGAAGAGAATGACGAGCCCGATGACGCCGTCGATGAGCTGGACGGGAACGTCGGAGTAAATCCCGATGTGTGATCCGGCCGAGTCGAGCCCCCCGAACAACAGTCCGGCGGGAACGATTCCGAGCGGGTTGTTCGCGGCGAGCAGGCTCACGGCGATCGCGTCGAATCCGTACGTACCGATGCCGCTCGGGTCGGTGTAGTAGCCCTGAACCATAATCGCGAACACCGCGCCGGCGAGTCCCGCGACCATCCCCGAGAGCGTCATCGTCAGGACGACCGTCCGCTCGGCGCCAACACCGGAGTACGTCGCCGCCGATTCCTGATGGCCGCTGGTCACCATGTCGTACCCGAATCGGGTGCGTTCCATCACGACGAAGACCACCGCGACGGCCGCGAGCGCGATCCCCAATCCGATAATCGAGAACCCGGAACTGTCGAACACGATACCGGGCAGAGAGACGTACTCCGGAATCCGCTCCGTGTTCGGCGCCGCGTTCCCCTCACCGCGAAACGGATTCTGGACCAGCCACCCGACGACGCCGGTCGCGATGAAGTTCAACATGATCGTGGTGATGATCACGTTGGCGTCAGCGTAGGCCTTCAGCGCGCCCGGGAGCGCTCCGTAGGCGCCGCCCGCGAAGATCCCGGCGAGGAACCCGACGAGAAGTAATCCGACGCCCCCGACGACGCCTTCGGGCAACAGCGGTGCCGTCCAGATGATCGACATGATAGTCGCGAAGCCGCCGACGACGAACTGCCCTTGGACGCCGATGTTGAACACGCCTGCTCGGAACGCGACCGCAACCGCGACGCCGGTCAGGATGAACAGCGTCGAGAACCGCAGTGTCCGCGCGATAGCCGACCGTCCGCCGAGGGCACCTTCTATCACGTTCGTGATGAACTGCACCGGGTCGTAACCGGCTGCCGCGACGATGGTGACTCCGATTAGCAGGGCCAGTGCTGTCGAAGCCGTCGCGATCGCCAACCGTTCGATCACCGACGCGCGTAACATGCGGTCAGCCGCTCGATCGATTGCGGCATAGAGGCGTCCGGACGATCCGCTCACGACTGAACACCCCCATCGGGCGTGTTCTCACGGGCGGCGTCCCCGTCGCAGGTGTCGTGACCGGCCATCAGCATCCCGAGTTCCTCTTCGGTGGTTTCGGCCGGATCGACGGTCCCGATAAATTCGCCTTCGTACATCACCGCGATCCGGTCCGAGAGTTTCTGGATCTCGTCGAGCTTCGAGGAGACGACGACGATCGCCATCCCCGACTCACGCAGCTCCAGCAACCGGTCGTGAATGAACTCGATCGAGCCGATGTCGACCCCCCGCGTCGGGTGAGACGCGATCATGACGTCGGGCTCGTGTTCGATCTCCCGTCCGACGATGAACTTCTGCTGGTTCCCGCCGGACAGCGACTTCGCGTCGGTGCTTTTGTCCGGTGGCTGCACGTCGTACTCCCGGATGATATCCTCGGCGTGGTCGTCGACGGCCGACCAGTCGATCATCCCGTTATCGACGAACGGTTCGACGGTCTGGTTCCCCAGTAACGCGTTGCGAACCAGCGTGTAGTCCTGAACGAGTCCCTCCGTCGTCCGGTCCTCCGGGATGTACGCGACTCCGTCTCTGATCCGCTGGCGTCTGTTCGTATCCGTGATGTCCCGATCGTGGAAACGGACGGTTCCGGAGTCGACGTCACGCAGCCCCGTCAGCGCCTCGACGAGCTCGGTCTGCCCGTTTCCCTGGACGCCGGCGATGCCGAGAATTTCACCCTCCCGCACGGCGAGATCGACGCCGCTCACCTGCTCGAGATCCCGACTGTCTCGCACGTGGAGCCGGGTCGCTTCCAATACGGAATCCCCTCGAGGCGGGTCTCGAGACGGGCGATCGAACTGAATTTCTCGGCCGACCATCATCCGCGCCAGCTCCTCTTCTGAACTCTCTCCGGCGTCGACTGTGCCGATTGCCTCGCCGTCTCGTAGCACGGTGATCTCGTCGGCCGCGTCGAGCGCCTCCCCCAGCTTGTGCGTAATAAATATGAGCGAGTGACCGGCGTCTGCGAGTTCCGACATCAAGTCGAGCAGATCCTCGATCTCCTGGGGAGTGAGAACCGCAGTCGGTTCGTCGAGGATGAGGATATCCGCGCCGCGATAGAGGCTTTTCACGATCTCGACGCGTTGGCGGGCACCGAGATCGAGGTCCTGAATCTTCGTGTCGAGGAACTCGTCGACGTGGAAATCGTAGCGCGAGCAGATCTCCTCGATATCGGTTCGAGCGGTCGCCGTGTCGACGAACCCGTTATCGGTTGGCTCGTGGCCCAGGATGATGTTCTGGAGTACGGTCATCGTCTCCACGAGCTGGAAATGCTGGTGGATCATGCCGACGCCCGCGTCCATCGCGTCTCTGGGCGATTCGAACGTTTCGGGCTCGCCGTCGACGTGAATCGTCCCGGCGTTCTTCTCGTAGAGTCCGTAGAGGACGCTCATCAGCGTCGTCTTGCCGGAGCCGTTCTCACCGAGGAGGGCGTGAATCGACCCCTTCTCCAACGAGAAATCGACGTCGTCGTTCGCCACGACGTCGCCGAATCGTTTCGTGATACCCTCCATGCGGACGGCGGGTGGTTCGTTTTCAGTTGTCATTGTCCTTTGTGAGAAAGTGTGATTACAAATACCGGTCAGAAACCGCGAGCGACTCAGTTACAGCCGGAGGCGGAACACGGAACCTCGATATCGCCGCTCGTGATGCCGTCTTTCGCCTCTTGAATGTTCTGCGACACGACGTCGGGCATGTCGCCGTCGAACGCCTGACCGATCACGAGGTCGACGCCCTCCTCGTCGAGTCCGAGCGTGTTCGCGCCTGTGACGCTCTCGAAGTCGCCCTCGGCGACCGCCGAAGCGACTTCCTGAGTCCCCTCGTTGATGTACTTGACCGCGGAGCCGATAATGACGTCTTGGAACTCTTCGAGGGTCAGGGACTGGTCCGCGTCGACGCCGATCGCGAAGCGGTTGTTCTCCTGGGCGGACTCGAAGACGCCCTGTCCGGCCGCGGCCGCGGCGTGGTAGACGATGTCTGCGCCGTTGTCGTACTGGGAGGAGGCGATGCTAGCGGCGGTGTCCGTGTCGCTGTAATCGCCGATGTACCCGACGTCGACGGTGACGTCGGAGTTGACCCACTCCGCGCCGGCGACGTACGACCGCTCGAACGCGTTGATGAGCGATCCGTCGACGCCGCCGACGAAGCCGATGTGTGCGTCGCTCGGATCGTTCGAGTTGCCCTCGTGAGAGAGCTCCTCGGTCGTCATCGTTCCGCCCAGAACGCCCGCGAGATAGGACATCTCGTGGTTGGCCCACGTGTACCCAGCCACGTTGGGCTCGTCGACGTGCGCGTTGATGAGCATCCAGTTCTGGTCCGGGTAGTCCGCGGCGTTCTGCGTGAGGGCCTCGGTGTGGTTGTACGAGACCAACACGATGAGGTCGTAGTCGCCGCTCTCGGCGAGGTTCGCCTGCGTGGACTGGTAGTTCGACTGCTGGGTCTCCTCGACCTGATTGATCTCGATCTCGTACTCCTCCTGTGCGGCCTGGAGCCCCTCGACCGCTAGGTCGTTGAACGCGTTGTCATCGAACCCGGCCGGGCTGGAGACGATCGCGATATTCGTCGCAGACTCCGATCCGCCGTCGCCGCTGTCGCCGCCGTCGCCGCCGCCGAGACAGCCGGCGAAGGCGGTCCCCGTCGCGAGCGCGCTCCCCGAAGCGAGCACCGTCCGCCGGTCGACGCCCTCGGTCTCGCCGATCGATTTACGATTTTCTGTCATGGATGTGTCTTATCGTCCACAATCATCCGTTATAAATTCAGGGGACACCGGAGTTGGGTGTCGAGTGAACTACCCTCGATGGGGGGATCGACTGACAATTTCCTCCACATATTTGTGTGTTTATAACAAGATTAAAACAAATCCCAGATTCCGGCTGATACGACCTCAGACGCGATCGAGAAACTGACAGTGAAGACACCGTTTCGACCGAATCGTCGAAAACACTCCGCTGGTCGTACAGTATCATATTTCTTTACGAGCGGCGTTGTACGGGAGTCACGACCCGAAGCGTCGACTCCGGACAGCGAATTCATACGAAACCAAATATGTTATAGAGAATCAAGGAGAATACCTGACCCTTTAGGGTCAGGATGAATCCGACAACTCCTACACAATCAACCGTCGATAGCAAG
>NZ_MWTH01000005.1:261654-369928 GCF_059752395.1 Halorubrum sp. B53 | reverse complement strand
TGATTGCTGGGAGTCCACATCAAAGCCCTACCCTCAACGAGCGAACCCCGTATGGGGTGAGCGAAGTAGGGTAGGGTAGTTTACCCGCAGTCGAAGTATGAGCCTTATAAATAGCGGCGTTCGGTGGCCCTCAGTCCGCCGCGACCGCCCCGGCGTCGTCGCTCGCGCCGAGCGTCTCCTCGACCTGCGTCACGACGCCGACGAGCGCGACGACCGCCAGCGCCGCGCCGACGACGAACGGGACGAGGAAGCCGAAGCCGACGAGCCAGCCGGACGCGAGGGGGCCGAGCGCGACGCCGAAGCCGAACCCCATCGTGAGGACGGAGAGGGTCGTCCCGGACTCGCCCTCCCGCGCGAGGTCGCCGGCGAGCGCGAGCGACGGCGCGAAGACGAACGCGACGGCGACGCCCTGCGCCAGCCGGACGAGCGTCATGGCGACCGAGCCGGTGACGATCCCCTGTAGCAGCGTGGTCGGGACGAGGAGGACGAACCCGGCGAGCAGGAACGGGCGGCGCCCGATCCGGTCGCTGGCCTGGCCGACGGGCACCTGCAGGAGCACGTTCGCGATCGTGACCGCGGCGAACTGGAGCCCGAACCACACCGGGGGCTGGTCGAGCCGGACGTTCACCTGGTTCTGGAGCGTCGCGAACAGCGCGATACAGAGGCCCATCGCGACCGTCGCCAGCCCGAGCGCGAAGATGGGGTCGAGCAGGTGGTCGCCCTGGCCCCGGACCCGGATCGAGAGGTCCTCGCTCGCCTCGCTGGACTCGGCGGCGTCGCGGACGAGGAGGAAGACGAGGGCGAAGCTGAGGTACGCCCCGGCGCAGGCGGCGACGAACGCGGCGTCGAACCCGTCGACGACGGGGAGCCCGACCGGCGAGAGGTCGTAGGGGCCCGCCTCGACGACGGCGCCGGCCAGCACCGGCCCGAAGCCGAAGCCGATCAGCCGGAACGTGTTGTACACGCCGAAGTTGCCCCCGCGGTCGGCGTCGGCCGACGCGTACTCGTTGACCAGCGCGACCGTCGCGGGGATGATCAGCGACGCGCCGACCCCCTGTATCGCCCGCAGGACGACGAGCTGCCAGTAGACGCTCGCGACCGTGTAGAGCGCGCTGGCGGTGCCCAAAAGGAGGATCCCGGTCAGCACGAAGGGGCGCCGGACGCCCATCCGGTCCGAGAGCCGCCCGGTCACCGGCTGCGAGAGGCTGTTGAGGAAGCCGAAAAGCGAGAGCACGAGCCCGATGAGCAGCGGCTCGGTCACCGTGACCGACGCGGCGCCCACCCCGACCTCGGTCCCGAGGAGCGAGCTGAGGTCGATCGCGTCGCTCGCGACGTACAGCGGCAGCACGACGATGAGGAAGGAGTTGCCGGCCGCCCCGACCATCCGGGCGAGCGCGAGCACGATGACCCGCCGGTCGGTGTCGGCGATGCCGGAGAGCGCCCCCATTTCCCCACGCTTCGGCCGGGATTACAAAGGCGTTTGCGGACGGCGGGAGTCGATCCGGTTCCGGGCGCGGAGCGCGGACCCGACGCGGAGCGCCGGCGCCCTTACGGCTTGGTCATCGACGGGTCCGGGCGCTCGACCCCGCGGATCTCGAAGCGGGCGCCGCCCTCGTCCGACGCGGTCGCCGAGACCGTCCAGCCGTGCGCGTTGGCGATCTCCTGAACGATCGCCAGTCCGAAGCCGGTGTTGCCCTCGGTGCCGGTCTGTCCGGGCTCGAAGAGCTCGTCCGCGACCTCCTCCGGGATCCCCGGGCCGTCGTCGGCGACGTAGAAGCCGTCGGGGAGGTCGCCGACGCGGATCGTCACGTCCGAGCCGCCGTGTTCGACCGCGTTGCGGACGAGGTTCTCGAAGAGGTTCCGGAGCCGGTCGGGGTCGGCCGACACGTCCCGGTCCGTCTCGACCGCGAGCTCGCCGGCCCCGGTGTCGACCGTCGCCCAGCTGTCCGCGGCGACGGCCGCGATGGACACCGGTTCGGGGTCGCCGACGGTCTCCCCCTCGCGGGCGAGCGTGAGCGTGTGCTCGACGATGGACTCGATGCGGTCGAGCGCGTCGGCGGCGGCGTCGAGGTGCTCGTCGTCGTCCGCCGCCTGCCGCGCCAGATCGACGCGGCCCTGCGCGACGTTGAGCGGGTTCCGGAGGTCGTGCGAGACGATGCTCGCGAAGGCGTCGAGGCGCTCGTTCTGGCGTTCGAGCGCCGCCTCGCGCTCCTTGAACGCCGTGATGTCCTCCTGGAAGCCGACCCACTCGGAGACCCGCCCGTCCGCGTCGCGGATCGGCGCGACGCTGACGCGGTTCCAGAACTCGGTCCCGTCCTTCCGGTAGTTCAGCAGCTCGACGCTCGTCGCCTCCTCCGCGTCGATGGCCTCTCGCATCCGCGAAACGGGCTCCTCGTCGGTGTCGGGGCCCTGCAGGAACCGGCAGTTGACGCCGATCGACTCCTCGCGGTCGTAGCCGGTCATCTCGACGAACCGGTCGTTGACGAACACCATCGGGTTGTCCGGTCGGTCGGGATCGGTGATGGTGATGCCGACGGGCGCCTCGTCGAGCGCGCGCGTCTTCGTCTCCAGCTCCTCGCGCCGCTCCACCTCGTCCGAGACGTCGCGCAGGATGCCGACGCTCCCCTCGAAGCGCTCCCCCTCGTACGGGAGCACCGCCATGTGGTCACGGCAGGGGATCGGATCGCCCTCCTTGGGGACGATGTCGACGCGGAACCGCTGGACGTCCGGCCCGGAGCCGGAGAGGACCGTTCCGAGCCGGTCCTCCGCCTCCGCGACCGCCGCGTCGTCCTTGATGAGGCCCGGCTCGCTCCCGACGATCTCCTCGCGGTCGTAGCCGGTCAGCTCCGCGAACGGCTCGTTGACGAACTCGAACGTTCCGGTCTCGTCGACGACGTAGACGGGGTAGCCGAGCGCGTCGATGACCGTCGAGTAGCGGTTCGCGATCTCCCGGGTCCGGTGCTCCTCGACCGCCTGACGGACGCGGTTCGCGAGCCGCCGGAGCTGCTCGGGACCGCCCTTCTGGAAGTAGCCGGTGACGCCCGCGTTGAGCGCCCGGCTCGCGATCTCCTCGCTCCCCTTCCCGGTGTACAGCACGAAGGGGATCGAGCGGTCGGTCTCCCGGAGCCGCTCGAAGAACGCCAGCCCGTCCATCTCGGGCATGTCGTAGTCGCTGACGATGCAGTCGAACCGCCCGCCGTCGACCTCGTCGAGCGCGTCCGACGCCGCCGTGACGCTCGTCACCGCGACGTCCGCCAGTTCGCGTTCGAGGTACGCCTCCGTCAGGTCCAGCACGGAGGGGTCGTCGTCGACGTGCAACACGTCGATCCGTTCGGGCATGGGGCGCGCTACGCGCCCGCCTCATAAACGAATACCGCCTCTGGTATCAGGTGTGAGAAACGTATCGTTGGCACGCGGGCACCGGCGCGATCGCGCTCCCCGATCGGCTTCACTCTCCGCGGTCGGCTCCGCTCTCCGCGGTCGGCTTCACTACCGCCACGCGTGGCGGATTCTTAAGGCGACGCGGCGCGGAGCCCCGGGCGATGGCCGGCGGCACGCTCCCCGGGACGGCGACCGACGAGGCGGACGGGAGCGACCGCGTCGTCTTCCACGTCGACATGGACTGCTTTTACGCCTCCTGCGAGCGGCTCCGCCGCCCCGAGCTCGCGGGCGAGCCCGTGGTCGTCGGCATGGGGTACGAGGAGGGAAAGGCGATCGGCGCCGTCGCGACCGCGAGCTACGAGGCCCGCGCGTTCGGCGTCGAGAGCGCGATGCCCATCTCCGAGGCGCTCGACCTGCTCCCCCGCCGGGCCGACGCCGACCCCGACGACCCGGACGCACCGGACCCCGAGGAGAGCGGCCGGTACCTCCCCGTCGACCTCGACTTTTATAAGGAAGTCGCGGGCGACGTGAAGACCGTCCTCCGGGACTGCGCCGACACGCTCCGCGAGGTGAGCGTCGACGAGGCGTACCTCGACGTCACCGACCGGACCGCGTGGGACGCCGCCGGGGCGGGCGCGTCGGGAGCGGGGGACGCCGACGGCGGCGACGACCCGCCGCCGAGCGCCGCGGCCGGCCCCTCCGAGGCGCGGACCCTCGCGGAGGGGTACGCGCGGCACGTCAAGGAGCGCATCGAGCGCGAGGCCGGGGTGCCTGCGAGCGTCGGCGTGGCGCCGAACATGTCGACCGCGAAGGTCGCCAGCGACGCCGACAAGCCGGACGGGCTCGTGGTCGTCCCGCCCGGCTCGGTCGAGTCGTTCCTCGCCCCGCTGCCGACCGCCGAGATCCACGGCGTCGGTCCCGTGACGGAGCGGGCGCTCGCCGAGATGGGGATCGAGACCGCCGCCGACCTCGCCGCGGCCGACCCCGACCGGCTCGCCGACGAGCTGGGCGAGCGCGGCCCCGAGCTCCACCGGCGCGCCCGCGGCGACGACGACCGGGAGGTCACCCCGACCGGGCTCCCGAAGAGCCTCTCGCGGGAGTCGTCGCTGTCGCCGACGGCCGACGAGGAGACGAAGCGCGAGACGGTGGCGGCGCTGGCGGCCGACGTGGCGCGGCGGGCCCGCGAGCGGGGGTGCCTCTACCGGACCATCGGGATCAAGGCGGTCGAGCCCCCCTACGACGTCAACACCCGAGCGCGGAGCCTCCCCGGACCGGTCGACGACCCCGACCTCGTGGAGTCGGTCGCGTTCGACCTCCTCGCGGAGTTCGCCGGGGACCGGGTCCGCAAGCTCGGCGTGCGCGTCTCCAACCTCGACTTCGCCGAGAGCGACCAGGCGACCCTCGGGGGGTTCGAGCCGGGGGACGGAGGGGGGACCGGTGGCGGGAGGAGCGACGGCGTAAGCCAGCGCGACCGCGCGTCCGACGCCCGGTCGGCCGCCACCGACGGCGACGGCGGGAAGCTCACCGACTGGGTGGGCGGGGAGCCGGCCGCGGCGGAGTCGGCCGAGGCCGACGCGGAGGAGGGCGAGGCCCGGCGAGCGACGGAACGCGACGACGGGCAGGCGTCGCTCGGCGACTGGGAGTGAGCGTCAGGGCGGCGCGTGGATTTATCACGCGATCGCGGCGATCCGGACACATGTCCCTCGCTCGCCGCGTCCTCCTCGGCTCGAACCCGAACGGCTCGCCCCGACGACACCGGCTCCTCGTCCCGCCGCTGCTCTTTCTGGGCGTCTTCGCCGCCTACGCGCTGGGGATCTTCAAGATCGCCGGCGGCGTCGTGTTCCTCGCGGGCGAGGCCGCGATCGTCGGCGTCCTCGCGGCCGCGGTCCTCGCCTACCGACGGGCCGGACTGGCCCTCGCGTGGGCGACCGTCTACGGCGCGCTGCTCGGGTACAACGCCGACCACTACCTGCTGGGCCTGTCCGGTCGGCCCCTCGGCGAGCGCGTCGTCGCGTTCCTCGGACCCGACGGACTCGCTTTCGTCGGCGTCGAGGCCCTCTCGCTGGGGACGCTCGCCTGGGTCGCCGGCGCGATCGCGGTCCGAGCGGTCGAGGTGATTCGGGCCCGGCGTCGGGACCCTCCCGCCGAGTGACGCCCCCGTGGAGTGGGGGGATTTAGGTGCCCGAGCGCCGACGCCGAGGCATGGACGATCTGTCGTGGGAGACGCTCGACACCGACATCGACTACCGCTGCCCCGGCTTCGACGTGCGCCGGGACGAGGTGCGCTTCCCGGACGGCGACACCGACGGGTTCCACTACGTCGACGAGCCGCCGGCGGTCGTGGTGCTCCCGCTGACGCCCGACGGCGACGTCGTCGTCATCGACGAGTGGCGGCAGGCGGTCGGGCGGGTCAACCGCGGGCTCCCCGCCGGAACGGTCGAGCCGGGGGACGCCGACGACCTCGAGCGGGCCGCCGCCCGCGAGCTCGCCGAGGAGACGGGGTACGAGGCCGACTCCTTCGAGCGCCTGACGACGGTGGAGCCGACGAACGGGGTGGCGGACTCGGTCCACCACCACTTCCTCGCGACGGGCTGTGCGCCCACGGCCGAGCGCGACCTCGACCACAACGAGTCGATCGCGGTCGAGACGGTCCCGTACGACGACCTGCTCGAAGCGGTCGTCGACGAGGGGCTCCGCGACGGCCGGGCCGTGACCGCCGTGCTGTGGTACGAGCTGCTGCACCGCTGAGGGCGCGAGCGGCGAGACTGGGCCCCCGGACGCCCGGACGCCGGAACCGAGAGACACGAACAGCCCTATTATGCGTCGGTCCGTACACCGCATAATGGCTGACCCCTCCAGCGACGACGGGAATCGACGGGAGCCGGGCGCCCCGGACGGCGGCCCGCCCGCAGACGGCGCGACCGCGACCGGCGGCGGGCCGGAGATCGGAGACGGACCGGCGACCGCCGACGGACCGGAGACCGGCGACGACACCGCCTCCTCGGCGGCCGACCGCGCCGGGGGTCGGAGGGTCGCCGTCGCCGTCGCCACGGCCCTGATCCTCGGGGTGCTCGGTCCGGCGATCGCCCTGCTCAGCGGAGGGGTGGTGCTCGGCCTCAACGCCGTGACGGGCGGGCTCCCGCTCGCCGCGAACCTCGTGATCACGCTGATTCTGGGCCAGTACGTCGCGTTCGGCGGGCTGGCGATCGTCTACCTCACGTGGCGCGGGCTCGACCGCGCCGGAATCATCGCGTACCTCGGCGTGCGGCGCCCGAGCCTGAAGGAAGTCGGCCTGATCGTCGGGAGCTGGGCGCTCATCCTGGTCACGATCATGGCCGTCTCCCTCGTCATCCAGCAGCTCGGGACCGAGACCGCCTCGAACCAGAGCGCCGAGCTGGCGATGCAGAACCCCGCGATCATCCCCCTGCTCATCGCGGCGTCGTTCCTCGTGATCGGTCCCTCCGAGGAGATCCTCTACCGCGGCGTCGTGCAGGGGCGGCTCCGGGAGACGCTGTCGCCGGCGCCCGCGATCCTGATCGCCTCGGCCATCTTCGCGGCCGTCCACGTGATGGCACTGACGGGCGGCATCTCCGGGCGACTCACCACCATCGCCATCCTCTTCCTCCCGAGCATCGTCTTCGGCGCGGTGTACGAGTACACCGAGAACCTCGTCGTTCCGGCGCTGCTCCACGGCCTCCACAACGCCGTCATCTTCACCATCCTGTATATCACGATCGCCTACAGCGACCAGATCCAAGAGGCGGCCGGCGGCAGCGCGGCGCTGCTCCCCTTTTAAATAGTAGAGCGTCGCGAATCGGTCGTACTGCCGGCGGCCACGCGGTTATTTATAAACAAACGATGCGGTGGCGCGTGCCGGTGAGCGGCCCTTCGGGCCGCGAATCGCACGCGCGAGGGAGCCCGCGACGGCGCTTATATGCGCCGTCGCGGCGAGGCTGGGGAGGCGTGAGGCTGCGGTCCCGCGAACGAAGTGAGCGGGAGTATGGAAGTCGCAGCCCGCGCAGCGAAACGAGCAGGAACGTCTTCCAGCGGTTGCTGTTGCGGGGTTGGACTCAAAGGGGCAGCCGCGAGGGCGGCGTAGGCGACGAAAGCACCGCAAAGAGGGAGCGAACGAAGTGAGCGACCGAGTGAGGAGCGCAGCGAGCGTACGCCGCCCTCGCGGCTGGGGCTTTGGAGGTGTTCACCGTTGATCCGGCGTCGAGTACGTATAAACGAGCGGCTGGGGCTTTGGAGGTGGTCGTCGCGTTACCAGTAGGAGCGACTGCGATAACCGAGCGACTGGAGCTTTGGAGGCCGTCACCGCGCTGCGGCTGCCGATACAACTTATAAAAGCGCAAACGCAGACACCCACGACTACCGAGTAGAAGCGGACTGAGGGGAGTAAGCCCCCTTCGGTTCGTCCCGACATTCGGCTGAGCGTCCGCGCCGTGGCCGGACTACCTTGTGGCGCGGACTTGCACCGGCGAGGATTCGCCGTTCCATCCGTTCCCGCCCGTCGAACCTCGTCGGGTTAACTCCCTTCCCTCGCGGGTCGGTTCGCTCGACTCACGGGTCGGGGCGGGGGGTGTCGTTGCTGTTCCAGAGCCAGCCGTCTCCGACTCCGGGCGTGTGCCCGGTCGCCTGTCCGGCCGGTGGGGGGACTTTCCTCATGCCAGAGGCACGGGAGTCGGGCTCCCTCTGTCCGGGCCGACGTTCGCCGCGACCGCGAATAAGCGATTCGGTCGGGATCGTCACGGATCCGGTCGGGGTTCTCAGGAGTCCGCCCGGGACGATCGGAGACGGGAGCGAGACCTCTCGAGGGGGCGGCGTGCGACCGACTCGTAAGGGAAGCGTTCAAGTCGTCAGCAACGTAAGGGTCTATCATGTCCGAGGCTCAGACCGTTCAGCTGTCGTACGACGACGGTGCACGAGCGGTCGAACTCGCGCGGGAGGCGGTCGAGTCGTTCGTCCGACACGGACAACGTGAACAACCCGGCAGCATGCGCGAGGCGTTCTACGCCCGCACCGGGGCGTTCGTTCGACTGGAATCCACCAGGGGCCGCGGCCGGCTGCGTGGCTGCGCCGGCGCGTGGGAGACCTCCGACCAGCTCGGCCACGCGATCGTCGAGGCCGCGATCAAGGCCGCCTCCGGCGACTCCTGCGGCTCGGAGGTCGAGCCGAAGGAGCTCGACAACATCACGGTCTCCGTGTTCGTCGTCTCGAACACGGTGCTCACCAACGACCCCCTCGCCGACCTGGAGGTCGGCACCCACGGCGTCGCCGTCGACGGCGGCAACTCCCACGGCTGGCTCTACCCGACGGTCCCCGTCGAGAACGGCTGGTCCGGCGCCGAGTTCCTCTCGCGCGCCTGCCGGAAGGCGAAGCTCGCCCCGAACGCCTGGGAGGACGACGAGACGATGGTGACGCTCATCGAGGGCCAGGTGTTCCGAGAGCGCGCCGACGGCGGCGCCGTCGAGGAACTGTAACGGCCGACCGCGACCCGCTTTTGACGTCTCCTCCTCCTCTGCCGCGTAGCCGACCGCGACTCGGTCCCGCAGCCGACCGCTATTCGACCCGGCAACTGACCGCTACTCGGTCCCGTAGCCGACCGCCTCCGCGTCCGCGAGCGCCCGCTCGGTCGCGGTCGCGAGGTCGACCGCGTCGTCGGCGACGACCTCGCCGTCGCGGATCACCGGCTCCATGAGCGACTCGGCGTCCTCGGGGCCCGAGCGGTCCGCGAGCCCGACCGCGTGCGCGCCGTCGGCGGTGCGGTAGACGGCCTTCGCCCCCGAAAGCTTGCCGCGCTTCGCGGCCGGCTCGCCCTCGACGGTGACGATGTCGAGCGCGAAGTCCACGGGGTCGGCGTTGGAGACGTACCCGCCCACGCCGAAGCCGTCGACGACGTCGCGCAGCTCGCGGAGGTCGGCGGGACCGAGCCCGCCGGAGACGTACACGTCGACGTCCCCGTGGCCCCGGGCGTCGAGCTCCCACCCGACCTCGCGGGCGATGTGCCGGAAGTCGCCGCGCCGCGATCCGGTGGTGTCGAGCCGGACGCCGTCGATCCGGTCGCCGAGCGCCGCGACCGCCCGGAGCGTCTCGTCCACCTCGTCGGAGTAGGTGTCACAGAGGGCGATCCGCGGCACCGACTCGTCGGCGGCCTCGTCGAAGGCGCGCCACGCGGCCTCCTGCTCGCCGCGGCCGAAGCAGATGGAGAGGGCGTGCGGCATCGTCCCCGACGCCTCCCGGCCGAGCAGGTCGCCGGCGGCGACGTGCGAGAAGCCGTCGAAGCCGCCCACCAGCGCGGAGCGCTCGACCGCCGCCGTCATGGCGGGGTGGACGTGGCGCGCGCCGAAGGAGAGCACCGACGACTCCGGGGCGGCGACGCGGCAGTCGAGCGCGGCGGTCGCCATCCCGGAGGCGTGCGAGAGGAAGCCCAAAAGCGACGTCTCCAGCCGCGCGAAGGCCAGGTACGGCCCCTCGATCCGCATCACCGGCCCGCCGTCGAACAGGCGCCCCTCGGGGATCGCGTCGACGTCGACGTCGCGGCCCTCCAAGAGCGCGACCGCGTCCTTGACTCCGGCGAGCAGCTCGAAGTCGCCGTCCGGGAACTGGTCGGCGGTCACCTCGGCGACGACCCGCGGGTTCCGGTCGGCGCCCTCCAGCGCGGCCACGGTCTGATCGAAGTACGCGTCCGTCGCCCGCCCGTCGCGGATCGCGGCCGCGTCGACGATGTCGAACGCTGTCATACGCGGAACACGCTCGCGCGGGAGCAAAAGCGGTCCGGGTCTCCGAGCGGGATCGGTTACGCCGGCCGACGCGCGGAGTCAGCCTCGGCCGACCGACACCAGGAGTCCCCCTCGTCCCATCGACGCGCCCGGCCTCAGTCCCGTCCGCGCCGCGCGAGCAGCGACACCGCCGCCAACAGCCCGAGGAGAGCGGCCGCCACGCCGAACCCGGGCGCTCGGTCGTCCGTCGAGGCGTTCGGACCGGACGAGCCGTCGCCGGCGTCGTCCGCCGAGCCGGTGTCGGTCGCGTCGCCGTCGTCGCCGTCTGGTCCGGTGTCGCTCCCGTCGTCGCCGTCAGCGTCGTCGGTCGCGGGGAGTTCGAGGTCGGCGTTCGGGCGGAGTTCGAGCACGCCGGCGGGCTCCGGGGCGTGGACGATCGTCACGGTGGTGTCGTCACGCACGACGCCGTAGGCGCCGGGGAAGTCGCCGCCGTCGATTTCGTACACCCGCCCCGTCTCGTACTCGTCGTCGCCGTGGGCGGTCAGCATCGTGAGGTACGTTTCGCGGAAGTCCGCGGCGTCGCCGACGGTCTGCCACTCCGTCACCCAGACGTAGCCCTCGCGGGCGTCGTCGCCGTCGCCGGCGCGGTACGGGTAGAGCTCGTCGCCGGCCCAGCCGTCGGTCGACTCGTGGGCGTAGTTGTAGTTCGCGCGGGTCCGGAGCTCCTCGTCCGGCCGCGTGTGGATCCGGACGTTCGCCCCCGCGCTCGTCTCGGGCTCGAGCACCGGGTAGCGGTACTCGAAGCTCTGGTACCAGAACATCACGAACATCGACGCCTCGCCCGTCGTCTCGGCGCCGTCGACGCCCTGATCCGGGTACGTCTCCCAGCCGCCGGTCGCCGCGTCCTCGAACGCCACCTCGCGGGTCTCGTAGTCGGGGTTCCGGTGGATCACCTCGGCGGTGCTTCCGGGCGGGTTTTCCATCGTCTCGTTGACGGCCTCCCACCCGCCCTCCTCGATCAGCTCCTCGACGTAGAGCGCCCCGTCGGAGTACGGCTGGAGCACGGTCTGGAGGATGCCGAAGTTGTAGTCGGCCGCCGGTCCGCCGCCCCCGCCGGCGGAGTCGGGCGCGTCGAGGCAGGTCCAGTTGGCCGCACAGCGGGCGGCGTAGCGCTCCTCGATGTGGACCGCCTCCCCCTCGATGATGCCGTCGACCGCGAGGTCGCCGTCCTGCGTGGCGCTGGCGTAGCGCGGCCGCGTGAGGCCGTGGTACTGGTCTTGCATCCCGTGGACGAGCTCGTGCGCCAGCGTCGAGGGGTCGACCTGCGGCTCCTCGCCCTCGGCGGTGACGAGGACGATCCGGTTCTGGCTCGGCGAGTAGAAGCCGGAAACGGCGCCGCCGAACACCGTGTCGATCTCCTCGTTCGCGTCCGCGTCCTCGCCGACGACGAACAGCGCCTCCCACACCTGGTCGTTCCACCGGCGGAACGCCTCGCTGCTGTTGTTCCCGCCGGTCGAGCCGTTCGCGAACTCCTCCCGGGAGACCGTCTCGACCGGCACGTCCTCTCGGAACGGCCGCTCGCGGATGTGCTCGACGCGCGCCATCGTCAGGTGCGTCAGAGCCTCCAGCTCGGACTCGTTGAGCCCGTCGCTCTGGTTGAAGGAGAGCTCGTCCTCGTAGTGCGTCCCGTTCCAGCAGCCGACGAGGTCGGTGCCGTCGCCCGCGTCGCACTCGGCGGTGGTCGTGCTTCCCGGGGAATCGCCGGCGGCGACGTTCTCGGCCACCGGACCGGCGGCGACCCCGCCGACGCCGAGCGAGAGGAGGGCTATCGCGGCGAGGACGACCGGGAGGGTGGGAACCCGTCGCATAGGGGCGATTACGACCGACCGGATAAGTAGTTTGTCGGTGCAGAAGGCCCGATCGGGTACCGGCGTACCCCGCGACGGAGCGGACAGATCCTCCCTCTGGAGCTACACGGCGTCGACGGTGAACAGCGAGTCGCCGCTGAGGACGACCTGCACGCGGCGGTGCCAGGCGTCGGCGAAGGCCGCCCGCTGCTCGTCGCTCGCCGACCCGTCGAGTATCTCCTGAAGGTTCCCGATCGCGGGTCCGCCGTCGGGGACCTCGGCGACGTGGTACGTCACGTCGACGGTCTCGTCAGTGTCGGTTCGCCGGAAGCGGAACGTCGGGTCCGGGGTGTCCGGATCGAACGCACCGAAGCGCAGGAGATCGCGGCGGCCGCCGTAGCCGCCGGCGAGCCCGCCGAAGCCGTCGTCCTCGGTCGCGCCGGTCACGTACGAGATGATGCGGCTCATCACGCCGTACGCGGCGTCGTCCCGCGGGCCGGCCGCTCGAACCTCGATCTCGCTCCGGACCGGATAGCCGTCGGGATACAGGGCGTCGAGCCCGAGCTGGGCGATCCGGTAGGCGCCCGAGGCGGTCGGACAGGAGTGTCCCGCCGCTTTCACCGCGTCTCGATAGGTGATGACGAACGGGTCGCCCGGTCCGAGGACGCCGAGGGCCTCCGCGACGGGGTCGCGGATTTCGATCGGGTCGGCGTCGTAGTCGACCTGCCAGTCGGTTCCGCTCTGGATCGCGTCGGTCGCAGTCGAATTCGTTGTCATGGTGGTAGTGGTGGTCGTCGTGTCCGCTGGTCAGTGCCGGAGCAGCCGCATCCCGTTGAGGATGACGAGGAGGACGCTGGCCTCGTGGACCAGCATCCCGGCGGCGAGCGTGACGTAGCTCGTGAGCACGCCCGCGAGGAGGACGGTCACGGTCAGCACCGCGAGCCCGACGTTCTCGAGGACGTTCCGACGCGTCGCCTTGCTCAGTGTGACCGCGTACGGGATGCGTTCGAGGTCGTCGGCCATCAACGCCATGTCCGCCGTCTCGATGGCGGTGTCCGTCCCGGCGGCGCCCATCGCGATGCCGACATCGGCGGTCGCCAGCGACGGTGCGTCGTTGATGCCGTCGCCGACCATCGCGACGACGTGGCCCTCGCCCTGAAGCGTCTCGATGACGGACTGCTTGTCCTCGGGGAGCAGTTCGGCGCGGTAGTCGTCGATGCCGACTTCCTCGGCGACCGCGGCGGCCGTCCGCTCGTTGTCGCCGGTGAGCATCACCGTCTCGATGCCGGCGTCCCGGAGCGTCGCGACGACGCCGGGGGCGGACTCCCGGAGCTTGTCGCGCATGGCGATCGCGCCGACGACGTCCCCGTCCCGCACGACGTGGACGACCGTCTCGCCGCGCCCCTCGCGCTCGCGGACGTACTCGGCGACCTGATCGGGGACGTCGACGTCGCGGTCGTCCAGGAGCGCGCGGTTGCCGACGACAACTTCCCGGCCCCCGGCACGGGCGACGACCCCCTTGCCGGCGACCACGTCGAAGTCGTCCGGATCGGGGACCGACCGGAGGCTGGCGTCCGTATCGTCCGCCTGGACGACCGTCGCTCCGCCGTCCGTCGCAGCCGTCGGTCGCTCGCGGGCCGCGTCGACGATGGCGTCGGCGAGGTGGTGCTCGCTCTTCTTCTCGGCGGTCGCCGCGAGCGCGAGCACCTCGTCGTCGGCGACGCCGAACCCCTCGACATCGGTGACAGCGAGGGCGGCTTTGCCGCCCTCGTCATGCCGTGGCGGCGAAGTCGCCACGCGGGTCTCGCCCTCCGTGAGGGTGCCGGTCTTGTCGAAGGCGACGAGGTCGATCTTGCCGGCGCGTTCGAGGTGTTCGCCGCCCTTCATCAGCACGCCCGACCGGGCGGCGTTCCCGATGGCCGAGACGATGCTGACCGGCGGCCCGATGACGAGCGCGCCCGGACAGCCGATGACCAGCAGCGTCAGCGACAGGATCGCGTTCTGCGTGACCGCGTACGCGCCGATTGCTAACACGATGACAGCCGGGGTGTAGTACTTCGCGAACCGGTCGATGAGGCTCTCCGTCGGCGACTGGGCCTCCTGCGCCTCCTCGACGCGGCGGATGATGCGTTCGAGCGTCGTGTCCGAGCCCGCGCCCGTCGTCCGGATTTCTAGCGCACCCTCTTGGTTGACCGTCCCGGCGTACACCTCGTCGCCGTCGGCCTTGTGGACGGGCGCGCTCTCCCCGGTGACCGGCGCCTGATTGACGGCGCTCTCGCCGTCGACGACGGTTCCGTCGACCGGGACCTTCCCGCCCGGCTTCACGACGACGACCTCGCCCTCCTCGACCTCGCGGGCGGGGACCTCTCGGAGCTCTCCATCCCGGCGTACGGTCGCCGTGTCGGGCGTCATCTCCAGCAGCTCCTGGAGTGCCGTCCGGGTCTTCCGCATCGTCCGGCCCTCGAGGTAGCTGCCGAGGCTGAACAGGAAGACCACGGCCGCGGCCTCCCAGTACTCCCCGATAACGACGGCGCCGACGGCGGCCAGCGTCACCAGCGTCTTGATGCCGAGCGTCCGGTTGGTGACCTCGTGGTAGGCGGTCTTGGCGATGTCGTAGCCACCCACGACCGTCGCGAGGACGAGGACGGCGGCGCTCGCGGCGTCGAAGCTCGTGAGGTAGCCCAGACTCCAGCCGCCGCCGTAGAGCAGGCCGCTCGTCGCCGTCACGGTGGCCTTCCGGTGGTTCCGGTAGTACCGCGTGATCGTTTGTCCGTTCATGCGTTCAGGCGGGCTGGGGCGTGTAACCCTGGTTTTCGATGGTCTGTGCGAAGGCGTCGGGGTCAGCAACGCCGTCGTCGTACTCGACCTCGACGCGACCGGTCGAGTAATGCACCTCGACGTCTTCGACGCCGTCGACGTTCGAGAGGGCGCGTTCGACGGTGCTCGCACAGCTCGGACAGTCGAAGTCCAGGACGCGGAACTGCGTTGTGTCGCTCATCACGGTTTGAGGTAGTGCCCATACTCCAATAAGTATTTTTTAGATGATGTGTTTGAATTCATATATAGGCCGTTGGAACGGTCAAACGGGTCGTCTAGGGCTTTCGCCCTCGCGGGTCATTCGGGTCCCGATTCGTCGAGAGGCGTCGGCGTCGCTCGCATCCCGCCGTTTTTTCCCGCGTGCTCGCGCTCGGTTCCAGTATGAGCAACTCCGGTACCGATCACCGCCTCGACGACATCGCGGTGCGGGACACGCGGGTCTCGGACGCGATCGACGAACCGATGCGGGCGATGGTCCTCGACATTCTGTCCGAGGAGGCCCTGACCGCGAGCGAGGTGCACGGGAGCCTCGCCGATCGCGGCATCGACCGGACCGAGAACACGGTCCGACACCACATCAACGAGTTACGGGACGCCGGCCTCGTCGACGTCGTCCGCTTCGAGGAGGGCCGCGGGGGGACGACGAAGTACTACCACGCGAACACGATCGTCCTCTCGTACTCGCTCCCGGAGTCGGCCGACGACGCGGTCGAGGAGATGGTGGACGCCGTTCAGCCCCAGATCACGGACGGGCTCGCAACGCTCACCGACGGGTACGACGACGCCATCGACGAGATCGTCGCCGACATGCAGCCCTGTGAGCACTGTCAGACGCAGAAGTACGAGACGTACGTGCTCCTGACCGTGCTGCGACGTGCGTTCGTTCGTGCGCACCGGAAGTGAGTCGGGGGTCTCAGTCGGTCGACGCGGTCGCGTCCGGCGGTCGAGGGTGACGCTGCGGTCGCGTCCGGCGGTCGAGGCGGCGCCGTCCCGCTCGTTCCGGCTTCGCCTTTTTGGATCCGCGTCACCAACCTCCGCCCATGCCGTACGATCCGACCGAGACCGCGGTGATCGTCGTCGACATGCAGAACGGGTTCTGTCACCCGGACGGGAGCCTCTACGCCGAGCCGAGCGAGGCGGCGATCGGGCCGGTGACGTCGCTGGTCGAGCGGGCCCGCGAGGCCGGCGCGAGCGTCGTCTACACCCGCGATGTCCACCCGCCGGAGCAGTTCGACGGGACGCACTACTACGACGAGTTCGACCGGTGGGGCGAGCACGTCGTCGAGGGGTCGTGGGACGCCGAGCTCGTCGGGGGGCTCGACGTGCGCGAGGCGGACCACATCGTCGAGAAGCACACATACGACGCGTTCTATCAGACGGAGCTGGAGGGGCACCTCGACGCCCACGGAATCTCCGACCTGCTGATCTGCGGGACGCTCGCGAACGTCTGTGTCCTCCACACGGCCGGCAGCGCGGGGCTCCGCGACTACCGGCCCGTCGTCGTCGAGGACGCGCTGGGCTACATCACCGAGGACCACCGCGAGTACGCCGTCGACCACGCGGACTGGCTGTTCGGCGAGACAACGACCCGCGAGGACGTCGAGTTCGCGGAGCCGTGAGCCGGCGGACAGAACGCCAATCACCGTTATCAGCGGTGTGAATCGGCGTGTAACCCTTTTGAACCCCGACGGGAACGGTCGCGTATGGAACTCTCTCGACGCGGGATGCTCACCGGTGTGGGAGCCGCGTGCGCGGTCGGCGCCGTCGGATTCGCCGGTGCGACCGCGGTGACGGACGAAGACGCGGCGAACGGCGACGGACCAAACGGAGACGGCGGTTCGACCGACGGAGGAGCGAGCGGCGACGAGAGCGACGGCCCGGCCGGCGCGGTCGACGCCGACCCGGACGCCCCGTTCGAGGCGCGGCTCCGCCGCGACGGCGACGACGACCGGCGGCTGTTCGGCGCGAGCGACCTCGACGAGGTGGAGGGCGTCTTCGACGACGACGGCGAGTACCTCGTGTACGTCGCGCTCGGCGACGACGGGGTCGACGCCTTCCAGGAGCGGCTGGCCGCGGCGGGCGCGGTCGACGAGCCGGAGCGGTTCGTCGTGTCGATGACGCTCGACGGGACCGAGGTCAGGCGGGTCGAACTGGACGAGCCGACGGTGGACGCGCTCACCGACGAGGAGTGGGGCGGCGTGTTGACCCTCCCGTTCGGCGAGGAGCGCGTCGCGCAGTCGGTGTACGAGTCGCTGGCGTCGGCCTGACTGGTAAGGGACGGCGGTGATACGGCGAGCCGTCTCCGCGGCGCGGAGGGAATCGGTTATGTACGCTGCGACCGTGTCCGAACGCATGAGCGAGGGCGACGGGGATCGGGAACCGGCGGGCGAGACGGCCGCCGATTCGGGCGGTCGGCCGTGTCCCCTCTGCGAGACGCCGATGTACCACAGACACTGCAAGTACGTCTGTCCGGCCCACGGCGTCGTCTACGACTGCAGCGACACGTTCTACTAGTTCGAGGCGCCGCAGTCACCGGATTTTCGACCGGCGACGCCCGCTTCACGCGCGTCGAGTCGCGACGGAATCAACGGGGATAGAAACGAATATAACAATGGATGTGCGAACTGTTATGTTCTTGGAGGCCGACTTTTCTCCCATGACCGGCGACCCGCTCTCGACCCTCCTCGCCGACCGTCAGGGGTCAGCATGGTAGAGCACACCCAGGTTGCCCGGAGCAAGCGGATTCAGCGCCGAACGGGCAAGACCTTCCACGTCGCCACCCGGCTACTGCCGAAGCGGATCCGCCACGCCACGTACGTGCTGTACGGTTTCTTCCGGATCGCCGACGAGGTCGTCGACGCCGAGGACACGGCCCCGCCGGCCGAACAGCGCGCGGAGCTCGACCGACTCCGGCGGGCCGCCCTCGGTGAGGAGTCGACCGACGACCCCGTGTTGGAGGCGTTCGCCGAGATCAAGGAGGACCACGAGATCGCCGACGAGGACGTCCACTCGTTCGTCGACGCGATGGAGAGCGACATCGACACCGACCGCTACGAGACCTACGAGGAGCTGGAGACGTACATGGACGGCTCCGCGGCCGCGGTCGGCCGGATGATGACGGCGATCATGGAGCTCGACGAGGAGACCGAGGCGACGGCGCTCCCGCACGCGACCAAGCTCGGCGAGGCGTTCCAGATGACGAACTTCATCCGCGACGTCCGGGAGGACGTCGTCGAGCGCGACCGCATCTACCTCCCCTTGGAGACCCTCCGGCGGCACGGCGTGAGCGAGGAGCAGATCCTCGATCTGGAGTTCGACGCCGACGTCGCGGCCGCGATCCGCGAGGAGCTCGCCCGGACGGAGCGGCTCTACGAGGAGGGCGTGGCGGGGATCAAGTACCTCCCCGAGGACTGCCAGCTGGCGGTGTTGCTCGCGGCGGTGCTGTACGCGGACCACCACCGACTCATCCGGAACCTGGGGTACGACACGGTGTCGACGACGCCGGAGCTCTCCTTCGCCCGCAAGATCTCGCTGCTCGTCCGGACGCGCTGGAAGTGGCAGTGGAACAAGGACCCCGAGGCGGTGTTTTACGAGATGTGTCGCGGCTTCGACGGCACCCGCGACCACCGCGAACACGGCCCGCACGGCTCGGGCGTCGCGCAGTCCGACTGAACGTGCGGGGTCCGGGGCGACGGGGTCAGAGGCGTCAGAGACGGTGGTGCCGGGGTCAGAGGCGTCAGGACCTGGGGCGTCGGAGCCCGGAATGAACCGCTCTCGCTTCGTCGGCCTCGCGCTGCTCGCGTTCGGGCTCGTCTTCCTCTCGTTCGTCGTCAGGGGAACGACCCGCCTCCTCGCGCCCTACGAGCTGGCCGTGGCGCTGTCGGCGCCGATCCTCTTCGTCGCCGCGGGGCTGCTGGCGGTCCTCGTCGTCCTCGCGACGCTCGACGTGACGGGGATCCGAGAGCTGGATTGATTGACGCTGGTGGGAAGTGGGGAGTTAGGCGATGGTGAGCTGATCACAGTTACCGGGAACAGCAGCGAGTGGTTACCCGAGTACACGGCTCGGTATGTAGGGGCGATTGTTTATAAGTGATCGACGGTTCTGCGGTGTACACTCCCGAAGCCCCAGCCGCTCGGTTATAAATAGTTGATCTTGGATCGGCGGTGAAGACCTCCAAAGCCCCAGTCGCTTGCTTATAAATGATTGATCTTGGATCGGCGGTGAAAACCTCCAAAGCCCCAGCCGCGACGACTCGCGTGGCTCGGTGCGCTCCTCGCTCGGTCGCTTCGCTCCCTCGCTGCGGTGCTACCGTCGCCGTGCGTCGTCCTCGCGACTGCCCCTTTGAGTCCCACCCCGCACAGCACCACCGGAAGACGTTCCTGCTCGCTTCGCTGCGCGGGCTGCGACTTCCGTGCTCCCGCTCGCTCCGCTCGCGGGACCGCAACCGCAGCCTCACACCTCCCCAGCCTCGTCGGACCGGCGCGACCGCGCCGGTCCGACTCCCTCGCGCACTCTGCTCGCGCCCGACGGGCGCTCGCAGGTGCGCGCCATCGCACCGATTTATAAATGGTTGTCGTCGTCGCTCGCGGTTATTTAAATACCGCACAGCCGGAGTCCGGTCGGCGGAGCGCGGAGCCGCCGTCGAGGTGGGCGAAGTCGGAACGCCCTTTTGACCGCGGCGCGGAGGGGTCGTATGAACGTACGAACCGTCGCCGACCTCTCGCCGGCCGAGCGGCGCGCCTTCTTCGAGCGCGACGCCGGCGTCGACGCGGTCCGCGACGACGTGAGCGAGATCGTGGGGAGGGTGCGCGAGGAGGGCGACGTCGCGCTGCGGGAGTTCGCCGAGGAGTTCGACGGCGTGAGCGTCGGCAACATCGACGTCACCGACGACGCCGAGCGCGCGCACGCCGAGCTCGACGACGCGGACGACCCGGTCCTCGACGCGGTCCGCGAGGCCGCGGCGAACATCCGCGAGTTCCACGAGCGACAGCGCCCCGAGGACTGGCGGGACGAGTTCGGCGGCCGAGAGCTGGGCCGCCGGTTCCGGCCGATCGACCGCGCGGGGGTGTACGTGCCCGGGGGCGCGGCCGCCTACCCCTCCAGCGCGCTGATGGGAGTGATCCCGGCGACCGTCGCGGGCGTCGACCACGTCTCGGTCGCGACGCCGCCGGCCGACGACCTGAATCCGGTGACGCTCGCGGCGATCCACGAGGCGGGCGCCGACGCGGTGTACCAGGTCGGCGGCGCGCAGGCGATCGCCGCGCTCGCGTACGGGACGGAGACGGTGACGAACGCGCAGAAGGTGGTCGGCCCCGGCAACAAGTGGGTGACCGCCGCGAAGGCGGTCGTCCAGGGCGACGTGGAGATCGACTTCCTCGCGGGACCGAGCGAGGTGCTCGTGCTCGCGGACGAGACGGCCGACCCGGCGCTCGTCGCGGCCGATCTCGTCGCGCAGGCCGAACACGACCCGAACGCCTCCGTGGTCGCGGTCACCGCCGACGCCGACCTCGCCGACGCGGTCGCCGACGCGGTCGACGAGCAGGCGGCGGGGCGCGAGCGCGAGGAGACGATCCGCGCCGCCCTCGACAACGACGCCTCGGGCGTCCTCCGCGCCCGGTCGATGCCCGAGGCGGTGCTGTTCGCCGAGGAGTACGCGGCCGAGCACCTCTCGATCGTCGCCGCCGACGACGAGGCCCTCTTAGACCGGATCACGAACGCCGGCTCCGTCTTCCTCGGGCCGTACTCGCCGGTCGCCGCCGGCGACTACGCGGCCGGGACGAACCACGTGCTGCCGACGAACGGGGGCGCGAAGCGCTACGGCGGGCTCTCCGTCGACACCTTCCTCCGGTCGTCGACGGTCCAGCGGCTCGACCGCGACGCGCTCTCCGACCTCTCGGAGACGATCACGACGCTCGCGGAGGCCGAGGGGCTGGAGGCGCACGCCGAAAGCGTCCGGAAGCGGTTCGAGTAGGAGACCGACCCCGCAGAAACGGTTATCTCGCGCACTCGCCTCCGGACGGTATGATTCCGTCGTCGCTGACGTTTTTCGAGGGGCTCACGGCGGTCGAGGCGACGGTCGCGGTCCTCGTGGTCTCGGTCGTCGCCGCCGTGGGAATGGAGTTCGCCGTCCTGCGGGTCGCCCGCCGGTACGTCGCGGCCACCGACTCCGGGTACGACGACATCGTCATCTCCTCGCTGCGCGCGCCGCTCGTCGTCACCGCCGCGCTCGCCGGGGTGTACCTCCTCACGCAGGTGCCGTCGGTCCGGACCTCGGTGCTCGTGAGCCCCCGGCTGCTCGATAGCGTCTTCGGTCGGCCGTCGCTGTCGGTGATCGTCCTCGTGTGGGCGCACGCGGCGAACGCCGTCGTGAACCGGCTCGTCGCCGCGGTCAACGAGGAGGGCGGTCGGTTCGACTTCGCGCCCGTGTTCTCGAACGTCTGGACGCTCGCGGTGCTCGTCGGGAGCGCCGGTACGCTGCTGTGGCTGTGGGGCATCGAGATCACGCCCCTGCTCGGCGCCGCGGGGGTCGCCGGCATCGCGGTCGGCTTCGCCGCGAAGGACACGGTCGCGAACTTCTTCGGTGGGATCGCGCTCTACTTCGACGACACCTACAAGATCGGCGACTACATCGTCCTCGACGACGGCACCGCCGGAACCGTGATCAAAGTCGGCGTGCGCTCGACGACGCTGCTCACCCGCGACGAGGTTCTCGTGACGGTGCCGAACGCGGCGCTCAACGCCGCGAAGGTGACGAACGAGTCCGCGCCGCAGCGCCGGCGCCGCGTCCGGGTCCCGATCGGCGTCGCCTACGGGACCGACGTCGACGCGTTCGAGTCGCTCGCGCTCGAGGTCGTGGGGGCGGAGCCGCTGGTCCTCGACTCGCCGAAGCCGCGGGCGCGGCTGCGCTCGTTCGGCGACTCGGCGCTGCAGTACGAGATCCTCTGTTGGGTCAACGGGCCGACGCGGCGCCGACGCGCACAGCACGAGCTCAACCGCGCGCTGTACAAGGCGCTGGGCGACGCCGACATCGAGATCCCGTACCCCAAGCGCGACGTGACGGTCACGCCGACCAACGGTCCGGGCCCCGAGAGCGCGGGCGCCGAGCGGTCGGGTCCCCCGTCCGCCGCCGCGACGGAATCCGCCGAGCACCGAGCGGGCGACGGCGACTGAAGCCGGCGGCGGTTGAGGGCGACGGCGACTACGTGCAGCGAGGGAACCCGACGGCGGGACGGGCGGCCGTCAGGTCGACGCCCCGGCGTCGCCGTCCGGGGAGGCCTCGAGATACCACGCCGGCGGGACCGCGGCGGTGTCGCCGAGGCGGTCGTACCGGAACGCGACCCGGACGCGCTCGCCGGTCGGCTCGTGGACGTACGCGGCCCGCAGCTCGAGGACGAGCCCGTCGGCCGTGACGAACGCGACCGTCCGGAACGCCCGGACGTCGTCGCCGAGCGCGCCCGGTTCGCCGCTCACCTCGATCCGGTACAGCGGGAGCTCCGTGGCGGCCGGGCCGACCGTCGACTCGCTCCCGTTCAGGAACCGCCGGATCGGCTCCGCGGCGACCGCACCCACGAGCGCCGTCGCGTTCGGCGCCGCGGCGGGCCGGATCCGACGGGTCTCGACGCCGGCCGGTCCTGCGGTCCGCTCATAGACGGGCCCGCCGTCGGCGAACACCTCGGCGGTCCCGTCGTGGGTCGCGTTCACGATCGACGCGTTCGCGGAGCCGGCGAGCCGGTACCGACGCTCCGACGCGACCGCCAGTTCGACGCCCCCGTCGCCGGCGATCCCCACGCGCCCGCCGGTCGAGGCGTCGAGGTCGGTCGCGTTCGACGGTCCCGACGCGACCAGGAGCACGGACGCGGACGAGAGGTTCGTCGCGGTGGCGACGTGGGCGTCGGCGAGCGCGTCCGCGTCGTACACCCCGGTCAGGAAGACGCCGGGCGGCGTCCGCGCCGTGGACCCCACGGTCCCCGTGAGGGCGTCCTCGTAGAGCCCCAGGTACGCCGCGTCGTCGAGCGTGGCCGCGCCGCGCTCCGCCGACTCCGCGGTGCCGATGGCGTCCGCGGCGGCCGCGTACTCCCCGTCGGCCGGCGGCGACGGGGGAACCGGGTCAGCGGCCTCGGCGTCGGAGCCGAGTCCGGCGACATCGGCGAGCGCCGAGGGACCGCCTGCGGCGAAGACCGCCGCGGCCGCCACCAGCAGGGCCGCGACGGCGACGACGCCGAGCGCGGACCGCCCGTCGGCGACCGCCGACCGTCGGACTCGGCGGAACCGACGCCGGAGGGGCCGCGCGTCCGCGGCGTCGGCCGCCCCGGCGGCCGCGAGGTCGACGCCGAAGTGGTCGTGGTACAGCCGGTCCGCCGCGTCTCGGTCGAGCCCGTACAGCAGTCGCTCGCGGAGGTCGGCCGGCGAGACGTGCGGGGCCCCGACCGCCTCGGCCCGCGAGCGGGGGGACGCCGAGAGGATGCGAGGCGTCCCGTCGCCGACCACCGCGTCGGCGTCGTCCGGGACGGGCGTCCCGACCGCGACGCGCCGCGTTCGCCCGTCGCGGCGGGCGACCACGACGTTCGGCGCGTCCGCCTCGCGGGCGGTCTCCCAGCCGCGAGCGGCCCACAGCGCGGCGACGAACCCGCGGCGCTCGGCTGGCGAGAGCGCCCGGTACCGCCGGGCGAACGCCGCCTCGGACGGGAGGCTCATGGGGGGCACGGGAGTCGCAGCGTCTAAAGCGTACCGCGGACCGGAGCGAGATTCACACGGCCGCGTCGGCGACGGGTGAGGGACCGCACCGACGACGGAGTGAACGGCCGCGCCGGCGACGGGGCGGACGGCGCCCCCGGACGACCGGTTACGCTTCGTCCGCACCGACCTCGGCCTGACAGTTCCCGCAGCGCGTCGCGCCGGCGATGACCGTGGTCCCGCACGCCGGACAGCGCCGCCCGTCGACCCCCGCCGTCGCGGACGCGAGCACGTCGGCCGCCGCCGGACGGGGCTTCTCGACCGCCCCGCGGGCCGCGAGGCGGTCGATGAGCGCGTCGTCGCGGAGCCACTCGAGAAAGCGCCAGAGCCCGAGGTAGAGGACCGTCGGGCCGGCGAGCGCGAGCGCGGCGACCGCGAGCCGGAAGAGTAGCTCCCCCGTGCCAACGGCACTCATACCCGGTGATCGGACCGGAACGGATTGTGTCTGTCGACGGTGAGCGGGCCCTCGGGGACCTCAGGAGCGGTCGGCGAAAACGATCGCGTCGCAGTCGGCGCAGGCGCGGACCGGTCGCTCCGGGTTCCCGCTGATCCCGCCGGGGCCGCCGCAGCAGTTCCGCAGCGTCGTCTCGCGGACGGGGCCGTCGCAGACCGGACACGCGTCGAGGAACGCGCGGAGCGGGCGCGCCGCCGCGCGGGAGACCGCGTCGTCGACGCCGCGCTCGCGGAGCGCCTCGCCGGCGGCCGTCTCCGCGATCGCGACCGGGCGGCTCAGCCACGCGTCTCGGCTCCCCGCGAGCAGGATCCGGCCGTCGTGGACCTGCCCGTCGACGTCGGGGCCCGCGATCGCCGCCGCGCGCTCGGCGAGCGCCTCGTCCGAGCCCTCGCGGAGCGCCCCCATCCGGTCGTACAGCGCGTCGCGGAACGCCTCGTCGAGAACGAGGGTCTCCCCGTCGTCGACGAGGGCGTCGGCGTCGACGAGGGCGGTCATCACGGTCTCGGGGTCGACCGCGTCGCCGTCGCCGACGCCGTCTGAGTCGACGTCGGCGGGGTCGTCGGGAGGCGCCGTGTCGGCGTCTCCGCGAGCGTCGGCGTCTTCGGCGTTGGCAGCGTCTTCGGCGTTGACAGCGTCTTCCGTGTCGGCGTCTCCGTGAGCGTCGGCGACATCTCCGTGAGCGTCGGTCACGTCCGCTCGCTCGTCGGCGAGCGAGTTAGGTCCGTCGGCGGCGAGCGAGCCCGACCCGAGGTCGTCCGGATGGTCGGGGCCGATGTCGATCGGGAGCGGCTCGACGAGCCGCGGGGCGAAGCGGGGCGTCCCGGGAACGACGTAGCCGCGGAGCCAGACCGCCGTCGCGCCGACGGCGGCGACGAGGAGCCCGAGCGACCGGCGGCGACGCGAGAGGAGCGCGGCGGCGACCGCGACGCCGACCGCGTTGACGAGGGTGCACGGGAGACAGCGGTTCTCGCCCGTGTGCTCCGGGTCGGCGACCGAGCCGAGCGCGGCCCGGACGGCGGCGCGGAGCGACCCGTCGCCCGGTTCGGCGTCGCCGCTCATAGCTCGGCGGCCGCGTGCTGGAGCGGTTCGCCGTGGACGGCGCGGTAGACGCTCGGGAACGCCGCGAGGCCGAGGGGCTGGACGACGCCCCCGAGCAGCGCGAGCCACAGCGAGCCGGCCGCCACCGCGCCCGCCCCGACGCCAGCGCTCGCGAGCGCGAAGAGGGCGCTGAAGTAGCCGACGCGGAGCGGGACGGTGGCGAGCTCGCCGCGACGCGGCCACGCCCCGACGTCGATCGTCTCGGCCCGGAACAGCGCGATCGCGACGCTGCCGGTCGCGATCGCGAGCAGCCCGGCGATCGGGATCGCGTCCGGGTAGCGCGTCTGGAGGACGAGCACCACGACGAACGCGGGCGTCGACAGCACCGAGAGCTCGGCCCCGCCGAAGAACACGCGTTCGAGCCACTGGACCGCCCCGTCACGTACCCGCCTCGCGACCGCGCCGGTGGTACCCATGCGTGGACGCCTCTCGTCGCTCGGGGCCCATAGCCGTTCCGCCGGAGCCGACGGCTCGCGGCGGCCGAACGTGAGTTCAGTTAGCAGCAACGGGCGGAATGGTACCTGACCGGCGACCGTCGCGGCGGCCCGCGGGCGGTGAACACGACTATTGGCATCAATAATTATATACGGGCGTATTTTGTAACAACAGCTGTAATGGTCGACAGAGAGTCCGATCACGACGGCGGTCGCGTGGGGGTATCACGACGGCGGTTCCTGGAAACAACCGGTGCCGCGGGGGCGGCAATCGGTCTCGCCGGCTGTTCCGGCGGCGGTGGCGGCGACGGACCGATCCAGATCACGATGGACAGCGAGTGGCAGGGCATCTCCGACACCGTCAGTCAGAGCCTGTACGACGCCGGGCTCGACGAGTCGATCGAGGTCGAGATCCTGCCGGGCGACTTCGAGTCGGGCGCGCGCCGGTCCGAGTTCACGTCGGCGCTGGACGCCGGGCGAGCGAGCCCGGACATCTTCATGATGGACTCCGGCTGGACGATCCCGTTCATCGCCCGGGGACAGCTCGTGAACCTGAGCGAGGAGCTCTCCTCGGAGACGGTCGATTACGTCCAGAGCGACTACCTAGAGAGCGCCGTGAGCACGGCGAGCGACCCGGGTAGCGGCGACCTGTACGGGCTGCCGCTGTTCCCGGACTACCCGGTGATGCACTACCGAAAGGACCTCGTCGAGGAGGCCGGCTACGACCCGGAGGGCGAGAACTGGGCGACCGAGCCGATGAGCTGGCAGGAGTTCGCCGAGATCGCCGCCGACGTCTGGGAGCAGAACGGCGGTCAGGGCGGCGACTTCGACTACGCGTTCACCACGCAGGCCGACAACTACGTCGGGCTGTCCTGCTGTACGTTCAACGAGACGATGACCGCCTTCGGCGGCGCGTACTTCGGCGACCACGAGAACCTCTTCGGGCCGATCGGCGACCGGCCGATCACCGTCAACGAGGAGCCCGTCCACGACACGATCCGCATGATGCGGTCGTTCATGGAGGGGCCGGACGCGGAGTACGCCCACCCCGACTTCCCGCAGATCTCGACGACGGACCTGCTGTCGTTCACCGAGGAGCCGGCCCGGGAGCCGTTCACGTCCGGCAACGCGATCTTCCACCGGAACTGGCCGTACGCGATCCCGATCAACCTCGACTCGGACTCGTTCGAGCAGGCCGACTACGACGTGATGCCGCTCCCGTACGGCGTCGAGGCCGGCGAGGGCGACTACGAGGGGACCGGCGGTCCCGCCGGGGCGCTCGGCGGGTGGCACCTCACGATCAACCCGAACACCCAGCGGCTCGACGAGTGCGTCCAGGTGCTGGAGGCGTTCGCCAACGAGGATGTCATGCAGAGCAACTTCGCCGAGGGCGGGTACCTCCCGCCGGACCCGTCGGTCACCGAGTCGGTCGACCCCGAGGAGGTCGGCGCGCTCGGTAACTTCCTCGACACGCTCGCGGTGGCCGGACAGAACACGGTGCCGCGCCCCGTCACGGTGGCCTGGCCCGACCAGAGCCCGCAGGTCGCCTCCGAGGTCTCGGCGGCCTATCAGGGCGAGAAGTCGCCCGAGGAGGCCATGTCCGACCTGGAGAGCTCGCTCGGTGATATCGAGTCCGACCTCGCCCAATAAGAGGAACCGAGAATGTCAACCGACACGCGAGCGGACGAGGGGGGATCGCTGCTCGCCCGCCCGCTCAACTGGCTGGAGACGCAGAGCGAGGAGGTGTACGCCTACGTCCTGCTGATCCCTGCGTTCGCGCTGCTCGCGCTCGTCGCCTTCTACCCGCTGATCGAGACGTTCCGCTTCTCGCTGCTCGCCGACGCCGTCGCGTCCGCCGACCCGTTCGGCGAGTTCATCGGCCTCGACAACTACGTCGACCTGCTGACCGGCGACACGAACTTCACCCAGCAGTTCATCTCGATATCCACCACGGACTCGTTCCCGTTCGTCACGTTCGGGGCGCCGTTCCTGCAGCAGGCGCTGTTCGTCACGCTGGCGTTCGCGATCGTCAGCGTCCTGTTCGAGACGACGATCGGGTTCGGGCAGGCCCTGGTGCTCGACCAGGACTTCTACGGTCGCCGCTGGGTCCGCGTGTCGATCATCATCCCGTGGGCCATCCCCATCGTCATCCAGGGGATGATCTTCTTCCTGCTTTTCAACCCGACCATCGGGTTCGGGACCGAGTTCATGCAGTGGCTCGGGGTGTTCGGCGACAATCCGCTGTCGAGCAGCACGGACTCCTTTTTAATCGTGCTCGTCGCCGACATCTGGAAGACGACGGCGTTCATGGCGCTGCTCATCTTGGCGGGGCTTCAGAGCATCGACCGCGGGCTCTACGACGTCGCGGAGGTGTCGGGCGCCTCGCCCTGGCAGCGGTTCCGGTACATCACCCTGCCGCTCGTGGCGCCGGCGCTGCTCGTCGCGATGCTGTTCCGGACGATGGACGCGATGCGGATCTACGGGCTCATCGACGCCACGGCGGGCTGTGAGACCGTGCCGTCGCTGACCTGTCTCGTGATCATCGCGCTCCAGAACAGCCGGCGCTGGGCGACGGCCTCCGCCGTCGCGTTCCTGACCGCCGTCGTCATCAGCGGATTCGTCGTGTTGTACCTGCTCGCGCTGCGCGACAGCGAGGGGGGTGTCGCATGACCGACCGCCCGAGCGAGACGGGGGACGAGTCGGAGCCCGTCGCGGACGAGACTGCCGTCGACGCCGTCCCCGACGGCGGGGTCGCCGACGCCGAGACGGTCGATCAGCCGGTCGCCGACCCGACCGCCGACGAACCGGAGCTCGACCGGGGCTTGATCGAGGCGTGGGCCGCGAAGATGATCACCAATCCGGACCGCGCGTACCGGGCGTCGTTCTACGTCGCGACGATCTTCTTCCTCGTCACGACGCTGTTCCCGTTCTACTGGCTGTTCGTCGTCGCGGTGACGCCGCGGAACAACCTCTCCGAGGTGGGCGTGTTCCTCCCGGCCGGCTTCAACCCGGCGGCGTTCATCGAGGTGTTCACCACGCTGCCGTTCCACCGGTACGTGTTCAACAGCTTCCTGATCGCGACGATCGCGACCGTGGCGGTGCTGCTCGTGGGGAGCCTCGCCGGCTACGTGTTCGGCCGCCTCCGGTTCCGCGGGCGCAACGTGATGCTACTCCTGGTGCTCGTCACGTCCTTCTTCCCGCCGGCGGCGTTCTTCATCCCGCTGAACCGGCTGTTCAACACCAACGTCGACGTGTTGCGGCCGCTGATATCCGCCGGGTCGCTGTACAACACCCCGTACGCGATCTTCATCCCGCTGTCGGCGATCTTCCTGCCGCTGTCGATATTCATCCTGATGACGTTCTACTCGCAGATCCCCGACGGGCTGGAGGACGCGGCCCGGGTCGAGGGGACGACGCGGATCGGCGCGCTGTTCCGCGTTATCGTCCCGCTGTCGGCGCCGGGCGTCGCGACCGCGGGGGTGTTGACGTTCATCTCGGTGTACAACGAGTACTTCTTCAGCTCGCTGATGACCGACGGGCGGCCGGGCAACTGGGCGCCGATGCTCGAAGGGATACTGCGGTTCCAGGGCGAGTTCGAGGTGCTGTACAACCTCATGGCGGCCGCCAGCATCATCGCGGTGCTGCCGGTCGCCATCCTCGTCGTCGTCGCACAGGAGAAGATCGTGAGCGGACTCACCACGGGGGCGGTCAAGGAGTAACCATGGCATCAGTCAAACTAGAGGGAATCACGAAACGGTACGAGGACGTAACGGCGGTCGACAACATGAGCCTGGAGATCGAGGACGGCGAGTTCGTCACCTTCGTCGGCCCCTCCGGCTGCGGGAAGTCGACCACGATGGAGACGATCGCCGGGCTCACGCTCCCCACCGAGGGAACGATAGAGATCGGCGGGCGCGACGTGACGGATCTCCCGCCGAAGGACCGGGGGATCTCCATGGTGTTCCAGAACATCGCGCTGTTCCCGCACATGGACGTGTACGACAACATCTCCTTCGGGCTCCGGCTCCGGAAGTACGACCAAGAGGAGATCGACCGGCGCGTTCAGGAGGCGGCCGACATCGTCCAACTGGAGGGGATGATGGACCGGATGCCCAAGGAGATGTCGGGGGGACAGCGACAGCGCGTCGCCATCGCCCGCGCCATCGTCCGGAACCCCGGCGCGTTCCTGATGGACGAGCCGCTGGCGAACCTCGACGCGGAGCTCCGGGTCCACATGCGCACCCAGCTCCAGCGGCTCCACCGCGAGCTGGACACGACGATCATCTACGTCACGCACGACCAGGCGCAGGCGATGACGATGTCCGACCGCATCGCCGTCATCGACGGCGGCGTGCTCCAGCAGGTGGCGCCGCCGCTGGAGTGTTACAACGAGCCGGCGAACCTGTTCGTCGCCGGCTTCATCGGGTCGCCAGCGATGAACTTCCTCGAAGGGGAGGTCATCGACGGCGGCTTCGAGTCCGAGTACACGCAGATCGACTTCGACCCCGAGACCCACGGGGTCACGCCGGGACAGGATCTCACGGTCGGGATTCGCCCCGAGGACGTGTTCTTAGCGGAGGACTCCCGGAAGGCGGCCTCGCCGACGAAGGCGTTCGACGCCGTGGTCGACGTCATCGAGCCGATGGGGAAGGAGGTGAACGCCTACCTGCTGTTCGACCGCGACGTCGAGGCGAGCGCCGAGGGTCGCGGCGAGGGGCAGCTCCTCATCAACCTCGCGCCCGACACGACCATCGAGGAGGGCGACGACATCCGGATCGTGATGGACCGCGAGAACGTCCACCTGTTCGACCGGGCGAGCGGCGACGCGATCACCCACTCGCTGGAGTAGGCGACCCCGGTCGCCCGCGCGCTCGCGAGAGCGGGCGTCGCGGCCGAACCTCGTTGCGGATCCCTTCTTCGACCCGACGAAAACGAGCGCCGTCTACCCGGTCAGTCGACGCTGACGACCGTGATCCGGTGGGCCTCGACGGCCTCGACCATCGCGCCCCAGCCGCCGACCTCGACGGGGCCGTCGTCGGTCTCGACGATGAGCCCGACCCGGCCGCCGTAGCTGGCGACGGTGTCGGCGCCGACCGCGTCGTCGTCGCCGGTGACCACGACGTCCGAGAGGACGCCCTCGACGACGCGGTCGGCGCCGCTCTCGGTGTCGGTCCCCTCGATTCGGATCCGGACGGTCGCCCCGTCGCGGAGGAGCGGCGCGACGTCCCGGACGCAGTACCGGATGTCGATGTAGTCGATCGGCGGCTCGTCGTCGCGAACCGTGTAGATCGGCTTCCACGAGTCCCACTGGGTCGTCAGGAAGTACCAGTGGAACACGTACGTGTGCGTGCGGTCGTCGACGAGCACGCCGTACTCGTTGGTCGAGCCCGCGTGGGGCGCGAAGCAGGTCTTCGTCCGGTCGACGATCACCACGAACGGGGAGGGGAGCCGGCGGTGACGGGCCTCGGAGCAGACCTCGGCGAGGTCGTCGGCGTCCGGGAGCGCCTCGGTGTCGCCGTCCGGGGTGTGGATCGAGAGGTTGACGCGGACGCCGCGCTCGGTGGCCGCCTGAAGCGCCGGGCGCAGCCGCTCGAAGTGCTCGACGCCGAGCGAGACGTTCACCTGCGTCTCGGCCTCGCGGATGAACTCGTCGGCGTTCTTGATCACCGTCTCGAACCGGGTGACGATGCTGACGGTCGACTGCTCGACGGAGGGCTCGTTCCAGCGGCGCTCGATCTCCTCGGTCGCCGCGGTGAACCGACTCGCGCGCGTCCGGAGGTCCTCGGTGATCTCGTCGAGGCTGTTCGCGCGGGCGTACAGCGACTCCTGCTCGTACGTCTCGATGTAGCCGGCGCTCTCCAAGTCGCGCAACACGTCGTAGATCCGCGGGTCGGGCACCCCGCTGGCGTCGGCGACCCGCGTGACCGGGGCGGCGCCGAGCTCCAGCACGGTGACGTAGGCGTCGGCCTGATACGGCGAGAGGCCGGCGTCCTCCAGCGTCTCTGTGAGTTCTGCGCGGTCCACTCTCATCCCTCACCGTCGGTCGGTCGTCGCCCCGTGACGGTCCCCTCCGCGCGGTCGACCGCGACGTGAATCGGAGGCGATCGCCAGACCGGGGCACGGTTCGGTTGGTTTCGATCGGTCCGTCCTCTTGCCATGACTAGGACTACCACGGCTGTAATAAAACGTTTTATTTCCGCGATAGAGCGGGAGCGCGACGCGGGCGATACCGGAAGCGACACCACGCCGATACCGGAAGCGACACCACGGCGCCGTCCCGACTGAAAAGGTTTTATTCGGTTCGTCGCGGAGAGAGCGTATGCACGAGACGTCGGGGAGCGACGGTCGCTCCCCTCGCCCGCGATGGACGAGAGCGCAGGCCGCGTCCATCGAGCGCCGGCACGAGAACGTCGCGCCGGCGGCCGGCCCGCCGGAAGTCGATCCGTTTCCGGAGCTCCACGTCTGGGACACGTGGCTGCTCCGGGACCGACATGGCGAGATCGCCGACGTCGACGGGTACCGACTCGCCTTCTCGCTGACGGCGCCGGCCGACCTCCTGCCCGGGAAGCGACACGACGTGGCCGAGATCCGGTGTTTCTACTCCGCCGACGGCGAGACCTGGCGCGACGCGGGCCCCGTCTTCGACGGGGGCGCGCTCGGCCAGCGCCAGTGGGCCGGCTCCGCGCTGTACGACGACGGCGACGTCTACCTCTACTACACCGCCGCCGGCGACGAGACCGCCGACGAGATGACGTACACTCAGCGGATCGCGGTCGCGCACGGCGGAACCGTGACCGCGTCGGCCGAGGGAATCGAGCTCTCGGGGCCGTGGACCCACGAGACCCTGTTGACGCCCGACGGCGACTGGTACGAGACCGAGGCCGACTCGCGGGGGATGATCTACACCTTCCGCGACCCGTGGTTCTTCGAGGACCCGGCGACGGGCGAGACGCACCTGCTGTTCGAGGCGAACGCGCCGGCGCCCGAGCGACCGGGCGACGACCCGGAGACGAGCGAGCGACGGGAGTTCAACGGCTGCGTCGGCGTCGCGGTCTCGCCCGACGGCGACCCCCTCTCGTGGGAGCTCCGGCCGCCGCTGTTGGACGCGGTCGAGGTGAACCAGGAACTCGAGCGCCCCCACGTCGTCGTCGCCGACGGGCGCTACTACCTGTTCGTCTGCAGCCACGTCCACACGTTCGCGCCGGGCGTGACCGGGCCCGACGGCCTGTACGGCTTCGTCGCCGACGAGTTCGGGGGCGAGTACCGCCCGCTGAACGACTCGGGGCTCGTCGCCACGAACCCGCCGGAGGCGCCGTTCCAGGCGTACTCGTGGATGGCGTTCGCGCACGAGGAGGAGGTGCTCGTCCAGAGCTTCCTCAACTACCACGACTTCGCCGGCGACTCGCTGGACGCGATCGCGGACCTCCCGGAGGACGACCAGCGCGACCGGTTCGGCGGGACGCTCGCGCCGACGCTCCGGCTGGCGGTCGACGGCGACCGGACCCGACTGCTCGGCGCCCTCGCCGCGTGGCGGATCCCGACCCCGGACGAGCCGCTCCCGCCCGCCGACGGGTCCGACCTCCCGGCCGGCGACGCGCTCCCCGGCGAGATCCGCGAGGGCGGCGCGGCCGGCGGGTACGCGGCGTTCGTCGACGGCGCGAGCGGGAGCGCTCTCGACGGCGGCGGGGACGGGAGGAGCGCTGGCGACGGCGACGACGCGAACTGACCCGTCAGTCGGAACCGCCGGTCGGCATCGCCTCGCCCATCGCCCACGCCGACAGCGACGAAATCGACGCCCGGCCGCCCTCCGCGACGGCCGAGACTCCGACCGCGTCGTCGCGGGTCGGGTACACCCGGCTCGTCAGGCAGTGCCGGCCGTTCGCGTATATCTCGACCACGGACCGGTCGAGGAAGACCCGGAGCGAGAGCGGCTCGTCGTGCGGCGGGACCGGCATCGACTGGGGGTCGGCGAACGCGCGGCGGTCGTCGCTCGACGGCGCCCGGTCGACGGAGAGCGTGCCGTCGCGCTCGTAGCGGATCGGCGTGCGCTCGGCCCGGTCGGGCGTCTCGAACACCGACAGCTCGACGGCGTCGGCGTCGTCGAGCGCGATCTCCGCCTCGATCTCGATCGCCGCGCTGGAGACGTCGAGCCGTCGGCGGTCGCCGGGCGAGAGGTCCAGGGTCGCCCCGGCGGCGAGGCGCTCGGTCCGGAGCTCGGTCACCTCGTCGGCCGGACGCTGTCGGATCGTACCGTCGGGACCGGCCTCGATGACGCGCGGGAGCGAGAGCGCCCCGGACCAGCCGGCCTCCCACTGCGCCTCGACGTCGCGGGCCTCGGGGAGCCACCCCCACGTGAGCGTCCGGTCGGTCGCCTCGTCGCCCTCCGCGTCGCCGCCCGCGGGGTCGTCACCGCCCGCGGCGCCGTCGCCCTTCGCGTCCCTCAGCGACTGCGGCGCGTAGAAGTCGCCGTGGTCGAGTAACCCCTCGGACTCGACCTCGAACCCGCCGTCGACGACGTCGCCGAGGAAGTAGACGACGTTCTCGTAGTCGGAGACGTGGAGGATCCGGCGGTCGCCCAGGTCCAGCAGCTCGGGGCACTCCCACACCGCGCCGGCGTCGGGACCGCCGGTGAGCAGGGGACCTTCGTACCGCCACTCGGTGAGCGTCTCGCCGGTGTACAGCAGGGCCGCGCCGCCGCCGTCGGCGAGCCCGGTGCCGATGAGGTGATGCCAGCGCCCGTCCTCGCGCCAGACGTTGTGGTCGCGGAACTCGGCGCGCCAGTGCTCGGTCTCGAGCACGTCGAGGTCGGTCGGCGGCGACTCGATGACCGGGTTCCCGTCGTACTTGTTCCACGTCCGGAGCCCGGGGTCGTCGGTCGTCGCGAGACAGGGGAGCTGGTCGCGGCCGTTCCCCCCCGTGTACAGCAGCGTCGGGATGCCGTCGTCGTCGACTGCGCAGCCCGACCAGCAGCCGTCGCGGTCGGGGCCGTCGGGCGACGGCGAGAGCGCGACCGGCTCGTCGGACCACGTCACGAGGTCGTCGCTGACGGCGTGGCCCCAGTGGATGGTGTTGTGGTACGGACCGCCGGGGTTGTACTGGTAGAAGACGTGGTACCGACCGTCCCATCGGATCAGCCCGTTCGGGTCGTTCAGCCAGTTCGCCGGCGGGGTGAGGTGGTACTTCGGTCGCCCGCCGGGACCGTCCTCGCCGGCGTCGGCGACGCGCTCGCGGAGGCGGCGCATGTCGGCCGCGTCGGTCGGGCGGGCGGGCGTCCCGTCGTCGACGGCGAGGCTCCGGAGGCAGCCGGCGACGAGCCGGTCGCGCGTCTCGGCGAGCCGGTCGGCCGCCGGGTCGTCCGCCGCCGCGGGCGGGTCGGCGAACAGGACGGGCGCGCCGAGGCCGAGGACCGCGCCGCCGTCGCCGGCGGCCCACGAGACCGCGGTCACCTCGTCGGGGACGGCCCCGCCGCCGCGGACGGTCGAGGCGAGCGCCTCGCCGCGCTCGGGGAGCACCCGCTCGTACCGCACCGCCGGGACAGTGCCGCGGTCGCGGAGCGGGTGTCGGAGCCCCTCTAGCGACGCCAGCGCCGGGTGGTCGGCGTAGAGCGACCGCCACAGGACGCCGGTCGGTTCGGCGAGGGACTCGGTACCGACCCGGTCCGGGGGGACCGACTCCACGGAGAGCCGGTCGACCGAGGCCATCGCTCGGAGCGTCAGGAGGAGCCCGCCGCCGTCGGCGAGGAAGTCGTCGATCGCGGCCGCCGCGTCCCCGAGGGGATCCGCGTCGTGGAGCGGCGCCGCGCGGTGCCACCAGAGGACGTCGAACCGGCGGAACGGGCCGTCGCGGTCGCCGCCGGACGGACCGGCGACGAGCGGGACGACCTCGGCGGCAACCCCTTCGCGAGCGTCGAGCCACTCGAACGCGGCGCGCTGTTCGTCGGAGAGGTCCCCCGCGGCGAGCACGCCGACGCGGGACGGCGACTCCGTCATACGCGTACTCACTCGGTACCGAATCAAAACCGTGTCGTCACGCCGACGCGCTCGGTGCACTGGCGCGACGGAACCGTCGGTGGGGGCGATCGGGCGGATCGCGCGGCGGACGTAACCGTTTGCGCCAACGACCGATGGGGATCCGCCGGCAGGGTTTTTACCGTGCGAACGGAAGACGTTCGCATGAGCACCGAAACGGTCGACACTGGGAGCGACCCGGCGATCGAGGTGACCCCTGACGCCGCGGAGGAGGCGCTCTCCCTGCTGGAGGGAGAGGACCTCGACACGGAAGAGGCCGGCCTGCGGTTGTTCGTCCAACAGGGCGGCTGCGCGGGCCTGTCGTACGGGATGCGGTTCGACACGGAGCCGGAGGAGGACGACCTCGTGGTCGAGCACCACGGGCTCCGCGTGTTCGTCGACCCCGCGAGCCGGAACTACATCGGCGGGAGCAAACTCGACTACGAGCACGGCCTGCAGGCGGCCGGCTTCGAGGTCGAGAACCCGAACGTCGTCTCCGAGTGCGGCTGCGGCGAGTCGTTCCGGACGTAACGCGACGCTCCGGGGCGATCGGACTGTCGCTGTCGCTCCGAGCGCGGTCCCGCCGACCGCCGACTCACGCTTTTAAACGGCTCCGACGGCTACGGACGGGTATGAGTCTCGACGCGTCGACGACTGCCGACGGCGAACGGGTGTACACCGACCGGACGATGGTCGAGCGAGGCGCCGAGGGACCCTTCTACGTCGTGTTCGCCGACGCCGACGGGTCGGCCCGGTGGGGGTTCCGCTGCGGGAACTGCGGGTCGTTCGACACCGCGATGGACACGATGGGTCGGATCCAGTGCACGGAGTGCGGCAACATCCGGAAGCCCGACGAGTGGGACGCCGCCCACGAGTGACCGGGCGCGCGGTCCCCGAGCGAGTGATCGTTCGCAACGGAACGGCGCGTGAACGGCCGCGTTGCTGGGCGAGTGACCGGGTCCGCGGAATCGTGAGAAAGTTTATCACGGATGGCGGCGAACGACGAGGTAGATGGCCACTGCGAGCATCCCACCGACGACGGAGGCCAGAGACGTCTTTCGTGAACTCGGGTACACCGTCTCCGAGGGCGGACAAGAGTTCGTCGCGGAGCGGAAGTGGCGACGTGTGCTCGTGACGGTGCTGTGTATGGACGACGACGATCTGGACCCGTATCTGACAGACGGCGGCGAGACGCCGCGGCTCCGGTGTTTCGTGACGTGGCGCAGCCGGGCGGGCGACCTCCGGGACCGACTCGTCTCGAAGAAGCCCCCGTACGACTGGGCGGTCATCGGCATCGACGACGACGGCGAGGACTTCGCGGTGATGGAAGGCGCGCCCGGCAGCCCCTGACGGCGTCCCCGGATTCCACCTGTTTTTATATGACCGTGCGCGTAACTAGCGTACGACATGGTGTTTAAAAAGATCACACTGATCGGGACGAGCGAGGAGAGCTTCGACGACGCCGCCGACGAGGCGATCGACCGCGCCGAGGACACCCTCGAGAACGTCTACTGGGCCGAGGTACAGGAGTTCGGCGTGGAGATCAAGAACGCGCCGACGCGGGAGTACCAGGCCGAGGTCGAGGTCGCGTTCGAGCTCGAGGGCTGAGATCGGCGCGCATCGGTCGGTTTCGAGGATTCTTTCGATGTCTCGGTCGACCGCGGATCGACGGTAGAGACTGTTAAGTCCCCAGCCGCTCGTTTATAAATGGTTGCTGAGAGACCGGCGGTGAACACTTCCAAAGCCCCAGCCGGGAGGCGGGCGCACGCTCGCTGCGCTCCTCGGTCGCTCGTTTCACTCGCTCCCTGCGGTGTCGCCGGCGGCTTCGCCGCCGGCTGCCCGTGGCGCTACGCGCCACGCTGCTTGCGTCGCCTGCGCCCGCCTCCCGGCTGCCCCTTTGAGTCCCACCTGCCCGCAACGGCACCGCGGCCTCACACCTCCCCAGCCTCGGCGGACGGTCCGGCGCGGGCGACGCCGCGCCGGCCCGCCGCCTCCCTCGCACGCGCACCTCGCGGCCGCCGGGGCGGCCGCTCGGAGGCGCGCGCCACCGCAGTCGTTTATAAACGAACGCCGAGGCGAACACCTATTTATCCGACGGCGACCACGGGCCGTCCATGACCGCGTCACGCGCGCCGGCGGAGCCCGAGGTCAGGGAGTTCGAGGCGACGGTGGAGTCGGTCGACGGCCGCGAGGTCGTCCTGAGCGAGACGTACTTCTACGCCGAGTCCGGCGGCCAGCCGGCCGACAGAGGGACGATCGACGGCGTCCTCCTCGACGACGTGGTCGAGCGCGACGGCCGAGTCGTCCACGTGCTCGACGAGGAGCCGCCGGGGTCGCTCGCGGTCGGCGAGACGGTCTCGGCGATCGTGGACGACGCGTTCCGGACGTACTGCGCCCGCGCGCACACCGCCTCGCACGTGCTCTACGGCGCCGCGCGCCGGACCTGCGAGGACCTCGGCTACGCCGGGTTCGACATCTCCGCGGAGAAGGTCCGGGTGGACCTGACGACGGCGGAGCCCCTCGACGACGAGGACCTCGTCGAACTGGAGCGGCTCGCCAACCGCGCCGTCTGGGACTCGCTGCCCGTCTCGTGGGAGACGCTCCCGGCGGACGAGGCCCGCGCGGTCGACGGGATCGCGTTCAACGCGAAGACCGAGGAGGGCGCGATGAGCGGCGGCGATGCGGTCCGCGTCGTCACCGTCGGCGGGAGCGGTGCGGGCGACGGGAGCGAGGCGGGGGGAGGTGACGACGACGCCGCGCCGGCGTGGGACGTCGCGGCCTGTGGCGGCACCCACGTCCGGAACACGAGCGAGATCGGGCCGGTCTCGGTGCTGGACCGGTCGAACCCCGGCGAGGGCGTGACGCGCGTCGAGTTCGCGGTGGGGCCGACCGCGATCGACCACGACGCCGCGGTCCACGCGGCCGCGCTCGACGCCGCGACGAGCCTCGACGCGCGGGTCGGCGACCTCCCCGACGCGGTCGAGCGCCTCCGCGGCGAGGTCGACCGGTTGGAGGGCGAGCTCCGGGAGGCCCGCGCCGACCTGCTGACCGCCCGGCTCGCCGAGTTCCCGACCGCGGAGGTCGACGGGGCGACGTGGGCGGTGGGAACCGTCGACGGCGCCGACCCGAACGACCTGCGAGAGCCGGCGGAGGCCCTCCTCGCGGGCGACGGTGAGGAGAGCGACGCGACCGACGGCGCCCCCGACGCGGTCGCGGCGGTCGGCGCGGGCGACGCGCCGTTCGTGGTCGTGGCGGTCGCGGACGGGGCGACCGGCGGCGACGACGCGAGCGGCGAGGGGGTCGACGCCGGCGCGGTCGTGCGCGCGGTCACCGACGAGTTCGGCGGCGGCGGGGGCGGCGGTCCGACGTTCGCGCAGGGCGGCGGGCTCGACGCCGACCCCGACGACGTCGTCGCGTGGCTGCGCGACAGATGACGGGCAAGCTCGGGCCCGAGGCGCTCGCGGCGGTCCTCGAAGCGACCGGCGCGGACGACGCGGCGGTCGATGTGGGCCCCGCCTACGGCGAGGACGCGGCCGCGATCGACCTGACCGGCGCGGAGTCGACCCTCGTCGTCGCCGCCGACCCGCTCTCGCTGGCGGCGGACTCAGTGGGCGAGCTCGCGGTCCACGTCGCCTGCAACGACGTGGCCGCGAGCGGCGCGGACCCGCGGTGGCTCACCCACACGCTCTTCCTCCCCGACGACGACCCGGACCGCCGCCAGACGGTCGCGGAGCAGGTGGACGCGACCGCGCGCGACCTCGGGGTCGCGATCGTCGGCGGCCACACCGAGGTGTTGCCGTCGCTGGAGCGCCCGCTCTGCTCGATGACCGCGCTCGGGACGACGGACCGCTTCGTGTCGAGCGGCGGGGCCGACCCCGGGGACCGGCTCCTCCTCACGAAGGGCGCCGGGATCGAGGCGACCGCGATCCTCGCGACGGACTTCCGGGATGAGTGCGCCGAGGCGGGCGTGTCGGCCGCGACGCTCGACGCGGCCGCCGGGTTCCTCGACGAGGTGAGCGTCGTCCCCGACGCGGCCGCCGCCCGCGACGCGGCGACCGCCATGCACGACCCGACCGAGGGCGGCCTGCTGACCGCGCTCGTCGAGACCGCGAGCGCGAGCGAGGCGGTCCTCGCGGTCGAGCGCGACCGGGTGCCGGTTCGACCCGAAACGGAGGCCTGCTGTGCGGCGTTGGGCGTCGATCCGCTGGCGACGTTCGGCTCCGGCGCGCTGCTGGCGGCGGTCCCGCCCGAGCGCGTCGCCGAGGCGACCGACGCGCTGGCGGCCGCCGGGATCGCGGTCGGCGAGATCGGCGAGGTGCGGGCGGCGGGGGACGGCGACGGCTCCGACGCCGCCGAGGGAGCCGACACTCCGGACGCCGCCGACGCGAAGGCCGGCACCGTCCTCCTCGACGGTGACCGGATCGAGGAGCCGCCGCGCGACGAACTCTACCCGTTCTGGGAGTGACGCGAGCGGCGGGCCGCGAGGGCGCGAGCGGCCGCGCCGGCCACCTCACCCGATCGCTCACCTTTTTCCGTGTGAGATCGAACTCGAAGCCATGACTGGCGCACGCGTCGGCTCGTCGCTCACCGACGAACAGGAGGCGATCCGGGAGCTCGTCCGGGAGTTCGCGGTCGAGGAGCTCCGACCCGGGGCCGGCGAGGCGGACGAGACGGAGTCGTTCCCGGAGGACGCTTGGGACGGGCTCGCGGAGCTGGGGCTGACCGGGCTGACGGCGCCCGAGGCGTACGGCGGCTTCGGCGCCGACGAGACGACCTACGCGGTCGTCAACGAGGAGCTGGCGTACGGCCACCTCGCGGTCGCGACCGCGCTGTCCGTCCACTGCCTCGCCACCTCCTGTATCGCGGAGTTCGGCAGCGAGACCCAACGGGAGCGCTGGCTCCCGGAGATGGCGGCCGAGGGGCGCCCGGTCGGGATGTTCTGTCTCTCCGAACCGCACGCGGGGTCGAATCCGGCGGAGATGTCGACGACCGCCGAGTACGACCCCGAGACCGACGAGTACGTCCTGAACGGCGAGAAGCAGTGGATCACGAACGGGACGCGGGGCGGCGTCGCCATCGTCTTCGCGAAGGCGGTCGACCCCGAGAGCGAGGGGGACGACCCCGAGAGCGACGACACCGAACGAGACGACGACGGCCGCGGGTCGATCACCCAGTTCCTCGTCCCCGCCGACGTCGAGGGGTTCGAAGTCGGGAAGAAGGAGGAGAAGCTCGGGCTCCGCGCCTCCGACACGACCGGAATCAGCTTCGACGACTGTCGGGTCCCGGCCGAGAACCGGCTCACCGAGGAGGGGAAGGGGCTCTCGGCCGCGTTCCGGACGCTGACCGGCGGCCGGATCGGGATCGCGGCACAGGCGGTCGGCGTCGCGCAGGCCGCGCTCGACGAGGCGACGGCGTACGCCGCCGAGCGCGAGCAGTTCGGCGAGCCGATCGCCGAGATCCAGACGATCCGCCACAAGTTCGCGGAGATGGCGACGGACGTCTCCGCGGCCCGCCTGCTCGTCCGCGAGGCGTGCCGGCAGGCCGAGGCGGGCGAGGACAACCGCGTCGCGGCCTCCAAGGCGAAGTACCGCGCCAGCGAGGCGGCGATGTCGGTGACCAACGAGGCCGTCCAGATCCACGGCGGCTACGGCTACACGACCGACTTCGACGTCGAGCGGCTCTACCGCGACGCGAAGATCACGGAGATCTACGAGGGGACCACGGAGATCCAGAAGACGATCATCGCGCGGGGGGTGTTGGGGAAATGACGGGCGATCCCGGATCCGACGGCGCCGCCTCGAGCGCCGACGGCGCCGTTCCCGGCCTCGCGGGCTACGACGCCGTCGTCTACGACCTCGACGGGACTCTCGTCGAGCTCGCGGTCGACTGGGGGACGGTGGCGTCGTCCGTGCTCGACGTGTACGCCAAGCACGCGATCAAGCCGCCGACCGAGGAGCTCTGGGGCCTGCTGGAGGCGGCCGACGAGTACGGGATCGGCGATCCGGTCGAAGAGGCGATCGCGCTCCACGAGCGGGCCGGCGCGCGCGACTCGACGCTGCTCCCGCTCGGAGCGCGGCTGGTCGAGGGGGCCGACGATCGGGGGCGCACGCCGCCGGCCGGCGTCTGCTCGCTCAACTGCGAGGAGGCGTGCCGGATCGCCGTCGAGGCTCACGGCCTCGGCGACGCGCTCGACACGGACGCGATCGTCGGGCGCGACACCGTCGGGTCACACAAGCCGGAGCCGGAGTCGCTGCTCGCGGCGGTCGATCGGCTCGGCGCGGCGCCCGAGGACGCGCTCTTCGTCGGCGACTCGCCGCGCGACGAGGCGGCGGCGGAGCGCGCTGGCGTCGCGTTCGCGTGGGTGGCGGACCTGATCTGACCGGCGGACCGAGCCGCACGGTCGTTTAAAAGGAAGATCGCGGGAGAGCGATTCAGAGCCGCGGCGACGGACCCGAAGCCACGGCGACGGACCCGGCCCGCGGCAGGGGGTCAGTCCTTTGACGGCCCGGTCGACCGTGACGCGCGATCGCCCTCCCGTCCGGTCGTCGCCTCGGGAGCCTCGCTCCCGGTGTCGTCGTTCTCCTCGCCCTCGATGTCGTCGTTCTCCTCGCCCTCGATGTCGTCGTTCTCCTCGCCCTCGATGTCGTCGTGGTCGTCCTCTCTCGTCCCCTCGTTCTCGGTGTCGTCGGGGCCGTCTCCTCCGGCCTCCTCGGCCCCGGCGCTCTCGACGCCCCCGTCCCCGGCGTCGGTCCGGCGCGCGTAGAGCGCGACGGCGACGGCGGTGGTAAACCAGATCGGCGCGCCGACGCGGACCGCGAAGGCGGCGCGGGCGCCCCACGAGTCGAGGGTGACGAACGCGGAGAGGACCGCGACGACCGGGGCGCCGACGAGGATCGTGAGCACGAACGTCGTCTGCATCACCCAGCCGTAGTCGACCCCCTCGAACTCGGCCCGCTCGACAGGTTGCACGATCTCGTCTCGGGCGCCGAGGGGCAAATCGGTGGCGGTCGCGGGGCGGCGCGGCGCGCTCTCGGGCAGCGGCGCCGCCGGAGGCCTGACCGCGCGCTTCCGGATCCCGGCGATTTTAACCGGTCGCGCGGGTGAGGTCGGGTATGACCACGACGCGGGGACTCCGGGACCGCGAGGCGCCGATCACGATGCTGACCGCGTACGACGCCCCCACCGCGGCGGTCGTGGACGAGGCCGGGATCGACGTGATCCTCGTCGGCGACAGCATGGGGAACACCGCCTTGGGGTACGACTCCACGCTCCCCGTGACGCTCGACGAGGTCGCGAGCCGGACCGCAGCGGTCGCCCGCGCGACCGAGGACGCGCTCGTCGTCGCCGATATGCCGTTCCTCACCTTCGGCGTCGAGGAGAGCGAATCCGTGCGCAACGCCGGCCGGCTGGTGAAGGAGGCGAACGCCGACGCGGTGAAGATCGAGAGCGGCCCGCACACCGTCTCGATGACCCGGCGCATGACCGAGGTCGGAATCCCGGTGATGGCGCACCTCGGCCTGACTCCCCAGCACGTCAATCGACTGGGCGGGTACACGCGACAGGGGACCGATCAGGACGCCGCCGAGGAGATCGTCGAACTCGCGGGAGCGCACGCCGAGGCCGGCGCGTTCGCGCTCGTCTTGGAGCACGTCCCGGCGAACCTCGCGGGGGCGGTGACCGAGGCGCTCGACATTCCCACCATCGGCATCGGCGCGGGCCCCGACTGCGACGGGCAAGTGCTCGTGATCAACGACGCGATCGGGCTCGGCGAGTGGTCGCCCCCGTTCTCCCGGCAGTTCGGCGACGTGCGCGGCGAGATGGCCGACGCCGTCGCGGCGTACCGCGAGGCCGTCGAGAGCGGCGCGTTCCCGGCCGACGAGCACACCCACGTCGAGGAGGACCTCGAGGACTTGTACTGAGTCGGATAGTTATCAGCGAACGGCGGCGCTGCGGAGAAGACATCCGAAGCCTCGGCCGTTCGGGTTTACGTGACTGGTTGCTTTGCGGTGAACACCTCCAAAGCCCCAGCCGCGAGGACTCGCGCGACTCGCTGCGCGCTTCGGTCGCTCGCGGTGCTCGCTCCCTGCAGTGCTTGCGTCGTCGTGCTTCGCCCTCGCGGCTGCCCCTTTGAGTCCCACCCCGACCGCACCGCAACCACACCTTACGCCTCCCCAGCCTCGTCGGTGGTCCGTCGCTTCGCTCCGGACCACCGACTCCCTCGCGCGGTGCCGTCGCCGACGGCAAAGCCGCCGGCTGCCAGAGGGACCGAAGGTCCCTCGCTGTTCGCGGCCTGCCGGCCGCTCACGGGCACGCGCCACCGCATCCGATTTTATAAGCTATCTTCGCCGCAGCTCGTCGCCCTTTAAATACCGCATCGACCTCCGTTTTGAGCGACCTCACACGTTCGAAGAGTCGGGTCCCCACGGAGCTACTGAACCGGATCCCACGACGAAACCGCCACACCCGGCGTGGGGTATATACGCGCGAACGGCCTACGTGAATCCGTGACAACCCGGACCATCCGCGCCCGCGACCGGCCGGTGTTCGGCGTCGACGTGCACAGCGGCGACGTTCGCGGCGACGACCCCTCCTACGCCCTCGTCATCTTAGACCCCGTCGACGATGACGACCCGGACGCGCCCGACGCCGACGGCCCGATGGCGCGGGTGACCCGCGACGTGGTGTCGTTCCGGAAGCTCTGCCGGCTGATCGACGACCGCGAGCCCCTCTACGTCGCCACCGACAACGCCTACGAGCTGGCGGCGGACAAGGGCGAGCTCGTGGGGTTCCTCCGGTCGCTGCCCGACGGCACCCGGCTCGTGCAGGTGACCGGCGCGGAGCGGCCGGAGCCGCTCTCGCGGGTCGCCTCCCGCCACGGAATCCCATACGGGAAGGAACCGATGAAGGAGGCCGAGGCGTCGGCCCGGCTGGCCGCGGCGAACGTCGGCCACGAGGTGACCGCGTTCACCGACGAGACGACGGTGAAGGTGTCTCGGGGACGCTCGACCGGGAAGGGCGGGTGGAGTCAGGACCGCTACACCCGCCGGATCCACGGCAACGTCCGGAAGCGGACCCGACAGGTGCAGTCGAAGCTCGAGGAGGCGAACCTCGACTTCGAGCGCGACGTGACCGAGAAGTACGGCGGCTACGCGAACGCGACGTTCGCGGTCGAGGCGCGCCCCGAGGACATCCCCGTGTCGAACTCGCGGGCCGGCGACGTGCGCGTCGAGGTCGAGCGAGAGCGCCGCGACGGGATCGAGTACGAGCCGCTGGTGCAGCGGCGCGATAGGGTGATCGTCGGCATCGACCCGGGGACGACGACCGCTGCGGCCGTCGTGGGACTCGACGGCACCGTGCACGCGCTGTACTCCTCGCGGACCGCCGACACGGCCGACGTGACCGAGTGGATCATCGAGCAGGGCCGCCCGATCATCGTCGCCGCCGACGTGGAGCCGATGCCGGAGACCGTCGAGAAGTTCCGGCGCTCGTTCGACGCCGCCGGGTGGCGGCCGACCACGGACCTCCCCGTCGACGAGAAGCTCCACCGGACCCGCGAGGCGAGCTACGACAACGACCACGAGCGCGACGCGCTGGCGGCGGCCCTGTACGCCTACGACGACCACGAGGATCAGTTCGACCGGATCGCGGCGAAGACGCCGCCGCGGCTCGACCGCGAGGCGGTGATCGCGGGGGTCGTCGCCGGCGACGCTTCCGTGGAGTCCGTCATCGCCGACCTCAGCGAGGACGACGGCGGCGACGGTGGCGGGAGCGGCGACACCGACGCCGACGAGACGGATCCCACCGAGCCCGAGCGCACCGAGGAGGAGGAGACGATCCGCCGGCTCCGCGAGCGCGTCGAGCGGCTGGAGTCGCACGCCGAGTCGCTGGAGGCCGACCTCGCCGAGCGCGACGAGCGGATCGCGGAGCTGGAGGGGGAGCTGGAAGAGGCGAAACGCGAGGAGCGCATCGAGGCGCGCACCCGGCGGGCCGTCTCGCGGCTCGAACGCGAGACCGACCGGCTAGAGCGCGAGCGCGACGAGGCGAGAGAGACCGTCGAGGAGTTAGAGGGGAAAGTGGAGACGCTGAAGGAGCTGTGGCGGCTCGACCACTCCAACTTCGACGACGTGGCCGCGGACCAGGGGCTCGTCAGCGTGAAGGTCGTCGAGCAGTTCACGCTCGACGCGCTGGAGGCCGCCGACGAAGCGTACGGGCTCGTCGCCGGCGACGTCGTCTACCTCCGGGACGCCTCGGGAGCGGGCCGTCGGACCGCCGAGCGGCTCGCCGAGACGGATCCGCGGGCGGTGATCCGTGACGGGAACCTCGCGGACGTCGCCGACCAGGTCCTGTTCGACCACGACGTGCCAGTCGTCCCGGTCGACGCGGTGCCCGTGCGCGAGGTCGACGAGCTGGCGGTCGCAAGCGAGGAGCAGTTGGAGGCCGCCCTCGACGACTGGGAGCGGCGGGCCGAGCGCCGGCAGAAGGCGGAGAAACAGGAGCACCTCGACCGGATCATCTCCGAGCACCGGGCGGGGCGGACGCTCCCCGAGACCGAGGAGTAGGGCCGGCAGGGAAACGAGGCCGACGGTGCCGACGGCGCTCCGCGGAGACGCCCCTCGCCAGGCGTCCGCACGCTTCCAGAAGTCATATGTCCGACAACCGCAACTCCTGCGTATGGACGCCTACGAGCGGATCACCCGGAACGCGGCCGAGGTGGTCACCGAGGAGGAGATCGAGGCGCTGGCCGACGACCCCGACGGGAAGCGGGCGTACGTCGGCTACGAGCCCTCGGGAGTCCTCCACATCGGGCACATGCTCACCGCGAACAAGCTCATCGACCTCCAGGAGGCCGGGTTCGAGGTGACGGTGCTGCTCGCCGACGTACACGCCTACCTCAACGACAAGGGGTCGTTCGAGGACATCCGCCACACCGCCGAGCGCATGCGCGACCAGTTCATCGCCTACGGGCTCGACGAGTCGAACACGCAGTTCGTGCTCGGCTCCGACTTCCAGCTCGACGACGACTACACCCTCGATCTGCACGCGCTGGAGCTGGAGACGACGCTCGCGCGGGCCGAGCGCGCCATGGCGGAGATCACCTCCGGGGACTCCGTGAAGGTGTCGCAGGCGGTGTACCCGCTGATGCAGGCGCTCGACATCCCGTACCTCGGCGTCGACCTGGCGGTCGGCGGGATGGAGCAGCGCAAGGTCCACATGCTCGCGCGGGACGTGCTTCCGAGCATCGACCGCGAGCCGCCGACGAGCCTCCACACGCCGCTCATCGCCGACCTGGGCACCGGCCGCGGGAAGATGTCCTCTAGCGAGGGCGTCACCATCTCGATGGAGGACTCGCGCGCGGATATCGAGTCGAAGGTGAACGACGCGTACTGCCCGCCGACCGCCGACCCCGAGCCGACCGACGACGGCGAGTCGCGGGAGAACCCCGTCCTGCAGGTGTTCGAGTACCACGTGTTTCCGCGGTTCGAGACGGTCCGCGTCGAGCGCCCCGAGGAGTACGGCGGCGACTTAGCGTACGACGACTACGACGCGTTGGAGGCCGACCTGGAGTCCAGCGAGCTCCACCCGGCCGACGCGAAGGGCGCGCTCGCCGAGTACCTCGACCGCCTCATCGCGCCGGGACGCGAGCAGCTCGCGGAGTAGGCGGCTTCGGTCGGTTCGGTTCGCTTCGGCCGGTTCGGTTCACCCGGTTCGCTATTTCTCCTCACCCGCCGCGCGCGCCCCGCGCTCGCAGCTCCCGTCGATACAGTCGCGGCCGGTCGCCGTCTCGAAGACGGGGAGCCCGCAGGCGCACTCGTCGACGACGACGCCGGCGGGGATCGAGAACGTCGTCTCGCAGTCGGGGTAGTTCTCGCAGCCGAGGTAGACGCGGCCGGGCGCGGAGTTGACCGTCAGTTCGCCGTCGCAGTCGGGACAGTCCCAGACCCGATCAAATCGGTCGCTGACGGCCGCCTCCATCGGGTCGCACGCGGGGTCGAGACAGAGGTGGAACGGCTCGCCGCGTTCGACGCGGAGCTTCGGCAGCCCGCAGTCGTCGCAGGTCGCGTCCGTGACGCTCGCGCCCGCCGGGAGCCCCCACCGCTCCTCGCAGTCGAGACAGACCACGTCGCCGCGCGAGCGCACGAGCGGCCCGCCGTCCTCAGGGCAGGTGCCGACCGGGATTCCGGCCTCCGTGATCGGCAGGGCGCGGCCCGCGGTCGCCTCCTCGGCGACGACCCGGAGACGACGGGTGCCGTCGCGGGCGGTGACGGAGAACCCGTCGCCGTCGCCCTCGACGACGACCGAGTCGGGGCGGGTGAGCCACGCGACCGGCTGGTAGCCGTCGGCGTCGTGGACGAGCGTGGTGTCGTCCGGCTTTATCAGGACGACGACGCGTCCCCGGTGGGTCCGGGAGCGGTCGCCGCGCTCGGTCACTCGGCAGTCGCCTGCGAACACGCGGAGTCGTTCGGGCATGCGGCGGGGTTGCCCCGTTTTCCGATTTAAGCAGTGGGCGGTGCGACCGGACCGGACTCCGGGGACGGGAGAATCGTGTGTTTCATTTAACAATATCGTTTCCGTAGGTCGACACATGAGCGAGGCCTCGGGTTCAGATCCGCCGAAAACAGCGGACACGGCTGCAGCCGTTCGGGTTGGGGTGTTGAGCTTCCACAACAGCAAAGAGACCAAGGCGATCCTCAACGCCGTTCGCGCGCTCGGTCACGAGCCGGTCTGGCTCCGCGAGGAGAACGTCCGGTCTTGGATCGAGGACGAGGGCCTCCGTTTCGACCCCGACGTGGAGGTCGTCGCGAACCGGCTGTTGACGACGAAGGCGGTCCAGCCGCTCGACGATCTCGGCGTCGCGACGAGCTACGCCGCGTCGCGTCCCGTGTTGAACCCGCCGGACGTCGTCGTCCGGGCCATTCACAAGTACGGTGCCGCGGCGACGCTCACCGCGGCCGGGATCCCGGTTCCGGAGGCTTACCTGGCGCTCTCACACCGGACGATCAACGAAGGCAACCGCCTCGCGGGCGAGAGGGCCGTCCACAAGTCCGCCATCGGGACGAACGGAGACCGGATGGCGGTCGTCGGCGCGGACGACGCCGTCTCCCCGTACATCGCCCGGCGGCGGGCGTTCCTGCAGGAGTTTATCGACACCGGCACGGAGCGGCCGTTCGACGTCCGCGCGTACGTCGTCGGCGGGCGCGTCGTCGCCGCGATGAAGCGGTACGCGCCGTCGGACGAGTGGCGCACGAACGTCGCCGTCGGCGGCGAAGTCGAGGACTTCACCGCCGATCTTCCCGAGGAGGCGGCGCGGCTGTCGCGGGAGGCGGCGGACGCGCTCGACCTCGATTACGCCGGCGTGGACCTGCTGTGCCGCGACGGCGCGTGGTACGTTCTGGAGGTCAACGTGACGGCGGGATTTAAAGGGCTCTTCGAGGCAACCGGGATCAGTCCCGCCCCGCACATCGCCGCCCTCGCGATCGATCGGGGCGGCGGCCGCGTGGACCCCGACCGCGTCGCTGAACTCGCGGAGACGCTGGACGATTCGGTCCCGGAGTGTAAACCCCCGACCGACCCGGAGCCGGAGAGATCGACGACGATCGGCTACACCGAGCGCGTGACGGTGAGCGCGGGTCAGCAGGCGGTCGACGTGATCGCCAAATCGGACACCGGCGCCCAGCGGACGAGCATCGACTTCGACGTCGCCGCGGAGATCGGCGCCGGTCCGATCATCGACACGGTCTACGTGAAGTCCGGATCGCGAACCGGGCGACAGAAGCGCCCGGTCGTGGAGATCGATGTCAAAATCGGGAATCGCTGGCAGACTGTGACCGCGAGCATCGAGGACCGAAATCATATGACGTACCCCGTACTCCTCGGTCGGGACCTCCTCGACGGCTACCGCGTGGATATCACGAAACGGGAACGCGAAGAGTGACCTACTCCACCCGGACCGTCCGCGTGGCCCGCACGGGCATCAGCGGCAGGTCGGGGAAGACGACCTCGACGACGAACTCCAGTTCGTCGGCGTCTGGGGGACCGAAGACGCCGACCGGGACCGTCGTCTCGCCGTCGAGGTACGTCGTCCGCGCGGTCATCTCCACGTCGTTGACGGTGACCCGGATCCCCGTGCGGGCGCTCCCGGAGAGGGTCGCGACCGCGACCTCGCACATCTCGTTCTCGCCGACGGCGATAGCGTCGGGGAAGTCGCCCCAGTCGACGTCGATCCGAGGGCAGTCGCGGGCGGCGTCGACGATCCGCTCGGCGACGGAGCCGCTCATCCCGGCGTTCTCCAGAGCGTCGGCGCCGGCGTCGACGACGGCCGCAGGGGAGGTAAGGCCGGCGTCCGCGAGCCGCTCCGCGCGGCCGGAGCCGACCCCGTCGATCGCTGTGAGCGCGACCGCTTCCCGCGAAACGCCGTGCTCGACGCGCGCCTCGACGCGGCACGCGAGGTTGGCGGCGCGCGGACCGGCGAACCGGTCGAGGAACTCCGCGAGCGCGGCCAGCAGGCGGAGCGCGTTCTGCCGGATCACCCACGCGTCCGACCGCAGGTCCGAGGGGATCGCGTCGGCCATCCCGGCGAGCAGGATGGCGAACACCTTGCGGTGCCCGTCCTCCAAGTCGGTGTCGTGGCCGTCGAGGATCCGGTCGACCGCGTCCGACTCGGCCGACCGCGCCGACACCGAGTCGAACTCGCCGGCCGACGCGACCGCCTCCAAGATCCGGTCGACCGTCAGCGTCTCTCGGTCGGCGAGCCGCCGGAAGCGACGGGCGGTGTCGAGACGGAGGTAGTACTTCGAGGCGAGCCGGCCGAGCCCCGTCGGCTCGATCGCGAGGTCGTCGTCGGCCGCGACGAACCCGTCGTCGACGAGCGAGTCGAGGGTGTCGCGCACGCGGTCGCGAAGGGTGCCGAAGTCGTACGCGTCGGGCTTCGACTCGGCGCGGACGTAGTAGAAGGTCGTCTCCAGCCACTCCATCACGTCCTCCAATCCCCGAATGGTCCCCATCGCGATCTCCGCGTTGAGGTGCGACTCGAGCTCGGCGGCGAGTCGGGACTCGATCTCCTTGCCCTCCTTCAGCAGCGTTCGGTACTTGTCGGCGTCCCCGCGGTCGCAGACCACCCAGCCGTACCCCACGTCGTCGTAGCCGGGCCGGCCCGCGCGCCCGAGCATCTGGAGCACGTCGAGCGGCGAGATGTCCGTCTCGCCCTCCAGCGGGTCGTGGTACTTCGTGTCGCGGATGACGACGCAGCGCGCCGGGAGGTTCACCCCCCACGCGAGCGTCGACGTCGAGAAGAGCAGCTTGATCTTCCCCTGCTTGAACCACTCCTCGACGCGGTCGCGGTCCTCCTTCCCGAGCCCGGCGTGGTGGAAGCCGACGCCGTCGGTGACGGACTGGCGGAGCGTGTCGTTGGTGAGCTCCTTCGCCTCGTTGTGGAAGTCGTAATCGTCCCGCGAGTCGATCGGGATGTCGCGGTCGGTGATCTCGTCGCGGGCCTTCTTGGCCGCCTGCACCGTGTCCTGCCGCGAGGAGACGAACACCAAGGCCTGCCCGTCCTCGCGCACGTGCGGCTCGGCCAGATCGAGCGCGCGGTAGAGCCGCCGGTACTTGTCGGCGAAGGCGTTCGAGCCGTGCGAGTACGTCTTCACCCCGGTCTCGAGGTCGACCGGGCGGTACTCGTCGCCGAACTCGTAGGTCGTCTCCGCGGGCGCGTCGAGCCACTCTGCGACGTCCGCGATGTTCGGCATCGTCGCCGAGAGCGCGACGACGCGGGGGTCCTGCAGCCGACGGAGCCGCGAGACCGTCACCTCGAGCACCGCACCGCGCTTCTCGCTGTCGAGCAGGTGGACCTCGTCGATGACGACGCAGTCGACGTCGGTGACGAACGAGTAGCGCGCGGAGTCGTGCTTTCGGGTGGCGCTGTCGGCCTTCTCGGGGGTCGTCACGAGCACGTCCGCGCGCTCGGCGCGGCGCGGGTTGAGGTCGCGCTCGCCGGAGACGACGTAGACGGAGTAGCCGAGCTCCTCGAAGCGCTCCCACTCGCTCTCCTTCTCGTTGGTGAGCGCGCGGAGGGGAGCGATAAAGAGCGCTGTGCCGCCCTCCGAGAGGGTCTTGCAGATAGCGAGCTCGGCGAGCGCGGTCTTCCCCGAGGCCGTCGGCGCGGAGGCGACGACGTTGTGGTCGGTCTCGAGGATGCCCGGCAGCGACTCGCGTTGCATCCGGTTGAACTCCTCGAAGCCGAACGCGTCGGCGAACTCCGGCACCGCGTCCGCGACCTTCACGCCGCACCACGCTCGCGGGCGAGTCGACGGCGACCGAGCGTTGTTCGCATCACGTCGAGTCGGGGGGCTCCAGCGCAAAGGCGTTTCTCATGTGGCCGGCGGAGCGCGGTCCGTTCGGACGGGCGCGTTCGCCGTCGTCGACCCCGAGCGTTTACGTGACCGCGGACCGACCGGCCGGTATGATACCGTCGGACCCGCTCGTCGTGGGGGCCGTGGCCGTGATCGCCCTGCTCGTCCTGTTGGCCGTCGTCAGTCGCCTCCGCGGGCCGTCAGAGGAAGCGCGGGAGTCGAAGCGCGCCCACGACGCCGCACAAGAGCGCGAGCCGCCCGTCGAGATCGGCGAGACGTACGAGTTCGGCGTCACCGAACTCACCGACCACCACTCCGGCGAGGAGGTCGCCGTCGGCAAGGTCGAGGGGTTCGTCGTCTTCACCGAGGACATCCCGCGCGACCTCTCGACGGGCGACGTGATCCGCGCCAAGGTGCTCTCGTTCAACGAGGGGCGCACCTCGGCCGACGCGACGTTCGTGACGAAGGCGTAGCGAGGCCGCCTCGGGCCGAGGGGGATCGAGTTCGGGAGCCGAACGGGGCCTGCCAAGTCCACCTCCGCTCCGAACATGAGGTTCATACGTGATGGCGACGAAGGGATTTCGTAATGGCTCAGGCCGGGAATCAGGACCTCACGGAGCGGTTCATTCAGTTCTACCGCAACTACTACCGCGAGGAGATCGGCACCCTCGCGCAGCGATACCCCAACGAACAGCGCTCCCTGTACGTCGACTACGACGATCTGTTCCAGTTCGACCGCGACCTCGCGGAGGACTTCCGCACGAAGCCGGATCAGATGCGCGAGTACGCCGAGGAGGCGCTGCGGCTCTACGACCTCCCCGCCGACGTCAGCCTCGGCCGCGCGCACGTCCGCATCGAGAACCTCCCCGAGAGCATCGACATCCGCGGGATCCGCGTCCACGACGACCACATCGGGAAGCTCGTCTCGGTCAAGGGGATCGTCCGCAAGGCGACCGACGTCCGCCCAAAGGTGACCGAGGCCGCCTTCGAGTGCCAGCGCTGCGGCACGATGACGTACATCCCCCAGAGCGACGGCGGCTTCCAGGAGCCCCACGAGTGTCAGGGCTGCGAGCGGCAGGGCCCCTTCCGCGTTAACTTCGACCAGTCGGAGTTCATCGACTCCCAGAAGCTCCGCATTCAGGAGTCGCCCGAGGGGCTCCGCGGCGGGGAGACCCCCCAGTCGCTGGACGTCGACATCGTCGACGACATCACCGGGAAGGTGAGCCCCGGCGACCACGTCACCTGCGTCGGCGTCCTCCACATCGAGCAGGTCGAGCAGGGCAACGAGAAGTCCGCCATCTTCGATCTGTACATGGACGGCGTCTCCATCTCTATCGAGGACGAGGAGTTCGAGGACATGGACATCACCGAGGCGGACAAACGCGAGATCATCGAGCTCTCCAACCGCGACGACATCTACGAGGCGATGGTCGGCTCCATTGCCCCGGCCATCTACGGCTACGAGGAGGAGAAGCTCGCGATGATTCTCCAGCTGTTCTCCGGCGTCACCAAACACCTCCCCGACGGCTCGCGGATCCGCGGGGACCTGCATATGCTCCTGATCGGGGATCCGGGTACGGGAAAGTCTCAAATGATCAGTTATGTCGAGAATATTGCTCCAAGGTCAGTTTATACGTCTGGTAAAGGATCATCTGCTGCGGGGCTTTGCGTAGTTGGTGACACGAAGATTCACACGAGCGACGGGTTCGTCCCGATTCGGGAGATCGCCACAGACCGGCATCCCGATCCGGTCGAGATCGAAACGGCCGCAGAATCGACGCGCGATCTGTACACGTTCGACCGTGCCAACGGCTCGATCGAGCTCGCAGAGAGTTCTCACGTGTGGCGAATGCCCGAGAAGTCCTGTCGGCGGATCGAGACGGCACACGGAAAGGATCTCGAAGCGTCGGTCAATACGCCGGTTCTCGTCTGTGACGAGCACGGCATCGAGTGGCGCGAGATTTCGGAGGTCGGTGTTGGCGACCACGTCGCAGTTCCCCGATACACCGGGATCGACCGGTCATCGCCGTCAGTTCGTGAGTACGTCGAGTTCACGGGTGAAAAGCTGAAACCGACGGACGAGTCGATCGAACGCCTCCGCACTCGTCTCTGCGAGGAGTTCGGGACGCTTCGTAACGCGGCCGCCGAACTCGATCTCTCGGAGGACTTTATTTACGACACGCTCTCGAACCGTCACATTCCACGCGAAAAGCTCGATACGGTCCTCGATGCACTCGACGTCCATCTCGACGACATCGGCCTCGAACGGGCGATGCTTCGGCACGGAAGCGGTGTGACGATCCCCGAGAAGTTCGACGCGGATCTGATGTATTTGATCGGACTCGTCTTCGGTGACGGCGACGTGATGGTGTCGCGTCGAGGGGGCAACCGCGGTCACGTCCGGATCTCGAACTCGGACACGGACCTGCTGAAACAGGCCGCCGATATCATCGAGGCCAAATTCGGGAGGTCCGTCCAGGTCGAGTACCAGGACGAGCGTGTCCCCTGCATTCGTCTTCACAGCGCGACCGTCGCCCGCTTTTTCGCCAACGTTGGCGTCGAATCGCCGAGAGACGACATCCGTCTCGATCCCGGACTCACGACAGCGGAGCACGCTGACGCATTCCTCCGGGGCCTGTTCGATGCGGACGGGTCAGTTTGCGGACGTGACGACGGCGGATCGAGCGTCCAGTTCTCGACCGTCTGTGGCGAACTCGCGGAGCAAGTCCAACTGATGTTGGAGACGTACGGCGTCCGTTCGCGAACCCGTGAGCGTGACCGCCGCGGGACCTACACACGGGCGGACGGACACGAAATCGAATCGACTTCGATCCAAACGCACCTCGCCATTTATGGGAAGGAACTCGACGCGTTCGCCGATCAGATCGGATTCCGGTCGACTGCAAAATCACGGGCGCTAGGCAGCATCGTCCGCGACGTGCCTCGGCGTGGTGAACGGCTTCCGGTGGGGAGCGCACTCGCACGGGCAGACGGCGGGTCTACAGCATACCGCCAGAATATCGTAAAAGGGCAGAACCCAAGTCGTTCCCGGGCGAAAGCCATCGTGGATAGTCTCGATCTCGGCGCGATCGCCGGGGATGTCGAGGAGGTTGCCGACGCCGACCTCGTCTGGGACGAAGTCGTTGACGCCGAACACACCGGAAAAAAAGAGGTGTTCGACCTCACGGTCCCGGACACCCACAACTTCCTCGGAAACGGGATCGTGACGCACAATACGGCCGCGGCTGTGAGAGACGACTTCGGCGACGGCCAGCAGTGGTCGCTCGAAGCCGGTGCTCTTGTCCTCGCAGACAAGGGGATCGCCGCGGTCGACGAGCTGGACAAGATGGACTGCGTGACCGGCGACACGCTGGTCTCGCTCGCCGACGGGCGCGTGGAGCGAATCGACGAGCTGGCACGGGAGGCCGCGGAAGACGGCGAAATCGAGGAGCTCTCGAACGGCCGACGAATCCGCGACGTCGATCTGGACGTCTGGACGATGGACGAGGAGGGAGATCTGGTCGAGCGTCCCGTGTTCTCGGTCCACGAGTACGACGCGCCCTCGGAGCTGACCCGCGTGACGACAGAGACCGGCGAGTCGCTGACGGCGACGGCGGACCACCCGTTCTTCGTCCTCGACGACGGCGAGCGCGTCGAGCGCGAGGCGGCGGCGCTCGACGACGGCGACTGGGTGTACGTCCCCCGCGAGATTCCGACGAAAGCGACGGACGGCGCGGGAGCGGTGGCGGCTGCAGGCGATAGTATCGACGCCGGGTCCGTCGGTGACAGCGGAGGAGTCGACGCCGCGATGGCGAGCGTCCTCGGATACCTCTCCGGCGACGGGAACGTCTACTACGATCGGGAGGAGGGCGTCTACGGCGTCCGGTTCACCAACACCGACGAGGAACTGCTGGCCGACTTCGAGCGGGCGGCGCAGGAGGCGTTCGGTACAGAACCGACCCGTCCGCCGAGCGAGAAGCGTGACGACGGCACCGAGACGGTTCGAGTCACCGGGAAGGAACACGCCGACGCCGTCCTCGACGCGGGGATGAACCTCGGTCGATACGACGAGAAGTGCTTCCCGACCCCTGTTTCGACCGGAACCCGTGCGGCGAAGGCCGCGTTCGTCCGTGCGCTCGCCGACAGCGAGGGCCACGTCGACGAGTCCGCGGGTAACGTTCGGATAGCGTCGGCGAGCCGAGACCTGCTTCGAGGGGCGCGGACCCTCCTCTTACAGTTCGGCGTGTCGAGCCAGCTCCAGCGCCGCGAACGAAACGGGGGCCGAGACGTGTACTACCTCACGGTGACGGACGCGGACTCGCTCGCGGCGTTCCGCCGCGCTATCGGATTCACCGCCACCCGAAAGGCGGAGGCGCTCGACTGCGTCGTCGAGGCCGCCGACGGCGACCGCACGATTCTCGACGTGATTCCGGAGATAGACGGCCTACTCGCGGAGTGTCGCGAGTCGCTCCGGCTTCACCAGAGCGAGTGCGGGCTCGACGCGGTCACGTATCACGACTTCGAGAGCGGCGCCGCGAACGTGTCGCTCCATCGAGCGCAGCGGGTGCTGACCGCGTTCGAGGAGAGACTGGAGACGGCCGCCGAAGACAGAGACCGGCTCGGCGAGGATCCGACGTGGGAAACCATCTCCGAGCTTCGAGGCCGGTATCACGTCTCGCAGTCCGAACTGGCTGAGGGAACGGCGCTGTCACAACAGCGGATTTCCCGCGAGTGGGGCGAGAGCGACTCTGCTCGGCGAACGGTGGCCGACCGACTTCGGGGGATCCTCATCGAGATTACGAAGACCGACCTCGGCGACCTTCGCGAGTTCGTCCGCGGCGACGTGAAGTGGCGCCGCGTCGAGTCGGTTGAAACGGTGCCGCCGGAGTCGACCGAACACCGTCGCGAGGTGCTCCGACAGCGGCTTGCAGAGGTTCTCGGCGGTCCGGTCGAGGGCATCGAACGACGCGCGCGGAGTCTGCTTGAACGCGATTCAGTCGGGGAAACGAGAGAGGAGCTATCGGCGGCGCTCGAGGCGTACGGCGTCAGTCAGTCCGACGTGGCCTCGTCGCTCGACGTGGATCAAGCGACCGTGTCGCGGTGGCTGTCCGGGGCCGTCGAGACCGACAGGCTCGGCGATCTCCACGAAGCGATCGGAGCCGAAGTCGGCGCCGTCAAGGACGAACTGCGCTCGCTCCTGGCTCGGATCGAGGACGGGCGGAGCCCGAAGGTGTACGACCTGACCGTCGACGAGACGCACAACTTCGTCGCGAACGGCGTGGTCGTCCACAACTCCTCCGACCGCTCCGCGATGCACGAGGGGCTCGAACAGCAGAAGATCTCCGTCTCGAAGGCGGGGATCAACGCGACGCTGAAGGCGCGGTGTTCGCTCCTCGGCGCGGCGAACCCGAAGTACGGCCGGTTCGACCAGTACGAGCCGATCGGCGAGCAGATCGACCTCGAACCCGCGCTCATCTCGCGGTTCGACCTGATCTTCACGGTGACTGACAGCCCGGACCCCGAACACGACTCCCGGCTGGCGAAACACATCATCAAGACGAACTACGCCGGCGAGCTCAACACCCAGCGCGAGGAGCTGGCGAGCTCGGAGTTCACGTCGGAGCAGGTGGCGGAGGTGACCCAGGAGGTCGCCCCGGAGATCGACGCCGAGCTGCTTCGGAAGTACATCGCCCACGCGAAGCGCTCCTGTTACCCGACGATGACGGAGGAGGCGAAGGAGCTGATCGAGGAGTTCTACGTCGACCTGCGCTCGAAGGGCGCCGACGAGGACGCACCGGTGCCCGTCACCGCCCGGAAGCTGGAGGCGATGGTGCGGCTCGCGGAGGCGAGCGCGCGGCTCCGGCTCTCGGACACCGTCGAGCGCGAGGACGCCGACCGCGCGACCGACATCGTCGAGTCCTGTCTCAAGGACATCGGCGTCGACCCCGAGACGGGGCAGTTCGACGCCGACGTGGTGGAGACGGGCACCTCCAAGAGCCAGCGCGACCGCATCAAGAACATCAAGGGACTGATCGCGGACATCGAGGAGGAGTACCAAGAGGGCGCGCCCATCGAAGAGGTGCTCGACCGCGCCGGCGAGATCGGGATGGACCCCGGGAAAGCCGAACAGGAGATCGAGAAGCTCCGGACGAAGGGCGAGGTGTACGAACCGAAGCAGGGGCACCTCCGGACGACGTAGATGGACCGCATCTCAGCGATACGGAACGTCGAGGACGCCCTGCGCGCGTTCGAGAACGGCGAGGCCGACCTCGCCGACACGGAGCGGCGGGTGGCGGCGGTGCTCCGGACCTACGCCACGGAGTTCGACGGCGACGACGACGTGTTCCGCGCGGTCGGCGAGGATCCGGTCGACGGGCGGGTCGTCGTGGCGCCGTCGGCGCCGGCGGCGCGCGAGCGCGTGCTCGCGCTCTCCGGGATCGACGCGGACGACGCGAGCGGCGCGAGAGAAACCGAACGTCAGAGAGATCTGACAGACCTCGAAAACGACGCAGTCCCCGAGTTCGAGGTCGAACGGGTAGGCGATTCGAAGTAGTTCGGAACCGATAAGTTCCGCCCTCGATCAGCCGCGTCCGTGCTGCTGATCGTGACGTATTCGGAGGCGGCCCGCACCGGCCTCCGGAACCTGTGTCGACGCCACGAGGAGCCGGTCGTCCGGCGGTTCGGACGGGCGGCGCTGCTCGACGCGACGAAGTACGCCGCGTTCCTCGCCGTGCGGCTCCGCGAGTCGCACGGCGGTGCCGTCCAGATCGAGCGGACGGAGCCGTTCAACGAGTTCGTCGCGCTGGACGAGTCGGTCCGCGAGGCCGCGAGCGCGTACGCGAACCGGGACACGGCGGCGACGCCGTACGCCGCCTTCGCCGCCGGGACGGAGCACCCGGACCCGGAGCGGCTGAAGGGCGAGGAGCTGTGACCGGCGGGTCGGATCCGGCGCGGCCGGCAGATCCGAGTGATTCCTCGGTCCCCGTGCCAGCGACGGTCCTCGGACGAGTGCCGACCGGGACCAGCCTCCGGCAGGAGCTCGCGGCGGCGGCCCGGTCGCGGGGACACGGGTCGTCGGTGAGCGACGAGCTCGGTCGGCTCCGCGACGAGATCGCGGCGATCGAGGTCGAGTCGGTCGACCTCGCCGCGGCCCGGCGGCGGGTCGCGGAAGCAAGCGGCGAGGAGGAGCACTTAAAAGAGCGCGTCGCGGCGCTCCGCGGCGACGTCCGGGCGCGGCGGGCCGTCGAGGCGGAGACGGACGAGACGCTCGACGACCTCGAGTCCGCCGCGGCGGAGCTCTCGAACGCGCAGACGGAACGGATCGCGGCGGAGCAGGCGCTCGAACGGGCGCGCGAGCGGGCCGCCGCCGCCCGCGACGAGCGCGAGCGACGGCTCGAACTCGAAGACCGACTGCGGAACCGGCGGCGAGAGGCGCGCCGCGAGCTCGCGGCCGACGTGTACCCGGCGTTCCGCGACGCGCTCGGTGCCGTCCCCGACGGCGACCCGTCAAGTGCCGGGTCGGGGCCGTCGGAGTACGACGGGCCGCGGCTCGCCGCGTCGCTTGCGGCGGTTCGGATCGCCGACCTCGACGCGCCGGTCACGCTCGGCCGCGAGGCCGCGCGCTGGCTCGCCGAGCGAGGGTCGAGACCGCCGGAGGCGGTGCTCGACGTACCGATCGCTCGTCCGGACGCCGCACCGGACCCGTGATCGGCGTCGGTGTCGGGTCGATAGTTAAATACGATTCCGCGACAGCCGACGTATGGACCTCTCGTGGACCGTCGACCGAGCGGGCGACGTGTCGTTGGTGCGCTGTCGGCTACGCAACGGCGACGCCGGCCCGCGCCGCGTGCGGATCGAGAGCCGGTTCGACGCGCCCGTGTTGCCGCCACGGCGGGCCGGCGTGCCGGTGGACGGCTGGGACGCCGACGGCGTGACGCTGCGGATCGGTCCGGAGGAGCGACACGGGTTCGGCTTCGCCGTGCCGACCCGGCCCGTCGAGCCGCCGGTGGAGATCGCCGAGATCGACCCCGTCGGCCCGGACGAACCTGCCGGCGGAGTCGTCGGTTCGAGCGACGACTCCGCCGGCGGGTCGGCGGTGGCGACCGCACTCCGCGACCTCGGTGACCATCGGCCGCCGCGCGCGGCGGTCGACGGGGAACGGGTGACCGGCGAGGACAACGAGGACTGCGATGCCGACGAGCCGGAGAGCGCGGGCCCCGATGCGGTCGACGACTGGTTCGCCGCGGTCGAGGCGCGGGTCGATCGGGCGGAGCAGCTGACCGACGCAGACGTGGCGACGGCGACGGACGCGGTCGCAGACGCCGGCGGCGTCGACGCGCTCGCCGACCTCGACGAGCGCGTGGCGGCGGACGCGGAGCGGCTCCGGGCGGTGAGCGAGCGCGCCGCGGCGCTGGCGGAGCGCGCCGCGGCGACGGACGCGCCGATCGAGGCGCTGGAGCGGCTCGCGTGATCCTCGCCGTCGCCGGCGGCAAGGGCGGCGTCGGGAAGACCACGCTCGCGTACAACGTCGCCGCCGCGCTCGACGCGGTCGCGGTCGACGCGGACCTCGGCATGGCCGACCTCCCCGGTGGAGGCGGTCCGGACCTCCACGACGTGCTCGCGGGGCGCGCCGATCCGACCGAGATCGTTCGGGCCGGGCCGGTGGACGTCGCCCCCTGCGGTCGGACGCTCGCCGGCGCCCGCGCCTGCGACCTCTCGGCCCTCGGAGACGCGATCGCAGCGATCGAGCGGGAGCGCGGGGTCGTCGTCCTCGACTGTCCGGCCGGCCGACGGGCGGACGCCGGCGTCCCGCTCGCGGTCGCGGACGCGTGCCTGCTGGTCGTCTCCCCGCGGGCGTTCGCGCTGGCCGACGCGATCCGGACGCGGGAGCTGGCCCGCGAGCTCGACGCCGGCCTCGTCGGCTGCGCCGTCAACCGGGTGACCGAAGAGCCGCCGACCGAGGCCGTCGCCGACGCGCTGGGCGCGCCCGCGGCGGTGATCCCCGCGGACCCGCGAGTCGGTCGCTCCGTCGCCGCGGAGCGCCCGGTCGTCGACGCCGCGCCGGACAGCGACGCGGCGGGGGCGATTCGGAACCTGGCCGAGCGGGTCCCCCGCTGACGGGTACTGGGCGCGGGACATCGGGTCGTTTTATTCGGTCCGGAACGGAGGGAGAGCCATGCTCACGGTCGCGTTCCTCGTCGGCGTCGCCGTCGTCGGCTTCCTCGCGGTCGAGGTCGGACCGCTGTACGCCGCCGACCGCTTCCGCGACCTGCGGGAACCGACGGACGCGGAGCGGAGGCGGCTCACGTCGCTCCGCGAGACCGCCGGCCTCGGCGTGGAGCGGGTCGCGATCGAGACCGACGGGGCGACGAGCGATGAGGGGACGAGAGACGGGGGGGCGAGCGAGGAAACGACCGCCGACGAAGACGGGTCGGACATCGGACGGGTCGAAGTCGCCGTGCGCGGCCCGCCGGGCAGGCGGGTCCTGTTCGTCACAGAGAGCGTGCTCGGCGGCCTCGACGAGGACGTCGCGACCGGGCTCCTCGCGGCCGAGGCGGGGCGCGTCGAGACGTACTACGGCGAGTTCCGCGCGATCGCGATCGCGGCGGTGCTCGCGATCCTGGCGGCGATCGTGACGGTAGCGGTGCCGTTTCAGGCCGGCTTCGCATCGCTCGTCGCCGTCGGAGTCGCCGCGTTCTGGGTCGGACGACGTGTGCAGTACGCGGCCGACGCCCGCGCCGCGGACGCGGTCGGCGCGGAGCGCGTCGCCGACGCCTTCGAGCGCGTCGCCGCCGTTCGGGGCGTCGAGCCAGAGACGGGCGACTGGTCGACGTGGTTCGAGGTGCAGCCGCCGCTCGGCGATCGGATCGCGGCGCTCCGGGAGCGGGCGGAAGACGAGAACTGACGGGAGCGAGAGGCTCGGGGGCGCTACTCGTTGACGGGAGAGAGAGAGAGGCTCGGGGGCGCTACTCGTCGACGCGAGCGACGACCGCGTCGCGGTCGACCCGCACGTCGTACTCGTCGACGGAAAAGGAGAGGGCGATCTCGCCGTCGGGACGGTGCTCGACGAGCGCGTCGAGCGCGTCGGGGTCGACGTGATCGTACAGGACGATGCCGGTCTCGGCGGCGAGCGCATCGGTGGCGACGCCGGCGAGGTCCGCGAGCGCCTCGACGACCGCGCGGCTCGGGGATCGGTCGGTACGGCCGTGGGCGACGCGGACCGGTCCGGAAATCGAGCCGGCGTTGGAAGCGCTTGTCGGGACACTGCTCATACCGGTCCGAACTCCGCTCCGGTATATAAGCTCTCGGCGCCGGTAATCAAACCAGATAATGCGGATCAGTCGGTGGGGGCGGATCGGCCCCGACCGGAGCGAAACGGTTAACGGGACTCACGCGTCACGGGATCGCATGGCACTCGAACGCGCCACGGCGGGTATCGCTCGGAGAGCCGACGGCGACGCGTTCGAGCGCTTTTTTAAGTAACCGGCGCGCGGCGGACCCGCCCCGCGGTCGGGCGGCGAAACCGCGCGGTTCGGCGGCGACGGGATGGTGCGGGAGGAGGTCGACCGCCCCGCGCCGTCCCGCGAGAGCGACGTGCCGGAACCGTTACCAACCAGCCACACGCGTATGGATACAACTCGAATGCGACTCCCGGAACGACAGCTCGCGGTCCTCGAGGCCGCGAGCGCGACGGACGAACGGACGATAGACGAGATCGCGACGGAGACGGGCTTAAAGCCCGAGACGGTCGTCGGCGCCGCCTTCGACCTCCGCGACGAGGGCCTCTGCTCCGTCGCCGAGCGCACCGCGGAGACGGCCGATCTCACCGACGAGGGACGGCGCTACGTCGACGACGGGCTCCCCGAGACGCGGCTCTACCGGGCCGGGCTCGCGCTCGGCGCCGACGAGTCCGCGGTCTCGATGGGACGGGTCATCGGCGAGGCCGACCTTGACGGCCCCGAGGTCGACATCGCCCTCTCGAACTTCGCGCGGAAGGGGTTCGGCGCGATCGATTCGGGCGAGCTGACGGTCGACGCTGACGCCGACCCCGACGCCGACTCCGAGGCGGCCGCGCTCGCGGCGCTCGCCGGGGGAGACGACCCCGCGGTCGAGGACGCGGTCCTCGACCAGCTGGACTCCCGCGGGCTCGTCGACCGCGGCGAGTCGGTCACGCGGTCGGTGACGCTGACCGACGACGGCGTCGACGCCCTGATGACGGGCGTGGAGGCGACCGAGACCGTCTCGGAGCTCACCCCGGAGCTGCTCGCCAGCGGCGAGTGGCGCGACGTGGAGTTCGCCGAGTACAACGTCGAGGCCGACGCGCCCGGCGTCTCCGGCGGCCGGAAACACGTGCTCCGGCGGACCGCCGACCGCGTGAAGGACGTCCTGGTCGGCATGGGATTCCAGGAGATGGAGGGCCCCCACGCCGACAGCGACTTCTGGATCAACGACTGCCTGTTCATGCCGCAGGACCACCCGGCGCGGACCCACTGGGACCGGTTCGCGCTGGACGTCGACCCGATGGAGTCGATTCCGGAGGAGCTGATCCGGCGGGTCGAGTCGGCCCACCGGGACGGGTGGGGGGAGGACGGCGACGGCTACCACTCGCCGTGGTCCGAGGAGTTCGCCCGCGAGGTCGCGCTGCGGGGCCACACCACGTCGCTGTCGATGCGGTACCTCTCGGGGATCGCCGGCGCAGAGCTGGAGCCGCCCCAGCGCTACTTCTCCGTCGAGAAGGTGTACCGCAACGACACGCTCGACCCGACGCACCTCCTTGAGTTCTTCCAGATCGAGGGGTGGGTGATGGCCGAGGACCTCTCGGTGCGCGACCTGATGGGCACCTTCGAAGAGTTCTACCGGCAGTTCGGGATCACCGACATCCGGTTCAAGCCACACTACAACCCGTACACGGAGCCCTCCTTCGAGCTGTTCGGGGAACACCCGGAGACGGGCGAGGAGATCGAGATCGGCAACTCCGGCGTCTTCCGCGAGGAGGTCACCGGGCCGCTCGGCGTCGACTGCGACGTGATGGCGTGGGGGCTCGCCCTCGAACGGCTCGCGATGCTGACGACGGGCGCGGAGGACATCCGCGACCTCCACGGGACCTTGGCTGACATCGAGTTCCTGCGCGACGCGGAGGTGAGCTACTGATGCCCGTCGTCGACATCGACACCGACGAGCTGCGCGGGCTCACCGGCCGCACCGACACCACCGACGAGGAGTTCAAGCAGGACCTGTTCGGGCTCGGCTTAGAGTTCGAGGGCGAGACCGACGACGGGCTCCTCCAGTTCGAGTTCGCGCCCGACCGGCTCGACCGGCTCTCGGTCGAGGGCGTCGCGCGCTCGCTGCGCTACCACTACGGCGACGACCGCGGCGTCTACGTCCCCGAGACGAACGACCCCGAGTGGACCATCGAGGTCGATGAGTCGGTCCCCGACGAGCGCCCGTACGTCACGGGCGCCGTGATCCGCGGCGTCGACCTCGACGAGGGCGCGCTCGAGTCGCTGATCCAGCTGCAGGAGAAGCTGCACGCGACGATGGGTCGCGGCCGCGCGAAGGGCGCGATCGGGATCCACGACCTCGCGATGCTCAAGGGCGCCCCGCTGCAGGAGGGGTCGGAGCCGTCGATCACCTACCGCGGCGTCGAGCCCGACGGCGACACGTTCGTCCCGCTGGACGCGAACGACGAGCTGACGCCGAGCGAGGTGCTCGACGAGCACGACACGGGCCGGACGTACGCCGACCTCGTCGAGGACTTCGACCGCTACCCCGCCATCTACGACGAGCTCGGGCTCTTCTCGTTCCCGCCCGTCATCAACGGGAAGCGGACCGAGGTGACGACGGGCTCCCGCGAGCTGTTCGTCGAGCTCACCGGCACCGACCAGTGGACGATCGACCGGATGTGCACCATCGTCTGCTACGCGCTCTCCGCCCGCGGCGCGACGATCGAGGAGGTCGAGGTGAACTACGCCGACGGCGCGGCCGCCCCCGACGAGTACGGCGCGGAGCTGGTCCGGCCGAACCTCGACGTCGACGAGAAGTCGGTGGGCCACGACCGCATCGAGACGCTGCTCGGCGTCGACTTCGAGCCCGAGGCGGTCGTCGACTGCTTCGAGCGCGCCGGGCTCGACGCCGACTACACCCTCGACGAGGACGTGACCTACGAGGTGGAAATCCCGCCGTACCGCGTCGACGTGCTCCACCCGCTCGACCTCGTCGACGACGTGGGGCGCGCGTACGGCTTCGACGAGTTGGAGCCGCGCTACCCCGACGTGGGGACCGTCGGCGGGCGCCACGAGCGCTCCCGGCTGGAGGACGCGGTCCGGACGAGCCTCGTCGGACTCGGCTTCGAGGACCTGCTCAACTTCCACATGACGAGCGGGACCGAGAACTACGACCGGATGAACCTGGAGGCGGGAAGCGACGCCTTCGGCGGCGGCGAGCCCGTCGAGATCACGGAGCCGTACAGCGAGGAGTACACCCAGCTCCGCACGTGGGCGCTCCCCTCGCTCGTCATGCTGTTGGAGCGGAACACCCACAACGCCTACCCGCAGGACGTCGCGGAGGTCGGCTTCGTCGCCGAGCGCGACGAGTCGGAGAACACAAGCGTCGCCGAGCGCCGCCGCGTCGCCGGCGCGGTCGCCCGTCGCGACGCCTCCTACGAGGCCGCGAAGGGGCGCCTGCAGGCGGTGTGCGACGACTTCGGAGCGGAACTCGCGACGCCCCGCACCGAGCACCCGTCGTTCATCGACGGACGGACCGCCGCGGTCGAGATCGACGGCGAGACCGTCGGCGTGATCGGCGAGGTCCATCCCGCGGTCCTCGTCGAGCACGACCTCGAAGTGCCGGTCGCGGCCTTCGAGTTCGACCTCGACGCGCTGCGCTAGCCGGAGCGACCGCCGGCGAAACCGCCGGATCGGACGGTTTCACGAGCATTTAGGATCGTGAGATCGGGAACAGAAAGTATTTGTATCGGTTGTCGAAGGAACTTCGTATGAACTGTGAGAAGTGCGGCGCCGACGCGCCGGTCCGCCACTGCGACGTCGACGGGTTCGCCTACTACCTCTGCGTGACGTGTTCCGAGGAGTGGGACGCGGTCACGGAGCGGCCGGACACGCAGGCGCCCGCGGACGCCGCGGGACGGTCCGTGGTACAGTAGCCTGACGGCTCGGAACCGCGGCTACCCCTCGAACCCCCCTTCCCACCGGAACGTCCCAGTTGCACCTTTTTCCCGGGCTCGCTCCGCTCGCCCGGCAAAAATCTGCACCAAAAACCGCGGCTACCCCTCGAACCCCTCTTCCCATCGGAACGTCCCGTTCCGCTGGACGACCTCGCCGTCGACTTCCATCCGGGAGCGCTCGCTCACGTCGCTTATCATGTCGACGTGGACCGCGCTGTCGTTGCCCGACTCGCCCGCGGGGAGGCAGGCGTCGTAGGCGCGGCCGACCGCCAGGTGGACCGTGTCGCCCATCTTCTCGTCGAAGAGGATCGAGTCGGTGAACCGGTCGATCCCGCGGTTCATCCCGATCCCGAGCTCGCCGAGCCGCCGGGCGCCCGCGTCGGTGTCGAGCACGCTCGCGAGCGCGTCCTCGCCGGCGCCGGCCGCGAAGTCGACGACCTCGCCGCCCTCGAAGACGAGGCGCACGTCCCGGACCCGGGTCGCGTCGATCGTCATCGGCACGTCGAAGAACGCCTCGCCCTCGGTGTCGTACGGCGCGGTGAACACCTCGCCGGACGGGAGGTTGTGGGAGTCGTACGCCACGGAGGCGGCGGAGTTGACCGCGGTGCGACCCGCGATCGACATCGTCACGTCGGTATCGGGCGCGTCGTCGCGCTCGGTGACGAGCCGGACCTCCTCGCCCGCGTCGAGGATCGCTTTCATCTGTGCCATCTCGTCGGCGAGCGCCTCCCAGTCGCGGAGGACCGCGTCGTAGACGAACTCCCGGTACTCCTCGTAGGCCATCCCGGCCTGCTGCGCGAGGCTGCGGGTCGGGTGGACCGTCGACACCCAGTCGGTGTCCATCCGAGCCTCGCGGACGCCCTTCCGCGCTTTCGCGTACGCCTGTCGGGTTTCGGGGGAGACGTCCGCGGTCGCGGTAGTGTTGCGCCCGCCGCCGATCCGGAGGTAGGCGTCGGCGGCCTCGAAGATCGCGCGGTCGACGGCAGGATCGTCGTCGAAGTCGGGGGCGTCGCCACTGTCGTCGTCGCTGCCGCTTCCGTCGACTCCCGCCTCGGCGCCTTTTAAATAGGCTCGGGAGAGTTCGTCGGAGCCGTACAGCGTCGTGACGGTCGCCCCGCGCTCGCCGAGCGCCTCGGCGACGGCGACGCCGAGGTCGTGGGCGTCCTCGGCGACGCTGACGACGACGTCGTCTCCCGCCTCGACCCGCGCGCTCCAGTCGACGAGCACTTCGGCGTGCTCGCGTACGCGTTCGTCCATGGTCGCCGCGTCGTGTGGGAGCGGTAAATCGGTGCCGGGACGGTGATCGCCGTTCGGACGTGATCGGTCTCTGTTGATACGTGAGTGCGGGCCGTCACGGAACGGTTCGCGTGCTCATCGACGCGTCCGGTGAGAGGGGGTCCGAGGCCACCGAATGCGGCAGCGCTCTCAGAGCTCCTCGAAGCGCTCCACCCCCGCCCGTGCGACCGTCATGTCTTCGTCGACGCTGCCACCGGAGACGCCCACGCCGCCGACGACTGTTCCGTCGTCGACCTCTAGCGGGAACCCGCCACCGAAGGTGACGATTCGCCCGTCGTTCGTGTTCCCGATCCCGTACAGCGACTCGCCCGGCTGTGACGCCTCGTGGATCGCCTCGGTGTCCAACTTCAGCGACACCGAGGAGTACGCCTTGTTCTGGGCGATGTCGACGCTCCCGAGCAGCGCGCCGTCCATCCGGTGGAATCCCACAAGGTTCGCGCCGTCGTCCATCACCGCGATACACATCGGCACGTCGATCGCCGCGGCCTCCTCCTCCGCGGCCGCGATGACCTCCTTGGCGACGTCTAGTGTTACGTGAGTCATACTACGTGTGCTCCGTCTACCCGGTCCCGCGGTAGTATAATAAATTAACATGATAGATACGGGCACCCGCGAGCAGACGAGGAGGGGGAGCGGCGAGCGGGCGAACGGCAGGGAGGAAAGGTCGATGCGCCCGGCGTGAGCGGTTTATAAAACGCGCAGCACGAGAGCCCTTCGAACCGACTACTCCAGGTCGAGCAGCGCCGCGATCTCGTGGAGGTAGTCGTCGTAGATCCCGACGGCGGCCTCGATCGGGTCCGGCGAGGCCATGTCGATGCCCGCGAGCTCGACGACGGAAAGCGGGTAGTCGGAGCCGCCCGCTTTCAGCATCTCGCGGTAGTCGGCGGCGGCGGGCTCGCCCTCGTTGAGGACGCGCTCGACGATCGCGGCGGCCGCGGAGATGCCGGTCGCGTACTGGTAAACGTAGAAGTTGTAGTAGAAGTGCGGGATCCGCTCCCACTCGCGCTCGATGCCGCCGGTCAGCTCGGCGGGCGCGTAGTAGTCGCCCTTCAGGTCGCCGTAGATCTCGTCGAAGGCGTCGGGCGTGAGCGCGTCGCCGGCCTCCACGCGCTCGTGGATCCGCTGTTCGAACGTCGCGAACATCGTCTGCCGGAAGAGGGTCGAGCGGAAGCGCTCGAGGTACTCGTCGAGGACGTGCGTCCGCAGCTCGTCGTCCTCGACGGTGTCGAGCAGGTGGTGCGTGAGGAGGGTCTCGTTGACCGTGGAGGCGATCTCGGCGACGAAGATCTCGTAGCTCGCGTCGTGCCACGGCTGTGCGTCGCCCGCGAGCTCGGAGTGCATCGAGTGGCCGAGCTCGTGCGCCAGCGTGAACATCGAGGCGATGTCGTCCTGGTAGTTCATCATGATGTACGGCTGCGTGTCGTACGTGCCCGAGGAGAACGCGCCGGAGCGCTTCCCGCGGTTCTCGTACACGTCGACCCACCGGGAGTCGAGCCCCTCGGCCATCCGTTCCTGGTACGCCTCGCCGAGCGGCGCGACCGCCTCGATCACCCACTCGCGGGCCTGGTCGTACTCGACGTCCGGCCCCTGATCGCCCGTCAGCGACATGTAGAGGTCGTGACTCTCCAGCTGGTCGACGCCGAGCGCTTGCTCCTTCAGCTCGGCGTGCCGGTGGAGCACGTCGAGGTTGTCGTCGACCGTGTCGACGAGCGTGTCGTACACCTCGACCGGGACGTTCGAGCCGTCGAGCGCGGCCGCGCGGGCGCTGTCGTAGCCGCGGATGTCGGCGCTCGTCGCGTGCTCGCGGACGGCCTTCTCGAGGGAGGTGCCGACCGTGTTGCGCACGTCCGCCCACTGCTCGTAGAACGTCTCGTGGACGCGGCGGCGGAAGTCGCGGTCCGGGTTCGTCTGGAGCTTCGTGAAGTTCGACTGCGTGATCTCCACCTCCTCGCCGTCGGGGTCCTCGACGACGCCGTAGGTCATGTCGGCGTTCGTCAGCATCGAGTAGATCTCGCTCGGCGCGTCGGTGACCTCGGAGAGGTCGGCGAGCACCTCCTCGACCTCCGCCGAGCGCGTGTGTTCTTTCATCCGCAACACGTCGTCGAGGTAGTGCTCGTACGCCTCCAGCGCGGGCTCGCTCTCGAGGAACTCCGCGACTGCCGCCTCGGTGAGCGACTGCAGCTCGGGCTCGAGATACGAGAGCGCGCTCGACGCCTCGGAGCCCAACGAGGACGCCTTCGCCGACATCGCCTGGTACTCCTGGTTCCGTGTGTCCTCGGCGCTCCGCAGGCGGGCGTACGTCGTCACCTGCTGGAGCTCTCGGAAGATCTCCTCGCGGAGCTCGAGCAGCTCCAGCAGGGTCGCGGCGTCCTCGGTGACGCGTCCCTCGTAGTCGCGCAGCTCGTCGATCCGGTCGGAGACCGTCTCGTAGGCCGACTCCCACCCCTCGTCGTCCTCGTAGATGCTCTGGAGGTCCCACTTGTACGCCTCGTCGATCTCCGCTCGCTCGGGAACCGAACTCATACCGTTCGGTTCGCGCTCAGGGCACTAAGGCTTGTTAAAAGCGGAAGTTCGCGTGTCGATCGGGACCGACGAGGCGAGCGACCGTCTGATCCCCGCCGCTCGCACCGCCGGCAATTACGCCCCCGCCGCTCGCATCGCCGGCAATTACGCCCCCGCCGCCCACTCCGCGAGGTCGACGACGAGCACGATGGCGTCCTCCCCGTCTCGGTAGTAGTTCGAGACGCGGCGGACGGGCTCGAACCCCTCGTCCGCGTACAGCGACCGCGCGACCGCGTTGCTCTCGCGGACCTCCAAGCGCACGACCGCGACGCCGAGACCGCGGAGCCGCGCGAGCGCCGAGCGGAGCAGTCCCCGCCCGAGCCCTTCACCGCGCGCCTCCGGGTGGACCGCGAGGTCCTTGACATGGCCGATGTCGCGGCCGTGGTTCGGCGTGGCGTCCGCGACGACGTAGCCGACGACCCCGCCGTCGCGCTCGGCGACGAGGAACGCGGGCTCGTCGAGCAGCCGCTCGAAGGCGTCGTACGGCCACGGGTCCGAGAAGCACGCCCGCTCGATCCGCACCACCGCGAGCAGGTCCGCGCGCTCGACCCGGCGGATCGTGGCGTCGACCGGGGTCACGAATCGAATTGGCGGGCGGGATGAATAAACGCGACGGGACGCGAGCGCGGCCCCGTCCGCGTTCTTCCCCGACCGGATCTGTCGGCCTCAGCCGTCGATCCACGGCTCCGCCGCCGCGACCGCATCGGGGCCCGGCGCCTCAACGACGAAGCACGCGCCGTCCGGCTGCGGGACCGCAGGCGGGAGGGCGGGCACGTCCGCGTCCGGCCGGAGCCGGACCGTCCACCCGTGAGATTCGACGACCTCGCGGACGATGTCGAGGCCGTACCCGGTCCCGTCGGCGCTGGTGGTGAAGCCGGGGTCGAACGCTTCGTCGCGGTGCTCGGGGTCGATCCCCGGACCGTCGTCGGCGACGAGGAATCCCTCCGCGGTCGCGCTCACGACGACGGTGAGGTCGTCACCGCCGTCAGAGGTGTGGTCGACGCGGTCGTCGGAGTTCGTCCGGCCGCCAGTCGAGCCGTGCTCGACGCAGTTCCGGAACAGGTTCTCCAGCGCCTGTCGCAGGCGCCCGCGGTCGCCGCGGACCCGGGCGTGGGCGCCGACGACGAGCGTCGCGTCGTCGCTTCCGGCGGTCGCCCAGGCCTCGCGGACGGCCCCTTCGAGGTCGAACTCGGTCGGCTCGTCGATCCCCGACCCCTGCCGGGCGAGCGTCAGCAGCTCGGAGACGAGCTGATCGATTCTGTCGACCGCGCGCTCGCCGCGCTCCAGCGGCTCGGTGTCCCCCTGCAGCCGCGCCATCTCCATCGACCCGCGGATCACGGACAGCGGGTTCCGGAGGTCGTGCGAGACGATGCCAGCGAACCGGTCGAGCCGCTCGTTGCGGTCGGTGAGCCGTCGCTCGCGCGCCTTCCGCTCGCTCACGTCCCGAGAGTTGATGAGGAGCTGTCCGACCGCGGCGTCCGGCAGGGAGCGCGTCCGCGACTCCAGCCAGACCCAGTCGCCGTCGGCGGTGCGGTATCGGTACTCCATCGTCGGCGCCGCCTCGGGGTCGTCGAGGGCGTGGTAGAACCGCTCTGTCACGCGCTCGCGGTCGTCGGGGTGGACGTACCCGAGCGGCGACCGACCGACGGTCGATCCCTGCTCGTAGCCGAGCACCTCCTCGAGTGAGGGGCTCTCGTACCTGACCAGCCCGTCGTCGTCGACGACGGTGACTAGGTCGGTCCCGTACTCGAGGAACTGGCGGAACCGCTCCGGGAAGGCGCGGTCGACGTCGACGCGGCGCGCGGTGACGACGCGACCGCCGAACTCCGGGGCGAGCTCCTCGTCGACGACGGACTCGACCCAGACGAAGCCGCCGCTCGCGTGTCGGAGCCGGTGGGTGACGGTGCGGTCGGCCGCGACCGCGGAGAGCGCGTCGGAGACGGGGTCGCGGTCGTTCGGGTGGACGTGCTCGAGCAGGTTGTCGCCGAGCAGCGCCTCGCGCTCGACGCCGAGCACCGCGGACACCGACGGGCCCGCGAACAGCACCTCGCCGTCGACGGCGACGGCCGCGACGAACCGGTCCGAGCCGCGGTCGGCCGCGGTCGCCGGGGCCGCCGCGTCGAGATCGGGTCCGGCCGTCGGATCGGAGCTCGATCCCCCGTCGGCCGTCGAACGTCGCCGCTCGTCAGAGGGCTGGCCGTCGTCGTGAAGTGAGTCGTCCCGCGGGGCGGACGATCGATCGCTTGGACGGAGGGTCACGTTCGTTCTGCCGACGCTATGAACGCGTGTGTATAAACCCGCACCCCGAAGGTATCAGAACAGATAATTTGTGGGACTGCGGACCGATAGTAAGTCGTGGGCGACGGTCAGCGGGTTCGGACGGTAGACGGGGCTCAGTGACGTCGCCTCAGTTGGGACGGAATCAGAGGAGGCGGAGCGCGGTCAAGCGATCGTGACGCCCCGAGTCAGAAGCGTTAAACGCTCGCCGCGGATATTCGAGCGTGAGGGCGCGTAGCTCAGCGGACAGAGCACTTGGTTCCGGACCAAGATGCCGCGGGTTCAAATCCCGTCGCGCCCGCTTGATTTTCGAACGATCCAAATCCGACAGACGGCGGTAGGTCACTTATAAAGCAACTTTGGCTGTCGAATCTGATTTCGTTCGGATATCGAACGATTCCGTCTGAGGTCGGTGCCTTCTGGCGATTCGTGTACATCCAAACATGGGTAGAAAGCGGATAATTAATGGGTTAGTGGATGAGCTTGATCGAAGAGTTCCCCTACCTGCTGTTCGCCGCTAATCTCTGACTGTAACTTCTAAACCTGACTCGATAGCAAGATCAGAACGATTCAGATTCTAACCAATCTTGTATATAAACGTGTAATTGGATTTTGTACTGACTCCACCAAACTATCAAAAGCCAAACGAGAAGTTATATGCGCCAGCACAGGCGATGTATTAGTAACAACTTGGAGCATAGATGGAAATCGTAAGCACAATGGGTAGTGGCTCACTCGGACGAGAAATTGATTTAGAAGCTCTCGTATCCGAGCTGGAGAACTATCTTGGAGCGATTGTAGACGCGAACTTCCAGGGAGCTTCAATGGTCACTGTTCGGCTGGAAGAGAATGGCCCAGCCTACACTATCTATCGAACGGGCACGTTCCAGATTCGTGGAGCTGAGACCGAAGAGATGCTAACAGAGTCTTTCCGACGGTTTGAGGAGGTTCTTGATGAGATCTCGGTCAGTACCTCTGAAACTGAATTCAGGCAGGTAACCTCTGTATTCATGGAAGATCTCGGACGTGAAGTCAATTTGGAAGCGTTTGCCATCGTACTTGGGTTTGAACACACAGAGTACGAACCCGAGCAGTTTCCCGGTTTGATTTATCGGCCTACTCAATATGAGGTCACTTTATTGGTTTTCGCTAGTGGGAAAATCATCATTGGTGGCACAACAGATCGTGAACATGCTAAGTCTGCTATTCAGCATCTCCAGAACCAACTCACTGCTCTTGATAATGCCTGACTGTAGTGAACCAGTAGGCAAAATTGAAGGCCCCAACCACCGGTGATTGTTGTATGAGTATTAATGGCGACAACGGGAAATTCGAGAAAAGCCTCTGGCAATCTGCTGAGGGGCTTCGTGGGCCCGTTGAATCTGCTGAGTACAAGCACATCGTTCTCGGTCTCCTTTTTCAAAAATATATGTCGGACGCGTTCCAGCAACGCCGTGAGGAACTGCGGGAGCTGACGTACGACGAAGATTCGATGTATTACTGTGGCGACGACGACAAAGAGCGCCAGTTTATTTTAGAGGATAAGGACGCATATCACGGTGAGAATGTCTTCTACGTTCCGGAAAAGGCACGATGGGAGCACCTCATCGACAATGCAACTAACCCTGACATCGGCGCAAAGATTGATGATGCGATGCGGGCCATTGAGGATGAAAATCCCGATCGACTTGATGGAATGCTACCAAAGCGATATTCTCGGATCCCTCAGGATACGCTAGAGGGTCTTCTCAATAAGTTCGCTGAACTCGATCTCGGCAACGGAAAAGACACACAAGACGAGGATGTCTTCGGGCGCGTCTACGAATACTTTATTAAAGAATTTGCCCGCCAAGAAGGCCACCGTGGTGGAGAATTCTATACACCGAAACACGTAGTCGAACTTCTGGTTGAGATCTTGGAGCCTTTTGAGGGACGCATTTTTGATCCGTTCTGTGGCTCCGGCGGGATGTTTGTACAGAGCCACAAATTTCTAGAGCGAAAAGGTGGAGATGAAAACTTAGTGTCAATATATGGGCAGGAAGTTAACGACGCTACATGGCGCATCTGTAAGATGAATCTCTATCTTCGTGGTATTGATGGTAATATCCAACTTGGGGATAGTGTCCGGAACAATCAATTCCCCAATCTTCGTGCAGATAAGATCATCACGAATCCACCATTCAATATGAGTGAGTGGGGAAAATCGACGATCTCTGATTCTGATCCCCGTTTCAAATATGGGATTCCTCGTTCAAGCAATGCAAACTTTGCGTTCATTCAACATATGCTGTATCATCTTGATGAGGATGGTATGGCAGGGACGGTGATGGCAAATGGTTCAATGTCTGTTCAGGGTACTGATGGTGAAATACGAAAAGGGATAATTGAAGACGATCGGTTAGATGCAGTTATCGCACTTCCTAAGGAACTATTCTACACCACTGGTATCCCTGTCTGTATCTGGATCCTCTCAAAAGGAAAATCAACGGATGACTACCGTGACCGAAGCAATGAAACTCTCTTTGTAGATGCCCGTGATATGTATGAATCAGTTGATCAGTCCCAGAATCGGTTGACAGAGGACCATATACAAACTATCGCTAATACGATACGAGCATACAGAGGTGAAGAGGATGTGGGCAGTTATGAAGATACGACTGGTTTCTGCAAAAAAGTGACTACTGACGAAATAGCAGATAATGAATACATAGTGACACCAGGGAGATATGTAGGGTTGGAGTCGAATTATGGAGATGATGTGCCATATGAAGTGAAGATGGAAGAACTCTCTACGGAACTACGAGAGACATTCCGTCAATCAGAAGAGCTTCAACACACAATTAATGCGAAACTGGAGGAATTAGGATTTTGAATTCTCAGCAAGAGCTCTCAGAATATTCTAATGACCAAGACCGGTTTGAGAAAGTTCGATTAGGAGATGTTTGCCAAATAAACCCAGATTCGGTGAATGATGATGATTTCGAGTACACCGAAATCAAGTACCTAACGATTGGTAACGCAGGTACTGGTGTAATCTCAGAAATCGATGAGCATGAGATCTCTGAAGCACCAAGCCGTGCACAGCGATGGGTGAAACCAGGGGATACAGTCATATCCAGAGTTAGGCCTGGGAGAAAGCAGTATGTATACATGAAGGAACCTCCTGAAAATATGGTTGTCTCGTCAGGATTTGTGGTGATAAGGCCAAATAATCCAAAGACCCTCTTACCTCGATATGTATACTACGCAACAACTTCACCAGGATTCATTGATTACTTAGAAGTAAATGCAACAGGCAGTGCGTACCCGTCTACTAATATTTCTGAGGTTCGGAAAGCAGAAATTCCAGTCCCACCCACAGAGGTACAGTCAGAGATTGTAGAGACTCTCGGTGCTGTTGACGATAAGATCGAAAATAATAGACAAATGAATAACCAACTTGGTGAATTTTCTCAGTTGGTATTCAGAAATTGGTTCATTAATTTTGGGCCGTTTACTGACTCGGAGCTAGTCCATCACGATAACCTAGGTATGGACATACCGTCTGATTGGGATGTCATAGAAATGTCTGAGATTGCGAAGGTCGTTGATTGCCTCCATTCGAAAAAACCAGATAGACAAGAAGATGGAAATTTCTATATTGAGGTAAATGACATCGGAGAAAACGGAGAACTGTTCCTCAACGACAAATATCTGATTTCAGAGGAAGATTATAATCAGTGGACAAAGCGAATCACCGCAAAACCAGGAGATGTTATTATTTCTAAAGATGGACGGGTTGGCGCTGTTGCTCAGGTTCCACGAGGAGTAGAGGGTGCAATTGGAAGAAATATTGTTTGTATCAGACCAGATTCTGACAGATTGTCTCCACCATTTTTACGGGAGTATATGCTGTCCCCTCTGATGAGACAAGAAATTGGTGAGAAAACTCTTTCAAGATCCATATTCGAAACGCTCCACGTCAGCGAAATAGAGGACTTGCGTGTATTACTTCCTCCAAAAGATGTACGAGAAGAGTTTGACAGAATTGTCGATCCAATTCATAAGCTGATTGAGTCAAATATCAAGGAGATCATGGACCTCCGCGAACTGCGAGACCACCTGCATCCTCAACTCATTTCCGGAAACACAGAGCTTACTTCTGAGCAATAGTTATGCTTGAAGAACAGAAACTAATTCGTACTAATGGGTCTTGACGAACTTGAACTGGCCGAAAAGCCAGCAATTGCTATTTTTCAAGAGCTCGGTTACAACTATTTGTCAGCGTCTGATCTAGACTCTGAACGACAGACAACCTCTGAAGTCGTACTCCGAGATCGACTTAAGAATAGCATCGAGCGAATAAACCCAGATTTGCCCCAGATGGCTTTGGAGGACGCAGTTCGTCAAATTATGTCTACCCAATCGCCCAACCTTCTAGAAGATAATGAACTGCTTCATAAACAGTTAGTAGACGGAATACAAGTAGAATTTGAGAAAGGAGGAGAGCAAATTGGACGATTCGTTCAGGCCATAGACTTCAAGAACCCAAATAACAATGACTGGCTTGTTACGACTCAGTTCACAGTTCAAGTGGGCGAAAATCCTCGTCGGAAGCCAGACATGGTCATTTTTGTCAATGGACTTCCTCTCGGCATTTTAGAGTTCAAAAATCCCACCGATCCTAAAGCTACTCTAGAGAACGCATACGAGCAGGTCAACAGCCGATACCGAGACGATATTTCGCCGCTCCTTCGGTTTAACGAAGTTATCGGACTGATGGATATGAATGAGGCCCGGATAGGGTGCCTGGATGCAGGCTGGCAGTGGTACCGTCCTTGGCGATACATTGAAAAAGAAGGTGATGAGCGAGATGACCTGCCCGAACAAGAGGTTCTGCTCCGAGGGGTATTCAAAAAAGAACGACTCTTGGACCTTATTGAGAACTTCATAATCTCCAGCGAGAAGGATGGCCAGCCAGTAAAGATGCTGGCGGGGTACCACCAGTTCTATGGCGTCCGAGAAGCCGTCAAGAGCGCGAAGGAAACTCAAGGAGACGACCTGGGCCGCATCGGTGTCTACTGGCATACACAGGGCTCTGGAAAGTCACTGTCGATGGTCTATTTCGTGCGGAAGATCCGTCGAAGTAGCCACTTCGGCAACCCGACCTTCGTGGTTGTGACGGACCGGAACGAGTTGGATGAGCAGATCACGCACACGTTTAGCGATGCGGGGTACAACGTGAGTTGGGCTGATACTATCCCTGACCTGCGCGACAAACTGGATCGCCAGGCTGGCGGTCTGATCTTCACCACAATACAGAAGTTCCAGACTCAAGACGACGAACGCCAACACCCAGTTGTCAACGAGCGTGAGGATGTGATCGTGATGGCAGACGAGGCCCATCGATCACAGACAAAAGAGTTGGGAGAGAATCTTCGGGATGCCCTCCCTAATGCCTCCTTCATCGGCTTCACTGCCACTCCGATCCACGATGGCGACAACGCAACCCGAGCGACATTTGGTGAATACGTCAGCCAGTACACTATCGACCGCTCTGAAGAAGACGGCTCAACTGTCCCGATTTATTACGAATCCCGGTTCGCAAAACTCCAGCTCAATAAAGAGGCGATCAGCGAATCAGTACGAGAGTTGCTTGACTCAGGTGACGAGGAACTTGAGAATCAACTCGTTGAGAAGTGGACTACCCTTCGTCGGATCATCGAAACCGCCGATGACCGTCTCGAAAAAATAGCAGGCGATATAGTTGACCACTACAACGACCGTGAAATCGAGGGGAAGGCTATGGTCGTATCCATTAGTCGTAAAGCTGCAGTAAAGTACAAGCGTTACATCGAGCAGCAGCCGGATTCACCCGAAGTTGGCGTAGTCATCTCAGAGCCCGAAGAATACATCGACGATCCACCGAACGAAGGGGAACTCAAACACCGGTTCAAAGATCCAGACGATCCGCTCAAAATCATCGTTGTCTGCGATAAGTGGACGACTGGCTTCGATTGCCCACCGCTACATACCCTCTACATCGATCGGCCGATGAAGAACCACAACCTGCTTCAGACGATCGGGAGAGTGAACCGGGTTTACAAGGACAAGCCAGGAGGGCTCGTGGTTGATTACATCGGTATTGCCGAGGACTTACGCAAAGCACTGGACAAGTACACGTCCGACATTCAGGAGATGGCGATGGTCGATGTCGAAACTGCCGTTGAGGTTATGCAACAGAAGCATCACAAGGTCTCTCGATACCTCTCACGGGTAGATTACGAGGGTTGGCAGGAACTCAGCGAGCTCGAACTGTCTCGCCTCATCCATCGTGCTGAGAGCGAGGTTATTGCTACCGAAGAGAAGCAAGAAGAGTTCATGCAAGCTGTCGCAGAACTCAAAAAGGCCTTTGCGTTGGTAACGCCTCATAACGCAGCTAGCGATATCCGGTCTGACGTACTATTCTTCGAGGCAGTGCGGGATAGTCTCCGGTCTTTGGAGAGTGAAGGCTCTACTGGAGACGATGAGTTAGACTCGGCGATGAAGAAGTTGATCGCGGAGGGAGTTACTGCTGACGACGTGGTGTCCGTTGCGGGGTTCGAGAAATGGAAGTCAGAAGAACCGATCGTTAGTGAGGAGTTCCTCTCCGACGTTGAGCGTGTTGAACAACCGGAGTTACAGGTGAAGATGCTTGAGAAGTTGCTCCGGAGCGAGATTTCAACTCGGAAGCAGCAGAATCTAGCAAAGTACGAGTCATTCGAGGAGGAACTGGAGGAGACACTCAACGAGTACAACAATCAGTTCTTAACGACAGATGAAGTGATCGAGGAGCTGCGGAATTACGCGGACGAGCTTCAACAAGAGGACCGGCGGAAAGAACGGTTAGGGCTCTCAGCAGAGGAGTTAGCGTTCTACGATGCGATAGCGACAAATACAGAGACAGAAATCGACGAGGAACTGCTTCAGGACATCGCTCAAGAAGTCTGTGAGACGCTGAGGGAGAACGTAAATATCGATTGGACGAATCGAAAGGCGATGCGGTCTAAACTAAAGACAAGAGTGAAAGGACTTCTCCGCAGAAATGGACTATCGCATAGCGACTACGAACCTCTTATCGAGCCTATAGTACATCAAGCAGAGGCCCTTTATGGAGATGTCGCAGCCGACGCTCAGTCATAATACTGATTCGCCCCTGTGCCGCAGTTGGTTGTTAGATTTTCTCTGTTACGAGGTAAGCTACCTTGACCAGCAATAACGTTAGAACGGATCAGAGGTCATCTGTCGTTTCAGCACCTCTCAGGTTACCCAACGTTGTATACAGCAATCCCTGCATTCGTGAGGAAACATCACCGACTGGAATAGGTGTTTCAAGCTGGTAGACATCAGAGAAGGTAATCACCTTCTTTGAATCCGCGATTTCCGTCGGATCACGGTCGATATCTCGCTCTGAGATGAACTGGTTCTTACTGACGATGTCATCAACGACACCGATTATTTGTAATTGCTGGTGAGGGCGAGTCAGGTAGATACAGAAGTACTCAGGTTTTGATGCTATATTGATGAACCCCCAAGCCTTGTGGTCCCGAATGAAAGGAACACCCCTAGCGAGGTCGCTCGCATACACCCCAACCTGAGTTGAATCTTCGCCTCCGAAGGTATTCACGTCCCTAATAGTGAATATAGCGCCTCCAGTCGATTCATCCACTACGATATCATCTACCAACTCTATATGTTCGTGCTCACCAGCAACTGCTTCAGAGCGATTTACAGGAGATTTTTCCGGAGAATGGGGTTTCCCATCTGCAACGTCGATTATTTTTTGAATGAACTGCTTGATGCTGTCTCTGCTAGCATTAAGTTCCGCATACACACCATCAACTACCTCTTCACCGTCTGCCATTGGTTCTCCATCTCGATCCGTCGGTTTGGTATTGAGGATGTTTCGTGTTGGGCCAGCAGCGATTGGGAGGTCGTCAATAGTGAGTAGTCCTCGCCCAAACAACACCTGAATTGCCCCCCGAAAGTGATCTCTGGCACTCACTCCCTCGCTCAGACAGACTTCACCATCCTCGAATCTCACGTCTGTATTCTGCTCCACTACTTCGTACGGGTCATCTTCACCGCCGTTGCCACCAATTTGAGACATTTCAGCCAACTCCTCGCTCACTGATTCAAGGAATTCGATGACATGGCGTTTCGCTGGCTGCTCAGTGATACCCCCAGTAGATTCAGTAAGAACTGCTCTGTTGAATCCGATGACGGCACGGGGATCGCGATCTCTGAAAGCGCGATTATCTCGCTCTTCGCCGCCAAGGAGTTGGATCGATCCACCTAGAGATCTCGATCTTCTCCCTCTCTATCAAGAGTCCATCTCTACAGTCTCTCGGTAGCGGTCCTGAACCAAATACAGAGTGACACGATCCCGACGCCTTCTGCGGATTCAACAGAGCAGAAAATTCATTTCTGAGGCCGTGTAGATGAATTAGTTGGGCTCTGTTGGAATCCTGTTCTTTGGTGGGTTCTTATATCAAACTGCCAGTTACGGGGGCAGTCATTATGCCCATGCTGCACGAAAAATTCGATGAATCTGCAGAATTTCTCTTCAGAAAAATATTATTCGTTTTTAGTTCAGTGTAAATATGTATATGAAGATCATCTCAGTCGCAATATCTCGATCATAGTCTTCAAACATCAGGCTCCAATACAATGGCTGGACTTTTGTTTATAGGATATCATTTGATATAAGAGATGTACTTTGAGGAATATCGAACCCGGCGCAACCGATTTCTTGCGATTAACGTCCTTGCCATTATAGTTGGATTATTAATAATTTCTATTGTGTCAATATATTATCCACAACAGTCATCCACTGGATTCTCAATAGGATTACCAATAGTTGTGGCTGGTGCCGTTCGAATGTTTGACTATAAACTATTCAAATTGGGTGAGCAGAAAGAACTTGTAGATGATCTAGTCCAAGATTGGGGAATCTTAGATATCCAGGATGGTAGGGGAAGAGCTGAAAGGGAGCAGTATGAGGACCTGATGCTCAGGTGTGATAACAAGTTACACATCCAAGCAATATCGTTATCTCGGTTTCAGAACGATCTAGGCGATGAACTTGACCGCCTAGGTCAGCAAGATATCGAAATTCGTCTTCTATTGTTAGACCCCGAATCACAAATTTGTGACTGGTATGGTGAAGCAGATACAGAAAGGGGAGATCTCAAAGCCACCATCAGGAACTCCACTAGAAGATTTTTGGAGCGTGATATCGATTCGCTTGATATCCGATATTACGAGGGACTACCAACGAATTACTTTAGAGTTGACTCCAAAGCCTTTGTCGGACCGTACTTCATAGGCGAACCAAGTAGAACGACTCTGACTTTCTTAGGGAGAACAGATGGAGAATTAGTAAGCAGTTACACTAAGAACTTTGAATCACTATGGGAAGATAGCCGAGTACCAGACCTCACTCAGTAATTTATGAAAAATAGATTTGACTATCCGGACAATATAGAGCCATTTTTTGTTGATAGTGACCTTATTGAAAAAATTCGAGGTAGTGATTTTGAGATTGATGAGATTCAAGGATATCAAGGAGATCCGATCTCAGGTGTCGGTGATGTCTATACCCCAGAACCAATAGTAGAATTCATTTTGGATTCAGTTGGATATACTGTTGATAATAACATAGAGCATCAGAAAATCGCAGATATATCATGTGGAACTGGATCCTTCGTGAGGGCTATCACTGAGAGACTTCGTGATCGGATGATTCGGATTGGATATGACCCTGAAACGACAGAGGGTGCTAGACAAATCATCTCTACAATTAGAAATAATATTTACGCATATGACATAAATTCCCTCGCTGTTTGGCGAACAGCTCAACACATATTGAGTGTTCTTGACGATGAGATCTCAACAATAGAAGAGTCTAATCCGATTATATCACTTCCAGTATTCCATGCTAATTCCCTAAAGAAAGATACCGAGATATCATACTCCAAATTCGACACTATTGTCGGAAATCCTCCTTACATAAAAAATAGAGATATATCTGACGAAGATGATGAGATATACAGGAACCAGTATGATTCCGCCGTTGGTAAATATGATATCTATCTTCTCTTTTTTGAGAGGGCAACCGAGCTATTAGATGTCAACGGAAATTTAGGGTTTGTCACACCGGATCGATTCCATCACACGGATTATGGCGAGAATATTAGAGAGATACTTCTTAACAGAACGTATTTTGACTCGATAATCAAAATAGAGGATGAACCTTTCCCAGTTGTAAATGCATACCCGTCAATCACGATCCTACGGAGACAAGACAACACGTTCCCGAATTATCAAAGAGAGAATGAATTTCGATATTGTGAATGCGATACGAATGAGTTGGAGAATCTCTCTAAGTCGTTAAACAGTGATGGTGGATCCGCGACAAACTGCTGTACTAAGATTAACCAAGAAGACCTTGATCCTGATGGTTGGTTATTCACGTCTCCTGAAATAAAGGAACTTCAATCAAAGCTTCACAAAAACCTACCTGATATAAAGAATACCGATATAAGAATCAAAACTGGAATTGCCACAGGTGCTGACGATATCTACATATTGAGTGAAAATGATGCACAAAGAATGTCCACTAAAATTGTATATCCACTGATCAAGGGAGAAAACATTAAGAAAGGGAGGATCAGCGGGGAGAAATACATTATAAATCCATATGACCGAGACGGTAGTATTATCGATCTAAATGAATATCCAGAAGTCCAGAAATATCTTGAACATCATAAGCCTGCTCTTGAAGAAAGATACTGCGTTAAAGAGCAAGGAAAATTGTGGTATGAAACACATGATACTATCCAAACCGACCTGGAGACAAGTAAAAGAATTGTCACACCTGACTTGACTTCTACATCTAGATTTGCCGTGACAGAACGAAAAATTTCACATAATACTTGCTATTCATTTTTCTTTGATGGTGATCTCGAACCCCTAGCAGCGACACTTAATAGTAGTGTATTCGAATTTCTTCTAAAATCATCGTTACCCGAGATGGACTCTGGATTCTGGCGACAAATGAAGCGGGATCTCGTGGGCTTACCAGTTCTATTACCCTCACAGTTTGGTCCAAAAATAAAAAATCAGCTCAGCCAATTTTACCGGAAGCAGCAGTGGGATGAGATTGATGCATTAGTGTATGATGTGTTAGATTTAACAGATGAAGAGATCGATCTAATCGAATCTATTACTTGCTAGCAGGAATTTGATCTGTCAATTTATCATCAATCGTCTGATACAGATCATCAAATGTACCTTCATTAATTATCAGCGTATCAATTTGTTGTTCAAGAGCCTGAATAATACCGAATCGATATTCAGTGAAATCTTTTTGTAAAAAATCTCTATAGGAATAGCTAGAGCCCGGATTATCGCGTTCCAATTTTCGCTGATATCTTAGTAGGCTGTTAGCATAGACCCCGCCTACAAAGATTGAATTAAACTCCTCTCGAATTATTCGTATCTCTTTTTCGGTTCTAAATCCAGAAATGATGGAAATATTATTATTTGAATCTTTTATTTGTTTGCATATAGGGCGGGCAAAAGTACCCATTCCCTTTTCGTCAAACTCTCTCTTTACAAAATTCATTATTTTTCCTTCAAATGAACATTTGGAATACCGGTTCATGACAAAGTCGCTAGCTTCATAATGAGTTCCCCCAGTCTCTGAACCGATGTACTCTGCTGAAGTTGTCTTTCCAGCACAGGATGGTCCAACAATGCAGATAATCATGAAAATCTAGAATCTCCGATCTGGGATTGGCTAGGATCATTTGTTCCTGAATCAAATTCAGCATTATCTTTATATATTATCTCCCTTGTGGCCGAATCCAACGTAGTTTTTATTTGCTCGTTTGATACGCCGCTATTCACAATCGCTGCATATTCCCCCATTCTCTGACATATCTGATCAAATATTGGACGACGGAAATCATATTTTAAAAATTCAGTAATTGGCATCTCGTTATAGACCTTGTTTGTTCCCCTTGGAACAAAATAGAGATTGAAATCATCTGCACTCAGCCAAGAGTACTTTTCATTTTCTTGCTTAATATTGCCATCTAAATTTATTTTCCCTTTTTGTTCATTAGTTAATATTAATGGATCGTGATTAGGTATATTTAACGCCAGACCCGACTCTATCGTAGCTCCCTCACTCTGAGAGAATTTCAGTTTAAGATCTTCTTCTGATTTGGTGTTCCACCATTTTTTAAAGTACTGACCGGGGCCTTCACCATCCATAGCATCGAAAAATACGGAGGTCTGCTCAATAAGGAAGAATATATCTCTAATATCATCAAACACGTCATTATGTATGGCATCTGACAATAACAGTTCCATATCATCAGATTGGATTTCTTTATATTCTATAGGAACACGAACCAACTCCACTCCGTGTTCCTCTTCCAGGTTATTGCGATACGCAAGATAACGAAGGTGGTCGAATTTTCTGCTACTAGAGGTTATGAGAGGGAGGGGAATACTGTCTTCAGACATGGTTATATACTACTCTAATAAGCAGATTAGGTATCCGTGTATAAATTGGTTCCCCACCTTTTTGATTATCTACCTGGAAGATACCTTATGAGAATAGAAACAGGTAGCCGCCTTCACTTTGGACTCATTGATCTAAGCTCAGAATCAAACCGCGTTGATGGTGGCATTGGACTGGGGATAGAATCTCCCGGTGTCATATTAGAGGTAAAAGAATCAGACGATTTGAGAGTCCGAGGACCAATGCGAGAGAGGGTTAAAGATGCAGCAGGAGCTGTGATACGTCGGTATGATCTTCAGCCGGTTGAAATCAGAATCAAGGAAACGATTCCTCAGCACCAAGGATTAGGATCCGGTACCCAGACTGATTTAGCTGCTGGTTTTGCGGTTGCTAGGACTAATAACCTAGAACTTTCTTCTTCCGAAGTAGCTAAGACTGTAGGACGTGGCGGAACGTCCGGAATTGGGACTGCTGTATTTGAGAATGGAGGTTTTGTACTGGATGGCGGACATGACCTAGATGAAAAAGGTGGATTTCTACCATCTGCGGCTTCATCTGTCTCACCTCCACCAGTAATTTCCCGACTGGACTTTCCTGACTGGCATATTAATATATTAATTCCTGATTCGACTGGTGCATATGGCTCTGATGAGGTGTCCGTGTTCAAAGATGAGTGTCCTATCCCAAGCTCAGAAGTAAAAAAACTATCATATACAATTCTTATGAAACTACTACCTAGTATAGTAGAGTCCGATTTCAACCTATTTAAGGACTCTATCGAGAAAATCCAAGAAATAGGATTCAAAAAAAGGGAACTACAGCGACAACCAGATTCACTTTCCATAATCAGAGAGCTTCAAAATAAAGGATATGCGGTTGGAATGTCATCCTTGGGGCCCGCTGTTTTTGTTATATCTCCGGATCCAATATCTATGCCCTATAACGAAATCAAGACGATCGAAACCAAAGCGATGAATCAGGGAGTTAAATTTTCATAGCTTCTTAATAGCTCCTAGAAGTCATTTAAATGTGACCTCCGTTGTTCCATTTTCTCTTCCTCAGAACGCGAGTCATAGTGCATTAAGAGCACTTTTTCAGAGACGTTCGCACGGTCTCCGACTGCCTTCATCGGCCATCCCTCCTGGAGTGCATGCGTGATCCCTCCTCTACGAAGTGCATGAGGACTCTCCGTAGACGGACATCTAGATGCCTCATCGTATTCCGTTGCCTCACAGTCTTCGATATCACGGCTATGCGGACAATCCCCAGTTACGACACAAGGTCTGGTATAGCGATAGCAGTCACCACGCAACGTGGTGGTATGAGCACGTCCTTGTGGTATCGTAATTAATGGATCCCGACCGTAGTTATCGGTCGCTGACGGGCGCGTATGCTCCAACCAATCGTCCAGCAACTCACAGACTTCATCCGAAAGAGCAACAAAGCGTTCACCCCTTGATTGATTCTTCATGGTCGTGTCTGTGTCAGGCCGATGAGCAACTTCTAACGACTGCTTGGCTGGATCGTAATCATCGCAATCCAGTGCGTAGATTTCACCCACACGCATCATCGTGTGCCACATCAGCGTGAGTACGACGTGTGCACGTGAGGCATATTCGTACTTCTTCAGGTAGCTTAGTATTCGATGTGCACGTTCGGAATCCAGCATCTCATCTCGGATGTTGTCGTCACCGGTCAAGGTCGGAGACAGTACCTTCGTGTGGAGGTCCTGTTCGACGCCATCAATCGATTCTAACCATTTAATGAACACCCGAAGTGTGTCCATCTGAGTCTTTTCCGTTGCTGACGAGAGATCTCCCTCCATCCGACGCCAAACACGGAATTCGTGGAGCTGACGTCCGGACAGTTCATTCAGGTTAGCGATGTCCGCCTCTTCATTACACCACCGTACGAAGTGCCCAAGTCTTGACCGGTGGGAGTAGATCGTCGCTTGGGAGACGCTATTTTCGCGGTCAACGATGTACAGTTCAAGCGCATGGTCGGGTTTGATGGGTACCAGGCTCATTTGTCGGGCCCACACGAAACCTCGATAGAACACCTGTTTTGAAGCGGCTGATTTCGGCTGTCTCACACCTGAAAGATCGATTAGTTCGATGGTCGAACTTCAGTGGTGTATCGGTGGGATTCGCGTACAGCCAAACAGGTCCGGGTAGAGAAAATCAATCGCTGATTGACCTAGGAAGAGTGTGCTGAATACAGAGTGCCTGTCCAGCAAAACGAAGACTGGAGCAGACGGAGGCTCTTTTTTGACTCAGCACCGCATCTTCTTTCGGCTCTGATAAGATGAAAGCCTGCTAGGTACCACAGTATGCGTGAATCTGTCACTGCGACGGGAAACAGATACAGACAGTAACTGCTAACCAGAATCACCGATTGATTATCAAGCTCCCATTCGAGTCTAAATTACTACAACAGAACAGCCAGTAGCCAGTCACAGAAATTCACGAACACGTCACATGACCCCTGGAAATGATCCAATCGATGTACAGCCCAGCTCGAAGGAAGCTACCGTGCTCTGCGCACTCTACAGGTATGAGGAGTATGGATTCCGAGCAGAAGATCTCAGCAGGTTCACGACACTCAAGACAAGCAGTGCTACAAAAGCTCTCGCTAACCTCTATCAACAAGATGTTCTCGGTAAGACTGACGACGGATACTATCATGCTCTTGATGATGCATGTGTCTCCAAGATCGCCGATGACCTCGAAGAGGGAGAACACATCAACCTCGCTACAGGGAAAAAAGATTATCCAGACAACATGAGCGGAACAACAATCGGACAGGTTGAAGAAAATGACGAGTAGTTGTTGCGCAACTTCATTCTGTGAAATGATTCGAAAGTACTTCTCAGTGGACGACTCCGAAGAGAATACCGAATGAAAAGGTTCTGCTCAGAGCGTATTCTTCAGCCACAAAACCGCATGAAACGGCTGGTCACCGAAAGGTGCGAATTGGACGTTGATATTTCTACCAATTTAGGGAAGTGTTTTGATAGCTGTGCAAGATACAGGGCGCGAACTCCGGACAAGGTTATTTCCAATTCCAACAGAGCGAACCGGTCAATACTGTTCGTTTACACCAATATTTGTGCCAATTATTTCCCAAATCACATCAGTAACCGCTTCACAATTATTCTCGACCCAACGCGGTATGGTGCGTCACCGATATTGTGTTATTCGTCGCTGACACCGTTCGAGTAGAAATCTCGGTGGAACATCTTGTAGGAGTTTGTAATTGGGACAAGTGTATAAGAGTCGACAACATCATTATTCTGGAGATATTCCCGTACATGAGCGTTGAGCTCATTAAGCGAGGATTCCCAGACACGGATCATAAGATCATGTTCGCCGACCACTTCGGCCACCTCGTAGACGAGACCATCGTTGAGGAAGCCCTTAATGAACTCTTCTATCTGCTCTTGGCTGACATCCGTCGAGTAGGAGATGTGAACCTCCGCGTAGGTATAGTCAGCCTTCTTGAATACAAGCAACGCGAAGATCTCGAGGATCCCATCATCTTGGAGGTTTTTCCGCCGCCGTCGTGCAGCAGTCCGAGAGAGACCGACTCGCTCAGCCAGCTCTGTGTCCGATAGCCGGCCGTCCTCATTCAGCTCACGAAAAATCAAATAATCCTTGTGATCCATCGTCTCTTCCAGCAGTTCGACGACTTGGGGGTCCTCAATCCACTCCTTTGGTTCCGGCATTTCAATATCCATACCTTGTATTCTTTAGCCTCAATTAATAGCTTTCTTACAGCAACTTTACAAAAAGTTACTCCGTCTTAGGCACTGATTGTTCCACTGGCTTTCTGCCAGACACTAATGATCTGTCGGCTGTATGTTCTATGAGTGGTACGGCTACACATTCTCCTCGTGTGTAAACGCGTAAACAACTTTTCCGCCAGATTCGATGGTCTGCATTCCACCTGACGTGGCGAACTGTTGAGAGCCGGCGTACGCCCAGAGGTAGCCGTCAACAGGCATTTTGACTGACTCCACGTGGTTACCGTGGAGATCAACGATGTCGGCGACGGTCTCTCCTTCGGCGACAAACTCTCCAGTCGGTTGGCGCGGATAAAGGATTCCGCCGCTGTCATTGCGGACCATTCCGTGGGCACGATTGACACCATGGCCACCAGTGTACTGACACGGAACCAGCGTGATATCCTCTTGAGGGCCTTCCGAGGGTTCCCCTTCCAAGAGGTCAAACTCCCGCAACACATTGAGGGTGCCATCCACCCCAACCCGGAGGCTCGTCTCGTCAAGATACCGGCCGTCGATGAACTCCACCATGAGCTCGGGGATGCCCTCTGCTGCACCTTTATTACTTAATGTCGGGACACGGTCAGCACCAATCGGTCCGGGACCAGATTCGACAATATCGTCCTTTCGAATCGTCGTGATACCGAACGCCTCGGCAGCCCGCTCAACGTCAGCCTCCGTCTCTTCGGTCGGCTCGATGATCTGGAAGTACAGTGAATCTGGGTGGTCGTTACAGTGATAGTTCACGACGATATCGGCCTTACTCCAAGCGTTCTCCCAGATAGCGCTAGCGAGGCGTTCAGTTGTGTTACCTTCTGTATTCTCGACGTTGACATAGCCGACATCTCGATTGTCGATCCACGACCGGTAGGTCGCATGCATAAATGCCAGCGGGTTAGCAACGGGGATGGCGATCACCGTACCTGCTACCTCTTCTGGCGAGAGTCGCTCGTGGATCATTTCGTGAGTGACAGCTGTTCCCTGGAGTTCCTTGCCGTGCTGGGTCGAGAACAAGAGCGCAGTCGGTCCCTCTTTGGAACCATTAAGCACAACCACAGGGATGTCGATACTGTCACCAGTCGTTAGCTCGACACCTTCGATGTACCCCTGCTCGCGGGTCCCTGGTTCCGCGCTGACGTCGCCGACCTTGACGGCATCGCTCATGCTTCTACCTCCGGGGCTGTCGTGATTGGCAGCACCGTCGTGGTACCGACCGCAGCCATCGCGAGTACGGGGTCGACAACTGGGATTTCGAAGGACGACCCGATGTCACCCAGCACGCCTGAGGTCGTCAGCCCGGTGCAGCTGGGCGCGACTACGTCGCAACCGGCGTCGGCTAGCCGCTTAATCGCTGTCCGGATCTCTGTCTGCCCCTCCTTGGTCGTGAGATAGTTGGTTGTTTCCGCGCCTTCAACAGTCTCGGTGGCCCCTAAACGGTCACCCAATAGATTGCGAACTATCGGAGGTGTCCCGCTCTCAAGGCCGAGCGTCCCGACAGTTTCACCCCGGGCAAGCGCAATCGCCGCAACGCTGGCGCCCGCACCGACAACTGGCACGTCCACCTCATTGTCGAGTGTTGACACTGCAGGGTCGAGCGCGCAGCTGATCGTTAGCACGTCGATGTCAGTCGCCATTTCCCGTCCTAGTCGCTTGATGTATGGTAGCGCCTCCTCTTCAGCCTCGACAGACGGAATCCCTTCCGGATGGTCAGGAATACACCGCGACGTCGTCGAGATGTGGGGGAACTGCTGTTCGATCACGCGTCCATGTAGCGATACGTCTTCAGGGTCCTCCAGCGTCAGCACGCGGAGGACACCCATCTCGATTTGATTTTGTTTGGTCATGTATCTGCAGTATCTTCGTTCTTTTCAGCCGGTTCGTCTATGCCGCGGGCCGCGAAGAAGCCCTGCTGGCGCAGGGCGGCAAACAACGTCTCTTCGCGACGATTCATGAAACCGTCAGGCCCCCAGTAGCGCTCGAGAGTCCCGTGCCACTCTCGATCGGAGTCTCCGTAGACACTGTCACCGTACATTTCGTCCATCGCGTCGTGGGAGGCTTCAAGTAGTTCTGGTGGAGGATCTTGATACTCTCCCTCGTGAAGAACTGCCTCGAGCGGGAGCCGCGGGGCGTTCTCTTTGGCCTCACCGTGGGCTGGGACGCCGATACAGAGCCCGTAGATTGGGAGGACACCCGACGGGAGGTCGACAGCTGCCGCAACTTGGGGGAGACCATTCAGGATGTTCCCGATTGGACAGATTCCGTACCCTCGGCTCTCGGCGGCTGTCATCGTTGTCATCGCCGCCAGTGAGGCGTCGATTGCTCCCTCAAGCATCCCCATCCCAGGTACGATGCGGAACTCGCGGTCACGGTGTTCCAACAGCAGCCGGACCCGCCGCAGGTCGATGCATACCAGCAGGAAGTGGCTCGCCTCCTCAATCTGCTTGGTTCCGCGGTCGCACAACTCATGGATGCGCTCACGCAGTGATTGCTCGCGAATCCACACGAAGCTGTACATCTGTACCGTCCCGCTGGTTGGGGCCTTCCGCCCGGCGTCAACCATTTCGCGGACCTCCTCGTCTGGAATCTCTGCACTAGGGTCGAAATCACGGACTGTCGCCCGGCCTGCAAGCCACCGCGTCAGGTCTGACACCTGTGATTCCTCTCCGTGTAGCGCTGGACGGTCAGTGTATCTACTGTCACTATCGCTATCGGTCATCTGTTACCTCACAGTCGGTCACACAACCACCTCACCACCGGTAACAACGAGTTCGTCGTCGAGGTAAACGTCGGGTTCTAGTGCAATCCCGTCGACATGGGAGTCACACTCGATCGTCCCTCCAAACCCGTGGTTGTCCCCGAATGCTACGTGACATGTCCCATAGACTTTTTCATCCTCGAGGACAGTCCCGATGATCTCCGCAGCTGGGTTCGTCCCGAGGCCGAGTTCGCCGACCTGGCGAGCGCAGTCGTCTCCGGCGGTTGCCTCAAGGAACTGTTCGGCCGACGGCCCCTCGACAGATGTAACCGATCCCGACTCAATCCGGACAATAACAGGTTCGTCGAGCGCACCGACACCGACGAGGCCGCCGTCAAACGCGATAGCGCCCTCAGCAGTATCCTCAACTGGGGCAATATACCCTTCACCGGAGGGGAGATTTCCTGACTCACCCGGTTTGCGGATCAGACCGTCACTGGGAATTCCCTTGCGGTCAGTCAACGACATTTTCAGTACCTCTTTACCGGTCTCGATACGGGCTTCATCAGCTGCAGTCAGCCGGTCGGCGAGCGCGGCTGTCAGCCGCTCAACCTCATCATAGTCGGCGGTAATTGCACCCTCGCCGAACATACGCTCGGTGATGCCCGGCATTGTGGCGACGCGAGCGCCTGTCTCCGTTGCAGCCTCCCGAGCACGCGTATGAGTTAGTGACGCGCTTGTTGGTGCCACTACAATATCGGCCTCCCGCATGGCCGCGGCGACGAACGCCGGGGGTTCCATCCCGCTACGTTCCATCGGCGGCGTCTCAACAATTCCGACTTCGAGATCAAGGTCAGCGCCGGCTTCGAATAGTGCTCGTCCAATCTCTCGCTTGTCGGTGTCAGTCACGACCACCAACGACTCATCAGCAACAGCTCCCATATTCTCTGAGAGAACTCGCCGTGCGACTGCTCGAAGGTCCGCCATCACAGCACCTCCGTGGAAGTCTTCCAGAGTACTGACCGGCCGAGTAAGACCCCCGCACCAGTCGTCGTCCGGACCTGATCCTTCATTTCAGGAGTGTATCCCATACAGTCCATCACGACGAGATCGACATCGGTTCCTAGCGCCTCGGCAGCGGGACTGACCTCATCCTCATCAACGTAAGGCGACCCGGAAGCGGTGACCAGGTCAAATTCCGCCCACTTCTCGCGGGTCTGGAGTACTTGTTCGGGCTTGGGCACGAGTACGCCGACCGTACCGTCGTCGACGATGCCAGACGTCCAGGCGTGTAGCAGCTTGCTTGGCTCCAGTACCGGGACGTCGACGTCGAATGTAGGGAACGCTCCCGTACAGAGGACCCCGATAGTGGAGACATCCGCCGCGAGCTCCTGAATCCGCTCTTGCATCAATCCGATTGTTGCACCCCGGTCGATGGTGACCGACGAGCCGTCTCGGAGTTTCGTGACGAATACCGGCTCGCCATCGCGGGCTCCTGCCGCCTCCTCGATCTCTTCAGCGGAGTCGAACCGGTCAAGCGCGCCCGCTTCGATAACCTCGACGTGCTCGGGGAGTTGGGCCTTGATGTCGGGAGTGATGTCATCCCGAGGCGCCTGGCCAATAGTGAGCAGTCCAAGCTTTGTCATCGGCTCTCACCCATTGTCTGAAGATGGTCCATTGAGCCGTATAGCGACTTCAGGCGGTCGAACTCTGCCTCATCGTAGAATGAGGCACGTCCGCGCGTGAAGTCTTTCGCCGTCTCGACGACGAATCCGGTGGCTTCGGCGATCTCAGGGAGATAGTTTGCTCCGGTGCCAGAACCGGGAACTGGATTCATGCTTGTCGTGGCAACGCCCACCACTGGCGCGTCTGTTGCGGTTGCAGGCTGGAGGATGCTGTTGATATGGTGGACATCATTCCCATAGGGTGTGATATCTTGGGCCGTCAGCGTGAGCGTACTCGGGGGCTCACCCGTAACCCGCTCTTGGGCGTCGAGAAGAGTCTCGCTCGGACGGAGGATCCACCCTTGTTTAACTGTCGGAGTTAGCGCGAACCCGCGTTCGCAGTGGACCCGGTTACCTTTCGTGGCGTCGACTGATAGCACCGCATCCATTTCGCCATCAACCTCGTGTTCATTCATTGTGGCCATATCTACGGGGCTCCCCATGAACGGAACCGGATCGTGAGCCTGGGTTGGAGCATTCGGACAGACGTGGGTCGCGATGCGTACGTCACCTGCGAGCACATCACCGCGGGCATGCATCTCCGCGAGCTGAAACGCCGTCGCAAGCGCGACGATCGCACCGTCGGCGTCCGATACCATTCCGATCTCCTCGGGACGGGCTCCCGCGCCACCAAGCCTCCCGATGACACCGAGCGTGTTTGCGTCTGGATCCTCACCCGGGACAACTATTTTTACGAAGTCCGTTGTTCCTTCTTTGCCCTCGATGGTCGTCACATCCACATCGACACCGGTCCCTTTTAATTCCGAGCGGACGGCCTCGCCGTCCGCATCGGGGTGGTCAAGCACATCGTAGGCGCGCTGTATTCGCTCAAACATGATTACACCTCCGGGAACGCGTGTTCGACGACCGGTTGCCCGACAGCCTCTTCGACGGGTTCGAACAACCCAGGGTCGTCCATTCCAGCGCCGAGTGCCAGCGACGATGCCGGCGCCAGTACAACTGTGACTGACTGGCCTTCTGCAATTTCGGCAGTCGATATCGGCTCGCCGGTGTCTGTGTCCAGCGTTGTGATCAGGTCGGGGAACGTTGCGAGCCGCTCACCATCACGGCTGAAGGTCATATACTCGTTCCAGAATGTGAGTTCGTGGCCGTCGACGACGACAGTCCCGATGTCGAATCCGCCAGCTGTCTCCAGTTCCCGTGAGTCAACAGTCCCAGTGATTGCTACTTCGCCGTCCAGCAGTGACGCTACCTCTGCGGCGGCGGTCTCGCCGTCACGTGCTGTCTGAACTGCCTGACCGAGCGCTTTTGCCTGGTCGTACACCGAGAGCGCAGCATTAGACTCGGCGTACTCCGCCGGGACGGGATTACGCGCGACCGCAACTAGGCCTCCGGCCGCCTCAGCTGTTTGACGGATTGTGTCCGCTGCGGACGAAAGGTAGGCCTCCACGACCAGTTCGTGGCGCCGTCCAGTGTCGGGCTCGCCCCCGACACCGGCCTGTAACACAGTCTCGTCGCCTGACAGTCCGATCGACCCCATCGGCCCCGTTGGATGTGCGCGGCCGTTGCACGCCGCATCCACTAGTGGGAGCCCAGTCACGGCCGACTGCAGCAATCCGTTGACGCTAGCGAACCCACCCATTTCGTTGGTCATTAGCGCACCGACTGATCGACCACGCTCGGCGAGCCGGTTCATCACCAACTCGACAGCCTGCACGTAGTCAGCCGGCTTGACGTGGCTGTCAGTCGCCGCTGGGGCGCCGACACCGCTGACAGTCAGAACTACCTCGGAGGGGTCCAATTCGGATATTGGACGTAGTGTCGGGCTGCCATACTCGACCGCCAATTCGCCGAACTCGATACCTTCATCGAGCGAGCCACCGCCCCCGCCGCCGAGGATCGCCCCGCCGACCGCTACGTGTTCAACCCACTCATCAGTGATCTCTGTGTGATTATTGTCGTTCATTTGTCGTTGGATTTTGTCGGTTGCTTGTTTTTCGATGCCGTCTCCCCGATGCGCTCGTTATCAAGCGCTAGGAACGTGTTCGGCCGCTCACGCTCAACGGTCCGGAGCGTGGCGTCGTCTCGTGTTCGCAATCGCTTCATGCCGTTCTCCACCAAGTAATACGCCTGGTCGCGGCCCATCGACTCGAAGAGGTTACCTGCCTTTCCTACTGCCGTCGCACACACCTCGTCGGCCTCGCAGGGCCGCGGACAGGCTGCACAGGCCGGTGTACGATCCTTGAATTTCATCGGATCGGCCGCCGATTCAATAAGCAGCTCGACTGTCCAGGGTTGCCGCTGGCGAGCCCGTCGAAGTGTCTTGATTCGAGAGGAATCCTCAGACATGGTCACCAATCGGGCTCTTCCCGGTAGCGGTCATCGTGCAGGTAGCACCGTGCTTCCTGGTCGTCTCCCAGTTCGTACATCGTGGGTTCTTCACCTGAGCAGGCATCGAACGCACGGGGGCACCGCGAGCGGAAGGCACAGCCGCTGGGCTTCTCCCGAGGGTCCGGGATCTCGCCCTCGAGGTTCTGTTGTTCAGGCTTGGCTTGCTTGTCGGCCTCACTCACCGTCGATATGGCCGATAACAGCGCCCGGCTGTAGGGATGTTCTGGCGTCCTGAAGACGGACTGAACATCACCGACCTCGACAAGCCGGCCTAGGTACATCACTCCGATGCGGTCGGCGACGTTGCGCAGCAGCGAGAGGTCGTGAGTGATGAACAGATAGGTGATCCCATACTCTTCTTGGATTCGCTGGAGTATGTTGACGATGCGGGCCTGCACGCTCACGTCGAGCGCACTTGTTGGCTCGTCTAGCACGACGAACTTCGGATTCAGTGCTACTGCTCGGGCAATACCGACCCGCTGTTTCTGTCCGCCTGAGAGCTGCCCAGGGTGGCGGTACATGTATTCCCGCGGTAGGTCGACCATGTCCAGCAGCTCCTCGATGCGCTCGATGCGCTCTTTGGCATCACCGTAGTCATGGATCTTCAACGGTGCCTCGATAATCGTCTTCACACGGTGGCGAGGATTAAGACTCGACGTGGGATCTTGGTGGACGATTTGCATGTTCTGTCGGAACCGCTTGAGTTCGTCCTCGGAGAGATCGACGACGTTCTGACCGTCAATCCTGACAGTACCTGCCGTGGGTTCAGTCAGCCGCAGCATCGCCCGGCCCATAGTCGTCTTCCCTGACCCAGACTCTCCGACCAGTCCGAAGGTCTGCCCCTCACCGATCGAGAAGCTCACTCCGTCGACCGCTCGGACTTCTCCAGCCCTCTTCCGTAGGATCCCTTCATGGATAGGGAAGTGCTTCTTCAGTCCCTCGACTTGGACCATGGGGTCTGCTTCTTTGCGAGCCTCCCGGGTGACCACCTCGTCGGCGTTGTCAGTGAGACTCATTTGCTAGCCCCTCCATCAGCCACTACGTCGGACCCAGTCTCAGTCCCCGAGCCCTCCCGCCAGGGGGGCGACCCAATGTCGACCCTCTCCTGAGCAAGCTTCTGATGGCGGTCGTGGGCGGCCTCCCCATCAAAGAGGTGACAGGCAACCGTGTGGTCATCGGCTGTCTTCCGCGGATACGGCACCACCTCGCTGCACTTAGATTCGGCGTGGGGACATCGCTCCGCGAATCGGCAGGCTGCCGGCGGATCCGTGTAATCTGGAAGGTGACCTTCAATACCCCCGCCGATCCCACTCGAGAGTGTCGGTATACTCTCGAGTAACCCTCGAGTGTAGGGGTGCTCCGGATCGGCGAACAGTTCGGCTGTCGGAGCCTGCTCGACGATCTCGCCGGCATACATAACATTAATGAATTCGCTCACCTCACGAGCGACGCCGAGGTCGTGAGTAATATACAGAACGCTAGTGTTCCGATCCTCGACTAGTTCGTCAAGCAAATCCAACACTTTTGCCTCGGTCGTGACGTCTAGGGCCGTACCAGGTTCGTCGGCAATCAGGAAATTTGGTTCGGACAGTAACGCGATGGCGATCAACACACGCTGGCGCATACCACCAGACAGCTCAACAGGGTAACTGCTAAACACCCGTTCTGGCGCAGAGATTTCTACGTCAGCAAGCATTTCAATCGCTCGCTCGCGGTGGTCCGCGTCTGACCCTCTAGAGACCTTATCCCGGAGCCAGTCGGTGACAGATAGCCGGCGCTCGCCTTGCCATTTTAGCACGTCGATCATCTGTTCACCGACTGTGAGGACGGGATTGAGGCTCGTCATCGGATCTTGCATGATCATGCTAATCTCGCGCCCCCGACGTGCATGACGCTCGGCATCGGACAACTCCAGCAAATCCTGGCCTTTATATATGATCTCGCCCGCGGTGATTTCCGCTGCAGGGAGTAAGCCCATAATAGATTTGACAGTCACGCTCTTGCCACAGCCAGTTTCGCCGACTAATGCGGCCGTCTCGCCACGGTTCAGCGTGAAATCGACACCGTTGATTACCTCCGCGACGCCGTCGTATGTATCGAACTGGACGTGGAGGTTTCGTACCTCCAAGAGAGTCTCAGCCATTTCAGTTCACCTCTACGTCGAAGGCATCCCGTAGGCCGTCGCCAATGAAATTGAACCCGAGCACAGCGAATGAGATGGCCAATCCTGGGAACACTGCGATCCACCAAAAGGTGGTGACGTAGTTACGCCCCTGAGCGATCATTGCCCCCCAGGTCGGGGTCGGCGGCTGAGCACCCAGTCCGAGGAATGACAGGCCTGCACCTACGAGAATGACGAATCCCATGTCTAGTGTGGCTTTGACTGTGATCGGACTCACAATATTGGGTAGTACTTCTTTGAATGTTGTCCGAAGCCAGTTCGAGCCTAATGCCCGGCTAGACTCGATGAATTCTTCCTCCTTGATTGAGAGGACTTCTCCTTGGGTCAGTCGCGCGTACCATGACCACCAAGAGAACGCGATGGCGACCATGACATTAAATAACGATGCCCCAGTGGCCGCGACAACAGCCATCGCTAGCAGCGTTGGCGGGATGGCCAAAAAGATGTCAGTTGTGCGCATGATGACCGAGTTGGTCTTCCCACCGAGGTAGCCGGCGACTAGCCCGAGGGTGACGCCGATCGAAATTGCTATTGACAGCACGATTGCACCCATCATCAGCGAGATACGTGCACCAAACAACACCCGACTGAAGATGTCACGACCGGTTGTGTCCGTGCCCATCGGGTGCTCAAGACTTGGCGGCTGGCTCGCGCGGTCGAAATGGACCCCTGGCCCAGCATCATCAGGGTACGGTGCAATAAACGGAGCGAACGTCGCTGCGAACACCAGTATCAGTATCATCAGCAGACCCACGACAGAGAGCTTATTCTGCATAAAGCTCTTCGAGGTCCTCTTGAGCTGTTTAAGCCGCTCCTGTCGAGCGGTGTCCTCTGTACTGAGAAACCGTCCATCGCTTTTTTCAGTAGCCATATTTATTGATCCTCCAGTCTAACTCGCGGGTCTAGGTAGCCGTACAGCAGGTCCACGATGAAGTTCGCACTCACGAACCCGACACCGACGACCATGACGACTCCAATGATGGCGTTGAAATCTTGATACAGAATTGCCTCGACGCCGTAACGGGCCATCCCCGGCCATGCGAAAACGATCTCTACGAGGAACGCATTTCCCAGCAGGAAGCCAAACGACAGCCCGATAACCGTCAGCGAGCTCGTGAACGCGTTGCGCAGCATATATTTGTATTCGACTAGGTTGTTCGGAAGGCCGTACGCCCGCGCAGCGAGCACGTAGTCCTTGCGCTGTTCGTCGATCATGTCCGATCGGATGAGTCGCATCACCTGTGCTAGTGTTGCCAGTCCGAGCGCGAACGCCGGCAATATCAGATGCGTCGCGGCGTCGACAAACGTCCCGAACTGGCCCGCAAGCAGGCTGTCGACGAGATAGAGGTGCGTTACGTCTGGAGGCGGCTCGACTCCATCGCTCAGCCGCCCCGATAGCGGAAGCAGCCCGAGGGTGACGACAAAGATGATCTGGAGCACAATAGCGACCCAGAACCGTGGCATTGAGACGCCGAACAGCGCGGTGATACGAGAGACATGGTCCTGCCAGTGATCTTTGTTTGTTCCCGCGATAACGCCGAACGGAATCGCGAGCAGCACCGCGAAGAACAGTGTTAGGACGACGAGCTCGAACGTAGCGGGCAGCCGGGCGATAATGTCGTTGAATACGTTATTATTCGTCCGCAGAGACATTCCCCAGTCGCCTTGAATTACGCCGATCAGCCAGTCGACATACTGCACCGGGATTGGCTCATCAAGCCCCATTTCGGTTTTGAGGGCCTCGACCTGCTGATCGCTGGCCTCTGGGCCGAGCGCGAGCCGAACCGGATCTCCCGGAATCACCCGAGAAATGACAAAAATCAGCATAGACAAACCAAAAATAACCGGGATCGATTGGAGCGCACGGCGAATCAAGTAGTTAACGTATGACATTAGTTGCGTGTAATATTGGAAGTGATGGGATCTGAGGGTGTTTAATTAGGGTTGGCTCTGGCAGCCGCTATTCTGCGCGCCCCTCCCCTTCGCGGTGCATCGAGTGCACGTCCCAGTCGAATGCCATCACGCCTTGGTACTGCCAACCACCGACATTCTCGTTAATTCCGATGCGGTACGGTGGGTTCGCAATAAATACGCTGGGCATCCCCTCGACTACCAGCGCCTGTGCTTCTTGATATTTTTCGAGGCGCTCTTGGAGGTCTGGCGTGCTGCGAGCCTCCTCGAGGACTGATTCGAGTTCGTCGGTCGAATACCACGACTGGGAGATGTACGACCCAAACGACTCAGGGTGGTACATCAAGTAACTGTGACTGTCCGGCGAAGGCATCTTCGCGGTGTGGAAGATATTCGTGATGTGGGCTGTCTCTTCGGGGTCGGTGGCGCGGTCGGTGATCGTGGCCCACTGCTGGGGATTGATTTCCACTTCAATACCAAGCTCCGACAGACCGGACTGGTTTAGCAACCCAACTTGCCGTTGGAGCTCGGTTCCGGCTACGACTACGTGTTCGAGGCCTATCTCGTTGATTTCGTCAACGGAATACTCCGCCTGATCGAGGAACTCTTGCGCGCGATCGAGGTCCTGAGACATCGGCTCGAGATCGTCGTTGTGACCCGCCATCTCTCGAGGGACTGGCCCCGCGGCAACCGCTCCACCACCGATTATGTCATTTACCGCGCTTTCGTAGTCGAATGCGTAAGCGATCGCCTTCCGGACGTTGATGTCGTCGGTCGGTGCCTTTTGAGTATTCAGTGGCAGGTGGAACAACTGAAGTTGGGGTACTTCTGGTACCCGAACGTTCGAGAACGAGTCCATCTCCTCGTAGGCTTGGGTCCCCATGTACTGGTCGGTCATGTCGCCACCGCCCTCACGCATCGTGTTGACGATGGTCGATTGCTCGGTGATGACTGTCGACCGGAACGTGTCGAAGCTGTTGTCATCCCATCCCTTCCAGTAGTCATCGTAGGCTGATGTTGAGATGGAATTACCCTGCTCCCACTCGTCAAGGATGTAGGCACCTGACCCCGCCGAGTTGTCTTGGAGGTAGGCATTTCCGTAATCGCCGTCCTGCTCGTTTTCCTGAACTACCTCGCTGTTAACGATGTAGAATTGGACTAGCGTTGCCAGCGCTGGGCCGTAAGCCTGGTTGAACCCGAATTCGACCGTCTGCTCGTCGCGCGCGGTCACGTCCTCTGGATTCAGGTAGCTGAGCCAGAACGACGAGTAACCTGCCTCCATCTCCAGCATCCGCTTCATCGAGTAGGCCACGTCCTCAGCGGTCATGTCTGTACCGTCGGTGAACGTCACATCGTCGCGGATGGTGAATATCCACGTCTGACCGCCATCCTCAACATCCCATTCTTCGGCGATGTTGGCAGTCGGCTGTAGCGAGTCCGGATCAACCGTGACGAACTCGTCGTAGAGATTCTGTGCAGCCATCCCTTGGGTGTAGTCTACCTGCTCGGCCGGGTCGAGGGTGCCGAATACCTGGCCCGCGATGAAGTGGAAGTCCGTTTCCCCCCCATCGCTTCCGTCTTCGCCATCGGTCCCATCGCTTCCGTCTTCGCCATCGGTCCCATCGGTCCCATCGCTTCCGTCTGCGTCATCGTTGCCTGCACACCCTGCGAGTGCGACAGTAGTCGTACCTGCACCAACCAGTTTTAGGAACTTGCGACGTTCCGTGTTATCGGGTCGCATGACTACGGCTGGTGTTGCGGAGTATTATAAATGTTTCCTAAATGAGAAAATAATCGTCTGGAAAATTAGAAGAATTAACTATAGAAATATTCGAATTTAATATCGGGCCGTCTGGCTGGCCTAGCTACATAGTATATAATCTGGCCAACATAACCAGGGTTATGAATAACTACGGGAGAAATAGGGACGGGTCATCATGGCAAAACGAATACCGCTGCGATTGATCCAGATTGGTTATTTCTGAGAAAACTGATCCCTGTTCGCGGACCGCCGTAACGAACTCCTCGTCGGTTTCTGGATCGTAATATGCCGGAAAAGAGATAGTCCGGTTGTGGTCGCTCGACTTCACGACAACAACGAACAAGAACAGGTCTTCTGCGGGCGCACGGTGGAGTTCAAACTCGTTGAAGCTCTCCTCATCTCCTTCGACAGCCTCCCCTAGCATTTCCAACTCCGATTTTGGAACTACAAGCCGGAATCCAGTGTTGCCCTCAGTTATCGTCGAGACATCGCCAGGGTGGAGTACAAGCGTTTCCCAGCCATCTGACTCGTACTCCGACGCAATTGTCTTGACGTCGTCAAGCAAGTCTTCCCAGTGAATCAGCGCCTTGTTCGAGCGGTTGATCTTTTCGCGACTCATACCGACCCCCTGTTGGCGATAAAAAAAAGCTTTGATATCCGAATAGACCTTGCTGATTATTCTGTATGCACCCACATTCTATCGGCTGATTCAGGATATATTTGGGTGAAATAACGCAGTTCCCGTGCTGAATAGATCCTCTGTATCTCGCACGTGATTTCTGACGGAATGTGGGCAGATCGGTGATATACATCGGTAGGTGGATCCCCTGTATTGACCGATCATTCTATCCCGTAGATTGCCCTCGGTTTGTACCAGATTCGCGCTCTCTATACAGCAGCATCGTTTCGAATTCCCTGCCGCCTGTCAGTAAGGGCATGACCGATACAGAGCGTGTATGCAGCAGGGTGACTGTGTCGGCAGTAGAATGATTACGTACCAGTTCCAGAGATAGGTATGAGCGAACGGCAAGGGCGTCTCCTCGGTATCGTCGGCATCGTCCTGTCTATTCTGGCGTTGACCTATACGGTTCTCTGGTTCGCTGGAATCGTTTGAACTGCGCGACCGACTCGCGCGCTGTATTCAGCACGAATGGCGCAGATTAGTAACTTATTTGTCAGAAATGGCGGTTTTGAACCGGTCGAATTCGACCGCCTCACGCCTGAAAGGTCGATTCGTTCGACGGTCGAACCAGCGCCCGTCGCGCCCGCTTACTCTCTGCCGTTCAACCTGCTCTGAACTCGTTACCAACCACGTGGCGGGAGTTCTTCTTCCGTGTCGATATGTGGATCTCCATCGCCGGACCTGAGAGCATATGGGGTACTCGGAGCCCGCTATTGAAGCACAATCCCAACGTGTAGTTCGGGCGCTCCTTGGATCGCATCGGCCACCACCGATTCATAGACGCCTGACCATTCGATGACGATAGCGGTTGCCCCATCACTGCTCATTCTCCTCCGAGGCCAAAGTAGTCGTGATACCCATAGGTGACGGCACTGAGATTGGTGGCGAGATGGAGGCCAACTGCGATCTCCCAGTGGCCGACACTCCATAAGGCCACGTAGAGCCAGCCGGTGGTCACCAGTATCGTAATTCCGCGGCCAATGCCGTGGAGGGCCGCCCACACCACGGTGCCCGCGACAACCGGCCACAGCGGATCAATCCCGATGACACCTGCGCCGAGATACGCCAGCCCGCGGAACACACCCTCTTCGGTGGCCACCCCAACTATTGCGGCCGTCTGTACCGAGAAATACCCCCACAGGTTCTGTGGCGGCTCTATCTCGGCGTATGGCGCAGTGACCGCAACGCCGGACACATACCGGAGCAACATCTGTGACGGTGCGTACGCGCGCAGGAGCCGGCCGACACGGTAGCCAACCGGCATCCCATGTACCCACTCACGATGGGTGAGCCGCCGCAACACCCGCTGAAGCTGTAGATCACCAACAGTTAACATGGCATACAGCACGACCAGCGGCGCAATCTCGCCCGTCGTAATCCAGTGGGCGATCTGCTGAATCGGGGCGGTCACACGGAGTCCATTCATTCGGACGTCGGGTTTGGCGCGTGGCTGGCTGGTTGTGGGCGATTGCTCACGCGGTGTCGCGGCTGTGTGTGTGCGCTGCTCACGGGAGAACAATATTTTTTGCGGGCGTAGCCGGTGGTTCTTGACGCTTCTGTTGTGGAGTGTCAGGCGGATTCGGCGGGTGTTTTGACCACAGGGCAGCCGTCGTGTTTTATGACACTACGAGTTGCCCATGTCCCACCGGTGACCACCCTTGAATTCGGGCTATCGCACCGTACTCGGTCGTGTTTCAGCGACTGCGCCGTCCGCAAGATCCACAGTCGAAACGAGTGAAAACTCCGACAGCATACTCCGTGATAACCTTCGTTTCAGGTGGACTGCCCTCCGTCGTGATCGATGAAATCGGCGTGACACGGGCCGTAACGCGGCCGTCTTTCCGGGGGTGTTCGATCCCCGCCGCGATCGGCGCCGTGTGCGACAGCGGCGCTATATATTTCAGATTTATGTGAGAACGTATTCGAACTGTCGCACCACCCCCGACAACACGGGGGTGGTACGGCAGATCTTTGATATCGTATTGCTGAGATATTTAGCATACCGACGTGTCGTGGCGCGGCGACCGTTGTCACGAGTTGTATCTGATCCCGCTGCGGGCAGGCGGTTTGTTGCTGTCTGGATCGCCGGGCACCACTTCACCACACGAGCCACGCGGCTGTGGCGTCACTCGCGGTGGTGAGAGTAGCTTTCACCCGTACGTGACGGGGTTCTTGCGGACGGCACAGTGGCTGAAACACCTCGATTTGTGGGCCGCTACGCTCGCTTTTCCCCTCAGCGGCCACCTGCGGGGTGGTTAAGCTTGGACCACCATGTGCTGCCAGCGTCTGTGGGGGCCCGGCCGTGCCCCAGGTGGTTCCACCACGCCACGGCGCGTTCGCTGCCCCCGATCACGCCCGGTCGAGATACGCATCCCGGGCGGCCTGAAACGTAACAACGTCCGTGAGCCCTGGCTGGTCGATGGTGAACATGTCGGGTCGGGTCTGTTCGCCGTACGTTTTTGCGACGCGCGCCGGGCCCGTCGCGGGGTCGTTGAGCGCCGTAATCACCTCGTGGGCGGCCGCCCGGTTTTTGACGATCCAGACGGCCGCCGCCGGCTCTTGGGCGGCGAGCTTGTCGTAATCGGCGGGGATCGCTTCTACGGCGTCGTTGTTGATCCGCTCGGCTTCGAGCGCGGCGACGACGTCGCCGGCCTCATCGACGGCCGCGGCATCAAGCCGCCCGTCGGCCACCTCATAGTACTCTTCAACCCGGGTGGCCGGCGACTCAGGGTCGGCGACGTACTCGTGTTCGAGCAGCTGTGTGCCCACCTCGACCATCGCCACATGAAGGCTGGATTCGCTGAGGTCGCCGGCGCCGGCGCCGTACGCGACGCCCTCCCGGTGGCGCACGCCGATTGCGTCCCGCCCCTCCGGCGTGACGGTATACAGCGTATGCGGGTACCGACAGTCCCGGCTGACCAGCCCCGCCTCCCGGAGCTCATCAACTTCGGCGGCGTCGATGCCAACGTACTCCTGAAGCCGGCGCATACTGTCGCGGGTGATGTCGTACTCCAACTCGGGGTCGTACTGGCCCTGATGCGCCGAGTACACCGCTTGGAGGAACCGCAGGCCGGCGTCGCTGATCGCGCTCTCCTGGCGTTCAGTGTACGTGAGCTTGAGCGGCAGCTCACAGATCGGGTACGCGGCGCGATCAACGGCGCCCGGATCATGACAGCAGACGACCGCCGCGCGGAGGCCGTCGGGTGACGGGTCATACCGGGTGTCACAGCCCGTACAGATGACCGCGTGGCGCTCGCCGTCGTACGCGACGGGCTCGGGGAGCCGGTCGGTGTACGGCAGCGCCGAATCAACGCGGGTCGGCGCGTCGTCAGCGGCCGCATCCGTTGGCTCGGCCGCCTCGGTCGTCGACCCAGTTGTCGCCTGCGTGGCCGTCACGTCGAGCCCGTACTGCTCGCGGGTGCGCTCGCGCAACTGCTCGGAGCGGGTGGTAAAGGTGGCCTCCCGTGCCGGCCGGAACCCGTCACCATCGGGATGGCCCGGCGGCAGCGGCGCGCTCGCGAGCAGGAACGGCCGGGGTGGCTGGGTGTTGAAGGGGGCGGGCAGCCGGGCCAGCCAGTGGCCCCGCTGGAGCGACCGCAGCCGGTTGCCGACGGCGCTCGGCTCCAGGTCGGCCGTGGCGAGCCGCGTGGCGAGTGCGTCATCGACGGGGACGCTCCCCGTGATGATCGTCGAGACGTTGTTGAGCAGCTCCACGTACGCGGCCTCGTCGCGGACCCGCAGCTGGCCGGGGAACTGCGTCGCAAGCGTCACGCCACAGCCGAACGACCGGACCTGCGCGAGGAAGTCATCGATAACACCGGAGCTGACGAGCTGGGCCGCCTCCTCGAGATACAGGTTGACCACCGGCCGATCGGCCGGCTCCGTCGTCTGGGCGCGCCGCTGGAGCGCCGTCCACAGCTTCGAGAGGACGGTCCGGGCCAGCGCCTGCTGGCTGGCCGCCCGGAGGTCGCCGGTGTCGAGGATGACGACCGCGTCCTCATCGATCACTTCACGTAGGTCGAAGTGGGGATCGTCATCGTCCGGGACGTGATTAAACAGCTGGCCGAGCCGCTGGTCGAGCGGGATCTTCTCGATGCGGTTGTGAACCCCCTGAAGGAGTTCGTCAAACGTCTGTTGGCTGTTGGCGGCGACGTTGTACAACATCGACTGAAGCTCATCGTCGACCACCGGCGGTGGCTCGCCCGTCTCATGAAAGCGGGCGGCCGCCTGCTGGAGCGCCCGATGGGTGAACGCGTCGTCGCCGTGGACCGGATCGAAGAGCGCTTTCACCAGCTGGCGGATGATGTCGGGCGAGCGGACTGCTTGGTGGAACTGCTCGGGGCCCATGATGGCTTCGAGAATCTCGATGTAGTGGTCGGTGAGATCCTCGACGGCGGTCGCCCGATCGATCCCGGCGGCCAGCTGCGGCCGGATATCGAAGAAGGACAGCGCCGGCAGCGTCTCCGCACAGTCGAAGTAGTAGACGTCCGCGAGACTCCCGGTCTCGGCGTAATGCGCGCGGAGATACGCTTCGGCGGTCGCGTCGCCTTTCGGCGTGATGAGGATGTCGGCGCCGTCCGTGGCGGCCTGATTGGCGAGTATGCCGGTGAGGAGACTCGTTGATTTGCCGGCGCCGGTCTTCCCGAACCACGCGACGTGGAGCCGCTGGAGCGACGGCGGCACCGCCACGGTGTCGCTGGTGGGCTCGCCGTCCTGATCAAGCGGCTGGCCCAGCGTGAGCCCGGGCTGTTGATACCGGGCCAGCTGGTCGTCGGGTGGCGGCGGCAGCGCCGTCCGGTCGGCGCCGGGCGGGTCGACGGCGCGGTCGCCGCCCGTGGTGAGCGCCGTCCCATCGAGTAAACAGAGTGCGGGCACCGTCCCCGCGTCCATGATGAGCGCGCGGCTTCGGTTGCGGGTCCACGGCAGCTTCGTCTTTGCTGTTTCGTAGCTGGGCTCGTGGACCGCGCGCTCCTGAATTGCTGTACAGACCGGCTCGACCGCGTCTCCCGTGTGGACGGAGCCATCGATCGTGTAGTAGTCGCCGCTGAGCGCCTCCAGGGCAGTGGTGAGCCGGCGGGCCAACCCCTTCGCGTCGGGGCCAGCAATGACACACCGGGCCGACACGCAAAACGCGTGTTGCGGATCGGCGGCGGCGATCGCGTCCTGCCGGCCGGTGACGGCCGGATTGTCCCACTCGCGGGCGGTGGTGGACGTCTGGTCGGAGCCGGTTCTCTCCGGCCCGCCGAGCAGGAAGTCAATAAACCGCGCGCCCATGGTGTCGCGCCCTTCCTCAAGCTGGAACTGGCGGTCGTGCGCCTCGCTGCGCCAGTCGTCGTAGCGCTGGCAGACGATCTGGACGGTGACGGCCGCGGTCGTGTCGGCCAGCGTCTCCGCGAGCACCGCCAGCGGGAGCTGGGCGTCGTCGTCTTCCTGAAACGTAGCGAACGGGGTGAGCCGGGTTTGCCAGTCGTCGCGCCGCTCGGCCTCGCCAATCCACTCGACGGCCGCACGGGTGGGATCGTCGGTGGGTGGTGCGTCCGGGTCGTCCGTGGGTGGCGTGTCAGCGTCGGCGGCTGGGGCTCGTGGGTTGGGCGGCTCGTCGCCCGTGGCTGTGGGGTCGGCGGCATCGCCCGGCGGCGCCGGGGTGGCGCCGTCCGTGGCTGGCGCATGTTCAGTGTCGTCGGTCGTGGCTGGTGTATTTCCGTCGTCGTCGTCCGTAGCTGGCGTATCTTCGACATCGTCGGCAAGCGGGGCGACGGGGTCGGGTGTCGCCGGCGTGAGCTCGTAGGCGTTCGGGCAGGCAGTGCGGAGCGCCTCTTTCAGCGCCGCCTGCGGTGCGTCCTCGATGCCGGCATAGAGGCTGAGCTCGGCGTCGGCACCTGCCGGCCGCTGGAGCCGGAACTCGATGGTGGGCGGCTCGGTGCTGAACAGCCGGTCGCGCCAGCCCTCGGTGGGGGTCTCAATCGTATGGAGGCGACAGAACCCCTGCTCGACGGCAGCCGGCGGCAGCTCGGTGTCGGTCGGGCGAATGCGGAGGTGGCTGTGCTCCGGGGACTCATCGGATGGGGGATCGGCAGCGCGCCCCATACTGTGTGTCGTGATACCACGACCCACATTAACGTTCCGCCGATCTGGCTGTGAATCAAACGCTGCTGGGTGGGGTGTGGGACGCGGCCCACCGTTGGGCTGTGGCGGGTGTAGGCTCGTGGGCTGCGACGTGGGCGCCCCGCGCAGCTGCCCGAGGTGTGACGCTTGTGGTCGCTCGCGGCTGGTGCGTGTGTGTGCCGGCGCGCCGCGCTCGCCGCTGCCGCCCGGCGCGTCGCTCGCGACCGACCATTCCGGGCTGGCGCGGCCTCGCTCCGCTCGGCCGCGTTCCGGGCTGAAGTGAATATGGTCTCGGCGCCAGCGGGAAAGCGCGGGGGGTTGCGCGGCGTGGCTGCTCACCCCCCACGCTTTCTCCGCTGGCCGCTCGCGCCGG